>VGLJ01000008.1 GCA_016866775.1 Candidatus Rokuibacteriota bacterium | reverse complement strand
CTCGCCGCCGCCGAGGCCGTCGCGCGCGCCATCGTCCGCGCTGTCCGCGCCGCGGTCTCGCTCCCCGGTCTGCCTGCCGCGCGCGACCTCTGAGACCGCACGTCGCCGTTCTCCTGTGCGCCGCCGGCCTCGCGACGCCGCCACCGCCGGCGCTGGCGCAACGCCCGCCGTCCGCCGCCGAGGCGGGCGCATACTCCGGGCTCCTCGGCGCGGCGGCGCGCGGCGACACGCGGGAGATCGGACGGCTCCTCGCGGCCGGCGCGCCCGTGGACGTTCGCGACGGATACGGACGCACGCCGCTGCACGTCGCGGCATACGGCGGGCACCACGACGCCATGCGCGCGCTCGTCCGTGCGGGCGCCGATGCGAACGCGCTCGAGCACGATCGCTACGACATCGTCACGATTGCGGCCGTGGCGAACGACCTCCGCACGCTCGAGGTCGCGCTCGCGCTCGGCGCTCGCGCCACCAACGTCACGAGCCGGTACGACGGCACCGCGCTGATCGCCGCGGCGCACCTCGGCCACGCCGACGTCGTACGCGCGCTGATCCGCGCGGGCGCCCCGCTCGACCACGTGAACAACCTCGGGTGGACCGCGCTCATCGAATCCATCGTGCTCGGCGACGGCGGCGCGCGGCACACCCAGCCCTTGCGCGCGCTCGTCCGGGCCGGTGCGAGGCTCGACCTCGCCGATCGCGACGGTCGCACGCCGCTCGCGCTGGCGCGGGCGCGAGGCTATGCCGAGATGGTGAGGGTGCTCGAAGACGCCGGCGCGCGATGAGCGCCGCCGACCTCCTGCGCGAGCCGACCTACCGCCGGCTCTGGGTCTCCGGCTTCCTCCTCAACGCCGCACGCTGGATGGACATGGTGACGCTCGGGTGGCTGGCGCTCCAGCTCACGGGCTCGCCGTTCATGGTGGGCCTCGCGGCGTTCGCGCGGTCCCTGCCGATGATGCTCGTCGGACCCTTCGGCGGGATCATCGCGGACCGCGTGCCGCGCGGGCGCGTGCTGGTGCTCACGCAGACGATCGGTCTCGTGACGGCGCTGGCGCTCGCGACGCTCTTCGCGAGCGGCGCGGGCACCTACGGCGCCCTCGTCGGCCTCGAGATGGTCTTCGGCGCGTTGTGGGCGTTCGACTTTCCCGCGCGCCGGACGGCGCTCTACACGATCCTCGGCGCAGGCCGCGTCGCGCAGGCGGTGTCGCTCGAGACGGTGTCCATGCAGTGCGCGAAGATCCTCGGGCCGCTCGCCGCCGGCGTCTGTCTCGCACGCCTCGGGGCCGGCGGATGCTTCGGCGTGATCGCGTTCGTCTACCTGGCCGGGCTGGTCGTCGTGACGGGCATTCGCGGCCGGCTCGGCGGCCCGGGCCGTGCGCAGTCGAGGCCGATCCTGACGAGCCTCGCGATCGGCCTGCGCGTGGCGTGGCGGAGCGCCACGGTGCGCGCCACGCTGCTCGCGACGATCGCGATCAACGTGCTGTTCTTCCCGTACCAGCACATGCTGCCGGTCTTCGCGCGCGACGTGCTGCTCGTCGGCCCCGTCGTGCTCGGCGCGCTGTTCGCGGCCGACGGCTTCGGCGCGCTCGCGGGCGCGCTGGTGATCGCCTCGCACCGCGGCGACTTCTCCCACCGCGCGCTCTTCGCGGGCGCGATCGTCACCGGCCCGCTGCTGCTCGTGGGGCTGTCCGCGTCGCCGTGGCTCGCCCTGTGCCTCGCGCTCCTCGTGCTGATGGGCGTGGCCGAGTCGGCGTTCGCGGCGATGCAGAGCACGCTCGTGCTGCTCGGCTCCCCCGAGCACTCGCGCGGCGGCGTGATGGGGATCCTGTCCGCCTGCATCGGCACGGGACCGTTCGGGACGCTGTTCATCGGATTCCTGACCGCCAGCGTCGGCGTGTCGCTCGCGTTCACCGTCAACGCGTTGCTGTCACTCGCGGTCCTGTTCCCGCTCGCGATCCTGCTCGCGCGCCGCGCCGGCTGACGCCCGGTTGCGCCCGCGCGATCGGTCGGCTACGGGCGTGCCGATGACGCTCAGCCGCCGCGCCTTCCTCGCGGCACTCGCCGCCTCGATCATCGCGCCGACCACGGGCGAGGCGCAGAGCGCGACGAAGATCGCGCGTATCGGCTGGGTGGGATCGGGGCCACGGCCGAGCACATCGGCCTTCCTCGATGCGTTCCGTCAGGGATTGCGGGATCGGGGATGGGTCGAAGGCCGGACGTTCGTCCTCGAAACGCGCTGGGGAGCGAGCGGCGAGGCGCGTGAGCTCACGCTGGGATTGGTGACGTGGAAGCCGGACGTCGTCGTGGCGCAGGGCCCGATGATCTTCGGCGTCCGCGCCGCGGCCGGAACGATCCCCGTGGTGTTCGGGTTCAGCGGCGACCCCGTGGAGGCCGGGTTCGTCGCCAGCCTCGCGAAGCCGGGCGGGACGCTCACGGGCATGACGTTCCTCGGCTTCGAGCTCGTGGGCAAACGCCTCGAGCTGCTCAAGGACGCGATCCCCGGCGTCTCACGCGTTGCGATCCTCGCGAACCCGAGTCACGCCGGCGAGCAGACCGAGCTGCGCGAGTCGAGGGCCGCGGCCCAGCGGCTCGGGATGACGGTGCAGTACCTGCGCGTCGCACGGCCTGCCGATTTCGAGGCGGTGTTCGAGGCGATCGTGCGCGAGCGCGCCGAAGCCATCGTCGCGTTTCCGGACGTCCTGATCGTCGCGCAGGCGGGCGCCGTCGCCGAGTTCGCGTCGCGCCGCCGCATTCCCGCGATCTCCGGATGGGCGGAGTTCGCGGACGCGGGCAACGTGATGACGTACGGTCCGAACCTCCGCGAGTCCTGGCGTCAGATCGCGAGCTACGTCGACAGGGTCCTGAAGGGCGCCAGGCCCGCCGACTTGCCGGTGGGACTCCCGACGACCTTCGAGACCGTCATCAACGTCAGGGCCGCCAGGGCGATCGGGCTGACGATTCCGCCGGCCCTGTTGCTGCGGGCCGACCGGATCATCGAGTAGGCGCGCCTAGCGCAGCAGCCAGCCGACCGCGGCGGCGACGAGCACCGCGAGCGTCGCCCATCCCTGACGGCGGATCCGCACGCGCACCTGGTCCGGCGGGGGCTCGAGCACCACCGGATGCAGGCGCCGGGCGATGAGGATGCCGCCGAGCAGTCCGCCGAGATGCGCGCCGTTGTCGATGTACGGCGTCACCACGCCCTGCGCGATCGAGTAGACCGCCCACACGATCAGCACGAGCCCGATGCGGCGGTCGCGCACCAGGAGCCGCTCGCGGTGCACGCGGAAGAGCACGATCGCCGCGCCCTGCAGGCCGAAGATCGCGCCCGACGCGCCGACGGACGGCCCCGGGCTCGAGAGCGTGCTGACGATGCTGCCCGCGATGCCGCTCGCGACGAAGAGAAACGCGAACTGCACGCGGCCGAAGGCGTGCTCGCACACCATGCCGAGGACGAACAGCGCCACCGCGTTGCCGACGATGTGATCGACCCCTCCGTGCAGGAAGATCGCGGTGACGACCCGCCACCACTCGCCCGCCAGCACGGCCTCGCGCGCCAGCGCGCCGGCGAGGAGCAACGCCTCCGGCGAATCGAGCACTTCGAGCCCGACCTCGACGAGGAAGATCGCCGCGAGCACGCCGACAATGGCGAGGGTCAGCGGCGGCAGCCGCCGCATGCGCCGCTCGAAGTCGACGCGCCGCCGGATGAGCATCTCCGGCGTGATGCGCAGCGCACGCTCGGGCTCGCTCAGCGGCGCTCCCCCGTGTCGAGCATGATGCCGGCGGCGAGCGCGACGCGCCGGTCGAGCGTCCGCTCGGCGTCGGTGGTGAGGTCGAGGACGTACCGGTCGAACAGCGTGAATTTCCGGTTGAACTCGCCGAGCTCGGTGCCGTCGACGGTCTGGAACACGAAGTTCGTCCGCAGCAGCCCGAAGAAGGTACCGAGCACGCGCCGCATCAGCGACAGCACGACGGAATCTTCGATGGCGAGCGCGGCGAGATGCCCCGGCGGGTCCTCGATCCGCCACCGCTTGCGGATCACGTTGTGCGCGTAGTTCTTGCTCAGGCGCGCGAGCAGCGCGCCGTCGCGCGAGGTCACCGTGTAGGTCCGCACCAGGAACGCGATGCGCTGGTCCTGCAGCACGCGCATCACGACCTCGGCGCGCGAGTCGTCGCGGTAGATGGTGACGTGCCGCCGCGGCCGCACCGACATCGACACGAGCACCAGCGTGGCGAGCGCGAGCCCGTAGCCGACCAGGGAAGCGAGCGCGTCCACGGCCTGGTTGCCGCCCGCCCCCGGCACCCATCCGAGAACGACCGAGGCCGCCATCGCGCCGACCAGATAGGCGAGGACCGTGCGGACGGGATAGGTCGGACGCTCGACGTAGAGAACCGGCGTGCCGTCCTCGGCCCACACCTCGTACTTCGAGGTGATCGTGAGCACGCGCTCGCGGAGCAGGAAGACGTCGCGATCGAACGCCGGATCCGTGTCGGGTTGCGGCAGGCGCGGCGTGTCCGGGCGACGGCCCGCGCGCAGGTGGCGCGCGCACACCGGGCATTCGAGGAGCCGGCCCGCGTACTCGGGCTTCAGCTCGTAGACTTCGCCGCACGGACAGGCGAGGGTGATGACGGTCATGAGTTGGGGGGCTCCGGGCGCCCCCCAAGCCCCCCACGCTCCGGGCGCGCAGTGAATGCGCGCCCTTCGCGAGTGCTCATTCGCCCTTGGGCCGGAGCCCGTCGCGCGCGCCGGCCAGGCGCTCCGCGATCGCGCGGACGTCGTCGAGGCGGGCGGGGTCGTACGCGAACTTCGGGGACGCCGTGTATCCCGACCACGCGCTCATGTAGTCCGGGTGGCTCAGGCCGAGCGCAAACTCCGAGATCCGCGTGGGGTTCGCAAAGTCCGCCATCACCGCGACCTCGTCGTGGATCTCCCCGCGGCGGCCGCTCATGAACGCCTCGAGCGCCGACGGCTTCGGGCCGTGCGGCAAGCCGACGGGATGCACCGTGACCATGCCCGGCCCGACGATCGCGCGCCGGCCCTGGCTGAAGAAGTCGCCGAAGTGGTAGCCGAGCGTCTCGCAGTAGTCGAGGTTGCGGTGGAAGAACGGCAGCCACATGCCTTCCTTCTCCACCGAGCGCACGGTGAAGATGCAGAGGTAGCAGCCGGGGAGCTTGAAGATCGTGTGACCCGACGGCGGCACGTGCGAGCGATCGGCGACGAGCGGGCGCACGTCCTCGACCGCGAACTTGTACGGCAGGTAGTCGCCGCGCCAGCCGATGACGTCGAACGGATGCGTCGGGTGCACGCGCCGCGTGTACGCGTCGTCCGTCTTCGAGATCACCTCGAAGCGTCCGGACTCGTTGACCGTCGCGAGCGACCGCGGGAACTTGTAGTCGCTCTGCGAGTGCGTGAGGAACCGCCCGGTCGTCGGCGCCTCGGACTTCTCCGGATCGCCCGCGAACGACTCGTACATCCAGTAGTACTGCGGGCCCGGCGCCAGGTCGAAGCGGTGCATCACGCCCTTCGGGATGATGAGGAAGTCGCCCTTGCCGTAGGCGATCGGCCCGAACGTCGTCTCGAGCGTGCCGCCGCCCTCGTGGACGAAGAAGATCATCGAGGCGGAGTGGTGCTCGAAGAAGTACTCCATCGGCGCGCGGGGCGCCGTCACGTTCATCGTGCACGTCGCGTTGGCGACGAGGCGCGCCATCCCGCGGTAGACGTCGGTGATCTCCTGGGGCGCGACCCCGAGCGCGTGGTGGATGCCGCCGAGCGGTCTGAGCGGCGATTCCCAGCGCGGCGCCCAGGCCTCGAGGTGACGCGTCTCGCCCGGGAGCCAGTTCGTCGGCGGATAGAGGTGATACGTGTGCGTCACCTTGCCGCTGAAGCCGCCGCGCCCGTGCTCCTGCTCGTACACGTGCTGGAGGAGCGGACCGGCGTGCGGCGCGCGCGGGACGACGCCCACTTCGGGAAGCCCGCTGAAGTACTGGATGTCCGCCATGGGCGCTGTCTCCTTTCCTGGTGACTATAATCCTCTTGAGAGTTCTCCGAAGGAGTTGTCCATGACGTGGCGCCATCGAGGGACATTCGCGCTCGTGCTCGTGACCCTGCTCGCGGCGGCGGGCTGCGCGACGACGCCGACCGCGGTCGGGCGCGAGGCGCTGCGGGCGGGACGGCCGGCGGACGCGGTCGCGCAGTTCGAAAAGGCGCTCGCCGAAGAACCGGAGCGCCTCGACGCGCTGATCGGCCTCGGCATCGCGAAATACCGGCTCGGCGCGTACGACGACGCGACCGCCGCGCTGAGCGACGCGGTGGCGCGGGCTCCCGAACAGGCGGCCGCCCGGCTCTATCTGGCGCTCGCCTACGTGCGCAAGCGCGACGACGCCAGGGCGCAGGAGTCGCTCACCGCCTTGCGCGCGATGCCGCTCGACCCGCGCTTCGCCGCGCTCGTCGATCAGGCGCTCGCGCTCCTGCGCGCCGCGCCGCTCGGCGACGCCGGGCGCACGTATCTCATCGCGAGCCTCGACTACGCGGCGGAATGGTCGCGCGAGCTCGCGGAGACGCGCCGCGCGCTCAACCAGGCGCAGCTCGCGTGGGACCCGTTCTGGACCCGACCCGTCTCCGTGATCCGGTGCCGCAACTGCTGATGAGTGGCGACGACGCGCTCATCGAGATGCGGCGGTGCGACCAGGGCGAGGCAATGGTCGTGAAGAGCCTCTTCGAGAGCGAGGGTATCCCGACGCTCCTGCGCTCACGGCTCGCGCACTCCGTGCATCCGTTCACGGTCGGCGCGCAGGGCGAGGTCGCGATCCTCGTCGCGAAGGAGCACGTGGCGCGCGCCACGCTGCTGCTGACGCGCATCGTCCGCAGGCGTCCACCGCCGGTCAGCGGGCCGAGCTGATCACCGCCTCGAGCGCGCGCGCGACAAGATCGAGCGCGCGCGGGTCGAGCGTCGCCCCGCTGTCTCCCGGCGTGTGATACGTGTCGAACGGCGCCGGGCGCCGCACCGCGTGCATGAGCGCGCTGCGCACGGGACTCAGCACGAACGCGCGGAGCGCATTCGCTTCCTGGGCGGGCACGACCGTGAAGCCGTACGCGGGCACGCCGGCGGCGGCGAACGCGCGATGGTCGCTGCCGAAGACCGGGATCCGTCCCACCTGGTGCCAGCTCTCGTCGCGACGCAGCCCGAGATCGTCGAGCGCGCCGCCCACGGTCCGGAGAAACGGTGTCTCCTCGCCCGCGTCCCACACCGCGAGGCTGTCACCGATCCCGCACAGCTCGAGGCTGAGCACGCCGGCGACACCGGTGAGCGCGACGTCGCGGACGTAGGCGCGCGCGCCGAGGTAGCCGCGCTCCTCGCACGCGGGGAAGAGGAACCGCACGCGGAGCGACGGCGGCACGCGCGCCGCCGCGCGGCCGATCAGATGCAGCAGGATGCCGACGGCGGCGGCGTTGTCGTTGGCGCCGGGGCTGCCCGGCACGGCATCGTGATGGGCGACGAGCACGAGCACGCGGTCGCCCGAGCCCACGTCCACCGCGAAGTTCTCGCCGCGTCCCTCGAACGTCTCGAACCGGTGCGTCGCGAACGGGATGCCGCGCGCGGTGAGGAACCGCGCGACGGCGGCCTCGCGCGCGAGGTCGTCGCGGCCCTCGAGCAGCCGCGACAGCGCGAGCGGGGTGTCGTCGCCGCGGATCACGTCGTCGACCGTCGCGACGGGCGCCGGCGGCACCGACGCGCGCCGCGCGTTCAGCGCGCGCGCGAGCCCGCTGTTGACCCGGCCGCGCACGTAGAAGCCGACCTCGCGCAGGCCCATCTCAGGGGATTCCGAACAGCCGCCGCGCGTTCTCGGCCATGCGCGGCGCCAGCTCCTCGAGCGACTCCTTGCGCAGGTCGGCGACGCGCGCCGCGGTGATCGCGATGTACGCGGGCTCGTTCCGCTTGCCACGGTACGGCTGCGGCGGCAGGTACGGGCAGTCGGTCTCGACGACGAGCCGGTCGGCCGGAACGAAGCGCGCGACCGCGGGCAGCTCGCGGGGCTTCGGATAGGTCACCGGGCCCGCGAGCGAGATCAGCAAGCCGAGGTCGAGACAGCGCCGCGCGATCTCCACGTCGCCGTCGAAGCAATGCATGATGCCGCCGACCTCGCGCACGCGCGCCTCCTCCAGGATCGGGAGCATCGTGGCGTGCGCCTCGCGACAGTGGAGCGCCACGGGCTTGCCGAGCGCACGCGCGAGCGCGAGCTGACGCCTGAGCGCCGCCTCCTGCACCGGCCGCGGCGAGACGTCGAAGTGGAAATCGAGGCCCATCTCACCGAGCGCCACGACGCGCGGGGACGCGGCGAGGCGCTGCAGCTCGGCGAAGAGCGCGTCGTCGCCGGCGTGCGCGTCGTGCGGATGCAGACCCACGGTCGCCCAGATATCCGGCTCGCGCTCGGCGAGCGCCACCGCGTCGCGCGACGTGTCGGCATCGGTGCCGATCGTGACCATCCGCCGCACGCCGGCCTCGCGCGCGCGGCGCAAAACCTCGTCGCGATCGGCCGCGAACTTCTCGTCGTGCAGGTGCGCGTGCGTGTCGAACAGATCGGCGATCACTCGAGGATGTCCTCCAGCACTCTCCCCTCGACCGGCGGCGCGGACACGCCGAGCAGACGCGCGAGCGTCGGCGCGATGTCGATGAGACGGATGCGATCGAGGACGACGCCGCGCCGGATGCCCGCGCCGGCGGCGATGAAGCCCGTCGCCATCGACGGGCGCGTGGGGAGAAACCCGTGCGTCCCCACCGCCCGAGGGTTCGCGGGCTCGGTGAACCTGTCGCACGAGGTGCCGAGCGCCCAGCCCGGCGCCGCTTCGAGGCCGAGTACGGCGCCCGGCAACGCGCCGAGGGCGTCGAGCTCCGCGCGCGTGAGCACGACGTAGCGTCCGCCGGCCGCGCGGCGCAGGATGTCTTCCACGCGCGCCATCGTCTCGCGATCGTCACGGGCGTAGACATAGACGGCGCCGCCGCCGCCGGAGGCTTCGAACGTCGCCCGCCACGGGCCGGGGCGCGGACAACCTCGGAGGCCCGCCTGCACGAGCGCGTGGTTCGGATAGACGTACTCCCGGACGTCCTGAAAGCCGTGATCCCCCGTGACGACGATCGTCGTCCGCGCGCTGATGCCGGCCGCGTCGACGGCGCGGCGCAGCGCCGCCACGTGCCCGTCGATCCGCGCGACCGCATCCGGGAGGCCGAGCGCGTCACGTCCACCCTGGTGCTGGACGAGATCGGCCTGCGCGAAGTGCACGAGCAGGAGATTGGGCCGCTCGCGCTGCACGAGGCCGGTCGCGATCGCGCCAAGGAAGTCGTCCCACCGCGCGACGTTCCTGAACACCGCGGGATCGGGTGTCACGCCGAGGCGCTCGAAGAGCCCGGGCGTCGACGCCGCGGTCAGGTCCGCGACCGGATCCTTGCGCGCCCAGTAATCGCGTTCCGCGACGATCCACTCGAGCGCGCCGCCGATGATCGACGGCCACGCGACGCCGGCGGCCGTGAGTCCCGCGGCGCGTGTCCATGCCCACAGCGGCGGCGCGCGAAGATCCGCCTCCCGCTCGTACCAGCGGTATGCGCCGTCGGCACGCGGCACGGTGTTCGAGCCGATGCCGTGACGCATCGGCCGCACACCGGTCACGATGCTCGCGTGGCTCGGGTACGTCACGGTCGGAAAGACGCCCTCGGCGGCGCGCGCATGGCTGCCCTCCGCCGCGAGCGCGCGCAGGGTCGGCGCGTTCCACGCGGGGTCCAGGTAGAACTCGGGACGGAGCGCGTCGATGGAGATCAGGACCACGTGACGGCTCGTCGCCGCACGGGGCTCGACCGACGCGCACGCGGCGACGGCCGCGAGCGCGAGGAGGATCACCGGGAGCCGGCCGGGCGTCACGCCACGACCCGGAACGAGAGCCGGCCGATGAGCTGCCCCGACGTCGTCATCACGTCCACGGACCAGCGTCCCACGGGATTCGCCGGGAACGCGGTCTTGCGCGACCACGTGCGATACCCCTCGCGCCGTCCGCCCGCCACCGCGGAGAAGCTCACCACGTCCATCACGCGCCCGTCGTGCTTCCACACGTGCGCGACGGGCTGGCGCAGGCCCGCCGGGGCGTAGATCGCGGTGAACGCCGTGAGCCCGCGCTGGCGCAGCTCGGCGACGCGAATGGCGTCGCTCACCGGCTCGAGCGAATCGATCGTGCCCACGCTCCAGCGGATGTCCGCGCGCGCGACGAACAGCGGGGCGGGCGGGATGACGATGCAGCCGATGCCGACGACGAGCGCGGCGACGATGCCCGCGGCGCTCGTGGCGAGCCCCGCCGACGACCACGGCCAGTCGAACCAGCGGCGCACCGCGGGCGTGATCGCCATCACCGAGGTCCACGCGCTCAGCAGCAGCGCGACGTACGGCCGGACGCCGAGGAGCGGCAGCGCGACGTTGAGCGCGGCGAAGATCGAGACGACGAAAAAGAGGGCGCCGAGCCAGGGCCGCGGATGGACGAGCGCGTTGTACCAGGGGTCGAACGTCGCGAGCAGCACCAGGAGCACGAGCACCGCGACGAACAGCATGTTCACGGACGTGAGCGTGGACGCCGCGTAGTACGCCGGCAGCACGAACAGCAGGAGCCCGTGGTACAGCGTCTGGACCGTGTAGTCGACGGCGGTGCGGACGAAGCGATGCGCCTGGCGCGCCTGCGCGAGCAGCGCGAACAGCAGCCAGAGGATCAGCAGGTAGCCGATGATCCAGGCGACGTGAGGCAGTCCGCGACGGAAGACGAACAGCGTGAGGAGGCCGCCGGTCAGCGACGCGAAGGAGATGCCCCAGCGGCGAAGCCACCGGAGCGCGGGGCTCACCCGGGCGGGCCCAGGCGCTCGGCGATGCGGCGCACGATCTCGTCGCGTCTGAGCGCGTCGAGGCACTGCATGACGTCCCGGCCCGCGCCGCGGAGATAGCCGCCGACCAGGTCCAGCGCGCCGCCGCGCACGGCGCCGTCGAGCGCGCAGATCTCACGCAGCACGCGCGCGATCGAGTCGTCCCGCTCGGCCGCGGCCACGATCGTCGACACGTACCCCTCCAGCTCGGCGGAGAGCGGGCTCATTTCACCTTCGCGCCGGAGCCGAGGTCGCGGTCGAGCGTGAGCACGGCGAGCTTGCCGTCGATCTCGCCGGACAGCACCATGCCGTTCGACTCGATGCCCATCAGCTTTGCGGGCGCGAGGTTCGCCACCACGACGACCTTCTTGCCGACGAGGTCCCCCGGCGCGTAGTGCTCCGCGATCCCGCTGACGATCGTGCGCTCCTCGGTGCCGAGGCTCACGGTGAGCTTCAGCAGCTTCTTCGACTTGGGCACCGGCGCGCACGCCAGCACCTCGGCGATGCGCAGCTCCACCTTGCCGAACTCGTCGATCGAGATCTTCGCGGCATCCTCGCCGACGGTCTTCGCCGTGACCGCCGGAGTTTGCGGCGCCTTCTTCTCGTCGATCCGCGGGAAGAGGCCCGACACCTTCGTCACGGGCGTGCCGGCCTGGATCAGGCCCCATCGGGCGTCCGCGAGCTTCGGCTCGCCCGTCTGGCCGAGGCCCGCGCGGATCTTCGCCGTGGCTTCGGGGAGGAACGGGGAGAGCACGATCCCGAGGAGGCGCAGAGACTCCGCGAGCGCGTGCAGGACCGTGTCCAGCTTCGCGCGCTGGTCCTGGCGCTTCGCCAGCGACCAGGGTTGCGTGGTGTCCACGAAGCGGTTCACGGCGCCGATGAACTCCCAGTACGCCGCGAGCGCCCGGTGCGACGCGAACTCCTCCATGGCGCGGCCGGCCTCGGCCGTGGCGCGCTCGAAGGTCCGGCCCAGCTCGCCTGTCTCGTCCGGCGCGGCGCCCTCGTCCGCCGGGACCTTGCCGCCCGCGAGGTTCACGATCAGCGTCGTCGCGCGCGAGACGAGGTTGCCGAGATCGTTCGCGAGGTCGGCGTTGAGCCGGCCGACGAGCGCTTCTTCCGAGAAGTCGGCGTCGAGGCCGAACGCCATCTCGCGCAGCACGAAGTACCGCACCGCCTCCACGCCGTACTTGTCCTTCAGCGCCAGCGCCTCGACGAGGTTGCCGACGGACTTCGAGATCTTGTGTCCGCCGAGCGTCCAGTAGCCGTGCACGTTGAGGTGCCGGTAGAGCGGAATGCCCGCCGCCTTCAGCATGCACGGCCAGTAGATCGCGTGGGCCTTCACGATGTCCTTCGCGGTCACGTGCTGTACGTGCGGCCAGAACTTCTCGAAGCGCGGATCGCCGGGACCGCCGAGCGCCGAGACGTAGTTCAGCAGCGCGTCGAACCACACGTACGTGACGTACTCGCCGTCGAACGGCAGCGGGATGCCCCAGTCGAGCCGGCGCCGCGGCCGGCTGATCGAGAGATCCTGCAGCGGATCGCGCAGGAAGCCGAGCACCTCGTTGCGATAGCGCTCGGGGCGGACGAAGTCCGGGTGGCGCTCGATGTGCTCGATGAGCCACGCCTGATACTTCGACATCTTGAAGAAGTAGTTCTCCTCCTCGATCCACTCGAGGGGGCGGAGATGGTCGGGGCACTTGCCGTCGACGATCTCCTTCTCGGTGTAGAAGCGTTCGCAGCCGACGCAGTAGTGGCCGCCGTACCGGCCGAGGTAGATCTCGCCGGCGTCCCACAGCTTCTGGAGCACCTGGACGACCACGGCCTTGTGACGGTCTTCGGTCGTGCGGATGTAGTCGTCGTAACGGATGCCGAGCTCGCGCCACGTCTCGCGGAACGCCGCCGAGTTCTGGTCGGCGAGCGTCTGCGGCGTCACGCCGGCGCGGTTCGCGGCCTGCGCGACCTTGTCGCCGTGCTCGTCGGTTCCGGTGAGGAGCCAGACGTCGTCGCCGATGAGGCGGTGGTAGCGCGCCATCGTGTCCGCGACGAGCGTCGTGTACGCGTGCCCCAGGTGGGGCTTGTCGTTCACGTAGTAGATCGGGGTCGTGAGGTAGAACGTACCCATCACGCGTTCGGCGACCCCTCCGGCGTCACGTGCGGACGGCCCTCCCACGTGAGCTGGTCCAGCGGCACCTCGGCCTCCGTGCCGTCGGGGAATCCGACGAGCACCGACTGCTTGAGCACGCGCAGCGAGCGCACCTTGCCCGTCATGCATCCGCCGCCGCCACACGAGGCCTGGCAGGGCGTGTTCACCCGCGGCAGATAGCTGCGCAGCTCCTGGTACGTCGAGAACTCGTAGAGCAGGCAGCACTTGAGCCGGCCGCAGTTGCCGACCAAGCGGTTGTCCGTGAGGGGCATGTCCTGCGCCTTCGCCATCTTCACGGAGATCGGCTCGAACTTCCTCAGATGCGAGCTGCAGCAGAGCTGGCGCCCGCACGGGCCGATGCCGTCCATGAACCGCGTGGTGTCGCGCGCGCCGACCTGCCGCATCTCCACGCGCGAGCGGAACTCGCGCGCGAGGTCGCGGACGAGCTCGCGGAAGTCGACACGCTCGTCGGCGCCGAAGTAGACGGTCACACGGCGCGCGGTGGGATGCATCTCCACGTCGACGACCTTCATCGCGAGGTTGCGCTGGCGGGCGAGGCCCTGCGCGGTGCCGATCCCGCGCTGCTCGCGCTCGCGCCGGTCGTGGTAGTCGCGCGTCTCGTGGTCGGTCGCGAGGCGAAGCACGCGGCGGTAGAGCTGATCGCGCTTGTGCTCGGGGACCGGGCGGCGCGGGCGGCGCACCTCGCCCACCAGCGGCTCGGTCGCGGTCTCGACGAGCACGAGATCCCCCACGCGCGCGAAGAGGTCGACCAGCTTGTAGTCGTCGGCGGGCGCACGCTCGCGCAGCCGCACCCCGATCAGATATTCGTCCATCGTCCTTCCCGTCTCTCAGGCCGCGCGCAGGGCCACGCGGCTCAACAAGACTTCCATGGTAAGGCCGGGCGAGACATTGCGCAGCAGGCCGTCGCGCGCCTCCCGGCACAGCCGGATGACCCCGAGGAGCTCGTCGGTCGTCCACCGCGCGGATTCCCGGACGATCGCGGCGCCGCGGTCGGGCGCCGTCAGGAGCGTCGCCGGCGCTCCGGAGGCGGCGAGGAGGAGGTCACGCGCGAGGCGCCAGAGGCCGTCCACGAGGGCCTCGGCCTTTGCCCGCTCGATCCGCTGGCTCCGGCGGAGGAGCACTTCCCCGCCCCCGGCGCGGACCTCTTCGAGGAGCGCGAGCACGGCGGTGACGGACTCCGCCGCCGCGCCGTCGTCGTGCGGCACGAAGCGCACACGCTGACACCGCGACAGGATGGTCGCCGGCAGCGCGCGCGCCGTCGGCAGCACGATGATGATCACCGTCCGCGCCGGCGGCTCTTCGAGGGTCTTGAGGAACGCCTGCGGACTGTCGGGAGTCATCCGCTCGGCGTCGTCGATGATGAAAACCTTGCGCGCGGCCATCAGCGGCCGCAGCGACGCCTTGCGCTCCAGCTCGTGAATCTGATCCAGGCGGATGAGCGGCGTCCCTTTCGGGTTGCTCGGCGGAGGCGTCGGCACGATCAGATGGACATCCGGATGCTGCCCTGTGGCGGCCAGACGGCAATCGCGGCAGGCCCCGCATCCGCCCTTCGCGCAGACGAGCGCGGCGGCGAACGCTTTCGCCGCCGACGTGCGGCCGCTTCCCGGTGGACCGATGAAGGCGTACGCGTGGGCGACGCGATCGCTCTCGAGCGCGCGCGTGAGGAGTTGCGCCGCGCGCGGCTGGTCGGCCAGTGCCTCAAGCACGCAAGAACTCCTCGATGATCGCGCGCGCCTGCGCGCCGACCTCCGCGGGGGTCCGCGAGGCGTCGACGATCCGCACGCGCTTCGGCTCCGCGCGCTGGATCTCGAGGTAGCCCCTCCGGACACGCCCGTGGAACGCGAGCGCCTGCCGCTCGAAGTGATCGCGCCGGCGGCGCCCGATCCGCCGGAAGCCTTCCGCGGGGTCGAGATCGAAGAGCAGCGTGAGATCGGGCAGCACGCCGCCCGTCGCGCGCACGTTGAGCTCGCGGATCGTGGCCGGATCGATGCCGCCCGCGTACCCTTGATAGGCGAGCGTGGCGTCGGTGTAGCGGTCGCAGAGCACGATGCGCCCGCTCGCGAGCCACGGCCGGATCTTCTCCGCGACGTTTTGCTGGCGCGCGGCGAGGAAGAGGAACGTCTGCGCGAGCGGCCGCGGGCCGAGCTCGAAGAGACGGCGCACCCCGGCGCCGAGCGCGGTGCCGTGAGGCTCGCGGGTCAGCTCGACCTTGTAACCGCGCCCCCTGAGCCAGCGCCCCAGGCGCGCCATCTGCGTCGTCTTCCCGGAGCCTTCGACGCCCTCGAACGTGATCAAGATTCCTCGGAGGGACGCGCCGGCGCCCGGACGCCGCCGGTTAGATTCTGTGGTGCGGGAAGATCGTTTCACGGACTTTCGTCAGCTGGCGGCCGACATAGTCTCGCACCGCGCCCTGAATCTCATCAGGGATTGCCACGGGGCCGTCGTACAGCGTCGTCGCGCGGAAGCCGGCGGACCGCGCGGTCTCCGCGTACGACGCCGGGAGGTCGTTCGGCGGCTCCACGTCGTTCATCGCCGCCCACGCGGCCGTCCAGCCGCGCGCGACGTTCTGGAGATCGTAGCCCCCGCCGCCGAGCGCCAGGAGCTGGGGCGAGAGCTCCGTGATCCGGCGCACGGCGCCCACGAAGCCCTGGATGTCGAGCTGCAGATGGGTGAGCGGATCCGTGCGGTGCGCGTCCACGCCGAGCTGCGCGACGACCACGTCCGGCTTGAACGCGTCGAGCAGCGGCGGCACGATTTCCTCGAAGGCCGGGAGGTAGACGGCCGAGTCGGTGTACGCCTCGAGCGGAAGGTTCACCGAGTACCCGACGCCCGCGCCCTCGCCCGCCTCGTTGACGAAGCCGGTGCCGGGGAAGAGGCGCTCGCCGCGCTCGTGCGTGGAGATCGTCAGCACGTTCGGATCACGATAGAACGCCGCCTGCACGCCGTCGCCGTGATGCGCGTCGATGTCGACGTAGGCCACGCGCAGCCCGCGCTCGCGCAGCCGCATGATCGCGAGCACGGCGTCGTTGACGTAGCAGAAGCCGGACGCGCGCTGGTCGACCGCGTGGTGGAGCCCGCCGGCGAAGTGGAACACGCGATCCACCTCACCGCGCGCGATCAGATCGGCGGCGAGCAGCGAGCCTCCGCCGACGAGGCGCGCGCAGTCCCACACGCCGCGGAAGATCGGATTGTCGCCCGGACCCAGCCCGAAGAGCGCGGCCGCGGGCGGCACCACGCCGCCGTTGCACGCCTTCAGCATCGCGATGTACTCGGGATGGTGATAGCGCGCGATCGCCGCCTCGGGCGCGGGCTCGGGACGATGCAGGGTCGACCCCGGCAGCGACGTGAGGCCGAACGCCTCCATCAACCGCCACGTGAGCCCGAGGCGCTCCATGCGCAGCGGATGCTGCGGCCCGTAGTCGAAATCCCGCCACGCCTCCGAGTGAATCAGCGCTGTCTTCATTTGGACTCGCGGGCGCCCGGGCGCTCAAGCGCCCGCCCGCTCGGTTGCCTCTTCCATGCGCCCGATTTGCCTCCCACCTTCTCCACCAGCTCGATCCGCTCGATCGTCACGCCCTTCTCCACGGCCTTGATCATGTCGTACACGGTCAGCGCCGCGACGCTCACCGCCGTGAGCGCTTCCATCTCCACCCCGGTCTTGTCGACGGTGCGCACGCGCGCCTCGACGGTCAGCTCTCCGCGGCGCTCGTTCTCGCTGAACGAGACGTCGACGCCCGTGATCCGCAGCGGGTGACACAGCGGAATGAGGTCGCTGGTCCGTTTCGTCGCGAGGATGCCGGCGGTGCGCGCCACACCGAGCACGTCGCCCTTCGGCGCGTTGCCTTCACGGATCACCTTGAGCGTCGCGGGCGTCATCCGCAGCACGCCGCGCGCGACCGCTTCGCGCGCGGTCCCCGCCTTGGCGGAGACGTCCACCATGCGGGCATTACCGTCGGGGCTGAGGTGGGAAAGGCCGCGGTAGCCCGGGCGCGACCGCGGCCTTCGACTCAACGAAGTCCGGCCGTCAGGCGTTGACGGCGGAATGCCGGATGATCGTCTCCATCCGGTCCTTCGCCATCAGCTTCAGCTTCTTGAGCTCGCTGATCCGCCACTGCTGACTCGCCGAGAGCGGGGCCGTTCCCTTCAGCTGCTCCAGCTCGTGATCGTGCTCCTGGTGCTCCTGCCGGAGGCGTCGGAACTCCTCGTTCTCGGCCATGAGTCGCTCGATCAGCGTCTCTCGATCCATGCGGGCCTCCTTCTACGGTGACGGGGTCCCGAAAACAAACGAGCCAGCGAACCGTCCCGGTCGCTGGCTTGGGCGCGTCCTTCTTCGATACTCCCCCCCGGTTCCCTACTTCTGGTTGCGGGTAAGCTCGTTATAGACCCGCGCGTTGGGGGGTGTCAAGGAACCCAGGGCGGGCCGCGGCATAGCGAATCAGGTGTGCCGCGCTGGCCTTGAAGACCGCGGTGACGGCCACCCCCGGCCGGAGCCCCAGCTCTCTCACGGACCGCGTCGTCAGGGCGGCGACGAGCGGGAATCCGCAATCCACGACCACCCGGACCGACGGCGTGGAGGCGACCACCGTGCTGACGACGCCGTCGAGCCGGTTGCGGACGCTGGTGATCGGCCACGGCTCGCCGGCGCCGAGCAGGGTCACGTCCTCGGGGCGGATCGCCACGCGGACGTGCTCGCCCGCCGACGCCTCGGCGACGACCTCGACGCGCCGCGTGCCGACCGCGACCGTCGCCACGCCGCCCTGCGCGCTCTCCACCTGCCCTTCGACGATCGTCTCGACGCCCACGAACCGCGCGACCTCCTCGGACGCCGGGGCCCAGAAGACGCGCGCGGTCTCGTCGAGCTGACTGATCCGGCCACCGAGGAGCACCGCCACGCGGTCGGCGAGCGCCTGGGCCTCGGCACGGTCGTGCGTGACGAGCACCGTGGTGATGCCGTCGGCGCGGAGGATCTCGCCGACTTCCGGGATCAGCGCCGCCCGCGCCGGCGCGTCGAGTGCGGCGAACGGCTCGTCGAGCAGCAGCACGTCGGGCTCGAGCACGAGCGCGCGCGCGAGCGCCACGCGCTGGGCCTCGCCGCCCGAGAGATCGCGCGAGGAGCGATCGCGCAGGTGATCGATCCGGAGTCGCGCGAGCCAGCGGTCGACGCGGGCGGCGATCTCGTGCGCCGCGACGCCGCGGAACCGAAGCCCGAGCGCGACGTTGTCCTCCACGCTGCCGCGCGCGAGCGAGGGCTGCTGGAAGACCGTCGCCATGCGGCGGCGTTCGGCGAGCGCGCGCGCCGGCGCGACGACGCGATCGTCCACGCGCACTTCGCCCGCGGCCGGCGGCTCGAGCAGCGCGAGCACGCGGAGCAGCGTCGACTTCCCGCTGCCGTTCGGCCCGATGATCGCGAGCACCTCGCCACGCCGGACGTCGAGCTCGGCGACGTCCAGCACGTCGACGTCGCGGTAACGCACGCGGACGCCCGTCAGGCGGAGAACGATCGGCGCCTCCGTGGCGCGCGCAGGAACACCTTCGTGAACTGCCGGTCGACGGTGGCTTCGAGCGCCACCCGGAATTTCCGGTAACGCTCGACGAAGCGCTTGCCGCGCGCCGTCAGGCGCATGCCGCTCTGCGGCCCGCGTCCCGGCGCGCGCTCGACGAACTTGAAGCCGGCGGCGCGCTCGAGCTCCTGCAGGTAGCCCCAGGCGTTGCGGTACGACATCTCGAGCTCGTCCGCCGCCTTGTTGAGCGCGCCGCGCGTCTCGATCAGCTCCAGCAGCCGCGCCCGGCCGTCGCCGAACTTGACGTCGTCGCCGAAGGTGATCCAGGCGCGCACTTTGAACCACATGGGGGGTGCGAGACGCACCCCCCACCCCCTCGGCACCCCCCACCCCCTCGGCGAGTGCCGTTTCTCCGACATGTCCTACCCGGCGCCGCGGCGCGCGAGCGCCAGCGCGATCCGCTCGGGCGTGAGCGGCGCCTCGGTGAGCCGGACTCCCGTCGCGTCGGCGATCGCGTTGGCGATCGCGGCCGGCGCCGGGATGATCGGCGGCTCGCCGACGCCGCGCGCGCCGAACGGTCCGGCGGGCGACGGCACCTCGACGATCACGGTCTCGAGGTTCGGCAGATCGGCCGCGGTCAGCTTGCGATAGTCGAGCAGGCTCGGGTTGGTGAGCCGCCCCTGGTCGTCGTACACGAGCCCTTCGGTGAGCGCCATGCCGAGGCTCTGCACCGCGCCGCCCTGCATCTGCCCTTCGACGGCGAGCGGGTTGATCGCCTTGCCGACGTCCTGGACGATCACGAAGTCCTTCAGCGTCACCTCGCCCGTGTCGGGATCGAGCTCGATGCGCGCGATCTGCGACGCGAACGCCGGCGCCTGCTGGCTGAAGGCGGGATGCGACGAGGCGATCACGGGCTCGACCTTCGACATGTAGAGGTTGCCCTTCTTGCCGATCGACTGGAGCGTGACGCCCTTTCCCGGCACGCCGCGCACGACGATCTTGCCGTCGACCAGCTCGAGGTCGTCGACCGCCGCTTCGAGCTCCGCCGCGGCGATCTCGAACGTCTGCTTGCGCGCCGCCTGCGCGGCCTGCAGCACCGCCACGCCGACGGTATAGACGGTCTTGCTTCCGGCGCTGAGACCGGTGACCGGCGCGACGTCCGTATCGCCCGTGGTGATCTTCACCTTGTCGATGTCGACGCCGTACGCGGTGGCCGCGATCTGCGCGAGCGCGATGTTCGTCCCCGCGATGTCCACCTGGCCCGTGAGCACGCTCAGCGTGCCGTCGGGATTCAGCTTCACGCTCGCGCCGGTGGGCTGCAGACCGCCGAGCCAGCCGCCGAGCGAGAGGCCGACGCCGCGGAGGGTGCCGGGCTTCGCACCCTTCTTCCACGCCTCGCGCTCCTTCCACACGCGATGCGCGCCGGCCTTCTGCAGCACCTCGGGCGCGCCCATGCTCGCCCACGGCTGGTTGTTGGCCATGGGATCGCCGGGCTTCGAGAGATGGCGCGCGCGGAATGCGACCGGATCGATGTTCAGCGCGCGCGCGAGCGCGTCCATCTGCGAGTCGATCGCGAAGATGCTCTGCGGCGCCACCGGCGCGCGATACGCCGCGACGCTCGGCTTGTGCGTGAGCACCTCGGAGCCCTTGATGTCGAACGCGGGCCACTTGTAGAGGCTGCCGAGGAACACCGCGCTCACGGCGAGCACGGTGCCGGAGAACGCGCCGGACTCGAGCACGGTCTCGCCCTCGAGCGCCATGAGCGTGCCGTCCTTCTTCACGCCGGTCTTGAGACGGATGATGACCTGCGGCGCGGGCATGCCCGCCTCGAGCTCTTCCCGCCGCGTCATCACGTAGCGCACGGGCCGCGCGGTGACGCGCGCGAGGATCGCGGTGATCGGCTCGCACAGCGCGCGGATCTTGCCGCCGAAGCCGCCGCCGCACTCGACGGGGATCACCTTGATGCGGTTCTCCTCGAGGCCGAGCACGTCCGCCACTTCGCTGCGTGTGTTGAACGAGCCCTGCGTGCTCGCCCACAACGTGAGGTTGCCCGAGCGGTCCCATTCGGCGAGCACCGCGTGCGGCTCGATGTAGCCCTGATGGACCATCGGCACGCGGTAGGTGTGTTCCAGGACGACGTCGGACTCCGCGAAGCCTTTCGCGACGTCGCCGCGCTTCACGTGCGCCGTCTGGCTGACGTTCACGGCCTTGGTCGGCGTCTCGCCCTTCGCCATCGCGACGGCCGAGTGCGCCATCGCTTCGCTGAGGTCGGCTTCCGTGCCGAGCTCGGCGACCGGCGGCGCGCCGGGCTTCATCGCCTGCAGCGGATCGACCGAGGCCGGCAGGACTTCGTACTGCACGTCGATGAGATCGAGCGCTTCTTCGGCGATCGCGACCTCGTCGGCGGCCACCGCCGCGACCGGCTGGCCGGCGAAGACGACACGGTCGATGGCGAGCACGGCATGCGCACGCGAGGCCGGCTTCCCCTTGAGCTCGGGAATGTCGGCGGCGGTCAGGACGGCGCGGACGCCGGGCAGCGCGCGCGCCTTGCTCACGTCGATCCGCACGATCTTCGCGTGCGCGTGCGGGCTGCGCAGGAGCTTGGCGTGGAGCAGGCCGCGCGGCGTGATGTCGGCGACGTACTGGACCTTGCCCGTCACCTTGTCGGGCCCGTCGGGGCGCGGGATCGAGAGGCCGACTCCCTTGACGTCACGCGTGGTCTTCATCACGCTCATCGCGCAGCTCCCTTCTTGATCATTCCCGCGGCTTCCGTGATCGCCGCGACCATTTTCGTGTAGCCCGTGCAGCGGCAGAGGTTGCCGGCGATGCCGTAGCGGATCTGCTCCTCGGTCGGCGCGGCATGCTCCTCGAGCAGCGCGGCCGCGGCCATCAGCACGCCCGGGATGCAGAACCCGCACTGCGGCACGCCGTGGCGGACGAACGCGTCCTGCAGCGGATGCAGCGCGGTCGCCGTGCCGAGCCCCTCGATCGTCCGCACCGAGCGCCCGCGCGCCTGCAGCGCCAGCACGAGACAGCTCGCCACGGGCTTGCCGTCGAGGTGCACGGTGCAGGCACCACAGTCGCCCGTGCCGCAGCCTTCCTTCGGCCCGGTGAGGCCCGCCTCGTCGCGAAGCGCGTCGAGCAGCGTGACGTAGGGCGGAACGAGGAGGTCCACCTTGTCGCCGTTCACGGTGAAGCTGAGGATCTGCTTCGGCACGATGGCCTCCGGACTATGCGCGCGCGCGCGCGAGCGCGGCGGTGAGGGTTCGACGGGTGAGGACACGCACGAGGTGTCTCCGAAAGTCGGCGGAGCCTCGCTGGTCGCTGATCGGCTTCGCGGCCTCGACGGCGAGACCGGCGGCCTGCTCGATGCGCTCGGGCGTGAGCGGCTGGCCTTCGAGCGCGCGCTCCGCGGCCGTGGCGTGCACGGGCGTCGGCGCGACGGACGCCAGCGCGATGCGCGCCTTCACGCAGCGGCCGTTCTGCACGGTCACCTGCGAGGCGACGCCGACCACGGCGATGTCGAGCTCGCGCCGCGGCGTGTGGCGGATGTACGAGCCGCCGCTGACATACAGGCCCGCCTCCGGCGGGACGGGCGGCGCGGGCATCACGAGCGCGACGAGCAGCTCGTCCGCGCCGAGCACGGTCTGGCGGACGCCCGTGAAGAACGCGCTCAGCGGCACGCGCCGCTCGCCCTTCGGGCCCGCGATCACCGCCTCGGCTTCGAGCGCCATGAGCGGCGGCGCCATGTCGGCCGACGGCGCGGCGTTGCAGAGGTTGCCGCCGACGGTGGCGAGGTTGCGCACCTGCACGGAGCCGACGAGCGCGGCGCCGTCCGCCAGCGCGGTGTAGCGCTTCCGGACCTCCGGATGCAGCTCGAGCTCCCGCGCGGTGGCGCAGGCGCCGACACGGAGCCCCGCGCCGTTGGTCACGCCCTTGAGCGCGGCGATCCCGCCGAGGTCGACCACGACCGCGGGCTTCACGAGCCCGTTCTTCATCTGGGGCAGGAGGTCGGTGCCTCCGGCCACCGTCTTGGCGCCGGCGCCGTGCGTGGCGAGCGCCTTCACGCACTCGTCGACACTGCTTGGCAGGATCATCTCGAATCGTCGCACGGGTGTTCTCCTTAGATGAGCTTCGGCAGGACCTTGTCCGTGAACAGCATGAAGCTCTTGTGACTCAGCGGCGCGCACATCAGGTAGTCGAGGCCGATCGTCTCGCGGAGCTCGGCGATGGTGTCGAGCACGCGGTCGGGCGTGCCGTGGATGATGACGTCGTTCATGTAGCGCTCGACCGGATCGCCGGGCACGAGGTGGTGCGGCGCGGGCGGGCCCGTACGCGTGCTCGGATTCGCGTAGGCGCCCACGGTCCACGAGGCCCCG
This sequence comes from Candidatus Rokuibacteriota bacterium, assembly GCA_016866775.1. GTDB lineage: Bacteria > Methylomirabilota > Methylomirabilia > Rokubacteriales > CSP1-6 > VGLJ01. The sequence continues at coordinate 82,804 of VGLJ01000008.1, read as the reverse complement.
GCCCGCGCGACCTCGCGCGCTTCCTCGTCGCTGTCGCCCACGGCGAGCAGGCGAGCGGTCGGGATCACGCGGCCCTCGGTCGGGAAGCCGTGCGCGCGGAGCGTCTCGTAGTACAGCGCGCGCTTCTCGCCGATCATCGCGTGGCTCGCGTGCGGATCCTGGAGGATGTCGAAGCCTTTCTCGGCCGCGCGCCGGATCGAGTCCAGTGACGTCGCCGCGAGCCAGACCGGGGGATGCGGCGCCTGCAGCGGCTTGGGCAGCACCTCGACACCGTCGTAGCGCCAGAACTTTCCCTCGAAGCTCACGCGCTCGTTGCGCCACGCGGCCAGCACGATCTCGACGCACTCGCGGAAGCGGTCGGAGCTCTCCTCGGGCGGCACGCCGAGCGCCTGGAACTCCTGGCGATCGAAGCCGCGGCCCGCGCCCCAGTTCACGCGGCCGCCCGACAGTACGTCGACCAGCGCGACTTCCTCGGCGAGGCGGAGCGGGTTGTAAAACGCGGCGAGCGAGACGGCCATCCCGATCCGGAGGTGCCGCGTCCGCGCGGCGACGTGGGTGGCCATCACGTTGATCGAGGGGCACACGCTGTACGTGCTGAAGTGGTGCTCCGCGAGCCAGACGCAGTCGTAGCCGGTCTGGTCCATGATCTCGATCCGCGAGAACGCGCGCTCGTACACGGTCGTCAGCGGAATCCGCCGCGACCACGAGAAGAACTGCAGGACGCCGACCTTCATGCGCGCCGTTCAGGCCGCCGGCGGCGCGGCGACCACGTCGTCGTACGCGTGGCGCTTCGTGATCCGGCCGGCATGCTGGAAGATGTCGAGCGTCGCCTCGAACGCCGGGCGCGTGATCTCGACGTGCGGCGTCCAGCACCCGAGCTTCTGGTAGTACGCGATCGTCGCCGTCAGCACCGCGCGGTCGATCTCCGGGAAGAACGACGCCTCCTTCGCCGCGACTTCCGCCGCGGGCGTCGCGAGCAGCCACGCGCGCGCCCTGCGATAGGCGCGCGTGAAGCGCTTCGCCGCGTCGGTCTTCAGCCACTCGCGCGTCGTCGCCAGGCTCGAGAACGCGCAGGGGCCGATCGCCTGGCCCACCGACGCGACGATGTGCCCGGCGCGGTCGTGCTCGAGCTGCTGCGGCGCCGGGCCCTGCTGGTGGATGTAGTCGCCCTCGCCCTTGCGGAACGCCTCGTCCATCGCGGCGCTCGGCACGTTCACGGCGGCGACCGCGCCGAAGTCGAGGCCGCGCCGGTGACACGCGTACTTGAACATCACGAGCGGCTGGCCGCCGTGGTCGACGAGGACGCGCTTGCCGCGCAGCGTGCCCCACGTGAACGAGGGATCCGGCGCGCGCCCCGTGAGGAAGAACCCGTCCGTCTCGTTGATCTGCGCGAAGTGCACGACCGGCGGCTTCTGCCCCTTCTCCAGCGGGCCGAAGCCCTGGGACGGCGCGGACTGGCAGACGTGCACGGTGCCGTTCACCACGCCATCGATCGCGGACTTCCCGGGCGGGGCGACGGAGTGCCTCGGCGCGAAGCCCTCTTCCTGCAGGAACCCGCCGGCGATGGTGGCGATGAGCGGCGAGTAGAACGCGGAGAAGCGGGTGAACTGGATATGGATCTCGTCGGCCATGGCGGGAGTATACCTAGCCGGGCAGCACGTGGATCGAGCCGCGGTGGATGGAAAACTCCCAGTGCCGGTCGCGGTCGATCTCGAGGATCTCGTACACGAGGTGCGGCACTTCGACCTCGAGGTCGTACGCGCCTTGCGCCGGCGCGCCGGGCTCGTCGAGGCGGAGGCGCAGCAGCCACGTGGTGCCGAAGTCCGCTTCCTCCACGACCGTGCCGTGCATCACGTTCATGTGGTGGGACGGGTCGGCGAGCCCGCGATCCTTCCGGATCAGGCGCACGTACTCGGGGCGGATGAAGAACGCGAGCGGCGTGTCGGGCGCCGGCAGGTACGCGCGCGCCGGTGAGTTCACCGCTTCGAGGAGCTGGCCGCGCCACCGGAGCTGGATGCGATCCGGCGTCGCCTTCACGACCGTGCCGCGCAGCACGTTCGGGATCGCCATGATGCGCGCGACCGCTTCCGACGCGGGCTGCCACAAGAGCTCCGAGCGCGGCGCCGTCTGCACCACGCGGCCGCGGTCGTACACGACGATGCGGTCGCCGAGGCGATACGCTTCCGTGAAGTCGTGCGTCACCACGACCGCCGCCATGCGCAGGTCCGCGAGCGTGGCGCGCAGCTCGTCGCGCAGCGCGCGGCGCAGCGGCAGGTCGAGCGCCGAGAGCGGCTCGTCGAGCAGCAGCAGCGCGGGATCGATCGCGAGCGCGCGGCCGAGTGCGACCCGCTGGCGCTGACCGCCCGAGAGCTCCGCGGGCCGGCGCGCTTCGAGACCGCCGAGGCCCAGGCGCTCGACGACCTCGGCGACGCGCCGCGTCCGCTCCGCGCGCGGCCGGTCGCGCAGGCCGAAGCCGATGTTGTCCGCGACGCTGAGATGCGGGAACAGCGCGTAACCCTGGAAGACGTAGCCGACGCGCCGTCGCTGCGGCGGAAGGTCGACGCCCGTCGCGGCGTCGAACAGCACTCGACCGTCGACGACGATGCGCCCCGCGTCGGGACGCACGAGACCCGCGAGACAGGCGAGCGTCAGCGACTTGCCGGCGCCGGACGGTCCGAAGAGCACCGCGATGCCGTCTCCCGCCGTCCAGCGGACCTGAAGATCGAAGCCGGGAAGCTGCTTCTCGAGGTCGACGTCGAGACGTGCCGTCACGTCGCCCGCGCTCCGAGACGCCCGGCGACGACGAGCACCACGCACGAGAGCACCGTGAGGGTCGCGACCAGGCCGAGCGCCTCGCCGCTCTCGCCCGTCTGCACCGCGGTGTAGATCGACAGCGGCACCGTGGCCGTGCGGCCCGGGATGTTGCCGGCGAGCATGAGCGTGGCGCCGAATTCGCCCAGCGCGCGAGCGAACGCGAGCACGAGGCCGGCGATGATGCCGTTGCGCGCGAGCGGCAGCGTGACTTCGAGCGCCGCGCGCCACTCCGAGCGGCCGAGCGTGTGCGCGGCGCGCTCGAGGTCGCGATCGACCGACTCGATCGCGGCGCGCGCCGTCCGGACGAGCAGCGGCAGCGCCATCACCGTCGCCGCGACGACCGCGGCGTACCACGTGAACGTGATCGACCACCCGGTCGCCTCGTAGAGCGGCCCGCCGAGCCAGCCGCGGCGGCCGAGCAGCACGATCAGGTAGAAGCCGGTGACCGTGGGCGGCAGCACGAGCGGCAGCGTGACGAGGAGATCGACGGCGGTCTTGCCGAGAAATTGCCGCCTCGCGAGCACGTACGCGAGCGGGATGCCGATGAGCGCGTTCAGCGCGGTGGCGAACACCGCGACGCGAATCGACAGCGACAGCGCGCTCAGGCTCTCCGCGGTCATGAGGCGTCCACCACTATATAAGTGCGGGAGGCGCTCCGGTGGCGGCTACCGTGAGCCCGGCGGCGCCGGCGCGAACCCGACACGTCGCAGCACGGCCTGACCTTCCGCGCCGGCGAGCAGATCGACGAAGGCGCCGGCGAGGGCACGCTGGCGTGCGGCCGCGATCACCGCGACCGGGTAGACGATCGGACGATACGTGTCCTCGGCCGGGCGGAAGACTTCCTTCACGCGGCCCGTGCGCGTCGCGGCGTCGGTCGCGTAGACGAATCCGACCTCGACCTCGCCCCGGTTCACGTACTCGAGCACCTGGCGCACGTTCTCGGCGAAGACGAGCTTCGACCGCACGCGGTCCCAGAGCCCGAGCGCGCGCAGGCTCTCCTCGGTGTACTGCCCGACCGGCACGGTCTTCGGACTGCCGATGGCGATGCGTGTCACGCGCGGCTCGCCGAGCACCGCGGCGCGCGCGAGATCGTGCGTGCTGTCCGCGGGCGCGATCGCGACGAGCACGTTGCGCGCGAACGCGCGGCGGGTCGGTCCCACGATCAGTCGCTTCGCCTCGAGCTCGTCCATCTGGCGCGCGGCCGCGGAGATGAACACGTCCACCGGCGCACCCGCCTCGATCTGCTTCTGCAGCTCGCCCGACGCGCCGACGTTGAAGCGCAGCGTGACGCCGGGATGCGCCTTCGTGAAGAGCCGGCCGACCTCGTCCGCCGCCTCCTTCATGCTGATCGCCACCGAGAGCGTGAGCTCCTGTGCCGCGGCCGGGGTCACCGTCGCCGTCAGCACCAGCGTCAGCGCGACGAGGACCCGCATGGCGGTCATTATCCGCGCTGCTGGACGGCGGTGAGCGCCCAGTTCACGAGGAAGACCAGCGTGAGGAGCAGGATCGACAGCGCGATCGCGATGTCGAAGTTGCCCTTGCCCGTCTCCAGCACCATCGCCGTCGTGAGCGTGCGCGTCGAGCCCTTGATGTTGCCGCCGACCATCATCGACGCGCCGATCTCCGAGATGACGCCGCCGAACCCCGCCATGACCGCCGCCAGCATCGGCAGGCGCGCCTCGCGCAGCACCATCCACGTCATCTGCAGCCGGGAGGCGCCGAGGCCGAGGAGCTGGAGACGAAATGCCGACGGCACCGACTGCACGGCCGCGAGCGTGATGCCCGTGACGATCGGCGCCGCGATCACCGCCTGCGCGATGACGATGGCGGCCGGCGTGTAGAGGATCTCCCACGCGCCGAACGGTCCGCTGCGCCAGAGCAGGATCGTGACGAAGAGGCCCACGACCACGGGCGGCAATCCCATGCCGGTGTTGACGAGGCTGACGAGGAGCTGACGGCCGCGGAACCGCGTGAGCGCGAGCGCCGCGCCCGCGGGAATCGCGAGCAGCAGCGCGATCGCGGTGCCGGACGCCGAAACCAGCAGCGAGAGACGGAGGATCGCCCACACCTCGGCGTCGCCCGTGACGAGAAGCCGGAGCGCCTCGACGACGCCGCCGACGAGGACGTCCACGCTACTTGACGTCCTCGTCGGTCTTGCCGCCGATCGGCACGAACAGCGCCTGGCCGTACTTGTCGACGCCGAACGTCCTGATGACGGCCTGGGTCTCGGGCGCGAGCATGAAGTCGGCGAACGCCTTGCCGCCCGCCGCGTTCACCCGCGGTCCGTTCGCGGGGTTGACCTCCATCACGGAATAGATGTTGAGGAGCGGCTTGTCGCCCTCGACCATCGCCCTGAGCTTGACGCGCCTCGCGAACGCGAGCGCCGTCGCGCGGTCCGTGATCGTGTACGCGCCGCGATCGTCGGCGATGCCGAGCGTCGCGCCCATCCCCTGGCCGGATTCGATGTACCAGGGCGCCGCCGGCGTCAGGCCCGCCTGCTTCCACAGCGCGAGCTCGAGCGTGTGCGTGCCTGATTTGTCACCGCGCGAGACGAAGCGCGCGCCCTTCTCGGCGATCCTCTTGAGCGCGGCCACGGCGCTCTTCTCGCCCTTGAGGCCCGCGGGATCGGCCTCGGGGCCGACGATGACGAAGTCGTTGCACATGACGAGGCGGCGATTCCGCGTCTTGCCGTCCTCGACGTGCTTGCGCTCGAGCGCGGGGGCGTGGGCGAGCGTGACGTCGGCCTCGCCGCGCGCCGCGAGCGCGAGGGCCTGGCCGGTGCCGACCGAGATCGTCTTCACGGTGTAGCCGCTCCGGCGCTCGAAGATCGGCACCAGCACGTCGAGGAGCCCCGCATCCTGCGTGCTCGTGGTCGTGGAGAGGATGACGGTCCGGCCGGGTGTCTGCGCCCGCGAAGGCAGCGTGGCGACCACCAACACGGCGAGCCCGGCAAGCGCGAGGCGGCGGACGACCGTGAGCATGCCGCAGACTCTATATGCTCGGAAAAGCATAATCAAGGCCGGCGTATGCTGGGCACCTCGCGGGAGGGCGCCGGCGCATGAAGCTTCTCGTCTACGCGGATGCGGACGCGCTCGCCGCGGCGGCGGCCGAGCTCTTCCGCGCCCGGGTGGCCGCGACGCCCGAGCTTGCGATGGCGGTGCCCGCCGGACCCCGCGCCGGATGTACGCGCTGATGCGGGCGCAGCAGACGTCGGCGCCCGTCGACTTCACGCGCATGCGCGTCTTCTGCGTCGACGAGCTCTGCCCTCCCGCGCCGTCCGACGGCTACTTCTGGCGTCAGATCACGAAGGAGTTCGCGAGCTGGGCCGGCGTCCAGCCGGCGCGCTGTCGCCCGTTCGCGGTCGACGCCGCCGATCTCCCCGCGATGTGCAAGGACTACGAGCGCGCGATCACCGAGGCGGGCGGGCTCGATCTCGTGATGCTCGGCCTCGGGCCGAACGCTCACATCGCCTCGCACGAGCCGCCCGCGGACTTCGCGACGTCGACGTGCCCGGTCGAGCTCTTGTCGTCGACGGTCGACTACATCCTCACCGACGAGGTCATCCAGGGCGATGTCTGCGCACGCGCGGTGAGCCTCGGCATCCAGACGATCCTCTCGGCGCGCGAAGTGCTCGTGCTGGCGAGCGGCGCGACGAAGCGCGCGGCGCTCCGCGCGATGCTGCACGGGCCGATCACGCCCGACGTCCCGGCGTCGGTGCTCCCGCGCCACCCGCGCTGTGGGGTGCTGGCGGACCGGGACGCCGCGCCTTAGCCGGGAGCAGGCGAGCCGTCGACCGGGGCGATGTCGCCCATGTCCGGCTCGAGCTGGAGCGTGTCCGCGATCTTCGTGTAGCTCGAGAACATCTGCGTCACGCCGAGGACTTCCATCACCCCGCGGTCGCCGACGCCGAGACGGCGCATCTCGCCGAGGTGGAACGCGGTGCCGAAGCCGGAGCGCGTGGTGAGCGACACCGCGAACGCCAGCGCCTCTTTCAGCCGGCGCGTGAGGCGGTTGTCGGAGAACGCGCGCTGCGTGGCGCCCCACACGTCGGCGAGATAGCCGGGGTCGGTGGCCAGGAGCCCGAACGCGACGGGGACGTCGGTGCGCGCGTAGAACGCGCGGATCTCGGCGAACACCGCCGCCGCTCCGGCAGGTGCGCGCGCCTCGTCCGGATCGGGAAGGCCGGCGCCGAGCGCGCGCGCTTCGGTGAGACCGTCGGCAACGACGTTCAGCGCGTTCGTGATCCCGACGACCATCGCGGCCTCGTACCACGCCGCGTCGCCCGTCATCCCCTGCAGCTTCCCGGCTGCAGTGTGCGCCTTGACTCAGTACTCGCAGGCGTTCACGCCGCTGACGACCGCGGCGACCATCTCCTTCTCGGCGCGGGTGAACTCGCCCGGCGCCATCGCGCGCTTCATCGCGCGGCCGTGCGGACCGCCGAACGCCGGATCCCACGCCATCACGCGGCTCATCGCCGGCGGCTCGACGAAGTCGTGGTTGAACCACTGCTTGGACAGCGCGAAGAGCTTCTGCGCTGACTCCGGGTACTCGGACGCCTTTCGCAGCCTCACGGTGGGCATCAGCGACTCCTACGTGGGGCGCCGGAGAATTCGCCCGGCGCGCTCGGCGGTCATCCGGCCGGCATCGACGACGACCGCACCGTTGACGATCACGTACGGGATGCCGGCGGGATAGCGGTGCGGGTCGGGGAACGTCGCCTCGTCCTTGACGGTCGTCGGATCGAAGATCGTGACGTCGGCGGCGAGGCCTTCGCGCAGCACACCGCGGTCCTTCAGGCGAAGCCGCTGCGCGGCCATCCCCGTCATCTTGTGGACGGCCGTCTCCATCGAGATCAGCCCGCGATCGCGCGCGTACTCTCCGAGCACGCGCGGGAACGTGCCGTACGTGCGCGGATGCGGCTTGCCGGGCTTGTCCGCGTCACCCTCGAACAGCGGGATCGAGTCCGAGCCGATCATCAGCGACGGATGCGCGATGACCTTCGCCACGTTCTCGATGCTCTGGGAGAAGCTCACCATGCCGACCGTGCACTTCTGCTCGAGGAGCAGGTTGAAGAGCGTGTCGACCGGCGCGATGCCCGATTGCCGCGCGATCTGCGCGAGGTTGAGGCCCTCGAGCTCGCGCCGCTTGCACATCGAGATGAAGATCTGGTCGAAGCCGATCCCGCCCTGCGAGACCGTGCCCCAGCGCTCGCCGTCGATCAGACACTCCTCGGCGATCTTGCGCCGCGCGGCGCGGTCGGCGAGGCGCTCCAAGAGCTTGTCGATGCCGCCGGCCTGCGCCCACGCCGGCATGAGGTTGTCGAGCTTCGTGCTGCCGGCGTTGTATGGGTAGACGTCGCCGAGCACGTCGACGCCGCGCGCCTTGCCGTCCTCGATCATGCGCAGCGCGGCGTCGATCTTCGGCCAGTTCTCCTTGCCCGAGGCCTTCACGTGCGAGACCTGGACGCCGACGCCGCCCTCTTCGCCGATGCGGATCGCTTCCGCGATCGAGTCGAGCAGCATCGAGGACTCGCCGCGGATGTGCGAGAAGTAAAGCCCGTTGCGCGCGCGCATCGCCTTCGCCAGCGCGATCAGCTCCTCGGTGTTCGCGTACGCGCTGGGCGCGTAGACGAGGCCGGTCGAGAAGCCGAACGCGCCGGCATCCATGGCTTCGCCGAGCAGGCGGTCCATCTCCTTGATGTCGTCGGCGCCGGCGGGACGGTTCTCGAACCCCATCGCGGCGATGCGCAGCGCGCCGTGGCCGGCGAGGTGCGCGATGTTCACCGCGGGCCGCACCGACGCGAGCGCGTCGAGGTACTGCCCGAACGTCTGCCAGCGGAGATCCAGGTAGATGTCGGAGCCTACGATGCCGCCGGCCCATCCGCGAACGGTCTGCTCCTCGCCGGGCCGGACGGGCGCCTGGGAGAACGAGCACATGCCGACGACTTCCGTCGTCACACCCTGGCGCACCTTCGACTCCGCCGACGGGCACGCGAAGTAGAAGAGGTCGGAGTGCGAATGCGCGTCGATGAAGCCCGGCGCGACGACGTGCCCCGCGGCGTCGAGCGTGCGCGCCGCCTCGCCGCGCAGGCCCGGACCGACCGCCGCGATGCGATCGCCGTCGAGCGCCACGTCGGCCGGACGTGCCGCCGCGCCCGTGCCGTCGATCACCGAGCCGTTCTTGATGAGGAGCGTCCAGGCCATGGGCTCAGCTTTCCTGGATCTCGACCGTCTGCATCTTGTCGCCCTGCTTGATCGTGTCGACGTGCTCCATCCCGCTCGTGACCCGGCCGAACACCGTGTAGTTGCGGTCGAGGTGCGGCGTGGGGCCGTAGCAGATGTAGAACTGGCTGCCGGCCGAATCCGGGTGCTGGCTGCGCGCCATCGCGACGGTGCCGCGCACGTGCGGGCGCGCGTTGAACTCCGCGGGGACCGTCCAGCCCGGCCCCCCGGTGCCGTCGCCCTTCGGACATCCGCCCTGCGCGACGAAGTTGGGGACGACGCGGTGGAATGTCAGTCCGTTGTAGAACCCCTGCTTCGCGAGCTTCACGAAGTTGTCGACGGTCTTCGCCGCGTCCTTCGGATAGAACTCGATGTCGATCGCGCTGCCGTTGTCGAGCGTGATGCGGGCCGTCTGCGCCATGGTGGGAGTCCTCTACTGCGCCGTGATGGATTTGATGCGGTCGCCGACCTTGATCTTGTCGACGACCTCCATGCCCTTCGTCACCTTGCCGAACGCCGTGTACTGGCCGTTGAGGAAGTGCGCGTCGCCGAGCATCAGGTAGACCTGGCTCGACGCCGAATCGGGATCGTTCGTGCGCGCCATGCCGAGCACGCCGCGGTCGAACGGCTTCTTGTTGAACTCGGCCTTGAGCGTCTTGCCGGATCCGCCGCTGCCCATCGCGGGATCGTCCATGGGCTTGGTCTTCGAGGCGGGGTCTCCGAACTGCACGACGAACTTCGGCTCGACGCGATGCACGCGCTGGCCGTCGTAGAAGCCTTGCTTCGACAGGTCGACGAAGTTCTTCACGTGGTTCGGCGCGACGTCGGGCCAGAGCTCGATGGTGACCTGGCCGCCCTTCTCCATGGTCATGACGAGCGTGGGTGCCTTGCCCCCCTGCGCGTCGGCGACGGCGCACGGAGCGAGGACGGCGAGCAGCACGATGAATGCGAATCGCATCAGGAACCTCCGGCGGGGTGAGTGGCCGTCAGTATACGACGCTGCGCGGGGCGCCCATGGTATAGCCGTCGGTCGGTACGAGCCGTTTCGCGAGGGGATCGACGGCGAGCAGCAGCGACTCCAGCGCGACGGCGCCGAGGAGCGCGGCGCCGGCGGGCACGATGAGGCACGGTGTCACGACCTCGTTGTCGCCGAGCGACAGTCGGACGGACGCGAGTGGCCACCGTTCTCTCGGTCCTCCGGCGATGCGTATCGAAACGATGCGAGTGGGCCTGAGCTCCAGCCGTTCCGCGACAGAGGCGGGCACCGAGCTTTCGGTGACGCCTGTCGGCCCGGTCAGGTCCGCGACCACGTGAAAGTTGCCCATCGCCTGAATTACGCGGGCGCCGGCGCGAGCTGACTCTGCAGGGTCGGCTTCGCGAACGCACGCGTCGGAGCCAGGCGGCGCCGAACGGGATCGACGCCGAGACGCAGACTTTCCAACGCCACCACGCCGAGAAGCGGCTCGCCGTGATCCGCGATGAGACACAGCGTCGGCGCCTCTCGCCCCTCCAGCGCGACGCGAATGTCGGCGAGCGGCCATGACGCCTCGCTGCCGTCGGCCAGCTCGACCGTGCAGAGCTCGGCCGGACGGAGCTGGAGACGTTCGGCGACGTGGGTTGGGAGCACGATCAGGGTCGAGCCGGTATCGACGAAAAGATCCAGGGACTCGCTGACGCCCGTCGGCCCTGTGAGGGTACCGCGCACGTAGAAGTGGCCCATGCCGCGAGTGTAGGAACTGCCCGAATGGGCGTCAATGCCGCGGAAACAATACAGTTCGCGTGGTACAGTGGCTCGATGCAGCAGCGCGAATCGATCCGCAACATCGCCATCATCGCTCACGTCGACCACGGCAAGACCACCCTCGTCGACGCGATGCTGTGGCAGTCGGGGCTCTTCCGCGAGAACCAGGCCGTCGCCGAACGGATCATGGACTCGATGGACCTCGAGCGCGAGAAGGGCATCACGATCATGGCCAAGAACACGGCCGTGAACTACCGTGACGTCCACATCAACATCGTCGACACCCCGGGCCACGCCGACTTCGGCTCCGAGGTCGAGCGCACGCTCACGCTGGTCGACGGCGTCCTGCTGCTGGTCGACGCCGCCGAGGGGCCGCTGCCGCAGACGCGGTTCGTGCTGAAGAAGGCGCTCGAGGCCGGGCTGCCGCCGATCGTCGTCATCAACAAGATCGACCGCGGCGACGCGCGACCGGCGGAAGTGCTCGACGAGGTGTACGACCTCTTCATCGATCTCGACGCCTCCGAGGATCAGCTCGAGTTCCCCGTGCTCTACACCAACGCGCGGACGGGGACGGCGACGACCGACCTCAAGATCCAGGGCACGACCCTCGAGCCGCTGTTCGAGACGATCCTCAAGACCGTCCCGCCGCCGCGCTTCGACGACGCGGTCGGCCTCCAGTTCCGCGTGACGATGCTCGACTGGGACGACTACGTCGGGCGGCTCGTCATCGGGCGCATCGTCAACGGCACGGTGAAGCAGGCGGAGCGGATCTCGGTGGTCCACCGCGACGGCTCCACGGAGCAGGCGAAGGTCACGGTGCTCTACGGCTACGAGGGCCTGAAGCGCATCGAGATCCAGGAGGCGCGCGCGGGCGAGATCGTGGCGATCGCCGGCATCGAGAACATCGACATCGGCGAGACGGTCGCCGCGCTCGAGAGCCCGGTGGCGCTGCCGCTCATCCGCATCGACGAGCCGACGGTGTCGATGCTCTTCTCCGCCAACGTCTCGCCGTTCGCGGGCAAGGAAGGCAAGTACGTCACGTCCCCGCAGCTGCGCGAGCGCCTGATGAAGGAGAAGAAGCTCAACCCCGGCATCCGCGTGGAGGAGACGGACTCGCCCGACACGTTCCGCGTCTCCGGTCGTGGCGAGCTGCAGCTCGCGATCCTCATCGAGATCATGCGGCGCGAGGGCTTCGAGGTCGAGGTCGGCAAGCCGGAGATCATCACGCACCAGGAAGACGGCACAACGATGGAGCCGATGGAGCACCTCGTCATCGACATCCCCGAGGAGTTCATCGGGGCGATCACCCAGAAGGTCGCGCCGCGCAAGGGCACGATGACGAAGATGGTGAATCACGGCACCGGCCGCGTCCGGCTCGAGTACCGCCTCCCGTCGCGCGGCCTCATCGGCTATCGCACGGAGTTCCTGACCGACACGCGCGGCACCGGGCTGCTGAACCACATCTTCGACGGCTGGGACGAGTGGCAGGGAGACATTCCGCACCGCCAGAGCGGCGCGCTCGTCGCCGACCGCGCCGGCCGCACGACCGGCTACGCCATCGACAACCTCCAGGCGCGGGGCGTGATGTTCATCGCCCCGGGCGAGCAGGTGTACGAGGGCCAGATCGTCGGCGAGAACTCGCGGGACAACGACCTCGACGTGAACATCACGAAGGAAAAGAAGCTCACCAACATGCGCGCGTCGTCGGCCGACGAGAGCATCCGGCTGACACCGCCGCGCATCTTCAACCTCGAGCAGTGCCTCGAGTGGATCCGCGAGGACGAGCTGCTCGAGGTCACGCCGAAGTCGCTCCGCCTGCGCAAGCGCGCGATGGGCGGCCGCCGCCGGTTCTGACCCGGAGGGGGACTGCGTCCCCCTTCCGGCGGTCGTCGCGCGCCTGACGGCGCGCTCCTCTCTGCCTCCCCCGCGGACTAGGATTGCGCCGGCAAAACTCGTTCATGTCACAGCCAGAGAACGTTCTTCTTTGCACAGATCTCTCGATCTGGCCGAACTTCGGAGACCCAGTCATCGTCTCCGATGCGATCTACGCCTCGAAGATACTCAAGGCAAGCCTTGCCAATCGGCTCCTTCTCTGCGACCGACTTGTCATCCCGACCGGAAACTAGAACTCCCTTTGCCTGATATGGCTTTAGAAGTGTCGGCCGAGCGCCGGCGCGGGCGCCGCTCTCCCCGTGGCGTCGAGCGTCCGAAGTCTCCGCACCGGCGACAGCAGCAGCCGCAGCGACGCGAGCAGCATGCCGAGCTCCGCGACGACGAGCGTGAGCGGCAGCCCGATCATCCCGCCGACGGCGCCGCCGAGCAGCGAGCCGATCGGGAGCGCGCCGCCCGCGGCGAACCGCATCGTGGCATTCACGCGTCCGAGCAGCCGGTCGGGCGTGAGCGCCTGTCGCGCGCTGACGGCGTTGATGGAGTAGACGAGCAGCGTCATCCACTGCGCGAACTCCGACGCCACGACGAGCTCGAGCGCGAAGCGCGGCACGAGCACCGCGAGCGGTACGGCGAGTCCGGTCACACCGAACAGGAGCTGCGCGCCGATCATCGTCGGACCGGGTCCGAACCGTCGCGCGGCCCGCTCGGCCACGAGCGCGCCGGCCAGCGAGCCGACTCCGCCGGTCGCGAGCACGAGACCGACGCCGACGGCGCCGAGCCCGAGATCGCGCGTCATGAAGAGGATGTAGACCGCGAGGAACATGCGCCCGAAGAGGCCCCTCGTCGCCGAGCAGCCGCCGAGCACGCGCAGGATCGGATGGCGCGCGACGACGGACAGGCCTTCACGGATCTCCTCGAACACGCCCTCGCGCGCGTCGCGCTGTGGCGCCGGCTCGCTCACGCGGATCCGCCGGGTGAAGACCGCCGAGAGCAGGAACGACAGCGCGTCGATCAACATCGCGACGGGCCCGCCGAGCGTGGCCACGAGCGCGCCGCCCGCGCCCGGTCCGGTCACCTGGGCGAGCGCCGACGTCGTTTCGATCTTCGAGTTCGCCTCGACGAGGCGATCGCGAGAGACGAGCGACGGGATGTACGCGTAGAACGCCACGTCGAACAGGACGTTGAGCGCGCCGATCGACAGCGCGACGGCGTAGAGCACCTCGATGCGCGACACGGAGGCCGCGGCGGCGAGCGGAATCGTCGCGAGGAGCGCCGCGCGACCGATGTCCGCGGCGATCATGACCGGACGCCGTCGGAGCCGATCGACCCACACGCCGGCGAAGAGACCGACCAGCAGGGTCGGCGCCGTGCCGGCGGCGGCGAGCAGACCCATCTGCCATGGCGTCGCGTCGAGCGTGAGCGCGGCGATCAAGGGCAGCGCGAGCATCGAGACCTGCGTGCCGACGTCGGAGATCGCCGACGCGGCCCAGAACGTCAGGAACTCGGGTTGCCGCCAGAGCCCGGAGAATCGCGGACGCATGACCGCCCGTCATACGGAACCCGCCGCGCTACGCCGCCAGAAAGCCGCCGTCGACAACGAGCTCGGTGCCGGTGATGTAGGACGCCTCGTCGGACTCCGGATCCGCGGACGCCGTCGACGTGCGCATCGGCGGCATGATGCCGGGATGCACGGAGTTCACGCGGGTGCCGTCCTTCGCGTACGGCACGGCCGCGGTCTTCGTCATGATGCGAGGTGTTCGTGCGGCAGCGGCCGCAAGGCCAAGAGGTGCTGTGGAACGGCCTGACCGATGACCTGCCACGATCCGAACGGAGGCTTCACGCCGCCCTGAAATACGCGCCCTACCGCCGCACGCGCAACGCGCGCGGCCGGATCGAAATCGTCACCGGTGTGGTTCCCAGTGGCTCGCCGTCCACGTGCACGGGCGCCGGCGGCGTCGCGTCGATGGTGACGGTCGACGCGCGAGTCACCGTCACGTCTTTCGATCGGACGTGCCCGCCCCAGTAGAGCGTGGGCAGCCACGCGAGTAGCCCCGCGCGCGACTTCGCGCCGATGACGACGACGTCGAGGCGCCCATCCGTCGGATCCGCGCCCGGAGCGACGTTCATCCCGCCGCCAATGTGAGCGCCGTTGGCGATCATCACGGCGGTCACGCGCTTCGTGCGCGACCGCCCGTCGAGGCCGAGCGTCAGCGTCACGGGGTCATGTGCGGCCAGGGCCGCGACGGTCGCGCGCAGGTACGGGAGCCGCCCGCCGCGCGTCTGCGCCGTGCGCGCGGCGACCGCCGCGTCGAAGCCGATGCCGGCGGCGTTGATGAAGTAGTGGGTGCGGCCGTCGCCTCTCGTGAGCACGCCGGCGTCGACGCGGACGTCGTCGCCGGACCCGAGTCGTCCGACGGCCGCGACCGGGTCGCGGGCGAGACCGAGGTTGCGGCACACGTCACGCCCGCGTCCCGTGGCCACGATGCCGACTGCCGCGTCCGTGTTGCCGGCAGCCATGACGCCGGTCACCACCTCGTTCACGGTGCCGTCACCGCCGACGGCCACGACGAGCGGCCACCCATCGTCGACGGCGCCGCGAGCGATCGCGATGGCGTCGCCAGGCCCACCGGTCGTCCGCGCGACGATCTCGATGCCGGCCGCCTCGAACCGCTCGCGGAGCGAAGGCCAGAGGCCCGCCGTCCGTCCACCGCCCGCCGCGGGATTGACGACCACGAACGCACGCATCGCTCGCCAGAGTATCCTTGGTCTCCCCAAGGAGGCGGCCATGACGACGGCGGGGATCATCGACGGGGACGGGCACGTCACCGAGTCCAACGAGCAGCTCGCGCGCTACATCGATCCGGCGTACCGCGACTTCGGCTCGAACAAGGGCGCGCGCGCGTACTACCCCACCGACGGATGGGACCGCTCGGTCCGCGGCACGCTCGGCGAGCGCGGATCGGACGCGAAGGCGTGGCTGGAGGCGCTGGACCGCGGTGGCGTCGACACCTCCGTGCTCTATCCGACGGCCGGACTCTCGGTCGGCTGGGTGCGCGAGCCCGACGTCGCCGTCGCCGTCTGCCGCGCCTACAACGACTTCTTCCACCATGAGCTCATGCAGAGCCCGCGGCTGAAGGGCGTCGCGCTGCTGCCGCTCCAGGACCCGAACGCCGCCGTCGAGGAGCTGCGCCGGACGCACGCGCTCGGCTTCGTCGGATCGATGCTGCCGGCCGTCGGGCTGAGGAAGCCGCTCGGGCACGACGACTTCTGGCCGATCTACGCCGAAGCGGAGCGGCTCGGCACGATGGTCGGCGTGCACGCGACCGTGCGCGGACCGCAGTTCTTCGGCGCCGACCTCTTCGATCGCTTCATCGAGGTCCACACGCTGTCGCACGCGTTCGCGCAGATGATCCAGATGACGAGCATGGCGTTCCAGGGCGTGTTCGCAGCGTTCCCGCGCCTGAAGGTCGCGTTCCTCGAAGCGGGCTGCACCTGGGTGCCTTACTGGCTCGGGCGCATGGACGAGGAATGGGAAAAGCGCGGGGCGCTCGAGGCGCCGCGCTGCACGCGGAAGCCGAGCGAGTACCTGACGAGCGACCGGCTGTTCTATCCGGCGGAAGCGAGCGAGTGGCTGCTCGGGCCGACGGTCGAGGCGCTGGGCAAGGCCGGCATCTTCTACGCGTCGGACTGGCCGCACTGGGACAACGAGTTCCCCGAGAACATCCACCACATGCAGGAGCGCAAGGACATCTCCGACGAGACGAAGCGGCAGATCCTGGCCGGCACCGCGCGCCGGCTCTACGGGCTCGACCGATGAGCGCGGCGAAGGTCCTCATCTTCGCGCCCGCCGATCAGACCGGCGAGACGCACAGGACGCTCGAAGCCGCGGGCTGCGCGCTCCGTCTCGGCAAGGCGTCGTGGGACACGCCGCAAGGCAACAGCGAGCCCGAGATGGTCGCCATGGCGCAGGAGTGCGACGCGCTGATGGGGACGTCGATCCGGAACACGCCGATCAGCCGCACGGTCATGCAGGCCTCGAAGAACCTCCGGATCGTCGCGAAGTACACGATCGGCACCGACGACGTCGACGTCGACGCGGCGACGGAGCTCGGCATCCTCGTGACCCACGGCCCGACCGAATCGAACTGGGGCGGCGTCGCGGAAGGCACCATCACCGCGATGCTGACGATGCTCAAGAAGGCGCGCGAGCGCGATCAGCACATGAAGCAGCGCGGCGGCTGGCGATTGCCCGAGCTGCAAGGGACGTATCTCGGCGCGCGTGCCGACGGCTACCGCGGGATCACGCTCGGGCTGATCGGCCTCGGCAGGATCGGCAGCCGCATCGCGACGCTGCTCCGTCCGTGGAACATGCGCATCATCGCCACCGACCCGTACGTGCCCGAGACGAAGTTCGCCGAGCACGGCGTCGAGCGCGTGGACCTCGACACGGTCCTCCGCGAGTCCGACGTGGTGAGCCTGCACGTCGTGCTCACGCGCGAGACGCGCCACATGATCGGCGAGAAGCAGCTCGCGCTGATGAAGCCCACGGCGATCCTCATCAACACGTCGCGCGGTCCGTGCGTTCAGGAGCCCGCCCTCATCGAAGCGCTCATCCGCGGACAGATCGCCGGCGCCGCGCTCGACGTCTTCGAGGAGGAGCCCCTGTCGCAGGACAGCCAGCTCCGCAATCTCGGCGACAAGGTCCTGCTGACACCGCACATGGTGTCGTCGAACGTGGGCAGCGGGCTCGGGCCCGGTATCCGCTGGGCGACGGAGTCCGTGCTCCATGCGCTCCGCGGCGAGGTGCCGGACAACGTCTACAACCGCGAGGTGATCCCGCGCTGGCAGAGCCGCTTCGGCGGCAAGAGCGTGTGGAAGGCCTAGAGCCGCTCAGGCCACGTCGAGCGGGCGCGCCACCATGATTCCGGTGTGCGTCGTCACGCTCGCGAGATAGGTGGCGAGCTCGTGGTCGAGCACGACTTCCTTCCGCGTCGTCGACGCGTGGAGGAATCGCAGCACGCCGCGCTCGTCCCGGTAGCAGAGGCCCGTGTGCGCGCAGTCGAGCCCGTCCAGCGCGGTGGTCACGCCCACGATGTCGCCCGTCTTCAGCAGCGGCTGCGCCGCGCGCACCTTCTCCTTCGGCAGATAGCGCGTCGGGCGGGCGTTGATGTCCGCCTCGGTGCGCGCGATCTTCTCGACGAGCGCGGGATTGTTCCTGAGCTGCAGGTAGGCGCCCGGATGCCGGCTCATGAAATCGACGCGCTTGGTGAAGCGGATCGCGCCCGGGAGCTCGTGCGTGACGACGCGCACCACGCGCTTGGCGTCGTTGTCGGCGAGCCAGTCGCTCGTGTAGTGGAGCCGCGAGGCGTAGTCGGTGAGCCGGCCACCCCGGTAGCGCATGAACGCGATCTCGGAGAGCAAGGCCTCCGGCGTGCGCTCGACGCGGCGGAGCATCCGCGCGAAGCCGAGCGCGATCTCGTAGAAGGTGACGCAGTCGAGGCCGCGCAGGTCGACCGAGCAGACTTCACGATCCTCGTAGCGCTCGAGCGTGCCCGAAGCGTACGGGGTCTGCCGGAGCGCCATGCCGATCGCGCCCATCCGCTCGCCGATCGGCCGGTCACTCCACGCTTCCGTCATCGCCAGCCTCACGAGCCGATCGAAGACGTCGCGCCCCTCGAAGACGTTCGACGCGCGGCCGCCTGAACGCGCGCGGCCCGGCCACGCGACGGCGAGCGTGCCCGCGCCGAGCAGTGCCTCGCCCGCACGCATCAGGAATGCGCGACGATTCATGTCAGGCTCGCACGGCCGAGCGCCGCCCGATCTCATCCGCGAGCGCGCGATGCTCCGCGCATCCGATCACCGCGACGGCCGGCCGCGGTCCCGCCGCCTCGGCCAGGCGCCGGACGGCGCGCCGACGACGCACGCTCGGCGCGAGATCCAGCGCGCCGCGGTCGATCGCCTTCTCGATCGACACGACCGCCTCGCGCTGTGCCTCGCCGTCTCGACAGATCAGCGCGAGATCGCCGCCCGCGAGCAGGAACCGTCGCGCGGCCTCGGCGATCCCCCACCCTTCGGCGACCGCGGCCATCTCGAGATCGTCGCTGAGCACGAGCCCCGCGAAGCCGAGGCGCTCACGAAGCAGACCGCCGATGATCGCGGGTGAGAGCGATGCCGGCAACGTCGGATCGAGGGCGCGATACCGGACGTGCGCGACGAGCACCGCGGGACAGCCGGCGTCGAGCGCGGCGCGGAAGGGAACGAGGTCACCACGGGTGAGCTCGTCGTTGCTCGCGCCGACCTCGGGCAGCTCGCGATGTGAGTCGAGCGGCGTGCGTCCGTGCCCGGGGAAGTGCTTCGCGACGGGAATGACGCCTTCGGCCAGCGCCGCCTCGACGAACGCGACGCCGCACGCGGCGACCTCGTCGGGCGCCGCGCCGTACGCGCGCTCGCCGATCACCGTGCTCGCGGGGTCGAAGAGACAGTCGAGGACGGGCGCGATCCCCGAGTCGAACCCGGCGGCGCGGAGCTCGCGCGCCATCGCTCGCGCGACCGCGGCGGCGAGTCGCGGGTCGCCGGCGCGTCCGATCGCCGCCGCCGGCGGGAACCGCGTGAAGGGCTCGGGCAGGCGGTGCACGCGCCCGCCCTCGTGGTCGACCATCACGAGCACGTCGGGACCGAGCGCTCGTGCGGCTTTCGTCTGCGCGAGGACGCTCTCGACGTCCGGGCAGTTGCGGGTGAACAACACGAGGCCACCGAGCCCTGACCGCTCGGCGAGCGCCGCCACGGCGTCGGGAATGCGCGTCCCCTCGAAGCCGACCGCGAGACCTTCTCCGGGGCGGCTCGTCATAATTCCGATTCTACGGTTATAGTCGGCATACATGCGCAAACCAGCGGTGTTCTACGGATGGTGGGTGGTCGCCGGCTTCTCCTTCATGACGCTCACCTCCACCGGCATCCGGCACGCCGTCGGGCCGTTCCTGAAGCCGATCACCGCGGACCTCGGGCTCGACCGCGCGACGTTCTCCATCGTCATCGCGGTCAGCCTGTTCCTCTACGGTCTGTTCGGGCCGCTGACCGGCGTCATCCTCGACCGATTCGGCGCGCGCCTGACCGCGTCGGCGGGAGCGCTGATTCTCGTGGCATCGCTCCTCCTCACCGGACTGGTCCGGAACTTCTGGGAGTTCTTCGCCGTCTACGGCGTGCTGCTCTCGTTCGGGCTCGCGCTGTGCGGCCCCGTGCTCGCCTCCGGCGTCACCGCGCGATGGTTCAGCAAGCGCCGCGGCACCGCGCTCTCGACGCTCGCGAGCGCGTCGATGGTGGGGATGAGCCTGCTCGTGCCGATCGTGACGTGGCTGATCCTCAACCTCGGGTGGCGGTCGGCGTACATGCTCATCGGCGTCGGCGTGCTCGTCATCATCCTGCCGATCGCGCTGTGGATCGTGCGTGAGTCACCCGAATCGATGGGGCTCGGCGTCGACGGCGGCCAGCCCGAGCCGGCGGCCACGGCGGCGGCCGCGAAGCGCGTGACGGCGACCGAAGCGATGCAGACGCTCGCCTTCTGGCAGCTCGGGGGCTCGTTCTTCACGTGCGGGTTCTCGATGAGCCTGCTCTCGTCGCACGGCGTGCCGATGCTCACCGACCACGGCTACACGCCGATGTTCGCGTCGTGGGCGATCGGCGTGCTCGGCGCCTCGGCGATCGGCGGCACGATGATCCTCGGATTGATCTCCGACCGCATCGGACGGCGGCCCGTGCTCGCCTCGATCTACGCCGGGCGGATCCTGATCTTCTCCGGCTTCTTCCTGATCCGCGACAACCCGGCGGCGATCATCGTCGTCTCCATCCTCGGCGGCATCACGATGTCGGGGACGGGCTCGATGACGTCCGCGCTCACCGCCGACATCTGGGGCCGCTACTCGGTGAGCCGCGTGCTCGGCGTGATCTTCCTCGTGCACCAGACGGGCTCGGCGATCGGCTCGTGGCTCGCCGGCGCGATGTTCGAGACGACCGGCGGCTACGGCGCCGCGTTCGTCCTCGCGTGCCTGTTCCTCTTCGGCGCCGCCATCACCGCGTTCAGGGTCGACACCGGCAAGCGCCGCGTCTGGCGCGCCGCGTCCGCGTCCGCGACGAGCTGAGCGATGCGCCGCATCAACGTCTCTTCCGGCCGCGCGCTCGAGCGGACCGCGCACTACTCACGCGCCGTGCGCGTCGGCGACACCGTCCTCCAGGCCGGCACGACCGCGATCGACCGGCAGCAGAGCGTCGTGGGCGTGGGCGACGTCGTCACGCAGGTCGACGCCATCATGGCGATCGCCGAGTGGAGCCTCGCGAAGGCCGGCGCGACGTTCGACGACGTCGTGCGGAACCGGATGTACGTGACGGACGTGTCGGTCGCCGACGAGGCCGCGCGCGCCGTCGCCCGGCGCTTCCGTGACGCGCGGCCGGCGGCCACGCTGGTCCAGGTCGTCGGCCTCGCGCAGCCGACGCAGCTCATCGAGATCGAGCTCGACGCGGTCGACGGCGCGGGCAAGAATGGGCGCCGCGTCAGCTCCGGTCGCGTGACGGAAGAGCAGTACGCGTACTCACGCGCGCTCCGCGTCGGCGACCGCGTGTTCATCTCCGGCACCACCGCCATGAACGCGCGCGGCGGCGTCGAGAGCCCGGGCGACCTCTATCGCCAGACGCGGGCGACGATGGACACGATCTTCGCGGCGCTGGAGGAGGCGGGCGGCACGCCGGCCGACCTCGTCTACACGAAGAGCTTCTTCACCGACCTCTCGCAGATGGCGGGCTACACGCGCGCGTGGCTCGAGGCGGTGAAGGACGTGCGCCCCACCTCGACCACGCTCGGCATCCCGGCGCTGCTCCGTCCCGACATGCTCGTGGAGATCGAAGCGGAGGCGGTCATCGGCGCGTCGAAGACGCGGCGCGATCTCTACACGCAGCGCGAGCGCGAGAAGCCGCGCGGCTACGCGCGCGCGGTCCAGGTCGGCGACCGGATCTACATGAGCGGCTGCACGGATCTCGACGCGGCCGGCGAGATCCAGTCGCCCGATGATTGGGCCGCGCAGTACGACCACGCGATGCAGACCGTGCAGTGGTCGCTGGAGCAGCTCGGATCGTCGCTGGACGACGTCGTCCGCCGCGAGACGTTTACCGTCGGCAGCGCTCACGTCAATCGCCCGCACGGCCAGGGCCCGGGCTACTTCGCGCGCAGCCGTCCCGCGGCGACCGGTTGCCGGATCACGGGCCTCGCGCGGCCCGAGTTGCTGGTCGAAATCGAGGTCAGCGCGGTGAAGGGCGCGGGCAAGGACATCGAGGAGCTCGGGCCCGATCCCACCGATCCCGTCGGGTAGTCGCTCGCCGCGCGCGGTACGCTGAGGCCATGAGCGCGCACCCGGGCACGGCGGCGGTCGCGCCCGGCGCTCCGCCGACCCGTCCCCGGCCGACGCGTCACGAGGTGCCCACCGGCAAGCGGCTCGCCGCGCTCAGCCTCACCGCGCTCGGCGTCGTCTACGGCGACATCGGCACGAGCCCGCTGTACGCGTTCCGCGAAGCGTTCAATCCGGAGTACGGCCTGACAGCGACGCCGGAGGCCGTGCTCGGCATCCTCTCGACGATCGTGTGGTCGCTCGTGCTCACCGTGAGCGTGAAGTACATCGGCCTCGTGATGCGGGCGGACAACCGCGGCGAGGGCGGCATCCTGGCGCTGCTCGCGCTCCTGCCGCGCGACCGCACCGCGCTCGTCATGCTCGGGCTCTTCGGCGCGGCGCTGCTCTTCGGCGACGGCATCATCACGCCCGCCATCTCGGTGCTCGGCGCCATGGAAGGTCTCGAAGTCGTGGCACCCGCCTTCGCGGACTACGTCGTACCGGTCTCGGCGCTGATCCTCCTCGCGCTCTTCCTCGCGCAGCGGCGCGGCACGGCCGGCATCGGCGTCATCTTCGGGCCGGTCATCCTGGTGTACTTCGTCACGATCGCCATCCTCGGCGCCGCCGAGGTCGCGCGCACGCCCGGCGTGCTCCTGGCACTCAGCCCGACGTCGGCCGCGCGCTTCGCGCTCTCGCACGGCGCCGCGGCCTTCACGGTGCTCGGCGCGGTCGTGCTCGCGGTGACGGGCGCCGAGGCGCTCTACGCGGACATGGGCCACTTCGGGCGTCGCCCGATCCGGCTGGTGTGGTTCGCGATCGTGCTCCCGGCGCTGCTCCTGAACTACTTCGGGCAGGGCGCGCTCGTGCTGCGGATTCCAGAGGCCGTGCAGAACCCGTTCTATATGCTCGCGCCGCGCTGGTTCCTCTATCCCCTCCTCGCGATCGCAACGCTCGCCGCGATCGTCGCCTCGCAGGCGCTGATCTCCGGCGCGTTCTCGCTGGCGCAGCAGTCGATCCAGCTCGGCTACTCGCCGCGGCTGACCATCGTCCACACCTCGCGCTCGGAGTACGGACAGATCTACATCCCGGAGGTCAACGCCGCCCTCGCCGTGGGCTGCCTGCTCCTCGTGATCATGTTCCGCTCCTCGAGCGCGCTGGGCGCCGCCTACGGCATCGCCGTGACCGGCACGATGGCCGTCACGAGCCTGCTGTTCTACGTGGTCGCGCGCACGCGCTGGCGCTGGTCGCGGCTGCGTGCCGGCGCCCTGACCGCGGTCTTCCTCACGGTCGAGCTCGCGTTCTTCGCGGCGAACCTGCTGAAGATCCTCCACGGCGGCTGGGTGCCGATCGTCATCGCCGCAGGCGTCTTCCTGCTGATGACGACGTGGCGGCGCGGCACGCGCAACCTCACGCGCGTGCTGACGGGCCGCTCGCTCCCGGTCGAGCGGTTCTTCGCCGAGGTGGAGGAGCGCCGGCCGCACCGCGTGCCCGGCACCGCGGTGTTCCTCACCGCGCACACCGGCGGCACGCCCGAAGTGCTCGTCCATCACCTCCGCCACAACAAGGTGCTGCACGAGCGCATCATCTTCCTGTCGATCGTGCCGGAGAACGAGCGTCTGAGCGTCGAGCCGTTGCCGAACGGCTTCTTCAGAGTGGTGGCGCGCTACGGATTCATGGAGACGCCGAACGTCGCCACCGTCGTCTCACGGTGCTGCCGCGAGACATTCGAGAACATCGACGACGACGACGTCACGTACTACCTCGGCCGCCCGACGCTCCTGCCGACGGGACGGACGTCGATGATGAGGTGGCGCAAGCTGCTCTACGCGTTCCTCGCGCGCAACGCCCGCCCCGCCACGCAGTTCTTCGGCATCCCGCCGACGCGCGTCGTCGAGCTCGGGATGCAGGTGGAGTTCTGACCATGTCGCTTACCGACGCCGCGGTCCAGCGCTACCTCTCGACGAAGGAAGTGGTCGTGCTCGCGACGCTCCAGGCGGACGGCGCGCCGCTCGCGATGCCGATGTGGTTCCTGCACGACCCGGCGTCGCTGACGATGATCAGCGTCGACGGCCTGCAGAAGGTGAAGAACCTGCGCCGCGACCCTCGCGTGAGCGTGGCCGCCGAATCGGTGGGCGCGAACAAGGAGATCAGCGGGGTGATCGTGCAGGGCCGCGCGGAGTTCCTTCAGGACACGCCGGAGCGCCGCGCGCTGGTCGAGCGCTTCCTCGCGAAGTACCACCCGCGCCTGGAAAAGCTCTGGGGCGGCCGCTCGATGCCGCCGAACCGCGTGATGTTCCGGATCGTCCCGTCGAAGATCCGGAGCTGGGGACTGTAGGCGCAGGCGGAGTTACCGTCGATGGACATAGCCGCCAAGGCCAGAACGCGGGCCTGACGGTCGGGGGTCAGAGCACCCCGCGAGCACCCCGCCGCCGCTCCGCCCGGCTACCACTTCTGGATCTTGTACCACTCGTAGATCTCCTCGCCCGTCGTGAGCCACACGCCCTTCTTCTTGCGCATGTAGTCGTACACCGCCTCGAAGTACTTGATGCGGTGCGGGACGCCGGAGTTGTACGGGTGGACGGCGATCGCCATCACGCGCGGGTTCCTGGCACCCTCGGCGTAGAGCCGGTCGAACTGGTCCTTGCAGCGGCGCACCCATTCGTCCGCGACCTGGTGCTGGATGACCATCACCGGGATGTCGTTGAGCTCGAGCGTGTACGGCACCGAGACGAGCGGGCCGGCCGTGGTGCGGATCTCGTACGGCTGGTCGTCGTTCACCCAGTCCGTGACGTACTCGATGCCTTCCTCGGCGAGGAGGTCGAGCGTCTCGAACGTCTCCGTGAGGCCCGGGCCCATCCAGCCCTTCGGCTTCTTGCCGGTGAACTCCTTCAGGAGGCGGATCGAGTCGCGGATCGTCTGGCGCTGATCGGGCTGGATGTGCATGGCGCCCTGCTTCACGCCGTGCCCCATGAACTCCCACCCGGCGTCGAGCATCGCCTGCGCGACCGGGCGGTAGCTCGTGCACACGCCGGCGTTGATCGACGCGGTCGCGCGGAGCTTCCGCTTCGTCAGCGCCTCGAGCATCCGCCAGAACCCCACGCGCATCCCGTAGTCGTGCCACGCCCAGTTCGGGATATCGGGAATGGTGACGACCCCTTGCGGCGCGGTGAGGTACTGCCGCGCCATCGGTTTCTCGATGTCCCACTCCTCGACGTTGACGATCGTCCAGACGGCGACGCGGGCGCCCTTCGGAAGCTTCCACGGCTTGCGGCCCGCGATGGGTGAGTAGTCGAAGCGCTCGTGCGGGAGCCTCATGGCCGCATAGTACAATGCCGCCCGCTCATGGAGTTCTGGGTCGGTCAGGTCTTCAACGGCATCTCGTACGGCGCCCTCCTGTTCCTGCTTGCCGGAGGGCTGTCGCTGATCTTCGGCATGATGCGCATCGTGAACATGACGCACGGCTCGTACTACCTGCTGGGCGGCTACGTCGCGTTGACCGTCATCTCGAGGGTCAGTAACTTCTGGCTCGGCATCCTGGGGGCCGCGCTCGTGATCGCGCTCATCGGAATTGGTGAGTGGAACGCGTTCCTCAAGCGCCTGGGCGGCCAGGAGCTGGGGCAGGTGCTGACCACGATGGGCTTCGCCTTGATCTTCCAGGACCTTGCGCTCGTGATCTGGGGCGGCGACCCGTACACGATCCGGGTCCCCGCCTACCTGTCCGGAACGTGGCAGGTGGGCAACCTCTTCTTTCCGATCTATCGCGTGTTCATCATCGGCGTCGCCATCGTGATCGCGGTCGCGCTCTGGCTCGTGCTCGAGCGGACGCGCATCGGCGCGATGATGCGCGCGACCGTCGACGACGCCGAGATGGCGCGCGGGGTCGGCGTCAACGTCTACCTGATCTCCATGGCCGTGTTCTCGATGGGCGCGGTGCTCGCCGCGCTCGCGGGCGTCGTCGCCGGCGGCTTCCTCGGCGTGGCCCCGGGAGGCGACTTCGAGATCCTGCCGTACGCGTTCGTCGTCGTGATCGTCGGCGGGATGGGAAGCCTCAAGGGCGCGCTCGTCGGCAGCCTGATGGTCGGTCTCCTCGACAACTTCGGCAAAGCGCTGTTTCCCGAGCTCTCCTACTTCACGCTGTTCGCGCCGATGGCCGCGATCCTCGCCGTGCGGCCGACCGGCCTCTTCGGGCGCGCGTGACCGAGACCGCGCTGCTGCGGCACCCGCGCACGGCCGCGATCGGCGCCGCCCTCGTGCTGCTGGCAGCACCGCCGCTGCTCTCCTCGTTCCTGCTGACGCTGCTCACGCAGGCGCTCGTGTACGGGATCCTGGCGATGAGCCTCGACCTGCTGCTCGGCTACACCGGGCTCTCCTCGCTCGGACACGCTGCCTACCTGGCCCTCGGCGCGTACAGCGTCGGCATCCTCACCACGCGGCATGGCGCGAACTTCTGGGTGACATTGATGGTCGGGGTCCTCGCCGCCGCCGTCGCCGCGGCGATCTTCGGCCTCCTCGCGCTCCGCGCGACCGGCGTGTACTTCCTCATGATCACGCTGGCGCTCGGCATGGTGATCTGGGGCCTCGCGCACCGCTGGGTCTCGATGACCCAGGGCGACAACGGACTCTCCGGCGTGCCGCGCCCGACCGGGCTCCCGTGGTCGGTCGCCGAGGGCGTCCCGTTCTATTACCTGGTGCTCATCGCGTTCGCGCTCGCGTTCGTCGTGCTCCGCACCGTCGTGCGCGCGCCGTTCGGCCAGACGCTGGTGGGCATCCGCGAGAGCGAGACGCGCATGCGCACGCTCGGCTACCACGTGTGGCTGCACAAGTACATCGGGTTCGTGATCGCCGGCGCGGTCGGCGGCTTCGCCGGCGTCATCTGGGCGTACTACAACGGGTTCGTCAGCCCCGCCGACGCCGAGCTCGCCACGTCGGTGGAGGTGCTGCTGATGGTCGCGCTCGGCGGGCGCGGCACGCTCTTCGGCCCCGCGATCGGCGCCGGCGTGATCGTGATGCTGAAGAACCTGGTCTCCGTCTACACGCACCGCTGGCTCCTGATCCTCGGCACCGTGTACATCGGCACGATCGTCTACGCGCCCGACGGCATCGTCGGCACGCTCCGGAGCTGGCTCGCCGCTCGACGCCGGCGACCGGTCGGCGTGGCCGGCGTCGTCGTCAACCCAGAAGGGGGAGGACCGCATGGCTAGAAAGCTGCTCGTGATAGCGCTCATCGCCGGCGTGCTCGTCGGCGGCATGTTCGGAGCGACCGACGCGCAGAAGGGCCCGATCAAGGTCGGGTTCCTCGCCCCGATGACGGGCGGCGGCGCGCAGATCGGCAAGGACATGACGAACGGCTTCCAGATGTGGCTCGACGAGAACGGCGGCAAGATCGCCGGCCGGCAGGTCGAGGTCATCATCGAGGACACCCAGGGCCAGCCGCAGGTCGCGCTGACGAAGTTCCGCAAGCTGGTCGAGAACGACAAGATCCACGTGGCGACGGGCATCCTCTTCGCGCACATCGGCTACGCGCTCGCGCCGAAGGCCGACGAGTACAAGATCCCGCTCATCTACCCGGTGGCGGCGGCGGACGACCTCACCCAGCGGAAGCCGTCGAAGTGGGTGTTCCGCACGGGCTGGTCGTCGAGCCAGCCGTCCCATCCGTTCGGCGAGTACGCCGCGAAGACGCTCAAGTACAAGCGGATCGCCACGATCGGCATCGACTACGCGTTCGGCTGGGAGGTCATCGGCGGGTTCCAGAAGACCTTCGAGGAGAACGGCGGCCAGATCGTCCAGAAGCTCTGGGCGCCGCTCAACACGAGCGACTTCGCGCCGTACCTGTCGCAGCTCCGCCGCGACGTCGACGCCGTCTTCTCGATGATGGTGACGATCTCGTCGCTGCGCTTCCCGAAGCAGTACCAGGACGCCGGCATCAAGATCCCGCTCATCGGCGCCGGCACGAGCTTCGACGAGTTCGTGCTGCCGTCGCTCGGCGACGAGGCGCTCGGCGGCACGAGTGCCCTGATCTACTCGGCCGCGCTCGACAACCCGGTCAACAAGAAGTTCGTCGTCGAGTACCGGAAGAAGTTCGGGAAGGTCCCCTCCTATTACTCGGAGACGTGCTACACGACCGCGCGCTGGATCAACGAAGCGGCGAAGGGGATCGGGGGCGACGTCGAGGATCGCGAGAAGTTCCTCGCGGCGCTCCGCAAGGTCGAGCTCCCGGACACGCCGCGTGGTCCCGTGAAGCTCGACACGTACGGCAACCCGATCCAGAACGTCTACATCCGCAAGGTCGAGAAGAAGGACGGCGAGCTGTGGAACACCGTCATCCACACGTACCCGGCGGTGTCCCAGTTCTGGAAGTACAAGCCGGACGAGTTCCTGAAGCAGCCGGTGTACGACCGGAACTTCCCGCCCTGCAAGCACTGCTGAGCTGATGGCCGACCGGTCGACGCCCGCGCTGAAGCTCACCGACGTCTCGAAGGCGTTCGGTGGGCTCAGCGCGGTCGACCGCGTCAGCCTCGTCGTCGGAGCCGGCGAGCGGCGGGTCATCATCGGACCGAACGGCGCGGGCAAGACGACGCTCTTCAGCCTGATCAGCGGCGAACAGCCGCTCACCGACGGGCGCATCGAGCTCTTCGGCCGCGACGTGACGCGTCTGCCGCCGCATCGGCGCGCCGCGCTCGGGCTGGCGCGGACCTACCAGATCACGAACCTCTTTCCGAAGCTGACCGTGCTGGCGAACTGCCTGCTCGCCGTGCAGGGGCTCGCGTCGTCCAAGCTGCACCTCCATCGGCCGATGGAGCGATACACCGATCACTTCGCGCGGGCCCGCTCGGTGCTCGACGCCGTCGGGCTCCGCGACCGCGAGGGCGACGAGGTGCGCACCCTCTCGCACGGCGAGCAGCGGCAGCTCGAGATCGGGCTGGCCATGGCCGGCAGCCCGCGGCTGCTGCTCCTCGACGAGCCGACCGCGGGGCTCGCCCCGGCGGAGTCGCAGCTCATGACGGCGCTCTTGAAGAGGCTCGATCCCGAGATCACGATCCTGATGATCGAGCACGACATGGACGTCGCGTTCGAGGTCACCGACCGCGTGACCGTCCTGCACTACGGCCGCGTGGTCGCCGACGGGTACGCGAGCGAGGTGAAGGCGAACCCGCTCGTGCAGGAAATCTATCTCGGGGCGGAATGATGCTCGACGTCAGCGACGTCCACACCTACTACGGCGACAGCTACGTGCTCCAGGGCATCTCGCTGCGCGTCGACAAGGGCCAGGTCATCGGGATCCTCGGGCGCAACGGCATGGGCAAGACGACGCTGATCCGCTCGATCATCGGGTTCACGGTCCCGCGACGCGGGCGGATCCGGTTCAAGGACCACGACATCACCGGCTGGCCGTCGAATCGATCGGTCAGCCTGGGCCTCGGGCTCGTGCCGCAGGGCCGCCGCGTCTTTCCCTCCCTCACGGTGGCGGAGAACCTCTCGGTGGCCGCGCGTGGCGACGGCGGCGGCTGGACGACGGACAGCGTCATGGGTCTCTTCCCGCGGCTCCGCGAGCGCGCGCTCACCCGCGCCGGCAAGCTCTCCGGCGGGGAGCAGCAGATGCTGGCGATCGCGCGCGCCTTGATGACGAACCCGGACCTCCTGCTGATGGACGAGCCGACGGAAGGGCTGGCGCCACTCCTCGTGCGCGAGGTCGGCCGCGTGATCGAGACGCTGAAGTCGCGCGGGCTGTCGATCCTCCTCGTCGAGCAGAACCTGCCGCTCGCGCTGCGGATCGCCGATCACGTCCACGTGGTGTCGCGCGGCCGCATCGTGCACTCGTGCGCCGCCGGCGCGCTCTGGACGAACGAGGAGGTCAAGTCCCGATACCTCGGACTGTAGGGAGGCGCGCGTGCGCATCGCCCACGCTCTCGTGGCGCTCGGTCTCGCCGTCATGCTCAGGGGAGAGGCGGACGCGCAGCAGCGGCCGCGAACGGAACAAGATCCGGTGACCGTCGTCGGCGACCGGTGGGTTTCGATCGGCGGCGGCGCGGTGTTTCCGACGTTCAGCACCCACGCGCTCGAGGTGCCTCATCCGGACATCGAGACCGCGGTGATCGTGATCCATGGCCTGCAGCGCGACGCCGACGCCTACTACGCCAGCATGCACGCCACCGTGCGCAAGGCGCACGCCGCCGGACTGACGCGCGCCGAGACGACCGTCGTGATCGCGCCGCAATTCCTCATCGAAGCCGATGCGCAGCACCACCACCTGCCGTCCTACGTCGCGCGCTGGACCGCGAGCGCGTGGAAAGGTGGCGAGGCCGCGCTCGCGCCCGAACCGCGTCCCGAATCGTTCGGGGCGCTGGACGCGCTCCTGGAGACGTTGGCCGAGCGGGCGCGCTTCCCCGCGCTTCGCCGAATTGTCGTCGTCGGCCACTCGGCGGGCGGTCAGGTCGTCCACCGCTATGCCGTCGTCGGCCGCGGCGACGCGGCCGCGACCCGTCACGGCATCGACGTGCGATACATCGTGGCCAACCCGTCTTCCTATCTCTACCTGAGCGCCGACCGGCCGACCGACGACGGCGGCTTCGCGTCTGACAACGGTGCGCGCTGCGCCGGCTTCGACGACTATCGGTTCGGCCTGAAGAACGCGCCCGCGTACGTGACGAGCCGGCCGCTCGAGGCGATCGTGCGCGACTACAAGGCGCGCCGGGTCGTCTACCTGCTCGGAACGGCCGACAACGATCCCAACCATCGTGTGCTCGACAAGAGCTGCGCGGCGATGGCACAGGGCCCCCATCGGCTCGCGCGCGGCCAGGCGTATCACCGGTATGTCCTGCGTCACGTCGGGCCCGACGCCGCGCAGACGCATCGCAAGGTGCTGGTGGAAGGCGTCGGCCACGACCATCGCGGGATGTTCGGATCGCCGGCCGGCCAGCATGCGCTCTTCGGCGCGTGGCCCCCTCCGTGAGCACGCGCGCGTGCATCCTCTGGAGACGGATCGACTGGTCGGGGCATGAGGCGGCGCGCCTCGTCCAGCGCGAGGCGGGATGGGAGCTGAGCGGGACAGCCGTCTTCGCGTATGAAACACGCGCGTGCCGGCTCGACTACGTGATCGCGTGCGACGTCGGCTGGAGGACGGTCGCGACGCAGGTGACGGGCTGGGTCGGGGCCGCGGCGATCGACATCGCGATCACCGTCGACACGCAGGGGCGGTGGTGGCTCAACGAGCGCGAGTGTGCGGCCGTCGCCGGGTGCGTTGACGTCGACCTGAACTTCAGTCCATCGACGAACCCGCTTCCCATCCGTCGCCTGCGGCTCGAGGTCGGCCACTCCGTGCCCGTGCGTGCCGCGTGGCTGCGCTTTCCGAGCTTCGCGCTCGAGCCGTTCGAGCAGACGTACCGCCGCCTCGGGCCCACGGCGTACCGGTACGAGAGCGCCGGCGGGTTCGCGGCGGACCTGGACGTCGACGCCAACGGCTTTCCGACGCGCTACGGGGATATCTGGCACGCCGAGGCCTTCGGCGGTGCTTGACGTCGACGACGTCCACACGTTCCACGGCGAGAGCCACGTGCTGCACGGGATTTCCTTGTCCGTGGCCGACGGCGAGGTGCTGACGATCCTCGGCCGCAACGGCATGGGCAAGACGACGCTGATCCGCTCGATCATCGGCCTGACACCGCCGCGTCAGGGCACCGTGCGCTTGAAAGGTCAGGACGTCGCCGGCTGGCCGCCGTATCGTCTCGTGGAGCGGGGCGTCGCGCTCGTCCCGCAGGGCCGCCGGGTGTTTCCCTCGCTCAGCGTGCGCGAGAACCTCGAGGTCGCACGGGCCGGCAACGGTCGCTGGACGCTCGAGCGCGTCTACGCGCTGTTCCCGCGCCTGCGCGAGCGCGCGGCGAATCGCGCGAACAAGCTGTCGGGCGGCGAGCAGCAGATGCTCGCGATCGGCCGCGCGCTGATGAGCAACCCCGCGCTGCTGCTCATGGACGAGCCGACGGAAGGGCTCGCGCCGCTGCTGGTGCGCGAGGTCGCCCGCGTGATCGGCGAGCTCAAGCGCGAAGGGCTCTCGATCCTGCTCGTCGAGCAGAACCTCCCGATGGCGCTCGGCGTGGCCGATCGCGTCCACATCCTGAGCCGCGGTCAGATCGTCTACTCGGGCGCGCCGGCGGCGCTCGCGGCCGACGAGGACGTGAAGTCGCGCCTCCTCGGCGTGGCCTAGGCCGTCGGGCCGTACGGGATCGGGCCCGCGTACTCGGTCCGCAAGCCCGTCCAGCGGTCGGCGCCGATCTTCGCGAGCGTCGCGGCGAGCTGCGCGAGATGCAGACGGTCGTGCGTCGCCCACGCCGCGAGCAGGTCCAGGCCCGACATCTTTCCGAGCTTCGGCTGATCCACCACGCGCGTCAGGCGCGCGGGGTCGATGAGCACGAGGTACGCGAGATTGTCGCGGCGTCGCTGCTTCACGGCCATCAGCGCGGCGCGCGGGTCGTCCTTGATGTAGCCGCGATCCACCGCCCACTGCGCGGGATCGATCGGGGCGAAGCTCGCGCCGCCGTCCACGACCACGCGCACGCGCGCGCCGAAGTCTTCGGTCTCCTCGTCGCGCAGGTGGCAGACGATCTCGACCGGCGACCACTCCTTCGGCGCCGGGCGCGTGCGCCACCGCGCGTCGTCCAGGTCGCTCAGCAGCGCGTCGAGCGCCGCCGGGAGCCGCGCGAGGTCGCGGCGCACGCCGGCCAGCAGAGCCGAGGCATCGAACGGCGTCATCGCGGCGTCACCGCGCCGCCCGCGAGCAGGCGCTCGACGTCGCGCGGCGCGAAGCCTGCCCACTCGAGAATCGTGCGCGCCTCGCTGCCGAACGGAGCGGTCGGCGGGCCCGGGACGAATCCCGCGCCGTCGAGCTGCAGCGGGGGCCCCAGCACGGTCAGCGGGCCCACGATCGGATGGTCGTAGCGGTGGAACATCTCGTTCGCCGCCGGCTGCGGGTCGTCGAGGATCTCGACGGGCAGCGCCACGCCGCTGGCCGGCACGCCACGCTTCTCGAGCAGCTCCTGCCACTCGCGCGTGGTGCGCGAGGCGATCGTGGCATCCACGATCCGCTTGAGGTTCGCGTAGTGCGTGTCGACGTCGGCGACCTTGCCGTCGAGCGCGGGATCTTCGTGGCCCACGGCGGCGATGAACTTCCGGCGCAGCGACGTGCTGCCGCACGCGACCGCGAGCGCCGCGTCCTTCGTGGCGTACGTGCGGACGTAGATCATCTGGGACGCGGCCACGCGATTGCGCGGCATCCGCTCGACCTGCTCGGCGAAGGGGATACCACCGCGGCGTGCCTGCTCGAGCCAGCCGCGGAAGTCCTCGTGGCGCGGCCCGTCGAGCTTCTCGACCCGGACCATCAGGTTGTTCTGCAGCGCGAGCGCCGCCATGAGGAGGGACGTATCGACCCGGCCGCCACGGCCGGTGCGCTCGCGGCGATACAGCGCGGAGGCCACGCCGAACGCGAGCAGCGTCGCCGCCATGTAGTCGGCGATCGGCGACTCGCCCGTGGCCGGCAGCCCGTCCTTCGTCCGGCCGCCGGTGACCATGAGCCCGCTGCGCGCCTGCACCACGTAGTCCATGCCGGCGAGCGCGGCGTCCGGGCCCTTCACGCCGAACGCGGTGTTCGAGCCGACGATGATCCGCGGAAAGCGCGCGGCGAGCTGCTCGTACTCCAGCCCCAGCTCGGCGGCGAGCCCAGGCCGCATGTTCGCGAGCACGACGTCGGCGCGCGCGAGCAGCGCGTCGAGGATCTCGCGCGCGTCCGCGTGGCGCAGCTCGAGCGGGAGGGAATGCTTGCCGCGATTGCGGATGAGGAAGTGCCGGCTCTCGCCGCCCCCGAGCGGCGCGATGTGACGGCTCGGCTCGCCTTCGAGCGGCTCGATCTTGATGACGTGCGCGCCGCCGTCGGCCAGCATGTGCCCGGCCCACGGCACCGCGATGAAGTGGCCGAACTCGAGGACGGTGACGCCGTCGAACGGACGCTCGCTCACGCTCACCCTCGCATGAAGGCGTTGAAGTCCTGCGTCGGGATCGAGCGGTCGAGGTAGCCGAATGTCCCCTTGTCCTTCGCCTCGCGCGCGGCGTCGATCATGCCGGTGATCGCGGCCTTGTAGAGCGACGTCGCGAGACTGATGCGCTTCACGCCGGCAGCCTGGAGCTCGGCGACGCTGAACGACTTGCCCGGGATGCCGACCATGAAGTTGAAGGGCTTCGTCACCGCGCTGCAGACCGCGCGCACCGACGCGAGATCGGGAAGGCCGGGGGCCATGAGCACGTCGGCGCCGGCTTTTTCATACGCCTGCAGGCGCTTGATGATGTCGTCGACGTCCTTGCTCCCGCGCAGGAGCCCTTCGGCGCGCCCGGTGAGCACGAACGCCACGCCCGACGCGCGCGCCGCTTCCACCGCCGCGGTGACGCGCTCGGTGGCGAGGCCGATGTCGTAGACGCCGGCGCCGCGCTCGGCCTTCGCGTCCTCGATCGACGCGCCGACGAGCCCGATCGCGGCCGCCCGCCGGATCGTCTCCGCCACGATCTCCGGCGTGTCGCCGAAGCCGCGCTCGAGGTCGGCGGAGACCGGAAGGTCCGTCGCGTCGACGATCACGCGGCAGTGCGCGAGCGCTTCGTCGCGCGAGACGGCGCCGTCGCGCTTGCCGAGCGTGCCGGCCTGCGCGCCGCTCGACGTGGCGATCGCCTGGAAGCCGAGCCCCGCGAGGATGCGCGCGGAGCCTCCGTCCCACGCGTTCGCGATCAGGAACGCGCCCGGAGCCTGATGCAGCGCGCGGAACCGCGCGGCCTTCTCGCTCTGATCTCCTCCCATGACGTCCTCCCCGACGGCTCACAGAGTGTAATTGAAAAATCCGCACACGCGGCCGCCTCGCAGGAGGACCCGAGGGTGGAGTCCCTCGGGAAAGGGGCAGAGCATGATGCGAGGTTCGATGCTCGCGGCGGTGTTCGTCGCGTGGCCGGCGCGGCCGGCCACGCGTGCCCGTTACGCGTCCTTCTGCACGGCGAAGTCGTAGTTCTTCTCGTACCACCACGTGAGATAGGCCTCGTACGTGATGGGCTCGAACCGCGGCGGGTTCTCCGCGCTCTCACACGTCGGCAGGCACGCGATCACCGTGTCCATGTGCGGGCCGAGGAAGAACGGGATCGCGTAGCGGTGGCGGCCCACCGGCGGCAGCGCGCGATGCGGCGTCGACTTGAAGCGGCCGTTCGTCCAGCGAACCATCATGTCGCCGGTGTTCACCGCGTACGACCCGGGCACGTACGGCACGTCCACCCAGTCGCCTGCCGGCGTCCGCACCTGGAGCCCGGGCACGTCGCTCTGCGCCAGGAACGTGAGGAAGTTCGCGTCCGTGTGCGGGGCGATCCCGAACTGGTTCGGCTCCGCGGCGACCGGGGGATAGTGCGTCATGCGGAACGTGAACTGGCTGTCGGCGAACGCGCGGTCGAACGTGGTCGGCGGCAGCTCGAGCGCGACCGCGACGACCCGCAGCGCGCGCGCGCTCAGCGCGTCCATCGCGTCGCAATACGTGAGGACCGCGTCCCGGAACCCCGGCAGACCGTCGGGCCACAGGTTGGGCCCGGCGAAGCGGCGTCGGAGCATCGGATCGTCGGGCCTCCGCTCGCGACGCGAGAAGAACGCCTCGTTGAGGTCGGGCTTGTCGTTGGCGTTGACCTCCGACGTCCACACCGCGTACCGGCCCAGCGTCATGTAGCCGTTGTTGTGCTCGTTCATCTTGAGCGCGAGCTTCGCGTCCATCGGCTGGTCGTGGAACCGCCGCGCCTCGGCGAACGTCCGGTCGATGAGCGCCTGCGGCACGCCGTGGTTGACCATGACGAAGAACCCGACGTGCTCCAGCGTGGCGCGCAGCACGGCCGCCGTCGCCTCGAGCGCGCCCGGCGCGCCCGCGAAACATCGCCCGAAGTCGATCACCGGGATCATCGTCGCAACCGCCATGCGTCCCTCCTACGGACCTTCGTCGCCCGGGCCGAATAATGCACGCGCCGGACGCTCGGGCGCGGGGGAGCGCGCGAGCGCCGCTTCGTCGATCTCGACGCCGAGCCCGGGGTCCCGCGGCACCGCGATGTACCCATCCTGCACCACGAAGCCGGGCCGCGCGATCTCCCGCCCGCGCGCCTCGAAGTTCACGAAGTACTCGGTGATGAGGAAGTTCGGGATCGCCGCCGCGACCTGCAGGGTGGCGGCGAGCCCGACGGTGGTGCTGTTGAAGTTGTGCGGCGACACGGTGACGAACGACGGCTCGGCCATCTGGGCGATCGCGCGCAGCTCGAGGATGCCGCCGCAGTTGCACACGTCGGGGTTGATGATATCCGCGGCGCGCAGCTCGAACACCCGCCGGAACTCCGCGCGCGTGTAGAGCTCCTCGCCCGTGACGATCGGGATCGCGATCTGGCGCCGGCACTCGGCCAGCGCTTCGAGGTTGGTCGACGACACCGGCTCCTCGAACCAGAACGGCCGGTAGCGCTCGATCGCGCGCGCGATGCGGATCGCGTGCATGGGCGCCAGCCGGCGATGCACCTCGATCAGCAGGTCGACGTCCGGCCCGACGGCGTCGCGGACGGCGGCGACGGTGGCGATCGCCTGCTCTTCCACGTCGCGCGCGATGTGCGTGCGCCACGGCCCCGGGAACGGATCGAACTTCAGCGCGGTGAAGCCGCGCGCCACCGTGGCCTTCGCCTTCGCGGCGTAGCCGGCCGGCGTCTTGTCGCCGCCGAAATACCAGCCGTTCGCGTAGACGCGTACACGGTCGCGGCAGCGCCCGCCGAGCAGCTCGTGCACCGGCACGCCGTGGCGCTTGCCCGCGATGTCCCACAGCGCCAGCTCGATGCCGCTCACCGCGCTCCAGAAGTCCATCGCCCCGCGCTTGCTCGCGAAGTCGTGATAGGCCATGTGCACGAAGTGCGTGATGTCCGCGGCGTCGCGTCCGACCGCGTAGCGGCCGAGCGCCTCGACGTGCGCGACCACGCTCCGGTCGCGGTCGGTCTGCGTGTAGCACTCGCCCCAGCCGTGGGGCCCGCCGTCGGTCGTGACCTTGACGAACAGCAGGTTCTTGTTGCCGCCGAGATCCGCGAGGAACGGGGTGACGCCGGTGATCTTCATGGTGCCGCGCATCGTACGACGAGCACGCCCTTCGCGCGAACCTGTCCCAGCGCGAGCCCGCCGGGCACCGGGACGGCCACGGACACCGACCGTCCATCGAACAGGCCGCCCTCCCAGAGCGGCGTGGGGCTCGCGTCGTCCCCGAGCTGGCTGACGTCGATCGACAACACGGCGGACGGCGACGGCACGAACGGCAGCAGCACGTTGAAGAACGCGAGCGGGCGGCGCGGCGCTCGGATCCTTGGCGACGAATCGCAGGCGCCGGTTCCAGTAGTCCGACACGAGCAATCGCTGCGCGTCGAGCTCGACGATCCCGTTGGCGCCCCGGAGTCCCTCCGCGTACGGCTCGAGCGCGCCGCCGGCACGGACGCGCACCACGCCGTGCCACGGGACCGGCCGGCCGGGGAGCTTCGCCATCGCATCGAGATGCGTGACGTAGGCGTCATCGCCGGCGGCCTGGACGTCATTGGGACGGACGTCGCCCAGGCTCTTCGCCCACGGCTCCGTCACCTCGCCGATCCGCCCGTCGACGGTCGGCAGGCGCCAGATCCGCGCGGGCGTCACGCGATCGACGACGTAGAGCGTGCCGGAGCCCGGGTGTGGTCCCGTGACGAGCGACAGACCGAGCGGCTCGAAGTCGACGTCGCGCGGACGCCACGCGAGCGCGGCGGTCGGTGCGGGATCGTCCGCCGTGCGCAGGTCCGCGAAGCTGATCCGGCCCGCGTCGCGGAAGAACAACCTCACGCGCCCGTCGCCGAGCGCGAGCGTCACGATGTCTTCCGCGCCGCCCGCGGTCTCGATCGTCCCGCGCGGCGCGGCCGTACACGGTGGCTCATCCGGCGCGGCGACGACCACCGCCGCGAGCGCCAGAAGGCCCAGCGCGCCGGCGACGATGGCCGTCCGCATCACGGCGGCGGCTACCAGGCGAGGGCGTACGTCGGGCGGCGCGGGTCGGCGCCCGCGGACAGCACGCCGGTCTCCGGATCGCGGCGGGTCACGATCGCGCCGATGCCGCACGCGCCGATCTCCGTGACCGTGTGGCCGAGCGCGCGCAGCTCGGTGCGCGTGCGCTCCGGAATGCCGGCCTCGACGTTGAGCTGGCCGGGGTGATACACGCGCGGCCAGAACGAGTTCACCAGCGTCTGCGTCGAGAAGCGGGGCGCTTCCACCGCCTGCTGCGGGTTCATGCCCCACACCAGCACGTTGAGGAGGAGCTGGAGATCCGCTTGCGACTGATCGTCGCCGCCCGGGCAGCCGATCGTCATCACCGGCACGCCGTTCTCGCAGACGAGGTAATTGACGAGCGTCGTGCGCGGGCGCTTGCCGGGCATGAGCCCGTTCGGATGGCCCTCTTCGAGAACGAACATCTCGCTGCGCGTGCTCAGCGTGCAGCCGAGCTCCGGCGAGAACGCGGACTTCCTGAAGACGCCGCCGCTCGGCGTGAGCGCGACCATCATGCCGTCGCGGTCGATGGCCGCGATGTGCGTCGTCCCGTCCGTGTGGGTCGTCGGGGTCCCCGGGGTCGCGGGGGCGGGGCGCCTGCGGTCCTCGCTCCACCCATCCCCCAGTGGGGCCCTTCCGCTCCGGTCCTCGGCGCCCCACCCCCGCGACCCCGGGGACCCCGACGACCCACTCAACACTCCCGCGCTGGGGGCTTCAGGCATCGCGTGATCCATTCGGATCAGAGACGCGCGCGCGCGCAAGTAGGTCGGATCGAGCAGTGCGGTCATCGGGACCGAGGGGACGTCGCCGTAGTAACGCTCGCGATCCGCGAACGCGAGCTTGAGCGCCTCGCTCACCACGTGGATGTACCGGGCGGAGTTGTGGCCGAACGAGCGGAGATCGAACGTCGACAGCATGCCGAGGGCTTGCATCAGCACGGGGCCTTGCGTGAACGCGCCCTGGCCGATGATTTCCCGGCCCTGGAAGGTCGTGCGCGCGGGAGGCTCGAGGCGCGTGCGATAGCCCGCGAGATCCGAAGCGCGCAACAGGCCGCCGAGCTTCTCCGAGAACGCGCCGATCGTCGACGCGATGTCGCCGCGATAGAAGCGCTCGCGCGCGGCGGCGATGCCCGCACGGCGATGGCCGCGCGCGGCGGCGTCCGCGTCGACGAGGCGCTTCAACGTCGCCGCGAGCGCGGGCTGCACGAACGTCTCGCCCACGCGCGGCACGCGGCCGCCCGGATAGAACACGCCGTGGCCGCCGGGCGGATAGAGGTCGAACTGGCTCCGCGTCTCCGGAATCGCGAGCATCCGGTGCATGTACTCGTACATCGGGAAGCCGCGCTCGGCGTAGTGCACGGCGGGCGCGAGGACCTCGCTGACACTCCGGGTCCCGTACGTCTCGATCAGCGTCAGGTACGCGTCGACCGCGCCCGGCACCGTGAACGACAGATGCGCGTCGGCGCCCGGACCGGTCGGGATGCGATCGAAGCCGCGCCCGCGGAAGAACCCGATGGTCGCGAGCGCCGGCGCCACGCCCTGGCCGCTCACCGACGTGGTCTCGCGCGTCCGCGCGTCGTACACGAGCGCGACGCACTCGCCGCAGAGCGTGTAGGACGCGGTCGGCTCGACGACGGCGGCGGCGAATCCTGCCGCGGCCGCGGCGTCCGCCGCGTTGCCGCCGGTGAGCAGCATCCGCATCGCCGCCATCGACACCAGCGGGTGCCCGGAGGCGGCGACGCCCTGCATGCCCGCGACGACGGGCCGCGAGGTCGCCCGGTCCGCGGCGTGATGCTCGGTCTCGTGCACGTTCGGCAACTGGTTCGTCATGTCTGCCCTTTCAGGAGGGATGCGCCAGGTCGGCCCGAGTGTACGGAATCACGGACGAGGCGTCCGACGGAAGCGGCGGAATCGTCTTCTCCCACGCCGCGTAGCGCTCGCGCATCGCCACGAGCCGGTCCGGCTCGCGCCGGGCGACGTTCGCGCGCTCGCGCGGGTCGCGCGAGAGATCGAAGAGGAACTCGCCGTCGTCCGTGGCGAGGTACTTCCACGTCCCGTCGCGCATCGCCTTCTGGCTCCGCCACTTCATGCGCCAGTAGAGCTCGCGCGCGAACGGCTGGTCCGGACGCTCGAGCACGTTCAGCAGGCTCGTCCCGTCCAGCGGATAGTCGGGATGCGGCGCCACGCCCGCCGCGTCGAGGAACGTCGCGGTCCAGTCCATCGTGATCGCGTGCTGCGTGGTGACGCCGCCCGCGCGCACCCGGTGGGGCCACCGGACGATGTACGGCACGCGGATGCCGCCTTCGAGCAGATCCATCTTCTTGCCGACGAGCGGCCACGTGTCCGAGAACCGCTCGCCGCCGTTGTCGCTCGTGAAGACGACCAGCGTGTTGTGCTCGGCGCCGGTCCCGCGCAACGCCTCGACGATGCGGCCGATCCCTTCGTCCATGTGGCGGATCATCGTGCGATAGATCTCGACGGAGCCGCCGTCGGTGTGCACGATCCGCTTGATCGCTCGCGCCTCCGCCTCGTCGGCGCGCGTCTCCCACGGCCAGTGCGGCGCCGTGTAGTGCACCGAGAGCAGGAACGGCTCCGCCTGGCCCTGCCGGCGGCGGATGAAGTCGACCGCGCGATCGGAGATGAGATCCGTGAGGTACCCGGTGCGCTGCGACTCCGCGTCGCCGTCGTAGAGATCGTGCGCGCCGGCCGAGTCCTTGTGGGTGAAGTAGTCGACGCCGCCGCTCAGCGGCCCGAAGAATTCCATGTAGCCGCTCTTGAGCGGGCCGAAGTGCGGCGCGAACCCGAGGTGCCACTTGCCCGCGAGGGCTGTCGTGTAGCCCGCCGCGCGCAGCAGCGACGGCAGCGTGGGGTGCTCGGGCGGCAGGCCGAGCGTCGGGCTGCCGCGATGACGGCTGGCGATCGGCTCATCGTTGCCGGCACGGAGGCGGTACTGCCAGCGGCCCGTGATCAGCGCGAAGCGCGTGGGGGAGCACACCGGCGAGTTCGCGTAGCCGTCGGTGAAGCGCAGCCCTTCGGTGGCGAGACGATCGAGCACGGGCGACGGTGAAGCGCCGCGC
Organism: Candidatus Rokuibacteriota bacterium; assembly: GCA_016866775.1. Classification (GTDB taxonomy): domain Bacteria; phylum Methylomirabilota; class Methylomirabilia; order Rokubacteriales; family CSP1-6; genus VGLJ01. The sequence goes on along the minus strand of VGLJ01000008.1, from coordinate 41,613 downwards.
GCGCCGTAGCAGCCGAGATCGGCGTAGCCGAGGTCGTCGGCGAGGATGAAGACGAAGCTCGGCCGCGCCCCGTCTACCATTCGAGCGCGTCCGCCATGCGCCGCTTGTGCCAGCGCGGATCGCCGAGATACGTGAAGAGCGTGCGCGACATCTGCGTGTGCGCGACGAGCCCGTACTCGATCAGGCTGCCCTGCCCCGCGTGGACCTCGTGCGCGGCGTTGCACGCCTCGAGATAGCCTTCGCTGCTGAGCGCCTTCGCCATGTGGACGGCGGCGGCCGCCGGACGTCCGGTGTCGAGCTTCCACAGCGCTTCGGCCGTCGCCCAGCGCGCGGCGTCGAGGTGGTTCACGAGCCGGATGATGTGGTCCTGCACGCGCTGGAACTTTCCGATGGGCACGCCGAACTGCACGCGCACCTGGCTGTGGGCGACCGACATCTCGAACACGGCCTGGCAGCCGCCCACCATGTAGGAGCAGAGGACGGGCCACGCGCGGAGCAGCGCGCGCTCGAGCGCGGCCCAGCCCTCGTTCTCGCGCGCGCCGAGCAGCTCGGCTTCGGCGCCGTCGAACGTGACCTCGCATTGCCACGAGACGAAGCCGGGCAGCCGCCGGGCATGCACACCGCGCGCACGCGCATCGGCCAGCAGCAGGCTCACGTCCGTGGGACGATCGCCGGTCCGCACGGCGACGATCAGGAACGTCGCCGCGTTGGCGTCGCTCACGAACAGCTTGGTCCCGTCGAGCCGATAGCGGCCGTTGGTGCGCTGGGCGCGCAGCGTGATGCCCTGCGGGCCCCACGACGCGTTCGGCTCCGCGAGCGCGACGGACACGATCGTCTCGCCACCCGCGACGCCGGGCAGGATCGCGCGCTTCTGGTCCGGCGTCGCGGCTTCCAGCACCGTCAGCGCGCCGAGCACGCCGGAGCTGAAGAACGGGCCGGGCAGCGGTCCGCGCCCGAGCTCTTCGTGGAGGACGGCGGCATCGCTCAGGCTGCTGTCGCTGCCGCCGTACTCCGACGGCACGAGGATGCCGAGCCACCCGGCGTCCGAGGCCTTGCGCCAGAGATCCGGCACGAGGCTCGACCCCTGTTTCTGCAGCGCCACGATCGTGTGCCGCGGCGCCTCGCGCTCGACGAACGTGCGCGCCGCGCTCCGCAGCAGCTCCTGGGATTCGGTCAGCGCGAGGTCCACGTCACCGGCCCCTGAACGTCGGCTTGCGCTTCTCGCGCCACGCGGCGTGGCCCTCGGCCTTGTCCTCGGTGAGCTCGAGCGTCGCGAAGCGATAGAGGTCGACGAGCGACGCGTCCGCGAGGTTCGGGATGTCGAGCCCGCGAATGAGCGACTCCTTCGACAGGCGCGCGGCGAGCGGCGGCAGCGACGCGACGTGGGCGGCGACTTCGAGCGCCTTGTCCATCACCTTCGCGTGCGGCACCACCCACTGCGCGAGCCCGATCCGGTGCGCCTCCTCGGCGCCGATCGGGAAGCCGAGCGTCATCCGCATCGCGTTGCCGCGGCCGACCCAGCGCGCGAGGCGCGTGGCGCCGCCGTACGCGGGCAGGATGCCGAGCGCGACCTGCGGCAGGCGCCACTCCGCCTTCTCGGACGCGACGAGCAGGTCGCAGCAGAACGTGACGATGCAGCCGATGCCGACCGCGTAGCCGTTGACGGCGCCGATCACCGGCTTCGGGAAGTTGCCGAGGATCTCGAACGCGCGGTTCCTGCGCTTCGCGACGCTCTTGATGAACGTGGCGGGCGACTCCTGCGTGTGCGTCTTCGGATCCTTGAGGTTCGCGCCCGCGGAGAACGCGCCGGCGGCTTCGTCGCCGGTGAGGATGGCGCAGCGGATGTCGTCGTCGTCCTCCATCGCCTCGAAGTGCTTCGCGATGCCTTCGTTGAAGTCGGGGCCCCACGCGTTGCGCGCGCCGGGGCGGCTCAGCGTGACGACGCCGATGTGATCGCGCTTCTCATAGGTGACCGGCATCAGCGCACCTCCCCCGCCGCTTCGCGCGCCGCGCGGCCGATGCCGATCCGCCGCGCCATGCTCACGCGCTGGACGTCCGCCGTGCCGCCCGGATGGACGGCGACGATGCCGTTGCGCTGCTGGAGCTCGAGGAACCCTTCCGGCGGGCCCCACGTCTCGTCGGTGGTGAGCGCGACCGGGCCGACCGCCTCGAGGATCGCGCCCGTCATCCAGAGCCCGGTCATCTTGCGGTAGTACGAGAGCTGCGGCCCTTCGTACGAGCGCGGCCGCTTCGCGTACGTCAGCCAGAAGTTGCGCAGGCCGAAGAGGCGCATGACCTCGGTCTTCATGTAGATGTCGGCGAGCAGGTCGCGCGTGTCGGCGTGCCGCGCGAGCGGCACGCCGTCGCGCTTCGTCTCTTGGCAGTAGCGGAGCAGCCGGTCCCACACGCGGTGACGGCCGATGCGCCCGCCGGCGCCATGCTCGAGCTCGAGGTGCGTCGTCGCGGCCTTCCAGCCGTTGTTCTCGCCGCCGACCAGCGTGAACGCGGGCACGCGCACGTTGTCGAAGAACACGGTGTTCTTCGTCACGGGATCGGTGCCGCCCTCGCCGCCCGTGCCCATCAGCTCCATCGGCTGCACGGTGATGCCCGGCAGGTTCGCGTCGATCATGAACCACGACACGTTCTCGTGGCGCTTGGCCTTCGGGTTCGTGACCGCGATCATCCAGATGCGATCGGCGCCGTGGTCGCTGCCGACGAAGATCTTCTGGCCGTTGATGACGTACTCGTCGCCGTCACGGATCGCCGTCGCCTGCACGCCCGCGAGGTCCGAGCCGGCGCCGGGCTCGGTGAGGAGCTGCCACGTGCGCACCTCGCCGCGATAGATCGGCGGCAGGAACGCCTGCTTCTGCTCCTCGGTGCCCCAGACGAGGATCGTCGCCCCGCCGAGGCGCCCGCCGCTGTCGTAGTACGGCGGCAGCGCGAGGCCGAAGCGATCCGCTTCCTCCTCGAGGATGATGCTGTGGTCGACGTCGAGCCCGCCGCCGCCGTACTGCTTCGGCGCGCGCGCGTACAGCCAGCCCTTGTCGCCGAGCTTCCGGCCGAGCGCGCGGAGCTGCCGATAGCGCGTGAGGCTGTCGGGATCGAGCGCGGGCACGTTCGCGTCGAACCACGCGCGCACCTCGCCGCGGAAGCGCTGCTGCTCCTCGGAGTACGTGACCTCGAAGTCCATCTTTGGCTACCTCACTGGACGCCGGCTTTGGCGGCGCCGGTCAGCTCGACGATGTGCAGCCCGGTGTCGGCGCGATCGGCGAGATAGATCAGCCCGCGGTCGTCGACTTCCACGTTGTTGGTCTGGATGGCGATCTTGCAGCGCTCGGCGCCGGCGACACGGATGCCGCGTCGCGCCGTCGCCGGCGTCACCGCCGGGATGAAGTGCGCGACCTCGCGCGGCGCGAACGGGTTGCGGATGTCGACCGCGCGGACGCCCGCGTTGAAGTACGCGATGAAGACGAGCTTCCCGTAGTAGAGGGGCGTGAACGACTCGTGCGACGAGTGCGGCCCGAAGCGGCCGCCGCGGCGGCAGAAGTCGCCCGGCGAGTCCGGCACCTCGAACGTCGACACCGTGAACGGCTTGCTCGGGGTGGTGATGTCGACGAGGAACGTGAGCTGCCGGAACTCCTGGCACTCGTTGCGCAGCGACTCGGAGACGAGCACGACGACGTCGCGCACGCGCCCGCTGATGTTCAGGACGTGGTCGCCGACGGGAATGCCGAGCACGGGATAGCTCGTGTGCCCGCCCCACTCCGGCGCCATGTCGAGGCGGCCGATCTCCGGATGGCGCAGGTTCTCGGGCGTCGGCGCGAACTTGTCGGCGCTCCCCGGGTTGCCGTTCAGCAGCCGGTCGCGGTCGACGATCTGCAGCACGCCGTTCGCGCCGGTCCCGTACGCGAAGTACACGCGGTTCCGGAGCGCGATCGGCCCGTGCACGCCCGCGGGCGCGGTCGTCGTCGGATTCGAGCCCGGCTCCTGACCGGCGAGCCCGAAGTCGCGGATGAAGCGCGGGTTCGCCGGATCCGAGAGGTCGTAGATCTTCGTCGTCCGGTTCGTGCGCCACCCTTGCGCGCGGCCGTCGGAGACGAGGTACGCGATGCCGGTGCCGCACTCCCACCAGTTCTTATGGGTCTCGCCGAGCCCCCGGACGACGGTGATGACGAGCGCCGGGCGCCGCGGATCGGTCACGTCCCAGATCTCGTGCGCGAGGCGGCCGAGCGTGCGGAGCAGGTAGATCTTCGCGCGGTCCGCTTTCGGCAGCTCGCTGCCCGCGCAGATGCGCACCATCGACGCGCCGCCGGCCTCCGCCTGGCCCGCCGCTCCCGGAATGTGATGCAGATAGTGCGGCCGCGACGGATCGGTGACGTCGACGATCGACGTGCCGTTCAGCTCGGTGCGTCCGGTGAGCTGATTCATGCGCTCGCCGCCGTGGTGGCCGACGTAGGCGATCCATCTCTCGCCCTGCTTGACGACGAGCGGCTGATACGCCGAGCGCGCCTGCAGCGGCTCGTGACCGACGAGGCGCATGTCCTTCGCTTCGTGCGAGGTGCCCGGCGCGGTGGCGCTGGGCGTCGTCGCGCACGAGGCAAGAAGCACCGCAACGGCGACGGCAACGCCCAGCGTCTTCATGCGCGACGCGTCTCGAAGACGCGCGCGACCACCGCGAGGTCCTCGCCGCCGTGGCCCTCCGCCGCGACCGCGGCGTAGAGACGCTCGGCGACGTCGGTGAGCGGCAGCGGCGCGTCGACCGCGCGCGCGGCGTCCTGGATGAGGTGGAGGTCCTTCATGAAGAGGTCGAGCTTCATCTGCGGCGGGAACTCGCCCTGCGCGATGAGCGGTCCGCGCACCTCGAGCATGCGCGACGTCGCGGCGCCCGAGCCGAGCACGTCCAGCACGAGGCCGAGGTCGAGACCCGCGCGGCGCGCCATCGTGAGCGCCTCGGCCGCCGCCGCGGAATGCAGCGCCACGAGCAGATTCGCGACGAGCTTGAGCGTCATCGCCTGCCCGGCGCGCCCGACGTAGATCGGACGGGGCAGCACCGCGCCGAGCGTCGATTGCCGTCGGTCGAACAGCGCGCGCTCGCCCCCGACGAAGATCACGCCGTTGCCACGCTCCACCATGCCGCTCGTGCCGCTCACCGGGCAATCGAGGAAGCCGTGGCCGCGGCTCGTCACCTCGCGCGCGAGCGTCTCGGTGAGCGTCGGCGAGATCGTGCTCATCTGGATGACGGTGGTCCCGGGGCGCGCGGTGTCGACGATGCCGCCGCGCCCGAGAATGACGTGCTCGACGGCGTCGAGCGACGGCAGCAGCGTGCACACGATCTCGCTCTCGGCGGTCACCGCGGCGACCGACGGCGCCGGCTCGCCGCCGAGCGTCTTCAGCGCGTCGCCGCGCGCGGGCACGACGTCGTGCCCGACCACCCGGTGGCCGGCCGCGGCGAGCCGCGACGCGACCGCGTGGCCGAGCAAGCCGAGCCCGACGACGCCGACGGTTTCACGCATGAACGCCTCCTGGCGGCTTTCGGGCGAAACCTTAACACGCTAAGCTCCGGGCCAGGAGGACGCCCATGACCCGCCGGATCATCGACCTCTCGGTCACCGTCGACAATCAGACGATGAGCCCGCCGTCCACGAACATGAAGCTCGACATCACGCCGCACCGTCGCGGCCCCGGCTTCTGGCAGGTGTCGAGCGTGAACCAGAGCCTGCACACCGGCGCGCACATCGATTCGCCCCTGCACGTCTTCAAGGACGGCATCACGACGGCCGAGATCTCGCTCGACCAGGTCATCGGCGAGGCGATCGTCGTCGACCTCTCGTTCGTCGGCGCCAATCACGGCCTCACGATCGACGACCTCAAGCGCGGCGGCGCGGACAAGGTCAAGCCGGGTGACATCGTGCTGCTGCGGACGGACTGGACGGACACGATGTACGGCACGTGGCCCGACTACTTCACGCAGTCGCCGTACTGCCCGCCGGAGACCGCCGAGTGGCTCGTCGCGAAGGGCCCGAAGAACATCGGCTTCGACTTCTTCGAGGAGTACTGCGCGCGGCTGCCCGACTTCTCGTCGGAGGACTTCCCGATGCACCGGGTGATCCTCGGCGCGGGCATCGTGATCATGGAAGGGCTCACGAACCTCGGCGCGCTGCCGACGACGCGCGTCGAGTTCGAGGCGCCGTTCTACAAGATCGCGGGCACCGAGGGCGCGCCGGCGCGCTTCTTCGCGCGCGTGTAGCGCGTCTTACTCAGATGGTGTCACAGTTCAAGCGGAGGAGGGCGAGATGCTGGACACCTACACAACAAGAGTTGTACTCACGGTAATCGCGGTAGCGCTCGTGGCCATCGTCGTCAGACCCATCGCGTCCGTTGAAGCTGGCTTAGCCGGCCCGAAATTCAAGGCGGGAGAACCCTTGCCGGGAATGAAACGGTCCATTCCTCGGAAATGGGAACGGTTCGGCGCGGCGACGGGGATTGATCGAGATCTCGTCCTCTGGTTCGAGGACGCCCGGCCGGTATCTGCAGTTGACGTTATGCATCGTGTGAGACATAGTTGTCTCACATGGCTCCTACCGCGAGCATTCGCGAGCTTCGCAATCAGTTTCCTCGGGTGAAGAAGCTCGTCGAGCGCGAAGGCGAAGTCGTGGTCACGGATCAGGGCACGCCTCGCTATCGCCTGACTCTCTATACGCCCCCGAAGCGGAAGCAGGTGTCCCGGCCCAAGGACTATCTGACCCGTTTGCGGCGACACCAGCCTCGTCCGATAACCGCGGCGATGTCGAAGGCGCTGGACGCCTTGAATCGTGGTGAACGCTGAACGGGTCTACGCGGACCCGAGCGCGCTGCTGAAGCTGTACATCCACGAGCCCGAATCCGCCGCGATGAGCCGCTGGCGGGCGCGAACCCGAGCGGCGCTACCGATCAGCCCGCAGGGCCGGCTTGAGATCGTCAATGGAATCGGCCTGGCGGCGTTTCGGAGTGCGATTACGAACGAGGCGTCACGCGACGCGCTCGCATCGTTTGAAGAGGACTTCGCCGAGGGTCGTTACGTCGAGATTGATGTCCCCTGGCGGGCGACACTGCGTCGGGCCATCGAAATCAGCCGCCTTCACACGCCAAAGTTCGGCGCCCGGTCCCTCGACGTGCTCCACGTCGCGACCGCCCTCGAACTCGGCCTCCGGCGGTTCGTCACCTTCGACCGTCGCCAGCAGCACCTGGCACGCGCGACGGGACTGGCAGCGACGCGACCGACCGTCTAGCTCAAACGGGCCGGTGCTGTGTGCCGCGCGCCGGCGTGACGAACATCATGTCCGTCGCCTCGCGGACGACGAGGCGGTGCCACACGCCACGCGGCACCAGACACGTCTGTCCCGCATGCACCTTCGTCACGCGCTCGCCGCCGGGCTCGTCGAAGATCGCGTCGAGCGCACCGGCGAGCAGGTAGAGCACCTCGTCGCCGTTCGGGTGCATTTCCCACATCGCGGGATGGAATCCAGTCTCCGCTTCGCCGTGCACGGCGCCGAGGATCCGGTCGCCCTCGCCGAGATCGAGGGTCTTCCACCTGTCCGGCTTCCACGGCACCGGCGTCGCCGATCCGTCCGCGCGCAGCTGGACGAACGTGCTGAGGAGCTCCGAGGCGATCATCGCGGCACGCCTTCGATCACGCGGGTCTGCAGCGGCGGCGTCGGGACGATCTGCGTCAGCGTGAAGCCGGCGTCGTCGTAGAGCGCGCGGAATTCCGGCTCGGAACGCTGACGGCCGCCGGTGCAGACGAGCATGTTCACGTCGTTCGCCGCCGCGCCCTGGCTCGCGGGCGACTGGTCGATGCGCGGCGGATAGACGCCCTCGATGATCAGCAGCTTCGCCTCGGCGCTCATCGCGCGCCGACAGCTCCCGAGGATCTCGACGGCGCGCGCGTCGTCCCAGTCGTGAATGACGTGCTTCAGCACGTACGCGTCGCCGCCCTGCGGCACCTCCTTGAAGAAGTCGCCGCCCACCGCCGTGCAGCGGTCCGCGACGCCGAGCTCGGCGAGGCGTGCCTGCGCGCGTGCTGCCACGTGAGGCTGATCGAACACGATGCCCCGCGGGCCCGGCGTCTTCGCGAGAATGCCGGCGAGCAGCGTGCCGTTGCCGCCGCCGACGTCGACGATCGCGCGAAAGCGGGAGAAGTCGTAGGCGGCCGCCGCGGCCACGGCCACCTGCTTCGTCCAGTCCGCCATCGCTTCGTCGAACACGGCCGCCCGTTCCGGATCGCTCGCCATGCCGGCGAACGGATCGGTCCGCCCCTCCCGGCGACAGGTGGGCTCTCCGCTGCGCACGGTGTCGAGGAGCCCGGTCCAGGCGTCCTGCGCCGGGCCACCGAACAACCGCGCGGCGCGCGCATCGAGCCGGGCACGCCGGAGCGGAGACACTGACCGAGCGGCGTCAGCGCGAACCGGCCGCCGTCCTCTTCGGTGAAGCCGCCGTGGCTCGCGAGCAGCCGCAAGACCCGGTTCAGCGACGGCGCATGGGTGTGCGTGGCCTTGGCGAGATCGTCGGCAGCGCGCGGGCCGTCGCCGAGAAGATCGGCGACGCCGAGCCCCGCGACGACGTGGAGCGCGCGCGACACGTAGAACCCCGTGACCATGCGATAGAGCGCGAGCGGCGGCGGAAGCTCTGAGCCCGTCATGGCGTGTGGCTCATCACGTTGACGACGATGCCGTTCGGGTCGCGGAGGAAGAATCGCCGGACACCCCACGGCTCGTCCGCGATGCGATACACGACGTCGGCGCCTCGCCGCTGGGCCTCGCCGTAGATGGCGTCGACGTCGGCGACCTCGACGGTGATCTGCGGCAGCACCGATCCGTCACTCCGGATGAGGGTGACCTGGGCCGTCGGGTTTGCCGGCGACGCGAACGTCATCACGTCGTGGAGATCCATCGCCACCGTGAAACCCAGCAGGTCGACGTAGAACGCGCGGCTGTCGTCGAATCGATCGGACCTGATGTCGGGAACCACTCTCCTGATGCTCATGGCCGCTCCTCCGGTGACGGTCCGCAGAGTGCCCGAGCGGAGCGAGGTCCGTATTGGAAAAATTTGACGGGCGGAGGGTCAGTCCCTCAAAGGAACATGATTCCGCTCGCGGACGTCGGCGCGGACGTACGCGGTGGGGTTGATGCCCGAGAACGCGCGGAAGTCGTGGATGAAATGCGCCTGATCGTAGTAGCCGCCGGCCACCGCGACGTCCGCCCAGTCGATGTCCTCGTTGCGGTCGATGAGCGTGAGCACGCGCTGGAACCGGCGGACGCGGGCGAACACCTTTGGCGTCAGCCCGACCGTGCCGGTGAAGACCTCGATGAACCGCCGCGGACTGAGCCCGATGCGCTCGGTCAGCCGGCCGATCGTCTGCGTGTGCGGCGCGGACTGGATCGCGTTGACGGCGAAGACGACAGCGGGATGAGGCGTCGGCGGTTTCGTGAGCCGGGCGAGCAGCGCGGTCTCGACGATGCGGAACCGGGCCGGCCACGTCTTCGCGTCGTGCAGGCGCTCCGCGATCTCCGACGCCAGCCCACCCCACAGCGCATCGAGCGCCACGTGCTTGTTGAGCAGCTCGTCCGCCGGCACCTTGTGGAACGGCAGCGCACCGCCGGGTTTGAAGTGCACGCCGAGCAGCGTCGGACGGCGGGCGATCTCGATGACGAACGACTCGGAATAGGCGCCGCAGACCACCGGCCGGGCGCGGGCGTCATCCAGCACGAAGACGATCTCGCTGCCCCCGTTCGGCAGGACGCGCTCGCGGGCGTGGCCACGCCCGTACGCCTCGTAGGCCCACAAACACTCGACGTGGTCCGACAGCGGCGCGCGCGGCACGTGGCGGAGCCCGTTCATCGTTGAGCCGCGTCGATCTTACGCTGCAGGAACCAGCGGAACCAGCCGCGGTCCTTCTTCTGGAGGTCCGCGCGCTGCCAGTCCTTGCCGGTGATCGTGCCGCGGCAGCGCGCGCTGCCGCACCGGCACGTCATCGTGTAGTCGCCGTCATCGGTCGTCGCCCAGTCGTGCGTCAGCTCCTCGCCCGCCGCGACGTCGCGCATCGTCACCAGCACGATCTGTCCCTGGATGGCGATGTTCGGCTCGCACGAGTGATTCGTGTAGAGCATCGCGCCCGCGCGCTCCTCCTGCCGCACCGGGGCGATGACGAGGTCGCCGGCGATCTCGATCTCCGCGGGGCCGAGCTCCGTCGTGAGCGTCGCCCACTGCGCGCGCGTCAGGACGTAGCCGCCCTTTACCGCCACGATCGCGCCGCGCGCGATCGTGGCCTTCGCGAAGAGCCCGAGCCCCTGGATCGGGCTCGGCTTGACCTCGGTCTTCGGCGAGCGATACGTGAGCGGGGCGGTCACGTGGTGAGCGCGGTCGCTCACGTCCCCATCAGGCCCCGCGCGAGCATGACGACGCCGGTGACGAGCACCGCGATCGCCGTCGACTCGCGATACACGCGGAGCGCCTGGCGCTTGACCTGGCGCAGCTCCTCCTGATCCTCGATCGGCGCCATCCCCCCGCCCGCCGTCTCGCGCGCACCGCGCGCGGCCAGCCGTACTCACGTACGGTCGCGCGCCTCGAGCAGCAGGAGCGCGCCGACCCACGTGAGCACGAACACGATGAGGAACCACCACGCGCCCGCCTCCGCGAGGATCAGGGTGGCGGCGGTCACGACGGCGAGCGCGGACGCCGCGAGGCCCGCGAGCAGGCGGCGTTGACGGCCCCACGGCAGGATGTTTTCCACGTCAGACCTCGAGCACGACGATGCCGGCCACGGTGAGGAGTGCGCCGAGGACAGCGCCGGCGGTGAGACGCTCGCCGAGAAACATGGCCCCGAGCCCGAGAGCGAACATCGGAGAGGTGGACGATAGCACGGTCGCGACGACGACATCCGAGTACTTGAGCCCGGCGATCCACGTCATCGAGCTCACGGCGGTCAGCACGCTGAGCACGATCATCGGGACGAGGACGCGGCGGCGCGCCTCGTAGAGGAGCGGCAGCCCCGCGCGCGCCCACGGCGTGAGCCAGAGGAAGGCCGCCACGATCGGCAGCCGGATGCCCTGCGCGGTCAGCGGCGAGAGCTCGCGCATCGGCGGCTTCATCAGGATCGCGGACGCCGCCCACGTGAGCGCGACGAAAAAGGTCCCCGCGATCGCGAGACGATGGCCGCGCAGCGTGCCGCCGGTGTCGTGCCGGCTCACGACGATCAGGACGAGGCCCACGAGCGTCGTGACGGCGCCGACCGTCGTGCGCAGCGTGATCGGCTCGCCGAGGAAGATCGTGGCGAACGCCGCCGCCATCAGCGGGTAGGTCATCGCGAGCGTCATCGCGCGCCCGAGCCCCAGCACGCGGCTGCACTCGAAGAAGACGCTGTCGCCGATGCCGGCCGCGAGGATCGTCGAGGACGCGACGAGGAGCAGCGTCAGCGCCGACATCGCGGCGAGCTCCGCGCGCACCGGCCCCGTCAGGCTGACCGCGAGGAGCAGGAGCCCGCTCGCGCTGATGCGCACGGCGTTGATCGTCACCATGCTGCAGACGGCGCCGAGACGGCGCACGAGCAGACTCGTCAGCGCCCAGAAGAACGCGGAGGCGAGCGCGCACGCGGCGCCGAAGGCGGGCTCGGTGATATACAGGGGCAAAGGGGAGCCCATTATGGACTATTCCGCGTACCGGCATCTGACGTTCGAGCGTCGCCCGAACGGCGTGATGCTCATCACCTTCAACCGGCCCGAGGTCCTCAACGCGACCAACGACCGGCTCCACTGGGAGCTCACGCAGGTGTGGCTCACGATCGGCAACGATCCCGACACGCGCGTGGCCGTGATCACGGGCAAGGGCCGGGCGTTCTCCGCCGGCGGCGATCTCGACATGGTGGACAAGAACGCGACGGACCCGGCGCGGCTCTTCAACACGCTGAAGGAAGCCTCCGACATCGTCTACAACATGATCAACTGCGACAAGCCGATCATCTCCGCGATCAACGGCGTGGCCGTCGGCGCCGGGCTCGTCGTGGCGCTCCTCGCGGACATCAGCATCATGTCGGAGTCGGCGCGCATCACCGACGGGCACACCCGCCTCGGCGTCGTGGCCGGGGACCACGCGGCGATCCTGTGGCCGCTCCTCACCAGCCTCGCGAAGGCGAAGTACTACCTGCTGACGTGCGACTTCATCGACGGCAAGGAGGCGGAGCGGATCGGGCTCGTGAGCCTGTGCGTGCCGGCCGACCAGCTCATGCCGAAGGCGTTCGAGGTCGCGGACAAGCTCGCGCTCGGCGCGCAGAACGCGATCCGGCTCACCAAGCGCAGCCTCAACAACTGGCTGCGCCAGGCCGGGCCCATCTTCGACAACTCGATGGCGCTCGAGCTCCTCACGTTCATGGAGCCCGACGTGCGCGAGGGCGCGCGCGCGATCCGCGAGAAGCGTCCGCCGAAGTTCCCCTCTGCCCCGGCCACCGCATGACCGCGCCGCGCCCCTTCCGGATCCAGGTCCCCGACGCCGTGCTCGCCGACCTGCGCGAGCGGCTCGCGCGCGTGCGCTGGCCCGACGAAGTGCCGGGCAGCGGCTGGAGCTACGGCACCGACCTCGCGACGATGAACGAGCTCGTCGCGTACTGGCGCGACGGCTTCGACTGGCGCGCGCAGGAGGCGGATCTCAACGCCTGGCCCCAGTTCGTCACGCCGATCGACGGCATCGACGTCCACTTCGTGCACGCGCGCGGCGTCGGGCCGAGTCCGATGCCGCTCCTGATCACGCACGGCTGGCCGGGATCGATCGTCGAGTTCCAGAAGCTGCTCCCGCGGCTCACCGATCCCGCGAAGTTCGGCGGCGACCCGCGCGACGCGTTCACGGTGGTCGCGCCGTCGCTTCCCGGGTACGGATTCTCGTTTCGTCCGAACCAGCGCCGCGTCGACCTCAAGGTCGTCGCCGACATGTTCGCGACGCTGATGACGGAGCTCGGCTATCGGCGGTTCGGCGCGCAGGGCGGCGACTGGGGCGCGTTCGTCACGACGTGCCTGGGCGCGTTTCATCCGGATCGCATGACCGGCATTCACGTGACGCTGCTCGCCGCCGGCCGCGACACGACGCCGGGCGCGACGCCGTCGGACGAGGAGCGCGCGTATCTGGACCAGCTCGCGCGCTGGGAGCGCGAGGAAACCGGCTACCAGTGGATCCAGGGCACGAAGCCGCAGACGCTCGCGTACGGCCTGACGGATTCGCCGGTCGGCCTGCTCGGGTGGATTCTCGAGAAGTTCTGCGCGTGGACGGATTGCCGGGGCGACGTCCTCGCGCACATCGGCCGCGACACGCTGCTGGCGAACGTGACGATTTACTGGGTGACCGGCGCGATCAACTCGTCCTTCTGGCCGTACTACTGGCGCCGCCACGAACGCTGGCCGATCCAGCGCGGGCAGCGCATCGACGTGCCGACGGGTTACGCCGCGTTCCCGAAGGAGATCCTGCACCTCCCGCGCGCGTGGGCGGAGCGGGCCTACGACATCCGCCGGTGGAGCGTCATGAAGTCCGGTGGCCACTTCGCCGCACTGGAGGAGCCTGAAGCGCTCGCCGCTGAGATCGCAGAGTTCTTCCGTCCTCTGCGCTGAACAGCCCCCGGGAGGCGGGCGGCGGCCAGGGGCTGCCCACGTGGCACGAGGGTTGTAGGCGAGGAATGACATGCCGGACATCGTTCCCTTCGAAGAGCACCACGGGCCCGGCGTCCTCGCGCTGATTGGCGGGGTCTTCAGGGAGTACGGGCTCACCTTCGAGCCCGGCGGCTACGACGCCGATCTGACCCGGATACCCGGAAGCTATTTCCTGGCCGGTGGGGCGTTTTGGGTCCTCGAAGACGACGGTCAGGTCGTCGGGACCGTCGCCATCGTTCCCATCGGGGTCGCCGAGGTCGAGATCAAGCGCGTCTACCTCGATTCGTCCCTCCGCGGACGGGGGTGGGGGCGCGCGATGGTCGAGCACGCGCTCGCCTGGGCGTCAGCCAACGGACACACCCGTGTCCGCCTGTGGTCGGACGTGAAGTTCACGCGGTCCCACGTCATGTACGAGCGGCTCGGGTTCGCGCGCGCGGGCATCCGCGACTGCGACGACCTCGATCAGAGCCGCGAGTACGGCTTCGCGAAGAGCCTCTCCGCGTTCGCGCCCTGCGAGCGCTGACCTGACGAGCCCCGGTTAGCGCCGGGGCCGCGTCCGCCGGGGCCGCGTCCGGCCGTCGCCGCGCGCTGACGCCCGAGGCGGCCGAGCACCGCCGCGATGTCCACGCCGTCTCGCAGCACAGGCGCCATCGGATCGCGCAGCTTCGCGAAGCGCTTCGGCACCGTCGCGATCGTGAACGCGCGCGGATCGAGCCGCGCCGTCACCTCGTCCCATCGAAGCGGACACGAGACCGGCGCGCCCGGCAGCGGCCGCACCGAGAACGGCGCCGCGATCGTCTGACCCCGGACGTTCTGCAGCCAGTCGATGTAGACCTTTCCCTCGCGCTCGCGGATCTGGCGGGTCATCGTCGAGATCGCGGGCTCGGCCTCCACGCCGAGCGTCGCGAGCAGCCGCGCGAACGTCCGGCACTCCTCCCATGAATAGCGCGCGCCCAGCGGAACGAGGATGTGCAACCCCGTCGCGCCGGAGGTCTTCGCGTACGCGGGGACCTCGAGGTCGTCGAGGATCTCCCGCAGCGCGCGCGCGACGCGCACGACGTGACCGAACGGCGCGCCTTTGGGATCGAGATCGAGGATGAGCCAGTCCGGCGTGTCGAGCGACGGCACGCGCGATCCCCACAGATGGAGCGGAATGACGCCGAGGTTGATCACGTAGCGCAGGCTCAGGCGATCGTCGACGACGAGGTAATCGATCTCGCGTCCCGCGTCGGGCGCGGCGATCCGCGCGGTCCGAATCCAAGGGGGCGCAAAATGCGGCGCATCCTTCTGATAGAACGATTTCCCCGAAATCCCGTCAGGATACCTGGTCAAAACAAGCGGCCGATCCCGTAAGTAGGGAAGCAGCAGCGGCGTCACGGTGTCGTAGTAGGCGAGCACATCCCCTTTGGTGAACTTTTCGTCCGGCCAAAACACTTTGTCGACGTTGCTGAGCCTGACGACGTTGCTGAGCCCGACTTCGTCGGGAGTGGACTCACCAATGTCTCTGCTGCCGCGCGGCCGTCTTCGGCCTGCGCGATCGAACGTCCCAACTCGCGTGTCGTCTGAAGCCGCGGCGGAGGAGGAGGGGCGACGGGGACGCGGGGTGCCCCCGCCCTCCGGGTGACCCGTTCCCTTTCCTCGGCCAGAAGCGGCCGCCGCCCGGCGATGGAAATGACGACCGTCAGACCGTGCGTCGGCGGGTCGGGGGTCAGAGGAGGGCGGGGGCACCCCGCGTCCCCGTCGCCCCTCCTCCTCCGCCACGACTTCGCGCCGACACTCGAGAGGCGGCTTGTCATCGCGCAGCCCGAGGAACGTCGGGTGACGAAAGCCGCCGTCGAGAGTCCACTCCGTGAAGCGCACCTCGCACACCAGCGCCGGCTCGACCCACGTGTGTCCGCGCCCGGTCGGCGTCCCGCGCGTGAACGGTGAGGTCGCGCGGCGAAGCGGCTGCAGGCGGCGCCAGATGGCGTCGAGCGACGCGTCGTCGAACCCGGTGCCGACGCGGCCGACGTATCTCAGCGCGTCGCCGTCGTAGACACCGACGTGGAGCGCGCCGAACCGCGAGCGCGTGCCCTGCGGCGCGGTGAGCCCGCCGATGACGAACTCCTGGCGCAGGTGGCACTTGATCTTGATCCAGTCGTTCGAGCGCCCGCCGGTGTAGCGACTGTTCGCGCGCTTCGCGACGATGCCTTCCACGCGCTGCTCGGAGCACGCGTCATAGAACGCTTCGCCCTGCTCGACGACGTGCTCGCCGTAGTGCACCACGCCGCGCGCGGGCAGGAGGAGCGCGAGGCAGGCCTTCCGCGTCTCGAGCGGCAGGCCGCGGAGATCGCGCCCGTCGAGCGCGAGCGCGTCGAAGAACACGGCGGTGACCGGCGTCGCGCCGCGCACGGCCTCGATGTCCGGGCCGCGCGCGAGATGCATGCGCGTCTGCAGGCGCTGGAAGCTCGGCCGCCCGCGTTCGTCCAGCGCGACGACTTCGCCGTCGAGCACGAAGCGCTCGAGCGGCACCGTGCGCAGCGCCGCGACGACTTCCGGATAGCGCGGCGTGAACCGCTGGCCCGCGCGGCCGTAGAGCTCGACGGCGCCGCCGTCGCGCTCGGCCAGCACCCGCACGCCGTCGTACTTCAGCTCGAACAGCCAGCCCGGGCGCGAGAAGGGCTCGGCCGCGAGGGTCGCGAGCATGACCGGCTGCTCCGCGGCGACGACCCGACGGACCGGCGCGCCGACGGCCGTGAGCCGCGCGCGCAGGCGTGCGACACGCGTCGGCCCCTCGCGCAGCTCTTCGACCGTGAGCCCGGAGAGAATGGATTCCGGAAAGCGCTCCGTCGGCTCGTTGCCCCCGGCCCACGGGTCCTCGTTCTTCAGCATGAGCCAGTCGCGGCCCTTCGTGGTTCGCACGAGGCTGAACCGGCCGCGCAGCTTCACGCCGTAGAGCTCGATCTCCAGCCGTCCGCGCGCGAGCTGCGTCTCGAGCGCCTCGGGTTTCGCGGATCGATACCAGCCGCGGTCCCAGACGATCACCTCGCCCGCGCCGTAGTTGCCACGCGGGATCACGCCTTCGAAGTCGGCGTACTCGACGGGATGGTCTTCGACGTGCACGGCGAGACGCCGCTCGCCGTGGCGCACCGACGGCCCCTTCGGGACCGCCCAGCTCTTCAGCGTGCCGCCGATCTCGAGCCGGACGTCGTAATGGAGCCTTCTGGCGGCATGCTTTTGGATGACGAAGAGATGGGGGGCCGCCAGAGGCGGCCCCCCAAGCCCCCCACGCTCCGGGCGCGGAATGAATCCGCGCCCTCCGCGAGTGCCGAATGGCTCCGGCGTGCGCTTCGGATCGCGCTTCGCCCGATAGGGGTCGAGCTGATCGTTCATCGCAGCAGCAGCAGGAGGCTCAGCGTCGCGAGGAGATTGACGGCGGCGTGCGCGAGCATGCCGGGCACGAGGCTGCGCGTGCGCTCGTAGCTCCACGCCCACAAGACACCGCTCCAGAGCACGCTGATCAGCCCGACCCAGCCGTAGCCGTGCGCGGCGGCGAAGATGAGAGCGCTCGCCAGCGCGGAGACGACGAAACCGAAGCGGCGACGGAACGTCGCGAAGAGGAGCCCGCGGAAGATCGCCTCTTCGAAGAACGGCGCGGCGACCACCGCGCTCAGCACCGCGAGCGCCGCGTCGCCGCCGGCGCCCCACACGAGATCCTCGTCGAACCATTCGGCCCAGTGACTGCCCTTGCCGAGCCGCGCGGCGAACGTGCCCGACGCCCAGTCGCCCGCGAGCCCGACACCGATCAGCGCGATGACGATCACGACGAGGCGGCCGCCGACTCCGTGATCGAGCGACAGCCCGAGCGCGTCGCGCACCCTGAGGCCGGCGGGACGCACGAGGTGGTGGCGCGCGAGGATGAGCATCGGCAGGAAGAAGAGGTTGCTCCACGGCCACGTCAGCGCGTTGAGAACGACGCTGTCGGCGAGCTGCGACACGACGTAGAGCCCCGCGAGCAGGATCACCTGCAGCGCGGCGCCCCGGACGAGCACGGTCGCGCCGACCTTCCCGGGCCACGGCGGCGGCAACGGCGCGCTCGCGAGACGGAGCGGGCTCCCGCGCACGAGCAGCGTGCCGGCCGCGACGAGCGCGGCGCCGAGGAGGCCGATCTCGATCGCCGCGACCGTGCGCACGCGGCGCCGCAGCACCGCCGTCCGCTCGTGGCGCTCGGCGACGATCTCCGCCACCTTCGCCTGATCGCCGCGCCGCAGCGCCAGACGCAGCGCGAGCTGCTCGCCGAACCACGGGTAGCCGTCGGGGGGAAGCCGGGCCACGTCCTCTTCCGGAAATTCCGACGCGCCGTCCAGGTACGCGCCGGCGACGACCGCGGCCATCGCGGGATACGGATCCGGCCGCACGTCCCACGCGTCGAGCTTCTCGCGCAGCCGCGCGACACGCCCCGCTTCGCCTTCGAGGATCGCGAGCTGGAAGTCGATGCTCGGGTCGGGGCTGTGCGCCGCCATCTCTTCGTACCAGCGGATCGCCTGCACGAGCTCGCTCTGGCGCTCTTCGAGGAGCAATTCGGAGAAGCGCCGCTCCCAGCGCGGCTGACGGTCGACGACGAAGCGGATGTCCATCGAGCGCCCGACGACGAGCGCCAGCGACGCCTCCGGAAAGCTCCGCTGCTCGAGCCGCGACCGCGACGCGAGCAGCCCCCCGACGAGCGCGACGAAGACCAGCACGATGAGTGCTGCGAGCACCGTGAGGGGACGGCGGAAGCGCGGACCTACAACCGGCGGGTCTACGGCGCCGACGACACTACTACCGGTCACGCTGTTCACGGGCTGTTCGAATCATAGGGGTGCCGATAATATGGTGGCAACCGCGATGCCAGCTCATGCCATCGGGTCCGGAACGATCTCGTTCGGCCTCGTCTCGATCCCCGTGAAGATGTACACCGCCGCGTCGTCGATGGGCGTGACGTTCAACATGCTGCACGGGAAGTGCGGCTCGCGCATCAAGCAACAGACGTTCTGTCCCACCTGCAACGAGACCGTCGAGCGCGGCGCCCTCGTCAAGGGGCACGAGTTCGCCAAGGACCGGTACGTGCGCGTGGCGGACGACGAGCTGAAGGCCCTCGAGGGCGAGGCCTCGAAGACCATCGACATCGCCGAGTTCGTGCCGCTCGAGAAAGTCGATCCCGTCTACTTCGAGCGGGCGTACTACCTCGGTCCGGACAAGGGCGGCGAGAAGGCGTACCGGCTCCTCACCGACGCCATGGCGAAGTCGAGCCGCGTGGCGGTGGCCACGTTCGTGATGCGCGGCAAGGAAAGCCTCGTGCTCATCCGCCCGTCGAGCGACGGCCTCATGCTGCACACGATGTTCTTCTCCGACGAGGTGCGCAGCTTCGGCGAGATCAGCAAGGGCGAAGGCGCGAAGATCCGCGACGGCGAGATGGAGCTGGCGCAACAGCTCATCGACGGGCTCTCGAACGACGACTTCAAGCCCGAGAGCTATCAGGACAGCTACCGGATGCGCGTGCTGCAGCTCATCGAGTCGAAGGTCGAGGGCAAGGAGATCACGGTCGCGGCCCCCGAAGCGGCGCGCGCGGAAGTGATCGACCTCATGGAAGCGCTGAAGGAGAGCCTCGCCAAGCGCGTGCCCGCCGAGAAGAAGCCCGGCGCGAAAGCCCCGCGCCGTGACGAGCCCGCCGCCGCGGCGCGTCCGGCCAAGCGCGCCGCCGGGAAGAAGTAGCGCGGCTAGAGCTGCGCGCGCGTGGCGTCCAGCGCCTCGCGCGCGACGATGACCGGATCGCGCGCCCACGCCGCGGGATTCGGCGCCTCGTAGCTCATGTAGCCGCCGTACCCCTTCTTCAGGATCCGCCCGAAGATCTCGCGAAACGGCACCGTCCCCTGCCCGGGAGGCAGACGGTCGGTGTTGGCGCCGGGCTTCGGGTCGCGCGGGACGTCGCTGTACTGCACGTAGGCGATCTCCGGCGTCTCGAGCGCGTCGATGTCCTCCGGCTTCGCACCGCTCTTGCCGAGGTGATACGCGTCGACGAGCAGGCCGACGCCGGGATGCGCGGCGCGCCGCACGAGATCGCGCACGCGCGGCAGCGTGTTCCAGTGCTCGCACAGCGCGTTGAACTCGAGCGCCAGCCGCGCGCCGTGGCGGCGGGCGATGTCCCCGACTTCGCGAAGGCTCGCGATGGCCCGCTCGACGTCACCGGCCGGGCCCTTGTCGACGGGACTCATCACGGTCTGGCAGCCGAGCGACCGCGCCCACCGGCACGATTCCTCGAACACGGCGAGCAAGCGCCGCCGCTCGTCGCCGGTGGCGCCCATCCACCCGAGCTCGACCCCGACGCACGCGACCGGCAGGCCGCTCTGCTTGACCTCGTCGAGCACCACCTCCGCCGCGCGCCCCGCGGACGCGGCGCGCGCGAAGTCGATGCGCCGCAGCTCGATCGCGTCCCAGCCGACCGTGCGCGCGATCCGCAAGACGTCGGTGAGGGGCGTGGTGTCGAGCGTCCAGGTGTGCAGCGCGAGCCGAGGCATCGTGATCATTCTACATGGGGGGCTCCGGGCGCCCCCCATGCCCCCCACGCTCCGCGCCGCGGCGAAGCCGCGCCGCTCCGCGAGTGCTTTGCGCCGCGCGGCGCCGGCGGTCGCCGGTCAGCTCCTCGAACCGCTCGTCCTCGGGATCGACGTTCGGCAGCTCGGCGAGCACGAGCTTCACCACGTGGTGCTCCTCGAACGCCTCGGCCACCATCTCCTCGGCCTTCTTCGTCTCGAGCCCCTTCACCGCGGGATAGAACATCTCCTCCTCGATCGAGGCGTGCGCCTCGAGCGCGGTCGAGATCTGCTCCATGAGCTGACGGCGCTGGCGCGTGTCCTCGGTCTTCTCCACCTTCTTGAACAGCGCCTTCACTTCCTTGTGCTGCTTCTTCAGCAGGTCGGTCGCTTTCATTGACGACACCTCCCGCATCCGGCAAGAACGTTGCCCATGGATGGAGTGGCTGGCACCGCGGTTGCCCCCATGGTGGTCATGGCGAAGCCTTCGAAGCCGGCGCCCGAACGTCCCGAACGCGAGGAAGCGCCGAAAGGCCGCGCGACGCCGTCGCTCGGACCGCGCACGGCGCGGCGCAAGGTGCGGCCGCTCGATGGCGAGCCCGCGATCGACCGTCCGTACGATCCGGGCGGCGACAGGCGCGCTCCCGACGATCCCTGGCAGGATCCGGGCGGGCCCGAGCCGGCCAACGGCTGACAGTCGTTAGAATCGGCGGGTGCGCCCGCCCCTGATCGTCCTCCTCGCCGCGTCCACGCTCGCGAACACCTGCTCGATCGGCTCGTTCCCGAGCCTCTTGCCGGAGATCGCCCGCGAGTCCGCGCTGCCCGACTGGCAGCTCGGCATCTTCGCCGGCGCGTTCGGCTTCGCGCGCATGGTGGCCGACGTCCCCGCCGGGGTGTTCATCACGCGCCGCCTCGCGCCGGCGCTGATCGCCGGCCAGCTCGCGCTCGCCGCGGGCGCGCTCGTCGTGACGAGCGGCGAGAGCTTCGGGGTACTGTTCGCCGGGCGCGCGCTGATGGGGATCGGCTACGGGCTCAACATGCTGGCCGGTCTCACCGCCCTCCTGCACGCCTACGCGGGCGGCCGCCTCGCGGTGGCCCTCAACGCCGTCGAGTTCTCCGCGATGATCGGCCTGCTCGGCGGCGCGGCGCTCGTCGCGGTGCTGCCGGCCGCGCTCTCGTGGAAGACGGTCCTGCTCGCGTCGTGCGCCCCGCAAGTGTTCGCGATCGTGCTGCTGCCCCTGGTGGTGCGCGGCCTGCCGCGACGCGCGGAGCGATCGGGCGGCACCGCGACGACGGCGACGATCTCCACACCCGCGCGCGGCGCGTCGCTCGTGCCGCTCGCGTTCGCCGCCGGCGCGCTCGTCGCGATCGCGTACGCGAGCGTGGAGCAGCTCGTCATTCCGGTGCGCGGCAGCCGCGAGTTCGGGCTCGACCGCGCGGGAATCGCGCAGCTCTTCATGCTGATGCAGGCGACCGACATCGCCGCGCTCATCCCGCTCGGCATGCTCGCCGACCGCATCGGCGCCGTGAAGGTGCTGGCCGGCGTGACGCTCGCGATGGCCGTCGCGAGCGTGCTGATCGCGTTCACGCCGCTCGCGGGCGTGACCGTCGGCGCCGCACTCTTCGGCGTGGCGATGGCGGGCTGGATGATCCCGCTCAGCGTGCTGCGTCACGAGACGCCTCCCGCGCTCGTCGCGTGGCGCACGGCGCTCTATCGCGTCGGCGTCGACGGCGGGATCTTCGTGGGGCCGTTCCTCGGCGGCCTCTTCGCGGGACGCCACCTCGCGGTGGCCGCGCTCGCGCTCGTCGTCATCAGCGTGTGTCTCGCGCGCGCGGCGGCGACCCGGCGCGCCGGATTCGAGCCCGTACAATATCCGCCATGAGCGCGCCGCCGCCGCGCACCGCGCATCCGTATGCCATGCACGATGCGATCGTCGCGCCGCCCGACGCCCTCCGATCCGTCGTCCCGTCGAACGCCGCGGCCCTCGACGACGCCGCGGCGCGCCTCCGTGCCACCGATCTCGTCATCCTCTGCGGCATCGGAACGTCGTGGCACGCCGCCCTCGTGGGCGAGCTGCTGCTCGCGCGCGTCGGCGCGCTGGGCCACCGCGTGCGCGCGCTCCACTCGTTCGAGCTGGCGTCGTACTGGCCGGCGCCGCCCGCGCGCGCCGGCGTGGTGGCGGTGAGTCATCGCGGGTCCACGCAGTTCTCGCGGACCGCCCTGGCGGAAGCGAAGCGCGGAGGCGGCGTCGCGATCACGCTCACGGGCAAGGACGCCCCGCGCGCGGACGGCGTCGACGTCGCGCTCGTCACCGTCGATCAGGAAGCGTCCGCGACGCATACCGCGAGTTACACCGCCGCGCTCGCGCTGTTCGCCGCGCTCGCCGGGCGCCTCGGGCGCGACGACACGACGGCGCGGGCCCTCGCGCGCGCGCCCGACCAGGTCGCGCGGCTGCTCGGCCAGGAGTCGTGGGACGGGCTGGCGCACCGCTTCGACGATCGGCGGCGCTACTGGTTCGTCGGTGGCGGACCGAACACCGCCACCGCGTACGAGGCCGCGCTCAAGATGAGCGAAGCGAGTCACGCCACGGCGAGCGGCTTCAATTGCGAGCAGTTCCTCCACGGCGCCTACGCGGCGATGACCGACGAGGACCTGCTCGTGCTGATCGCGCCCGCCGGTCCGTCGCGGGCGCGGTGCCTCGACGCCGCGCGCGTGGCGGAAGCCATCGGCACGCCGGTCCTGCTCCTCGCGCACGAGGCGGAGCGCGATCTGCGGCGCTTCGCGGCCGCGACGGTCGCGCTGCCGGAGATCGACGAGCTCCTGTCGCCGATCCCGGCCGTGGTCCCGCTGCAGCTTCTCGCCTACCACCTCGCCGTGCGGCGCGGCGTGAATCCGGACGTCATGCGGCTCGCCGAGGCGCCGTACTGACGCTGCTCGAGAAGCTCGGCGCGCTCTATCCCGGCTCGTCGCGCCGGAGCCGCAAGCAGTGGCTCGCGCTCGGCCGCGTGCGGGTCAACGGCGCGGTCGTGCGACGTGGCGACGGGCCGGTCGGTGTCACTGATCGTGTCGAGCTCGGCACGCCGCCTCCGCCGGCGTTTCCCGCCGCGCTGCGCCGGATCTTCGAGGACGACGACCTCGTCGTGATCGACAAGCCGCCCGGGCTGCTCACGATCGGGACCGAGAGCGAGCGCGAGCGGACCGCCTATCGCATGCTGGCGGCGTACGTCGCCGGGCAGCGCGATCGGCGCCTGTTCATCGTCCACCGGCTGGATCGCGAGACGTCAGGGCTCCTCGTCTTCGCGAAGTCACCGGCGGCGAAGCGCGCGCTGCAGGCGCAGTTCGAGGCGCGCACGGTCGAGCGGCGCTACGTCGCGGTGGTGGAAGGCCGGCTCGCGCAGCCGTCCGGCGTGCTGAAGAGCCGGCTGCGCGTCGATCGCAGCCTGCGCGTGCGCCCGGCGCGGCGCGCGAGCGAAGGCAAGGAAGCGATCACGACCTACCGGGTGCTGCAGGTGCGCGACGCCGCGACGCTCCTCGAGCTGGCGTTGACGACGGGCCGGCGCGGGCAGCTCCGCGCGCAGCTCGCGGCGCTCGGCCACCCGATCGTGGGCGACGAGGCGTACGGCAGCCGAAGCAACCCGGTGCGGCGCGTGTGCCTGCACGCGACCCGCCTCGCGTTCATCGCGCCGACCGGCCGGCGTGTCGCGTTCGAGAGCCCCGTGCCGGCCGCCTTCGCGCGCGTGCGTTAACGCGCGAGGGCGACGCGGAGCTGCTCGAGGCCTTCGTGGAAGGCCGCGAGCGCGGGCGTCGTCGGCTTGTCGCGACCCCGCGCGACGCCGATCTTGCGGACGAGCGACGGCTCGAGCCGGATAACGGTGAGGAGCCGCGCGCGCACGTCGGCCTTCACCGAGAACCACGACGTCACCGAGAGGCCGAGCCCCGCCTCGACCAGCTTCTTGATCGCCTCGGTGTTGCCCAGCTCCATCGGCCGCGCGGGCGCGGCGCCGCCGCGGCGGAACCAGCCGTCGATCACCCGTCGCACGGTGCCGCCGGCCTCGTAGAGGATCAGCGGCTCGCGCGCGAGCTCGGCGGCGCCGATCGTCCGCCGGCGGCGCCACTTCGGATGCGGCGCGGCGATCGCGACCAGCTCGTCGTCGAAGAACGGCGTGACGACCAGCTCGCGGTCGCGGACCGGCAGGCTCACGATCCCGACGTCCAGCTCGTTCGCGACGATGGCGCGCGTGATCTCCGGCGCGTTGCCGGTGACGACGACCAGCTCCGTCGCCGGATAGCGCGAGCGGAAGCGGCGGAGGAACGGCGGCAGCAGGTAGATGCTGATCGACGCCGACGTTCCCACCCGCACGCGGCCGGCGACGACGCCGCGGAGCTGCTGCACCCGCTCCACGCCGGCCTCGAGCTCGTGGAACGCGCGCGTCGCGTGCGCGAGGAGGATCTCGCCCGCGCGCGTCGGAAAGGCCCGCTCCCCCACGCGCTCGAGCAGCGGCTGGCCCAGCGCCGCCTCGAGCTGCCGCACCTGCATGCTCACGGCGGGCTGCGTGACGCCGAGCTCGCCGGCTGCGCGCGAGAAGCTCGCGTGGCGCGCGACGGCGCCGAGCGCACGGAGATGCGCGAGCGGCACGTCCATGAACGGCAAACCTAGCTGATCGTTCGCATCAGGACAATTGATTTCCCTGATTGACGTGTCCGCCGCGATGATCAAGTCGTGGAGCTGGTGGCGACGGCGCCGGCGGTGCGCCGCGCGGCGCTCGGGACGACCGACACCGAGCCGCGCACGGTTGCCGCGCAACGCGCGTGGCTCGCCGCGCACTCCGCCGCGTATCCGGTCGTCGTCGCGGCGGTCGACGACGAGAGCGCCGGGTTCGCGGCGCTCGCGCCCGACCGGCCGAAGCCCGCGTTCCGTCACACCGTGGAAGATTCGGTCTACGTCGATCGCGCGTGGCGCGGCCGCGGCGTCGGACGGCTGCTGCTCGAGCACCTCGTCGACCGCGCGCGGTCCGCGGGGCACCGCTCGGTGATGGCGCGGATCACGGTCGAGAACGTGGCGTCACGCCGTCTGCGCGAGGCGCTCGGCTTTCGCCTCGTCGGCACCGAGGAGGAGGTGGCGTTCAAGCTCGGGCGCTGGGTCGACGTCGCGCTCTACCAGCGTAGGCTGTGAGCGCCCTCGTACTACGCCGTGGGACGACGCGCCCCGCGGGTGAGCACGAACGTGTAGACGCCGAGCGCCGCCGCGACGATCAAGAGCGTCAGGCCGATCGCGAAGATCGTGCTCTGGCTGAGGACATAGAGGGCGGGGCTCGGCGGGGAGCCGAGCGGCGCGTAATCGCCGGTCGGCTGGGGACCGCGCGCGTCGCGGCTGATGCTGCCGCTGTCGGCGCCCGCCAGCGTCGCGGCGAGGAGAACGACGGCCAGGACGAGGACGAGCGTGCGCATCAGGGCACCAGCACGATCTTGCCGTGGTGGCCGGCAGCCATGACGGCTTCGTGCGCGCGCGGCGCCTGCGCGAGCGGGATCTCCTCCGCGATCACGGGGCGCAGCGTCCCGTTGCGAAGCCCTTCGACGAGCGCGGCGTGGATGCCGGCGAGCTGGGCCGGCGAGGCGTGGAAGAGCGCCATCCCGAGGATCGCGGCATCCTTGTTCATCGCGAAGCGCGCGTTGATCTCGACCGTTCCCCGGTTGCCGATCACGACGATGCGCCCGCGCATCGCGATCACGCCGAGGTCGTTCTGCAGATTCACGTTCGCCAGCATCTCGAGGATGATGTCGGGCCCTGTGCCGCCCGTGAGGTCGGTGAGCTCCTTGAGATAGTTCGGAGCGCCGTGATCGAGCACGTGGTGCGCGCCCTGCTCGAGCACGAGCTGCCGCCCGCGCGGCGTCCCGGCGGTGCCGATGACCGTCATCCCGCGCGCCCGCGCGATCTGCACCGCGGCGATGCCGACCCCGCCGCTCGCGCCGTGCACGAACAGCGTCTCGCCCTCGGCGCCGTGGCCGCGATGAATGAGCGCGTGGTACGCGGTGGCGTACGGCACGTTCATCCCCGCGCCCTGCCCGAAGCTCGCGTTGCCCGGCAGGGGATGGACCTGCGCCTCGGTGCAGAGCGACAGCTCGGCATACGCGCCGCTCACCGAGCCGCCGATGTAGACGCGATCGCCGGGCTTCACCGAGCCGACGCCCGCGCCCACGGCCTCCACCACGCCGGCGGCGTCCGAGCCCGGCGTGTACGGAAGCTTCGGCCCGCGGTTGTCGGTGTTCGAGCGCAGATAGGTGTCGACGGGATTGATGCCGACGGCGTGATTGCGGACGAGCACCTGGCCCTGAGCGGGCTGCGGCGCGGGAATCTCTTCGAGCTTGAGGACCGCCGGTCCTCCGTACTCCGACACGCGGATCGCTTTCATGGCTTCCTCCCGGCCCCCGAGGATACTCTGTCTCGCGCCATCTACTACACGGTCACCGGTCCGCCCGACGCGCCCGTCGTCCTCCTGCTCCACGGCCTCGGCTCGTGCGGCGACGACTGGACGCCACAGCTCCCCGCGCTCGTCGACCGCTATCGCGTCCTCACCGTCGACCTGCCCGGCCACCATCGCTCCGCGCGGCCGCGCGGGCCCTTCTCGATCGCGGCGATGGCCGCCGCGGTCGATCGCCTGCTCGGCGACCTCGCGATCGCGCGCGCGCACGTCGTCGGCCTGTCGCTCGGCGGCTGCGTGGCGCTCACGCTGGCGGTGGAGGCGCCGGCACGCGTGCGGTCGCTCGTCGTCGTCAACGGCTTCGCGCGGCTGCGTCCATCCGGAGCGCGTGGGGCGCTCCGCGGCGCGGCGCGCGCGCTGCTGGCGCTCGCCGCGCCGATGCCCCTCGTCGCCGCCTGGGTCGCGCGCGAAGCGTTTCCGCGAGACGAGCACGCTGCGCTGCGCGCGGCGGCGACGGCGCGCATCGCGGGGATGACCCGCGCTCAGTACCTCGCGAGCCTCGTGGCGCTGGTACGGTTCGACGTCGGCGCGCGGCTCGCGGAGATCCGGTGCCCGACGCTGATCGTGGCGGGCGCGCGCGACACCACGGTCCCGCTGGCGGCCAAGGAGGCGATCGCGGCGGCGATCCCGCACGCCCGGCTGGCCCTCCTTCCCGAGTCCGGCCACGTCAGCCCGCACGATGACCCAGCCGGCTTCAATCGCCTCTTGCTGAATCACCTGTCTCTGGCCCCCGCTTGACATCTCTTCGGGATTACGGACAGAATCTCAAAACTCCTATTTCCCATCGAGAATCTGAAGGGGGAAGCGATGCTCAGACTCGGAGACCAGGCGCCGGACTTCACCGCCGAGACCACCGAGGGCAAGGTCCAGTTCCACCAGTGGCTCGGCGACAAGTGGGGGATCCTCTTCTCGCACCCGCGTGACTTCACGCCGGTCTGCACGACCGAGCTCGGCTACGTCGCCAAGCTCAAGCCGGAGTTCGACAAGCGCAACGTGAAGGCCATCGGGCTCAGCGTCGATCCCGTGGATTCGCACAAGGGCTGGTCCGCGGACATCAAGGAGACGCAGGGCGCGGCGGTGAACTTCCCGATCGTCGCCGACCCGGACCGGAAGGTCGCGAACCTCTACGGGATGATGCATCCGTCGCACGACGAGGTGTACACGGTCCGCACGGTGTTCGTGATCGATCCCGCGAAGAAGGTGCGGCTGATGATCACCTACCCGCAGACGTGCGGCCGGAACTTCGACGAGATCCTGCGCGTCATCGACTCGCTGCAGCTGACCGACAAGCACAAGGTCGCGACGCCGGTGAACTGGCGGCAGGGCGAGGACGTCATCATCGTGCCCGCCGTCAGCGACGACGAGGCGAAGCAGAAGTTCCCGGGCTTCAAGACCCACAAACCGTACCTCAGGACGACGCCGCAGCCGAAGTAACGCATCGCGCGCCCGTCGGCGCGATGCCGAGAAACTCGCCCGTGTGCGTGCCGCGGATCGTCAGGCGATAGGCGACGCGGTCACCGGAGCCGAAGATGTCCTCGAGCGTCGCGCGCGCATCCGCGAACGCCGCGCGCAGCCGCCCGGCACGTGTCCATTGCTCCTCGCGCGTCAGCGGCGGGTCGGTCGCGTTCAGATAGCGGCGATAGGACGGCGCGAAGAGCTTCTCGAGGGTGGGGGGATTCCAGCCGTCGCGCACCTCGTCGAGCAGTCGACGGACGAGCGCGATGTTCTCGTCCGCCGACACGGCCCGATCAGCCTTTGACGGCGCCGGCGGTGAGCCCCGAGACGTAGTAGTCGAGGAACCAGACGTAGATGACGACGATCGGGAGACTCGCCACCACCGCGCCCGCCATCAGCGAGCCCCAGTAGTAAATGTCCCCGCGGATCAGGTCCGCGGTCACGCCGACCACCGCCGTCTTGTTCGCCGACTGCGAGACGAACGTCAGCGCGTACGTGAACTCGTTCCACGTGAGCGTGAAGCCGAAGAGGATGACGCACACGATGCCGGGGATCGCCATCGGGAGCACGATCCGCGTCAGCGTCTGCATGCGGCTGGCGCCGTCGACGAGCGCGCACTCCTCGACTTCCTTCGGGATCGTCCGGAAGTAGCCCATCAGGAGCCAGGTGGAGAACGGCACGAGGAACGTGGGATAGGTAACGATCAGGGCCCAGATCGTGTCGGAGATCCCGAGCCACACCACCACCTGCGACAGCGGCAGGAAGAGGAGGGTCGGCGGGACGAGATACGTGATGAAGACCGCCGTGCCGAACGAGCTCACGCCGGGGAAGCGCAGGCGGGCCAGGCTGTAGCCGGCGAGGATCGAGATCACGAGTGAGATTGCGGTCGCGGTCACGCTGATGATCAGGCTGTTCTTCATCCAGGTGAGGAACTCGGTCTTGAAGAACAGGTACCAGTAGTGATCGGTGATCACGCCGGTCTGGATGAGGAACGGCGCGGCCTTGAGGTTGTAGAGCTCGGTGTCCTTCTTCAGCGACGTGATGATCATGTAGTAGAAGGGGAACAGCGCGAAGAAGACGTACGGCAGCACGTTCATCCAGCCGAACACCGACGACCGGATCCGCTGCCCCCGCGATCGGACGCCGACGATCACGCGCTCACTCCTTTCGGATGTAGCGGAGCTGGATGAAGACGATCGCCGCGAGCAGCGGGAAGAGGAAGAGCGAGACCGCCGCGCCCTGCCCGAGGTTCCCGCCGGTCAGCCCCATCTGATAGGCGAACGTCGCGAAGAGGTGCGTGGTGTTGACGGGCCCGCCCGCCGTGAGCACCTGCACGATGTTGAAGTCGGAGAACGTGAAGATCGTCGAGAACAGGATCACGACGGCGAGCACCGGCTTGAGCAGCGGGAGCGTGACGTGGCGGAACCGGCCCCAGGAGCTGGCGCCGTCCACTTCCGCCGCCTCGTAGTACTCGCGCGGGATCGACACGAGGCCGGCGAGCACGATGATGGCGAAGAACGGCAGCCCGCGCCACACGTTCACGGCGATGACGGCGCTCATCGCGTAGTCGGCCATGCCGAGCCAGTTGGGCCCCGGCGGATTCATGAGCCCGAGACGGATCCCCGTCCAGTTCACGACGCTGTAGAGCGAGTCGAACATCCACCGCCACGCGAGGACCGACAGCGCCGTCGGAATGACCCACGGCAGGAGCACGGCGCCGCGGATCAGCCGCTTGAAGCGCAGGGGCCGGAACAGCAGCATGGCGAGCCAGATCCCGAGCACCGCCTTCAGGATCACGGCGATGATCGTGAAGACGAACGAGTTGGAGACCGTCTGCCGGAAGATCTCGTTTCCGAGGATGTCGCGGAAGTTCTGCAGACCGACGAACGAGCCCGGCGATCCCACCCAGTAGTCCGAGAGGCTGAAGTAGATCGCCATCGCGAACGGATACGCGACGAGCCCCGCGATGAGCGCCAGCGCGGGGACGATCAGGCTGTAGCCGAAGACGTGCTCCTGCTCCCACCACTCGCGCGCGCGCGCGAGACGGCCGGGCCGCGCGCGCCCGACCGTCTCGAGAACCCGGGTCCCTACCGCCATGTCACTTTCCCTTCGTCTCGAGCTTGCCCTGCAGCGCGAGCCTGATCTGGTCTTCGCCCCAGGCGAGCGCGCGCTTGGTCGGCATGCCCGCGATGGCCTTGGCAACCATGTTCGGAAGGACGAAGTTGACGACGATCAGCTGCACCGCGGCATTCGGCTTGGCCGGCCAGCCCTGCTCGTGCACGTACTCCGCTTCCTTCGGGAGCATCGCGTACTTCGGATGGCTCGCCCAGATCGGATGCTCGGCGAACCCCCGGAGCGGCGGCTGGTTGAAGGCACTGCCGCCCTTGATGAACGCGTTGTAGTTCTCTTTCTCGAACAGGAACTTGATGAAGTCCTTGGCGAGCGGAATGTTCTTCGAGAACTTCCAGATCCCGAGCGAGTTCACGCCGGTCGCGGAGTGGATCCCGCCCGGGCCGCCCGGGCTGTTGTGATGATTGATCTCGTCGGCGATCGGCATCTTCTTCTCGACCGCGGCGACGTAGGGGCTGATCGGGTTGTGGATCCAGGAGCCTTTGCCCGAGAGGAGGAAGCGGTTGTTGGACGCGTTGTCCCACGACAGCACCTCGGGCTCCATCGCGTCCTTGTAGAGCTCCTTGTACCACTCGACGACTCCGGCGGCCTTGTCGCTGTTGATCGCCGGCGTCTTGCCGTCCGGCTCGAGCACCTTCCCGCCCGCGCACCAGAGCACCGACCAGAACGTGATGTTGGCGTCGGTGCACTGGCTGATCGGGATGCCGACGGGGTTGCCCTGCTTCTTGAGGACCTTGCCGGCCTTCAGCAGGTCGTCCCACGTCTTCGGCGCCTGCACGCCCGCCTTCTTGAACTGCACCTCGTTGTAGCTGCCGACGAACGCGACCCAGAACCACGGCACCGCGCGCCATCCCGATGCCGTGTGACACGTTTCTTTCGCGAACGGGTACCAGCCGCCGTAGCGGCCGCCGAGGTGGTCGACGAGATCGCCCATGTCCACCAGCTGCTGCTCGTACAGGAACGGGTCGGCGGCGCCCGTGACGATCACGTCGTGCCCGGACTGCGACGAGACCTCCGCCGCCCGCTTGGCGAACATCTGCGGGCCGGCGATCGTGTCGACGCGCACGGTCACGCCGGCCTGCTTGGAGAACACGTCGGCCTGGCGCCGGAGCTCGTCGTCCGACGCCGGGACGAAGTGGTTGAAGCTCAGCATCGTGAGCTCGCGCTTCTGCGCCCACGCCGGGGCGCGCTCGAGCGCGAGCGACGCCCCGGCGACGGCGATCGCCGAGCCCTTCAGGAAGGAGCGCCGCGCGATGACGGCGCTCACGGTTATGCCTTGCCCTTCGTCTCGAGCTTGCCCTGCACCGCGAGCTTGACCTGGTCCTCCGCCCACGCGATCGCGCGCTTGGTCGGCATCCCGTTGATCGCCTTCGCGACCATGTCCGGCAGGATGTAGTTGACCTGGATCAGCTGCACGGCCGCGTTCGGCTTGGCCGGCCAGCCGCGCTCGTGGGCGAACTCCGCTTCCTTCGGCAGCATCGCGAACTTCGGGTTCTTCGACCAGATCGGGTGTTCCGCGAAGTGCTTGAGCGGCGGATGGTTGAAGGCGTTCGCCGCCACGATCCACGCGTCGTAGTTCTCTTTCTGGTAGAGGAACTTCACGAAGTCCTTCGCGAGCTGGATGTTCTTCGAGAACTTCCAGATCGCGACCGAGTTGATCGGCGGCGCGGAATGCGTGCCTGCGGGCCCGGCCGGGCTCGGGTGGTGGTTGATCTCGTCGGCGATCGGCATCTGCTTGGCGAGCGCGGCGTTGTACGGGCTGATCGGGTTGTGGATCCAGGAGCCCTTGCCGGAGAGGATGAAGCGGTTGTTCGAGGCGTCGTCCCACGACAGCACCTCGGGCTCCATCGCGTCCTTGTAGAGCTCCTTGTACCACTCGATCACCTTCTCGGTCTGCGCGCTGTTGATCGCCGGCGTCTTGCCGTCCGCCTCCAGCACCTTCCCGCCATAGCACCACGTGACCGACCAGAACGTCGTGTTCGCGTCGGCGCAGTGACTGATCGGGATCCCGACGGGGTTGCCCTGCTTCTTGAGGACCTTGCCGTGCTTGAGCAGCTCGTCCCACGTCTTCGGATACTCGAGGCCGGCCTTCTTGAGGTGCGTCATGTTGTACGTGGCCGGGAACGAGATCCAGAACCACGGGATCGCACGCCAGCCGGAACCGGTGTGCGAGCCCTCACGCGCGAACGGGTACCAGCCGCCGTACTTCTTGCCGAGGTCGTCGATGACGTCGCCGACGTCGGCGAGCTGATTCTCGTAGAGGAACGGATCGGCGCCGCCGGTCAGCAGGAGGTCGTGACCCGACTGCGCCTGCGCCTCGGCCGCGCGCTTCGCGGGGAGCTGCAGGTGCGCGATGGTGTCGACACGCACGCTCACGCCGGCCTGCTTGCCGAACTCCGCGGCCTGCTTGCGCAGCTCTTCGTCGGACGCCGGCACGAAGTGGTTCCAGCTGAGGAACGTGAGCTCGCGCTTCTGGGCGAAGGCGGGCGCCTTGCCCAGCGACAGCCACGACGCCATCCCGGCGGTCGCTGCAGCGCTCTGCTTCAGGAACTGCCGACGAGAACTCGCACCCATGCGGCACCTCGCTTGAGAGGGGATCGACGGTGAAACGCTTGTACTCCCGCCTGCCCGGAGGTGTCAATTGGTGAGACTTCGTCAGGGCGATCCTGGCGATCCTTGACAGGCTACGTCGCTTGCCGAGCCCCCGGCCGGGGGCTCGGCTCTGCGGTACGGTTCTTCGGGCCCGTCCCATCAGAAAGGAGCAAATGATGGCGACTCCCACCACCGCGAGCGGCTCACCGGAAGTCTCCGCACCCACCGTCGACAGCGCGGCGATCTACAAGGAGGGATTCATCGCCGGCATCCTGGGCGCCCTGACCGTCGCTGTCTGGTTCCTCGTGGTCGACATGATGCACGGCCGGCCGTTCTACACGCCGACCATCCTCGGCACGGCGCTCTTCGGCCGCGGGGTCTGGCCCGCGACGCTCGAGACCGCGCCCGCGTCGTTCGAGATGGTGGCGATGTTCACGTGGGTGCACGTGCTCGCGTTCGCCGTCGTCGGCGTCATCGCGGCGCGGCTCATCGTGACGGCGGAGCGGAATCCGAGTCTCGGCTTCGGCTTCGTGCTGCTGTTCGTGGTCCTCGAGGCGTGCTTCACGGTGGCGGCGATGATCGTGGCCGAGCCGGTGCTGCGCGCGCTCACGTGGCCCGCGATCCTGGTGGCGAACTTCCTCGCCGCGGCGGTGATGGCGGGCTACTTCTGGCTCCGCCATCCGACCTTGCAGGTTCAGCCCTAGCGGCGGGCGCTCGCGAGGCGCTCCGACGGGCGGCCCACGTGGATGTGAGCGCCCGTCGCCGCGCCGGCGCGCGCGGCGCGGTACGCGAGGAACGCGATGCCGCGCTCGCGCAGCCACGTCATGACGAAGCGGCCCTCGGCGCTGTCTGGATGCAGCGCGAGGTCGACGGCGTGGCGATCGCGAGGCGCTGCTTCCCTTCGAGCTCCACGATCAGCGCCGTCGTCCGCACGAGCTCCTGCCGTGTCCACTCGAGCTGCGCGCGGGCCGTGCCGGCCTCGCGCGCCGCGGCGTCGAGCTCGGCGCGCGAGATGATGCCGCGCGCGTAGGGCTCGCTGTTGCGGTCGAGCGAGGCGGACGCTTCCCGAAAGTCACGCTCGCGGCGCAGGACCGCGGCTTCGAGACTGCGCCGATGGTCGCGGGCGACTTCGAGGAGCCCGTGTGTGATGTCGGTCCACTGACGCGACTTCGGGATCGCGCGTTGGGGACCGGCGGCGGCGACGCCGAACGACAGGGCGAGCACGGCGAGCACCACCACCGCCGACCCGAGACCCGACATCGATTCCAGCGTACCCGCGGCGCAACGGCCTCGCCACCCGTCGCCGCCCGACCACGACGCGCAGCGTGTAAATGCCTGCGCACCCCCCTCCGTCGAACGAGACAAGGAGGATCGCTCAATGCTCAGACGCTCACTCGTGGCTCTCTCGCTCGTGGCGCTGCTCGGCGGCACGGGCGTCGCGCTCGCGCAGGGCACGCAGGGTCCGGCCGCTCCGGTGCATCGCGAGCACGGGATGGCGCGGCTCCAGCAGCGCCTCGGGCTCACCGACGACCAGGTCGCCGCCATCAAGGCCGCCTACGCCAAGCATCGGGACGAGCAGAAGCAGTCGTGGAAGGCGCTGCACACCGCGCAGGCCGAGCTGCGTCAGCTCGCGCTCAACGGGGCCGACACCACGGCCAAGACCGCCGAGGTCCAGCAGCTCCTCGGCCAGACGGTCACCGCCCGCGTGAAGGTCCTGCAGGAGATCGGTCCGATCCTCACGCCGGAGCAGCGCGCGAAGTTCGCGGAGACGCAGTTCGGCCACGGCCACGGCAAGCGGCATCACGGCAAGCCGGCGACGCAGTCGTAACCGCCACA
This sequence comes from Candidatus Rokuibacteriota bacterium, assembly GCA_016866775.1. Lineage (GTDB taxonomy): Bacteria > Methylomirabilota > Methylomirabilia > Rokubacteriales > CSP1-6 > VGLJ01. The sequence continues at coordinate 6,905 of VGLJ01000008.1, read as the reverse complement.
AACGCCGGGCGCGGCGCCTACCTTCGGCACCGCGACGGGGGCGAGACGGCGGGTGAGGGGTGGGCGCGCGCTCCCGTCCTCGCGTTGGTGCGCCGGCTTCGCCGGCTCACCAATAGCTGCGGAAGTCGCCGCGCGCCCACCCCTCACCCGCCGTCTCGCCCCCGTCGCGGCGCGTAGGTTGCGCGTCGAGCGTCGGCGGCGCTACCGTAGCCGGCACCTGGAGGTGCCCATGGCCACGTTGCGACGCCGTGATTTCCTCACCACCGCCGCCGCCGCCACCATCCTCGCCGTGGCTCCGCGCTGGGTCTCGGCGCAGACGCGCATCAAGCCCGCTGACGACGACGTGCTCGCCGTGATCGACGCGCAGAACTGCTTCCTGCCCGGCGGCACGCTGCCCGTGCCCGAGGGCGACAAGATCATCCCGATCATCAATCGCCTGGCGCCGGCGTTCCGCAACGTCGTCATCACGCAGGACTGGCACACGAAGAGCCACATCTCGTTCGCGTCCAGCCACTCCGGCAAGAAGCCGTTCGAGACCGTGGCGCTGCCCTACGGCACGCAGGTGCTGTGGCCCGATCACTGCATCCAGGGCACGCCGGACGCCGACCTCGCGAAGGAGCTGCGGATTGCGCACGCGCAGATCGTCATTCGCAAGGGCTATCGCCAGCACGTCGACTCCTACTCGGCGTTCCTCGAAGCCGATCGGAAGACGATGACGGGGCTGACGGGCTACCTGAAGGAGCGCGGCCTGAAGAACGTGTACGTCGTGGGGCTCGCCACCGACTTCTGCGTGGCGTGGTCCGCGCTCGACGCGAAGCGTGCCGGCTTCAAGGCGTCGGTCATCGAGGACGCCACGCGCGGCATCGACGCCGGCGGCTCGCTCGGCAAGGCGTGGGCGGACATGACGGGCGCGGGCGTCGGCCGCATCCAGTCGAGCGCCATCGCGCTGTAGCGAGACCGTCTCGATGGCCAGCGCGCCGATCGTCCCGGGCGAGCGCGACGTGCTCGTGATCGTGGACGTCCAGAACGGCTTCATGCCCGGCGGCTCGTTGCCGGTCCCGGAGGGCGATCGCGTGGTGCCCGTCGTCAACCGCCTCGCGCGGGCGTTCCGCCACGTGATCGTCACGCAGGACTGGCACACGCCGGGCCACGTCTCGTTCGCGTCCAGCCACCGCGGCAAGAAGCCCTTCGACACGATCGAGCTGCCGTACGGTCCGCAGATCCTCTGGCCCGATCACTGCGTCCAGGGCACGGTCGACGCCGACCTGCACAAGGACCTCGCGGTGCCGCACGCGTCGCTGATCATTCGCAAGGGCTATCGGCCGCAGGTCGATTCGTACTCGGCGTTCCTGGAAGCCGACCGCACGACGATGACCGGCTTGTCGGGCTATCTGCGCGAGCGTGGTCTCGCGCACGCGTACTTCGTCGGGCTGGCGACCGATTTCTGCGTGGCGTGGTCGGCGCTCGACGCGAAGCGCGCCGGCTTCCAGGCGTCCGTCATCGAGGACGCGACGCGCGCGATCGACACGGCCGGCTCGCGCGCGCGCGCATGGGCGGACATGACCGCGGCCGGCGTCGCCCGCCTGACGTCGTCCGACATCGCCTTGTGACGAGCTGGCTGAGCCTCAGATCGGCCGGGCCCGTCGACTGAAGCGACGCCACTCCTTGTCGGTGGTCAGCACACTGCCGGCGTCGAGAACGTCGCCGGTGGCAAGGACGATTGCATCGGGAAGGGCGAGCTTCGGGAAGCGCGCCCGCAGGTATGCGGCCCGGTGGGCGATCGATGGCGTGAGCGACTGCAGATCGACAGCCAGGTCACGGACGAAGTCATCGACCGCAGCCACGGCGGCCGCACCGACCTGGTAGGGACGGACGAGCGCCTCTGCGAACGCGCTTGTCGGTAGCACGAGCTTATCGGCTCGCCTCATCACGAGGGCAGTGATGGCGGCCTCATGGTGCGCGTCGGATCCGTCGAGAAACCCGATGACCACCCCCGCGTCGAGAACGATCACCGCCACTCGCGGCGCAGCCTCTTCAAATACCCCTTCGGATAGATCCCCGTGAGGGCGCCAGCATGACGGGCCACGGGATCCTCTGCGCGGACGAGGACGATCCGGCCTGGTCCGGCCGCCTCGACGACGATTTCATCACCCGGGCGCAAGCCAGCTTCCCGCAGAGCGCGCACAGGAATCGTGGTCTGGTTCTTGACGCTGATTCGGGACCGGCCCCGTCGCCGAACCTTTACTTTCGTCATCTGAAGTAAAGGTAGCGGGGTCACGAGACAGCGTCAAGCCTTACGCGCCGCCGAGCTCCTTCCGGACCAGGGCGGCGCCCTCGCAGAGCGCCGCGAGCTTGTGCTTCACCACCCACCGCGGCGTCTCCCAGAAGCCGCAGTCGGGGTTGAGCCAGAGGCGCTCGGCCGGGATGTACTGGAGGAGCGCCCGGATGCGCTCGGCGACGTCGGCCGCGGTCTCCGCCTTGAACGCCTTCACGTCGATCACGCCCGCGCCGAGCTCCTTGTCTTTCGGGAAGTCCTTCCACCGCGCGGCGTCTTCCATGCCGCGGTTCGCGAACTCGAGCACGATCTGCGACGCCTTCAGGTCGCCGAGCGTCGGGAACACGTTGCGGTAGTCGCGGACGGCGCTGAACGGCCGACCGTACAGGTTGCCGAAGCAGACGTGAACGGCGATCTTCGCGTTCACGCCGTCCACCGCGCGGTTGATGCCGCGCGTGACGTCGTGGACGGAGCCCGCGTACATCCCGTGATGCGGCTCGTCGATCTGGATGAAGCTCGCGCCCGCGGCCACGAGCGCCCGGCACTCTGCGTTCACGATCGCGACGAGGTCGGCGAGCAGCGTGTCCTTGTCGCGATAGCCGTTGCCGAGCTTGAGCGGCACCAGCAGCGTGTACGGACCGGGCACGGTCGCCTTGATCGGCTTCTGCGTGAGCCTGCGTGCCAGCGTGAACTCCTCCACGATGCCGAGACCGGCCGGCGCGGCGATCGTGTCGGTGACCTCGAACGGCGTGTTCGTGTCCCAGAGCGGCTGGCCGAGCTGCCGCGGCGCGGGGAGCGCACGGATGCCCGTGATGCGGTCGTAGAAGCCGATGATGAAGCGGACGCGGCCCATCTCGCCCGTGGTCACGACGTCGACGCCCGCGCGTTCCTGATCGAGGAGCGCGGCCTGCGTCGCGTCCTCCATCAGCTCGCGCACGTCGAGCGCGCCGAGGCGGCCCTGCTCCATCGCCTCGCGCGCGAGCCACACCCAGCCCGGCAGCCCGTGGCTGCCGACCACGGACGTCGGAAGCTTCATCGGCAGCGTGAGCGTCATGACAGGTCTCCCTCGGGAGACATCTTCGCGCAAAAAACGGGCGGGCGTGAAGGTGGGCCGGTCAGGCGGCGTGCGCGGTGACGTCTTCGGCGACGCGGCGCACGAGCTCGCCGTCCACGCGGCGGGCGCCGGCGGCGGCGCCGACGACGAGCGTGAGGTCGCACACGGCGTTGATCACGCGCGGGGTCCCGCCGGTGGCCTCGAACAGCTCGTCCATCGCCTCGTCGGTCAGCGTCTCGGTGTCTCGACCGGCCGTGACCAGGCGGTGGCGAACGTAGTAGCCGGTCTGCTCGCGATCGAGCGGCTCGAGACGCGCGCGGACGCTGCAGCGCTGCGCGAGATGCGGATGGCGGCGCAGCGACTCGCGGAGCTCGTCCGAGCCGGCCAGGACGAGCGTCATGAGAAAGCGATCGTTCGTCTGGAAGTTCAGCAGCAGGCGCAGCTCGTCGAAGACGGCCTCGTCCTGGATCAGCTGCGCTTCGTCGACGATGAGCACGGTGTCCTTTCCCCGGCGCAGGTTCTCCACGAGCCGTTCCTGCAGCCGACGGAGCACGGCGGGTTTCTCCTGCGGCACCGTCGGCTCACCGAGCTGGTGGAGGAACTCGCGGAGAAGCTCGATCGGGCTGAGGAGTGGATTCGCGATGAGCGCGACCTCGAAGCGCTTGGGATCGAGCTCGCGCGCGAGCGCGCGCGCCAGCGTCGTCTTGCCGCATCCGTAGGTGCCGGTGAGCACCGCACCGCCCTTGCGGTGGACGACGGCGTATCGCAACCGGAACAGGGCTTCGTCGTGCTCGGGCGATCGATAGAGGAAGCGCACGGTCGGCGCGTTCTCGAACGCGGGCTCGCTCCGTGACAACTGTCGAGACGGTGGGTTCCCTCACGACAGCAACGGCAACGGGAGCGGGTGTCGGCACGCGCGCGTGCGTGCGAGTGCCGGCGCGATGTCCGCGACGGCGGCGGCGCACGGCGCCCGGGCGGTGGCGGCGGTGCTCGCGCGCCACGACGAGGGCGATGAGCACGAGCGCGAGGCACGTGATCGCCGCGCCCTGCAGGATGATCCCGGTGAGCGGCGGCGCGAACTGCGGACCGAACGCCTTCGCCTGCGCGCGCGCCTGCACGAAGTCGAGTACCACGACGAAGGCGCCGACGGCGATCACGGCGGGCACGGAGACGAGAAGGACGAAGCCTTTCACGTCTCCCGCTCTGACGGCCGCGCTGCTATCCGGCCGTTAAAACCCGCGGTCGCATCAGGGAAAACCCTGAGAAACGGACGCGCGCGTCAGGGAAATCCCTTAGAGCGAGACGACGACGCGGTCGCGGCCGTCGGCCTTCGCGCGATACAGCGCGGCGTCCGCGGCCTGCACGAGCACGTCCGCGGTCGACCCGTGCTGCGGGAACACGGCCACGCCCGCCGACATCGTGAGGGATCCGACGGACTGCCCGCGATGCGAGACGAAGAGCTGCTTGACCGACTCGCGGATCTGCTCGGCGCGGTTCCGCGTCGCGTCGAGACTGGCGCCCGGCATGATGAGCACGAACTCCTCGCCGCCGTAGCGGCACGCGACGTCGCCGCTCCGGATCGCGCTCTGGAGAATGCGGCCGAACTCGCGCAGCAACAGATCGCCGGCGTCGTGGCCGTGGGTGTCGTTGAACTGCTTGAAGCGATCGAGGTCGATCATCACCACGCCGAGCCCGCCCTGCCCGCGGTCCGCGCGCCGCAGCTCGCGCTCGAGCGTCTCCTCGAGATAGCGGCGGTTGAACAGGCCCGTGAGCGGATCGCGGATCGACTGGTTGCGAAGCGTCTCGCGCAGCTTCAGGTTCGCCACCGCCAGGCCGAGCTGGTCGGCGACGGTGGCGGCGAGGCGCTGCCGCGCGTCCGGCCACGCGTGTGCCCGCGCGCCGAGGTAGAGCACGCCGAGCGAGTCGCCCTGCGCGATGAGCGGGATGCAGAGGTAGCTCGCCGGCGCGGGCTGCGGCAGATGGCTGCAGAGCAACCCCTGCGCGGCCGACTCGACGAGATGGAGCCGCCCGCGACGCAGCGCCCAGCACTCCTCGGGCTTGAAGACCGACGACGCGGGCGACGAGGCTTCGCCCCACATCGCGCGCGCCTCCACCATGTTGCGCGAGGCGCTCATCACGAACACGGCGCCCGGGTCGTCGGGGAAGAACTGGCTCACGAACCGGCCGACGACGGAATAGGCTTCGTCCTCCGTCACGCACGCCTGCAGCAGCTCGCCCATGCGGTTGAGAAGGTCGAGCTCGCGCGAGCGCTGCGCCAGCCGCTCCTCGGACACGCGCACGTCGTCGTAGAGGCGCGCGTTACGAATGGCGACGCCGGCCTGCGTGACGAAGGCGTCGAGCACCTCGCGGTCGTCGTCGGTCAGATAGAAGGGCGCGGCGCCGTAGAGGACGAGCACGCCGAGCAGTGAGCTGTGGAAGACGATGGGCATCGCGTAGGCGCTGGAGAGCCCGTGCGCCCGGTGCCACTCCACCGCGTAGACGCGCGGCTCGCTCGCGACGTCGGGCACGTCGAGCGCGCGGCCGTGCGCGGCGACCCACCCGACAATGCCCTGCTCGAAGCGCAGGATCCGCGTCGGCAGGTCGGCCGCGAGACGGTCGTCAGAGAGCGCGCGCAGCTCGAGCTGTCGCCGGGCCTCGTCGGCCACCCAGAACGCCACGGTCGGCGCGCCGGTCAGCTCGCCCGCGGCGCCCGCGATGGCGCTGAGCACGTCGCCGATGTCGAGCGACGACGAGATCGCCTGGTTCAAACGCGCGAGTCCCTTGAGACGCGTCGCGTGGCCGCGCGCCTCCTGCAGCATGCGGTCCTTCTCGATCGCGAGCGACGCCTGGTCGGCGAACGTCATCAGCAGCGCGATCTCGTCGGGCAGGAAGCGCCGGCGCCGCTTCGTGTACACGTTGAGCACGCCGATGACGCGATCGTGCGCGCGCAGCGGCACGGCCACGAAGCCATGGAAGCCGCGCTCCAGCGCGGCCCGCTTGTGGCCCGCGTCGTAACGCGTGTCCTCGACGAGGTCCTCGACCGCGAGCGGCTGCCCGGTCGCCAGAACCTGACCGCTCAGGCTCTCACCGATGTGCACGCGGACCCGCGCCATCAGCTCGGCCGCGGATTCCGTGCGGGCCTTGATGACGAGATCGTCTCCGTCGCGCAGCCGAAGACCGGCGGCCTCGGCGCCGAGCAACGCCGTCGCCGCGGCGACGATCTGCTCGAGGGTCTGCTGGCTGTCCTGCACCGCGGCAAGGCGGCGTGTCACGTCGGAGAGGACCTCGAGGCGCCGACGCTCGTGATCGTCCGTCTTTTGACGCTTGCGAGGCCGCGGACCAGGGGTCTTCGCCATACGCGCGCTCATCTTCTAGTGTCGGCATCCCGATCGCCCAGGAAAAGTTGTAATTGCCGGGCGGGCCGGGCCGCGTCAGGGCGTCTGGGGCGGATGGTCCGGACGTGGGCCACGCCTGCGACGGCGGGGCCGCCGAGGTCGGTCACCGGCCGGGCCGCCGGGGGCCGGCCCGCCTGGGGCCGATCCGTCCGAAGGCGCGCCGTGGCGCTCATGGCCGGAG
>VGLJ01000007.1 GCA_016866775.1 Candidatus Rokuibacteriota bacterium | reverse complement strand
TCGACGACGTTCAGCCCTTCGTTGAGGATCAGCTCCTGCCCGGGCTTCAGCGTGTCGACCTTGATCGCCGGGTGGAGGTTCACCTTCACCTTGCGGCCCTGCGACAGGATGTTGACGGTGCCGTCCTCGTTCGGCGAGAGGTACACGCCGTACGTCGAGGGCGGCGCGCAGAGCTTGTCGACCTCTTCCTTGAGCGCCGTGATCTGCTCGCGCGCCTCGTAGAGCGCGTTCACCAGCTTTTCGTTCTGGTTGAACGCCTGCACGAGCTGACGGTTCGCTTCGCGCAGCTTGTTCTCGATGATCATGAACTCTTTCGGCGTGTCATCCAGCTTCTTGCGCAGATGCAGCGTCTCCTTCTCGAGGGATGCGACGTACGCCTCCAGGTCTTGCACCTGCACTTCGTATTCGGTCAGGCGACGACGCGTGCCGGAATCCGACATGGAGGAGGGAAGGAACTTGGAGAAGCCTTCTCGACTCGGGCTACCCTTCTTCTCGAACTCCTTCATAGCCCATCCCTTCTAGCTGGACCTCTCATGCGCCGCACGTGTGCGGAAGCTGCCGAAAGGTTCGACGCAGTATAGGCGGCGGTTCCGATACAAGTCAAGGTTAGAGCGCCCTTTCGCCTTGAATTTGCTGCGTTTTTCGCCACCGTTGCCTCCCTCGTCCCGCCCCGCCTCGACGGCGGCGCCACCAAGCCGTCTCGCTCTCACGTCCGAGCAAGTTCTGTACCCGACTCCGTTCCTCCCGTTCGTCTGCGAAACGGGTAGGTGCGTCCACCAGTTCCGCTTATAAAAGACGCGATGTCGTGGCGCAGAGTTGCTCGTCTCTCGCTCATCCTCGCGGCGTTGGTTGCCCTGTTGCCCACTTTTGCCGCTGCGCAGGGGCGACGCGAAGTTCGTATCGGTGTCGTCGGCGTGCCCCCATCGGTGGATCCGGCCGCCGGGCTCGAAGGCGCGATGCCCCTCGTGGCGCGCCATATCTTCGATACCTTGCTGACGTTTCGCGAGGGATCGACCGATGTCGACGTCGGGCTGGCGACGAAGTGGACGGTCTCACGCGACGGGCTGACCTGGTCGCTCACGCTCCGCGATAACGGCCGCTTCCACGACGGCACACCGGTCAACGCGACGGAAGTCGCCGCGAGCTTCGCGCGTCATCTGCGACCGGAAGGCGAGGCGCCGCCCGGCCTCGCGTGGGCCGCGCTCCTCCGCGGGTACCCCGGCGTGATCAAGGACGTCCGCGCGGCCGACGCCCGCACCGTGCAGATCGTGCTGAACCAGCCGTATGCCCCGCTGCTGACCGTGCTCGCGCATCCGGCGCTCGGGATCGCTCGCCGGGTGACGGTCGATGGTGCGGTCCGGCTCATCGGCAGCGGCCCCTACCGCGTCGTCGACGCCAGCCCGGGGCGGTTGGCGCTCGAGGCTGTGCCCGGTCACTGGGGAGGCCCGACCCGCAACGAGCGCGTCGTGTTCCTCGAAGTGGCGACGAACGAGCATGCGGAGGCGGAGTTCGACACCCGGTCGCTCGACGTCTGGTTCTCGCCCGGCGCGCCGCGGCGGGGCGACTGGGCATTGTCCGCTCCCGGACTTCGGGTCGGCTACCTGGCCTTCCAGACGGAAAAGGAGCCGTTCTCGCGCAAGCGTGTCCGTCAGGCGGTCGCGACGGCGCTCGATCCGAGCGTCATCGGCGTCGCGCTGGACAAGGCGGCCGTGCCGCTGCAGTCGTTCCTTCCGTTCGGCGTCTGGGCGCGACGCGAAGGCAGCCCGATCCTCGGCGGCGCGCGCGATCAGGTGAAGAAGCTGCTCGCGGAAGGCGGATGGCCAGCGGGCCACAAGTCCACGCTCGTCGCCATCGGCGACGGCGGCGAGCTCAACGTCTCGAAGCTCGCCGAAGCGCTCGCGCTCATGCTCGGCGCCGCCGATATCCCGGTCACGATCCGGGCGGAGAGCGGGGCCGGGGCGAAGACCGCGCTGCAGAGCGGCGACTACGACATCGTCCTGACCGAGGCGGCGGTGACGGGCGGGGACCCGCACCTCTTCCTCTTCCCGCTCTCGACGAGCGAAGGCGTGGCGAAGGGGCCGCGCGCGCTGAACTTCTCCTTCTATCGGAACCCGCGCCTTGACGATGCGCTCATCCGCGCCTCGCAGCTCGCGTTCCGCGCCGAGCGCCACCGCCTCTACCAGCGGGCGCAGGCGATGCTCGCCGACGAGATGCCGTGGATCCCGGTCTACGTCCGCCTCCAGTGGGCGGTCGTGCGGCCCGAGGTCAAAGGGCTCCGCCTGCATCCGACCGGCCTGCACCGGCTCGACACGCTGTCCCTGACGCCGTAGGCTCGGGGGACTTCCTCCCAGGAGATCGTCCATGAGGCTCAAGGACCGCATCGCGCTCGTCACCGGCGGAGGCTCGGGCATCGGACGCGCCATCGCGCTGCGCTTCGCGTCGGAAGGCGCGTACGTCGTCGTGAACGACGTGAAGCTCGACACCGCGAAGAAGACCGTCGGCGAGCTCGACGGCGGGCGCGGCCGGGCGATCGCGGCCGACGTCAGCGACAGCGCGCAGGTGCGGGCGATGTTCGCCGAGGTCGAACGGGAGCTCGGCGGCCGGCTCGACATCCTCGTCAACAACGCCGGCATCGCCGTCAGCGGCGGTGACCGCGAGCGCCTGCGCGAGCGCGCCGAGGCGCGCATCGCCGAAACGTTCGCCGGCGAGATCACCACGCACTGGGACGTCACGATGAACATGTCCGACGAGACGTGGCACCGGATGATCGGCGTCCATCTCAACGGCACGTTCTTCTGCACGCGCGAGGCGCTGAAGCTCATGAGCCGCGTCAATCGGGGCGTCATCATCAACATGTCGAGCGTCGCCGCGCTGAGCGGGCTCGATACCGTCCCGCACTACAGTGCCGCGAAGGGCGGGATCCTGAGCCTGACCCGCGCGCTCGCGCGCGAGGTCGGCTCGCGCGGGATCCGCGTGAACGCGATCTGCCCGGGCTACATCGAGACGCCGATGACCGCGGGCATCTCGCCGATGATGCAGAAGGTCCTGCTGAGCCGCACGCCGCTCGGGCGGTGGGGCCAGCCGGAAGAGATCGCGGCCACGGCGCTCTTCCTCGCCTCCGACGACAGCGCGTTCTACACGGGGCAGTGGCTGTCGCCGAACGGCGGGCTCGTCATTGGCGGCTGAGCGGCACGCGGACGTGCCGGTGCGGCGCGCGGACGCGCCGGAGCCCGAGCGTCGCGACCTTGACGTCCGCGGCACGTCCGTCCGGATGCTCAGCGGCGGCGCCGGACCCGACCTCGTGTTCCTGCACGGCGCCGGCGGCGCCGGACGGTGGCTCGAGTTCCAGGCGCGTCTGGCCGAGCGGTTCCACGTTCGGTGTCCGAGCCATCCCGGCCACGGCGGATCGCCCGCCGCCGAGTGGATCGAGCACATCTCGGACCTCGCCTTCCACTATCTCGATCTGCTCGACACGCTCCGGCTCGAGCGCGTCCACCTCGTGGGCGCCTCGTTCGGCGGCTGGATCGCGGCGGAGGTCGCGGTCATGGCGTCGCACCGGCTCGCGTCGCTCACGCTGATCGATCCCGTCGGGATCAAGGTCGACGGCTGGATCTATCCGTTCCTCTTCGGAATGGACATTCCGGAGATCGTGCAGACGGTCTTTCACAACCCGATGGCCGCGCTGGCGCTCGCGCCGCCGGATCAATCGGTCGACACGCTCGCGTTCCAGTACCGCCAGGGCGCCGCCATCGCGCGCGTGAGCTGGAACCCCTATCTCTACGACCCGCTGCTGCGCCGCCGGCTCGCGCGCATCACGACACCGACGCTGCTCTGCTGGGGCGCGCACGATCGGCTGGCGCCGGTCGAGCCGTGCGCGCAGGCGTGGGTGAAGGAAGTTCCTGGCGCGCGGCTGCGCGTCTTCGCGGACTCCGGCCACGTCCCCCATGTCGAAGAGCCGGCCGCCGTCGCCGCCGCGATCGCCGAGTTCTGCGGAGGCATCCGGTGAAGTTCTACTACTTCCACCTCATGCCGTACGTGATGGAGCACGACGAGCCCTCGTCGTGGGTGACGCTCTCCAACCGCTCCTACGATCCGAAGGCCGGCCAGCGGCTCTATCACCAGTACCTCGACCAGCTCGAATACGCGGAGAGCCTCGGCTGGGACGGCCTCTGCGTGAACGAGCACCACCAGAACTGCTACGGCACCATGCCGAGCCCGAACGTCATGGCCGCGATGCTCGTGCGTCGCACGACGCGCGCGAAGATCGCGATCCTGGGCAACGGCCTGCCGCTGCGCGAGAACCCGCTCCGGCTCGCGGAGGAGATCGCGATGCTCGACGTGGTCTCGGGCGGGCGCGTGATCTCGGGCTTCGTGCGCGGCATCAGTGCCGAGTACTTCTCGACCGGCGTGAACCCCACGCATTCGCGCGACCGGTTCTACGAGGCCGCGGAGCTGATCCTCCGCGCGTGGACCGAGCCCGGCCCGTTCCCGTTCGACGGCACGTTCTACCGCTACCAGTACGTGAACCCGTGGCCGCGTCCGCTCCAGCAGCCGCACCCGCCGGTGTGGTGTCCGTCGCAGGGCAGCAGCGAGACGGTCGAGTGGGCGGCGAAGCGCCGGTTTCCCTACCTGATGGTCTTCACGCCGGTCAAGCGCATCGCGCAGATCTACGGCGAGTATCGCGAGGCGTGCGAGCGGTCCGGCTACGCGGCGAGCCCGTACCAGCTCACCGTGAACGTGCCGATCGTCGTCGCGGAGAACGACGCCAAGGCGCGCGCCATCGCGGAGAAGCACGTGATGTGGGTGTTCAACACCGGGCTCCGGATGCACCCGCCGTTCTGGCGGCCGCCGGGCTACATGACCGAGGCGTCGCTCCGCCGGTTCCTCGAAAACCCGCCGCCGCTCCCGAGCGACCTGACGTTCGAGCAGGCCGACGCGCAGGGCTACATCGTCTACGGCAGCCCGGCGACCGTGCGCGACAAGCTCCGCGTCTTCTCCGACGAGCTGCGCGCGGGGATCGTCTGCTCCGGCATGAACGGCGGCAGCCACGAGGCGACGCTCGAGATGATGCAGCTCTTCGCGGAAGAAGTGATGCCGTTCTTCCGCGAGGACGCCGCGGTGGATGAAACCGCTGGCGTGGGACGCTAGACAGCGAGACTTCGCAAGAGATCCGTCGCACGTGCAGCGCACGATGCTGTGATGATCTCGCGGTCCTCCAATGGCGCGGCAGCGTCGGCAGCCATTTGCGAACCGTCGGACTGGGGACGGCCAAAGAGCTCACGCAGATGCATGAGGCCGTCTCGCGTACTGGCCTCTGACTTCGGATCTCGAAGTATCAGTTCCATCCTCTCGCGAAGCGTCGTCGTTGGAATGGCGCGAAGCAGCCGGAGGACATCGAGTGCATCTTTTGGCCGTGCTCTGCGCGATCCGGCACGGTCGGCAATCTTATGAACCTTCGCAACGATCAGCGCCGCAGGACCGGCGACAGCAATCGCGAAATTCCTGCCGTCGCGCCTCGGCTCGAATGAAGCAATGGACCAGCCGCGCGCCACGGCGTCCGTCGCCACCAACCGACTCGGGCACGAGAAGATCGACGGTGACGATCGTACGTACATCCTCCGCCAACTCGCTCTTTGACCAAATGCCGACATCTGTCCGTTCGAAGCCTGCGGCCTCGAGCGAGGAGCCGAGAGCCGGCTCGGGTTGAAGGACCGATGGGTCGACGGCGATATCTCCATCCGAAGTGAATGGCGACACCGCGAGGTCGGCATCACCGGCGTGTAAATAGATCGCCTGTGGCTCCAGCTGAGACGAGCGCATCATGGTGTCCTTCGAGAGCGGCGAGCGCATCGAGAAGAACGCGACGGGCTACGACGTAGAGGCCGTCAGATTCGCCAGGCACTCTCGTTGTCCTTCATCCACGCCAGCAGCGCTTCGGCCTCGCTCGGTTCACGGCCGGAACCGGAAGAAAGGTCTACCGCGATCTGCGGCGCCGCGGCGTACCGCAGGCCCTCCGATTCCCAAGTGCGCTCGTAGACTACGGGATCGAATGGTCTTAGGAGTAGGACGTTGATTCCTTGGTCCGCTTCCCGCAGGCCGACCGTCTCAGCGAGCCGCGCCGGGTCATCGGCGTACATAGTCAAAAGGCGTGGAACTGTAATGGGCGCTCGTTTCGACGCCGCGTATGAACCTGTAATGGCGTATCCGAACTTGCTCTGGCGCAAAGTGTCGGCGACCGCCTGAAGTCCTCGCGGGGCCAGGTATGAGGATGTTTCATTGGCCTCGAACACAGAGTAATCGTCTGCCCAACGTCGGATCAGTCCCTCCCAGTTGACGGCGCGAATGGGTTGTCGACGCGCACCTCGGTCGATAAGGGCTTCACTTTCGAGCAGGTCGATAATCCTCGACACGTAGCCTGGATCCGTACGTGTTTGTTGCGCGAGTTCTCGGACGCCCCACGATCGCGACGAATCGCATAGCGCGCGAACAATGCGCGCAGCCTTCGCGCCACGAAGGGAACGAGAGGGCTTGCCGACACCCAGCGGGCGTTTTGCCGCGCCGGCAGTTGCAATGAAAAGCCCTGGACGACTGCTCATGAGTCGAACATTGCCCGTGAGATCTGCATAACCGATCCGCAGTACCAGTCGGAAACCCGCTGACGTTCGCGCTTGCGGCTGGCTCAGCCAGTTCGTTGATCAGCAACAGTTCCCCGGCTGGGCGTCAAGCTGCGGCTGATTGTGCTACACAGGGCGCAGGCTTGTGACGAGCGCTTTGAGACCGGAGGCGACAGTCCACTTCGGCTCATAACCGAGCGCGGAGCGGATCGCGGTGATGTCGGCGACCGAATGGCGGATGTCGCCCGCGCGCGCCGGGCCGCCAATGATCTGCGGCGTCACTCCGAGGATCTCGCCCAGCATCGTCGCGAGCGCGTTCAGCGTCGTGTGGTCCCCGCGCGCCACGTTCAATGGCGACGGGCCGGGGTAGGGCGAGAACATCGCGCGCATGTTCGCCTCGACGACGTCGGCCACGTAGACGAAGTCGCGCGTCTGCTTGCCGTCGCCATGGATCGTGATCGGGTCACCCGCCAGCAGGCGGCTGACGAAGATCGAGATCACGCCGGAGTACGCCGACGACGGGTCCTGCCGCGGCCCGAAGACGTTGAAGTAGCGCAGCGGCACCGTTTCGACGCCGTAGAGCGCGTGATAGAGCGCGGCGAGGTGCTCCGTGTAGAGCTTGTCGACGCCGTACGGGGAGAGCGGGCGCACGGGCTCGCGCTCGGAGACCGGTCCGCGCGCGGTCTCGCCGTACACCGCCGCGGAGCTCGCGAACACCAGCCGGCGAATCCCCGCGCGCCGCGCGGCATCGAACACGCGCGCGGTCCCGTGCGCGTTGATGTCGCACGAGATCTCGGGCGACTCGACGGAGCGCGGCACCGAGACGAGCGCGGCCTCGTGGAAGATCGCCTCCACGCCGGCGACCGCGGACGCGACGGCGCGCGCGTCGCGGATGTCACCGGTCACGACCTCGAGTGCCGCACCCGGCTTGGCGGACGCGAGGTTCTCCCGCCGCCCCGTGCTGAAGTCGTCGAGCACGCGCACGGCGTGGCCCTCGCCGAGCAGGCGCTCGACGAGGTGCGAGCCGATGAACCCGGCGCCCCCCGTTACGAGGACGCGCACGCGGCAACGGCCTCCTCGCGAGTGGCGTGCACGGAGACGACCTTGTCGAGGCGGGTCATCTCGAAGAGCGCGCGGACGTCGCTGGCCAGCGCGCAGACCCGGATGTCGCCGCCGGCGGCGCGCGCGTGCTTCAGCGCTGCGACCAGCGCACCGAGCCCGGCGCTGTCGATGTTGATCACCGCGCCGAGATCGAGCACGAGCCGTGTGCGTCCGCGGTCGACGAGGGACGTGAGGCGCGCGCGGACGTCGTCCGAGACGGCCATGTCGATGTCACCGCTCGGGGCGACGATCGTCACCGGGCCGGCTTCCTTGACGACGACGTCCAGCGGGCTCATCGGTACTTGACGAGCGTCCAGCGCGTGCCGCGCGGCCGCGCGACGTCGAACGCGACCTCGTCCACGCTCTGCCGCACGAGGAACAGTCCCATCCCGCGCTCCGGCACCGTGTCGAGGTCCGGCGGCGCGTAGCCGCGCCGGTCGTAGGGGACACCCTCGTCTTCCACGTCGATGATGAGCCGGTCGGGGAACACGCTCAGCGCGATGGCGATCGGCTGCCCCGACGCGCCGGCGTACGCGTGCGTGATGATGTTGTTGCAGATCTCGCCCACCGCGACCAGCACCCGCCGGCACTCCTCGAGCGGTAGCGACTGGCCGACGAGCTGCGTCCACAGCCACGAGCGCATGCGCGCGAGCTGGTCCGCGTCGCTGGTCATCGTGAATCGCCATACCTGAGCGGGCGAGGTCGTCACTCGATTGCCTCTTTCGCGGACCCCATGTTACAAGGATCCATGCCCGGGCGCGCCCGGGGCCCCGTCTTTTCGCGGATATGCCGGCGATCGCCGAGACCACGGTCGAGCTGATCCACTGGGTGTTCCCGGAGCATGCCGGCGCGCCCGGCCAGATCCACGGCGGTCGCATGATGGAGTGGATCGCGCAGGCGGGCACGCTCGCCGCCTCGCGGCTCGCGCGCGGGATGGTCGGCCTCGGCGCGATGGACGACATCGACTTCCTCCATCCCGTGAAGGTCGGCGAGATCGCGATCCTGCGCGCGCAGGTCGAGTACGTCGGCACCAGCTCGCTCGAGGTCGGCGTGCGCGTGTGGGCGGAGAACGTCAAGACCCGCCGCCGCGCGGTGACGCTGAACGCGCACTTGGTCTTCGTCGCGATGGACGAGGCCGGAAAGCCGCGGCCGGTCGCGGAGAAGATCGAGCCGCGCGACGCCGAGGAGGCCGCGCTGGTCGAGGCGGCGCGCGAGCGGCGCGAGCGGCGCCTCGAGCGGTTCGCCCAGCGCGAGGCGCGCCTGAAGGAGACCGCGAACGACGACGGCGACATCCGCTGGAAGTTCGAATCGGTGCGGACGATCCTGCCGGAGGACGCGCTGTTCTCGGACATGATGTTCGCGGGCAAGATGCTGATGCAGCTCGACGAGGCCGGCGGCATCCTGTCGATGCGGTTTTGCCGCGGGCTCGTGATGACGGCGTGCCTGGACGCGATGGACTTCTACACGCCGATCTTCACGCACGAGGTCGTGACGTTCCAGGCGGGGCTGAACTTTGTGGGGACGTCCTCGATCGAGACGGGCGTCAAGGTGCTGGCCGAGAAGCCGCACACGGGCGAGGTGCGCCATGCGTGCACGGCGTACCTCACGTACGTCCACCTCGGTGAGGACCTGCGTCCGCGCCCGTGCCGGCCCTTCACGCCTGCGAGCGCGGCGGAGCGCCGGCGGTGGGAGGCCGCGCAGTGGAGACGCGAGCAGCGGCTGGCACGGGTGAAGCGATTGAAGGCGTCGATTTCGGACGAGAGAGGATAAGACGATGTCAGGGCATTCCCGGTGGTCGCAGATCAAGCGGAAGAAGGGCAAGGCCGACGTCCAGCGCGGGAAGCTCTTCTCGAAGATCCTGCGCGAGATCACCGTGGCGGCCAAGAACGGCGGCGGCGACCCCAAGATCAACATGCGGCTGAAGGCCGCGATGGAGTCGGCGAAAGAAGCCAACATGCCTGCCGACAACGTCAAGCGCGCCGTCCAGAAGGGCACCGGCGAGCTGCCCGGCGAGTCCTATGAAGAGATCACGTACGAGGGGTATGCGCCGGGCGGGGTCGCGGTCATGGTCCGCTGCCTCACCGACAACCGGAACCGCACGGCCCCCGAGATCCGGCACACCTTCGAGAAGTTCAGCGGCAACATGGGCGCCTCGGGCGCCGTGGCCTGGATGTTCGAGCGCAAGGGCGTCATCCGCGTCGACGCCGAGAAGAGCTCGGAGGACGAGGTGATGACGGTCGCGCTCGACGCGGGCGCCACCGACATGACGCGCGTGGAAAAAGCTTTCGAGATCACGACGACGCCTGCTGAAATGGAAACCGTCCGTGCCGCGCTGGAGAAGGCGCGTGTCCCGGTGCTGGAGGCGGAAGTCACGTACGTGCCCCAGAACACCGTGCGCGTGGAAGGCAAAGAGGCGCCGAGCGTGCTCCGCCTGGTGGAGGCGCTGGAGGATCTCGACGACGTTCAGGCGGTCTACGCGAACTACGACATCCCGGACGAGGTCATCGAGGCCATCTCGGCTGCGTAAAGACGCCACCGTCAGTCGCTGCCTCGGCATCGACCCCGGGCTCGTTGCCACCGGCTACGGCCTGCTCGAGCGCGCCGCCGCAGGTCCGGCCGTGCTCGCCACCGGCGTCATCACCACGACGACCGACTTCACCTTCGAAGCGCGGGTGCGCCTCGTCTACGACGGGGTGCACGACCTCCTCGTCAAGCACACGCCCGAGGTCCTCGTGCTCGAGGACCTGTATGCCGAGTACACGTTTCCGCGCACCGCGCTGCTGATGGCGCACGTCCGCGGCGTCGTCTGCCTGGCCGCCGAGCAATGCGGGGTCCCGGTGATGGCGCTCGCGCCGGCCGAAGTGAAGCGCACCGTCGCGTTCAACGGCGCCGCGCCGAAGCAGCAGGTCCAGCACGCGATCGGCCGTCTTCTCGGCCTCGCCGAGCCGCCGCGTCCGAGCCACGTGGCCGACGCGCTCGCGCTCGCGTGGACCGGATTGTCCCGGCAGCCGAGCGGGCGGGCGCTCGAGCGCCCGGGCGCCCGCGAGTCCGGATGATCGCGACCCTGCGCGGGGCGCTCAGACGCAAGCACGAGGACCGTGTCGTCCTCGACTGCGGCGGCATCGGCTATGAAGTCTTCCTGCCACCGATCGCGTTGCGGCAGCTCGAAGGCGTCGAGGCCGGCGAGAAAGGCCCCGAGCTCGAGCTCGTCATCTACTACCACGCCACGCGCGACCAGCCGCGGCCCGTCCTCATCGGCTTCACGAGCGACCTCGACAAGGAGTTCTTCGAGAAGCTGATCACGGTGAAGGACATCGGGCCGATGGTCGCGGCGCGCTCACTCGCGGCGCCCGCGGCCGAGCTCGCGGCGGCGATCACCCGGCAGGACGAGAAATACCTGCGCGCGCTCCCGGGCATCGGGCCGCAGAAGGCGAAGAACATCGTGGCGCAGCTCCAGAACAAGGTGGCGAAGTTCGCGCTCGCGCGCGAGGGCGAGCCCGCGGCCGCGCCCGCGGCCGTCGCGCCTGGCCACGACGAGCTGCGCGAGATGGCCTTCGAAGTCCTGGTGAAGCAGCTCGGCCATCGTCCGTCCGAGGCGTCGCAGATGATCGCGGACGCGCTCCGCCGCCGTCCGGACATCATGAGCGCCGAGGATCTCTTCACCGAGATCTATCGCGCGAATCCGGCGAGCAAGCGGCCGTGACCGAGGACCGCGGGGCCGCGCTCAGTCCCACCGCGACGCCTGACGAAGCACAGTTCGAGCGCCAGCTCCGCCCGCGCTCGTTCGCGGAGTACGTGGGGCAGGACCAGGCGGTCGCGAGTCTGCGGGTCTCCGTCGAGGCGGCGCGCCAGCGCGGCGAGTGCGTGGACCACGTCCTCCTGTACGGTCCGCCGGGTCTCGGCAAGACCACGCTCGCCGGCATCCTCGCGAACGAGATGTCGACGAACCTGGTCACCACCTCGGGCCCCGCCATCGAGCGCGGCGGCGATCTCATGGGCATCCTCACCAACCTCGCCGACGGCGACGTGCTGTTCATCGACGAGATCCACCGGCTCGCGCGCGTCGTGGAGGAGCTGCTCTACCCGGCGATGGAAGACTTCGCCGTGAACCTGGTGATGGACAGGGGGATCCACGCGCGGAGCATCAAGCACCGCCTGAATCGCTTCACGCTCGTGGGCGCCACCACGCGGCCCGGGATGCTCTCGGCGCCCCTGCGCGAGCGCTTCGGCATCTTCCACCACCTCGATTTCTACGGCGAGCCGGATCTGATCCGCATCGTCACGCGCTCGGCGAGCATCCTCGGCGCCACCATGGACGCGGGCGGCGCCGTGGAGATCGCGCGGCGCTCGCGCGGCACGCCGCGCATCGTGAACCGGCTGCTGCGGCGCGTGCGTGACTACGCGCAGGTCAAGGCCGGCGGACCGATCACGGAAGGCGTCGCGCACGCCGCGCTCGACCTCGAAGGCGTCGACGGCCGCGGGCTCGATCGCCTCGACCGGCGCTTCCTCCTCGCGATCGTCGAGCACTACGGCGGCGGGCCGGTCGGCATCGAGGCGGTGGCCGCGACGATCAACGACGACGGCGAGACGCTGTCCGAGATGGTGGAGCCGTACTTGCTGAAGATCGGCTTCATCCAGCGCACGCCGGCGGGGCGCCGGGTGACACGCGACGCGTACGCGCACCTCGGCAAGCAGCCGCCGGCGAGCGCCCCGGGTCAGGTCGGCCTCTTCGAGTGAGACTCGCCGCAGCCCTCGCGCTGTTGGCGGCGTCGGCGGCGCCGGCGTTCGCCAGCGGAACGATCCGTGTCGCCATCGTCGAGCAGGCGCGTCTCGTCGAAGTCCGGGGCGGTGCCATCGAAGTCACCGAGAACGGGCGGTGCGAGCGGTGCGGCGCGCGCCTCACGCGCCTGGACCTCGTTCGAGCGGTCCCGAACGGCATCGGCGTGGACATCGATGGCGTGCGCGCGCAGGCGTTTCGGCTGACCAGCGATCGGCCGCTGCGCATCAACGGCCGGGAGTATCCGGCGCCGCTCGAGCTCGTGCGGAACGGCGACGGCATCGCTGTCGTGAACGAGCTGCCCCTCGAGGAATACCTGCCGGGCGTGCTGCGCGCGGAGATGGGGGAGAAGTTCCCGAAAGAGGCGCTGCGCGCGCAGGCGATCATCGCGCGCACGTACGCCGCGAACCAGCGGGTCGTCAGCGCGGGCAAGCTCTATCACATCCTCGCGTCGACCGCGCATCAGGTGTATTCCGGCCGCGTGCCGCCGAACTCGCCGCTGTGGGACGCGGTGCGCGAGACGGCGGGGCAGGTGCTGCTCTGGGAAGGCGAGGTGTTTGCCGCCTTCTATCACTCCGAGAGCGGCGGCTACACCGAGGATCCGCGCACGGTCTTCACGGCGAACAACATCCCCGGCCTGAAGCCGGTCGTGTGCCCGTTCTCGGTCGGATCGCCGCACTACCTCTGGAACCTCGACCTCCGGCTCGCGGATATCGGCGAGGCCCTGCGGCGCGGCGGCGTGGACGTCGGCGAGGTGCGCCGCATCGCGGTGGCCGAGCGGACGTCGTCGCTGCGGGCGGTGACGGTCGCCGTCGCGGGCACGCGCGGTCACGTGCACCTGCGGGGCAACGACTTCCGCCGCATGCTCGGGTACGAGACGTTCAAGAGCACGCTGTTCGCGGTCGCGATCGACGGCGAGCTCGCGCGCTTCGCGGGCCGCGGGTACGGCCACGGCGCCGGGCTCTGCCAGTGGGGCGCGAAGGGCATGGCCGATCGCGGCTACACCGCGCGGCAGATCCTCGAGTTCTACTACCCGGGCACGACGTGGGGCGCGCTGAATGGGGGGCTTGGGGGGCGCCCGGAGCCCCCCAATTTCAGGTGACCATCAGCTGGGCGGACTTCGAGAAGGTCGACATGCGGGTGGGCATCGTCCTCGACGCGGAGCCGTTTCCCGAAGCACGCCGTCCCGCGCTGAAGCTGCGCATCGACTTCGGCCCGCTCGGCGTCAAGCGCTCGAGCGCGCAGATCACCGACCGCTATCGTCCGGACGAGCTCGTCGGCCGCCGGGTGATCGCCGTGGTGAATTTCCCGCCGAAGCAGATCGGCCCGTTCGTCTCCGAGGTGCTGGTGCTCGGCGCCTACGGCGAGACGGGCGACGTCATCCTCTTGCGTCCCGATTTCGAGGTGAGCCCCGGCGCGAAGATCGGCTGAGCGCGCCTGTACACTACGCAGTCGTGGAGCTCACCGACCTCGACTATCCGCTCCCCCGCTCGGCGATCGCCCAGACACCCGCGGAGCCGCGTGACGCGGCCCGGCTCCTCGTCATCGATCGCGCCACGGGCGCGCTCGCCGATCGCGTCGCCCGCGACCTGCCCGACCTCCTGCGCGCCGGCGACTGCCTGGTCGTCAACGACTCCCGTGTGATCCCCGCGCGCGTGTTCGCCGAGGACACGCGCGGGCGGCGCATCGAGCTCCTGTTCGTGGAGCCGGTCGCGCCGGAGCGGTGGCGCGCGCTCGTGCGCCCGGGGCGCCGGTGTCACGCCGGCGTGGAGCTCCGCGCCGGCGGAGAGGACGGCGCGCGTCTGCGGATCGCCGCCGTCGATCCCGACGGCGTTCGCGTCGTCGAGCGGCTCGACGGCACCGTCGACGAGCTCTTGCGGACGCACGGGTTGCCGCCGCTGCCGCCGTACATCGAGCGGCACGCGAAGCCCGGCCCCGAGGACACCGAGCGCTACCAGACGATCTACGCGCGGACTCCCGGCTCGATCGCGGCGCCGACCGCGGGGCTCCACTTCAGCGACGACGTGCTCGCGCGTCTCCGCACGCGCGGGATCGAGATCCACGGGATCACGCTCCACGTCGGTCCGGGCACGTTCCGTCCGATCAAGAACGCGCGCGTCGAGGACCACGTCGTGCCGTCCGAGCGTGTCGTGATCCCGGAGACGACCGCGCGTGCGGTCAACACCGCGCGCGCAGAGGGCCGCCGCGTCGTCGCCGTGGGCACGACCGCGACGCGCACGCTCGAGAGCGCGGGCCATCAGACGGGCACCGTGCGCGCCCTGGATGGGCGCGCGGAGCTCACGATGCACCCCGGCCATCGCTTCCGCGTCGTCGACGCGCTCCTCACGAATTTCCACCTCCCGCGCTCGTCGCTGCTCTCGCTGGTGATGGCGTTCGCCGGCCGCGATCTGATCGTGCGTGCGTACGCCCACGCGGTGACGGCCGGCTACCGCTTCTACTCGTACGGCGACGCGACGCTGATCGAATGAGCTTCCACGTCATTGCCACCGACGGCGCCGCGCGACGGGGCCGGCTCGTCACCGCGCACGGCGTCGTCGACACGCCGGCGTTCATGCCGGTCGGCACGCGCGGGACGGTGAAAGCGCTCGGCCCGGACGACCTGCGCGCGGCGGGCGCGTCGATCGTGCTGGCCAACACGTACCACCTGTTCGAGAAGCCGGGGCACGAGCTCATTCGCGAGCTCGGCGGGCTCCACCGCTTCATGGGCTGGGACGGGCCGATCCTCACCGACTCGGGCGGCTTCCAGGTCTTCAGCCTCGCGAAGGTCCGGAAGATCACGGAGGAGGGCGCACGCTTTCGCTCGCCGGTCGACGGCCAGGAACGGATGCTGACGCCCGAGCTCGCGGTCGAAGTCCAGCACGCGCTGGGCGCCGACGTGATCCATCCGCTCGACGAATGCCTCGCGTACCCGGCCACGGCCGAGGCGGCGGAGCGGTCGCTCGCGCTCACGCTGCGATGGGCGCGCCGGTCGCTCGAGACGCATCGCCGGGCCGCCGTGCCGTCCAAGCTCTTCGGTATCGTGCAGGGCGGAACGGACGAAGGCCTCCGGCGGCGCGCGGTCGACGAGACCGTGGCGCTCGGCTTCGACGGGTACGCGATCGGCGGCCTGGCGGTCGGCGAGCCGAAGCCGACGATGTACGACCTCACCGAGCTGACGGCCCGCGTGCTCCCGCGCGAGCAGCCGCGCTACCTGATGGGCGCCGGCAAGCCCGAGGACCTCGTCGAGTCGGTGGCGCGCGGCATCGACATGTTCGACTGCGTGCTGCCCACGCGCAACGCGCGCAACGGGCAGGCGTTCACCGCGGAGGGCGCGCTGACGATCAAGCAGGCGCGCTTCGCGCGCGACGCGTCGCCGCTCGACGCCACGTGCGGCTGCTACACGTGCCGGACGTTCTCGCGCGCGTACCTCAGGCACCTCTTCGTCTCGGACGAGCTGCTCGTCCACCGCTTGCTGTCGCTGCACAACGTCTCCTTCTTCCTCGCGCTGATGGCGCGCATGCGCGAGGCGATCGCCTCGGGCGAATTCGGGGCTTTCCGGACTCGGTTTTTCGCGACATATCAGGTATCATCCGCCCTGATTCCGGATTGATCCCTCACGCGCGCCTGGAGGACCCGGCTCCCATGACCGTCACCCCCGCACAATTCGTGCTCGCCGGTATGGCGCCGCCCGGCGGGGCCGGCGGCAACGCCGTCCTCACCCAGCTCGTCTTCTTCGCCGCCATCTTCGCGATCTTCTACTTCCTCCTGATCCGGCCGCAGCAGAAGCAGCGCCGCGAGCGCGAAGCCCTGCTCGCGGCCGTCAAGCGGGGCGACCGGGTCGTGACGACGGGCGGCCTCCACGGCACCGTGACCGCGCTCGACGACTCGACGATCACCCTGCGCGTCGCCGACCAGGTCCGCATCACGTTCGACCGCGGCGCGGTCGGACGCGTGGTGGAGAGCCAGGGCGAGAAGGACAAGGATGCGTAGAAACCTCTGGCTGCGCGTCGGCCTCGTCGTCGTCGTCGTCGCCGTCTCGCTCTGGTACCTGTACCCGCCGAAGAAGCGCATCAACCTGGGGCTCGACCTCCAGGGCGGCATCCACCTCGTGCTGGGGGTCGACACCAGCAAGGCCGTCGCGAACCAGACCGAGCGAGCGGCCGACGACTTCAAGGCGGCGCTCGAGCGGAAGGGGATCGGGACCAAGCGCATCGCGCGTGAAGGCGAGCGTGCGTTCGTCGTCGAGCTCGCGTCCCCGACGTCGTGGAACGATGCGCTCACCGTCGCGTCGCAGTTCCAGACGTTCGAGGTGCGTAGCCGCGATCAGGCGGCCGGCCGCTTCGTGCTCGCCATGAGCGACCGCGAGGCCGCGCAGCAAGCGGACCTCGCCACGCGCGGCGCCGTCGAGAAGATCCGCAACCGCGTCGACAAGTTCGGTGTCGCGGAGGCGACGATCACGCGCCAGGGCGACGACCGGATCCTCATCCAGCTCCCCGGCGTGCAGGATCCCGACCGGGCGAAGGCGCTCATCGGGCAGACGGGTCTGCTCGAGTTCAAGCTGCTCGACGAGCGCACGGCAGTGGAAGAAGCGGTGGCCGGGCGCGTCCCCGAGACGTCCGAGGTGCTCTACCAGCGCCGGGTCGATCGCGAGACCAAGCAGGAGCAGAAGATCCCGTTCGTCGTGCAGAAGCGGACGCTGCTCACGGGCAGCGAGCTGACCGATGCCAGCGTGCAGGCCGACCCGAACTCGCCGGGCAACTGGCAGGTCGCCATCACCTTCAGCGCCGGCGGCGCCCAGCGTTTCGGCGAGATCACCGAGCAGAGCGTCGGCCGGCACCTCGCGATCATCCTCGACGGCACCGTGTACTCGGCGCCCCGCATCAACGAGCGCATCCCCGGCGGCCGCGCGGTCATCACCGGGCAGTTCACGGTGGACCAGGCGCGCGACCTGGCCATCGTGCTGCGCGAAGGGGCGCTGCCCGCCGCGGTGTCGATCCTCGAGGAACGCACGGTCGGTCCGTCGCTCGGCGCCGACTCGATCCGGCAGGGCGTCATCGCGATCCTGGCCTCGTCCGTGCTGGTCTTCCTCTTCATGCTGATCTACTACAAGCTCTCCGGCCTCATCGCCGACGTCGCGCTCGTGCTGAACCTCGTGATCCTGCTCGCGTGCATGGCCGCGTTCGGCGCCACGCTGACGCTGCCGGGCATCGCCGGCATCGCGCTGACCATCGGCATGGCCGTGGACACGAACATCCTGATCTTCGAGCGCATCCGCGAGGAGCTGAAGGTCGGCAAGACGCCGCGCGGGGCGATCGAGGCCGGGTTCAATCGCGCGTTCCGCACGATCATCGACACGCACGTCACCGTGCTCGTGACCGCGGCCATCCTCTACAACTTCGGCACCGGCCCCGTGAAGGGCTTCGCCGTCTCGCTCTTCGTCGGGCTGAGCGCGAGCCTCTTCACCGCGGTGTTCTTCACGCGCCTGCTCTTCGACGTGCTCTACATGGGCCGGCGCAAGGTCGAGCACGTCTCCGTATGATCGAGATCTTCCGCACCCCCAACTACAACTTCATCGGGCGGCGCCGGGTCGCCTACGTCGTGTCGCTGATCGCGCTGATCATCGGGCTCGGCTCGCTCGCGACGCGCGGGCTCCGCTACGACATCGACTTCACCGGTGGGACGCTCGTCCAGGTGCGGTTCGAGCAGAAGCCGGACATCGCCAGGATCCGCGGCGCGCTCGGACGGACGGGCGTCGGCGAGAGCATCATCCAGGAGTTCGGCGATCCGCGCGAGTACATCATCCGGCTGCCGCTCACGCAGGCGTCGTCCGAGGAAGTGACGAAGAAGATCGCGCGGGCGCTGGCCGGCGATCCCTCGCTCGGCAAGACGGAGATCCGGCGCGTCGAGTTCGTCGGCCCGCAGGTCGGCAAGGAGCTCCAGCTCCAGGCGATCTACGCGGTCCTGTTCGGCCTCATCGGCATCCTCATCTACCTCGCTGCGCGGTTCGACCTGAAGGGCGGGGTGGCGGCGGTCATCGCCGTCTTCCACGACGTCGTCGTGTGCCTGGGCACCATGTCGCTCTTCGGCAAGGAGTTCTCGCTGCCGGTCCTGGCCGCGCTGCTGACGATCATCGGCTTCTCGGTGAACGACACGATCGTGGCGTACGACCGGCTGCGCGAGAATCGCGGACGCGGCTCCCAGCGCGGCAAGACCTTCGCGGATCAGATGAACGACGCCGTCAACCAGACGCTCTCGCGGACCGTGCTGACCTCGCTGACGGTCTTCTTCTCGACGGCGATCCTGCTCTTCCTGGGCGGCAAGACGCTCGAGGACTTCGCGTTCGTGCTGTTCGTGGGGGTCATCACCGGGACGTACTCGACGATTTACGTGGCCGGTGCGCTGGTCGTCGACTGGACGATCTACGTCGAGGGACGGCGGCGCGGCAAAAAAGCGATGGCCAGAGCGTAAATTAGCAAGTAAGATCGTATGTTTAAGAGGCAATCGCCGCGTGACCCAGCTCGAGATTTTGATCGAGGCCATCCCGAAGTACCAGCCGGGTGCCGACCTGGCGGTGCTGGAGCGCGCCTACAGGTTCTCTGAGGCGTCGCACCAGGGGCAGCAGCGCGCCTCCGGCGAGCCCTACCTGTCGCACCCGCTCGAGGTCGCCCACCTCCTCGTCGACTTCAAGATGGACGTCACGACCGTGACGGCCGGGCTCCTCCACGACGTCCTCGAGGACACGCACGCCACCAAGGACCAGCTCGAGCGGGAGTTCGGCAAGGAGATCGCCGAGCTCGTGGACGGGGTGACGAAGCTCGGCAAGCTCGCGTTCTCGTCGCGCGAGGAGCGCCAGGCGGAGAACTTCCGCAAGATGCTGATCGCGATGGCGCGCGATCTCCGCGTCATCATGATCAAGCTCGCCGACCGCCTCCACAACATGCGCACGCTGCACTTCCTGCCGAACGACAAGGGGCGGAAGATCGCGCAGGAGACCCTCGACATCTACGCGCCGCTCGCGCACCGGCTCGGCATGGCGAACGTGAAGGCGGAGCTGGAAGACCTGGCGCTGCGCACGCTGCACGCCGACGACTACCAGGACCTCCAGCGGCGCGTGGCCAAGCGGCGCCTCGAGCGCGAGACCGACATCAACCAGGTCATCACGATCATCGAGAAGAAGCTGTCGGAAGTCGGCATCGAGTCGCAGATCCGCGGGCGGCCCAAGCACTTCTACTCGATCTGGAAGAAGATGCACGACCAGGGCCGCGAGTTCGACGAGATCTACGACCTCACCGCCGTGCGCGTGCTCACGAGCTCGGTCCGGGACTGCTACGGCGCGCTCGGCGTCATCCACTCCTTGTGGAAGCCGGTGCCGGGGCGGTTCAAGGACTTCATCGCGATGCCCAAGGTCAACATGTACCAGTCGCTGCACACGACGGTCATCGGGCCGAAGGGCGAGCCGGTCGAGATCCAGATTCGCACCTGGGAGATGCACCACATCGCCGAGGAAGGCATCGCGGCCCACTGGCTCTACAAGGAGAAGAAGACCACCGGCAAGGACAAGGTCGACGAGTCGTTCGCGTGGCTGCGCCAGCTCATGGAGACGCAGCAGGACACGAAGGACCCGAGCGAGTTCCTCGACAGCGTGCGCGTCGACCTCTTCCAGAACGAGGTCTACGTCTTCACGCCGAAGGGCGACGTGAAGGCGCTGCCCGAGGGCGCGACGCCGATCGACTTCGCCTACACCGTGCACACGAAGGTCGGCGAGCACACGGTGGGCGCCAAGGTGAACGGCAAGCTCGTGCCGCTGCGCTACGTGCTGCGGCAGGGCGACATCGTCGAGATCATCACGTCGCCGAGCCAGCATCCGAGCCGGGACTGGCTGAAGATCGTCAAGTCGACGCGCGCGCGCTCGAAGATCAACCAGTGGCTGAAGGTGGAGGAGCGGGCGCGGTCGATCGAGCTCGGACGCGAGATGTTCGACCGCGAGGCGAAGAAGTACCGTCTGAACGCGACGGCGCTGCTGACCGGCGAGGAGATCAAGAAGGTCGCGGCCGACCTCGGACACCCCACCGTCGACGACCTGATCGCCGCCGTCGGCTACGGCAAGGCGTCGATCCACCAGCTCCTCAACAGGCTCACGCCCGGCGGCCTCATCGAGCCCGTGGAGCGCCCGCGGCCGAGCGCGACGCGCCCCAAGACCGACCAGGGGGTGAGGATCCGCGGCGTCGAGGACCTGCTGGTGCGCTTCGCGAAGTGCTGCAACCCGCTGCCCGGCGATCCGATCGTCGGCTTCATCACGCGCGGCCGCGGCCTCACCGTCCACGCGCGCGACTGCCTGACCGTCGCCAAGAGCGTGCTCGACCGCGAGCGCATCATCGACGTCGAGTGGGACGTGGAGGAGCCGGCGAAGCGGCCGGTGCGCGTGGCGGTGTACATCGGCCGGGACCGGCCCGGACTCCTCTCGGAGATCACCGGCGCGATCGGCGGGAAGAACGGCAACATCACGAAGGCGGAGGTCACCGTCACCGACGACCGCCGGGGCATCAACAACTTCGTCATCGAGGTCGCCGACCTCTCGCAGCTCCAGGACATCATGACCGCGATCCGCGAAGTGCCCGACGTGATCAACGTCGAGCGCGTCCGCGGCCTCTGACTCGGAGGGGAGCTTCGCTCCCCTTCCGACGGTCGTCGCGCGCTGACGCGCGCTCCTCCCTGCCTCCCCTCAGCAACAGATTGCGGCGGCAAAGCCGCCGCTCGAAGCGTGTCACGCTGTTTCGCGAAGGGATTCGATGGCTACGGTCCCTGAGAGAGTTTGAGACTTCCTTCGTCGGCACAAGGGCAAGGCATATTGCGACGACTGCATCGACACGAGTGTCGGACTGGCCCGAAACAGGGCCCGCGAGATCACACTGACTCTCGCGGTGACAAAGGCGTTTCGGCGAGCGAGGGGGAAATGCGCGAGGTGGTCACTTCGGGGGGCGGCTTGTCACATCCGCGTGCTGCCCAGTCTGCGGTCGGCCGCGTTGATTCGCCGACACGCACCGCCTACGCTCCCGCTATGATGCGGCGGATGAGCCGAAGCGAGTTCGAGCGACTCGTCGACAAGGCGCTTCGCAAGCTGCCGCGCGACTTCAAGGAGAAGATCAAGAACGTCGCCGTCGTCGTCGAGGACTGGGCGGACGACGAGACGCTCGCCGAGATGGGCATCGAGCCCCCCGACACGCTCTACGGCCTCTATCGCGGCATCGATCTCACGCGCCGCGACTCCGGCTACGGCAACGTGCTCCCCGACACGGTCACGATCTATCAAGGACCGATCGAAGAGGATTGCGAGGACGAAGAGGAGATGGCGGAGCTCGTGCGCGAGACCGTCATCCACGAGATCGGGCACTACTTCGGTCTCGACGACGACACGATGCACAGGATCGAAGACAGCGACGACGCGTAGATGCCGGCGACGCCGGTACGCCGCGCGTCGAGACTTCCGTCAGCTGAAGACCGTTTCCTGGCGGAGCGCGTAGGTGAGGCGCGGGACGTCCGGCGCGGCGATCGGAAGATCCTGGAAGTCGCTCTCGCGGAGCCGCTTCCAGCAGTCCCATTTCGGATTGCGGTAGAGCGCCGCCCCGACGACGAGCGCCCCCAGTCCCATGAAGAGGTCGCGCAGGTGGCGCGCACTGGTCACGCGCCGGAACTGGCGCAGCACCATCCGCGGCCGCAAGTAGAACGACCGGAAGGCATACCGTTCGAACGCGTAGATCTCGTCCGGCGTGAGGTCCGGCAGGCGCACCAGCACCTTGCCCTGACCGTATTCGGACCAGTTCCGGTGGACGAGGAGCCCTTGCGTCGCGGCGTACCGGTAGAGCTGCGTGCCCGGATACGGCGCGCTGATGCTGAGCTGGAAGAGATCCAGATCGAGGTCCTTGGCGAACGCCAGCGTCCGGCGCATCGTGTCGTGCGTCTCGCCCACGTTGCCGATGATGAACGAGCCGCGCACTTCGATGCCGTGGGCGTGGGCGATCGTGACGGTCTCGGCGTAGCGCGCGGTGTCGATCGGCTTGCCGATGTTCCGCATGATCCCCGGATCGGCGGTTTCGATGCCGATGAGCACCTGGTGGCAGCCGGCGCGCTTCATCGCCGCCGCCATCTCGTGGTTGAAGCAGTCACCGCGGACGTAGGCGGTCCACGTGACGTCGACGCGCTGCTCCACCATCAACCGGCAGAACTCCAGGACGTTCTTCTTCGCGACGGTGAACGTATCGTCGTAGAACTGGATCTGGCGGATTCCGTAGCGGCGCCGGAGCAGCGTGATCTGTTCCACCATGCTCGCCGCGGAGCGCGACCGTAGCGTGGTGAAGGCCCGAGTTGCAGAACGTGCACTTGCCCGGGCAGCCGCGCGTCATCAGCATGTTCGTGGCGGGGAGATTGCGGTAGGAGCCGACGGCCGGGAAGTAGTTCTTGAAGTTCACGAGGTGGTAGGCGGGCATCGGGTACCGGTCGAGATCCATCTCGAGGGGCCGGGGGGGATTGTGGACCGCCCGAAGCCCGCGCCGGTGACTGAGCCCCGGGATCGAGTCGAAGGGCCGGCCGCTCATGATCTCCACCATCGCGTCCTCGCCGTCGCCACGGACCACCGCGCCGACGGCTTGGTTGGCCAGCATCGCTTCGGGCATGGCCTCCGCGTGGACCCCGCCGCACACGACGACGCAGTCCGGAACCGTTTGCTTGGCCAGCCGCGCGATCCGGTGCGCGGGAATCGCCATGTTGGTGAGGACGGAAATGCCGACGAACCGGGGGTTCGCCGCCCGGATCCTCGCCACGACCTCGGCGTCGTCGAGTCGTTCAGCGTGCACGTCCAGGACCTGGACCGTGTATCCGCACGCCTCGACGCACGCGGCGATCGACAAAATGCCCAGCGGAGGCAAGCAGTTCTGAAGGATCGCCCGCTTCTCGAGCACCGCCCACGGCGGATAGATCAGCAGGAGATCGACGCGATTGCGCGAGGGAGCGGGCGGCCTCGCCGGATCATAGCCTAGTCTTCCCCTGCGGGTCGCGCTCTGAAATGCCCCGCACCACTACGGAGTGATCGCGCAACTGCAAGTTTTTTATTGACAGGTAGTTTCAGTTGTCCTTAGAGTTTCAGCAGATGCTGAAAGCGGTGGAGTCAGAGAAACATGCTGAAATCCTCGGACATACGGCGACAAGCGGCCCAGCGGCTGAAGGAGCTGTTTCCGAGGGCCCAGGGCTGGGAGGAAGTCGCCGACCCGAAGATCGGCGCACAGAGCGCGGATTTACTGGTCAAGTTCCGGCTCGGCGGGCAGGAGCACGTCCTGGTGGTTGAGGCGGCCTCACTCGGGCAACCGCGCCAGATCCGGGCGGCGGTGACGCGGTTCGAGGAGATCAAGCGCGAGGTCGCCGGCGCCTATCCGGTCGCAACGGCTGTCTACATCGGGCCCCAGAGCGCTCGCATCCTCAAGACCCACGGCTTCGGCT
Source organism: Candidatus Rokuibacteriota bacterium (assembly GCA_016866775.1). Taxonomy (GTDB): domain Bacteria; phylum Methylomirabilota; class Methylomirabilia; order Rokubacteriales; family CSP1-6; genus VGLJ01. Next base: position 90,010 of record VGLJ01000007.1, on the reverse strand, counting down.
ACGTCGATCTCTCCGGCAACTGCCACCTCGCGTTCGAGAACGTGCTCATCGAAAAAGAGGGCAAGCGCAACGTGCGGCCGTCGACGCGCCCGTTGCGCTCGCTGTTCGCGCCGCGCGCCACGCGGGTGGTGCGCGTGCTGCTCGAGGATCCCGGGCGCGCGTGGCGGCTCGAGGAGCTCGGCAAGGGCGCCGGCGTGAGCCTCGGCCACTCGCACAACGTGGTGAAGCGCCTCGAGGACCTGCGCTGGGTCGAGCGCGACGGCAGCCAGCGGATCACGCTGAGCAAGCCCGCCGATCTCCTCGATGCGTGGGGCGACTCGTACACGTACCGGTCGAACGAGATCGCCGCGTACGCGGCGCCGGAGCGCGTGAGCCGCCGGCTGATGGCGGAGGTCGCGCGCGCGATCGGCGTCGAAGAGCGACGCTACGCGTTCACGCTCGCGTCGGGCCTCTCGCTCGTGGTCGCGGCCTCGCAGCGGCTGGCGACGATTCACGCCTACGTCGACGGCGACCCCGCCCCGATCGCGCGCGCGCTCGGGCTCAGGCCCGCCGCCGAAGCCGACGCGACCGTGCACCTGCTCACCCCGTATGACTCCGGCGTGTTCGACGGCGTCCTCGAGAAAGGCGGCCTCAAGGTCGCGGGACTGCCGCAGCTCTACGTCGATCTCCTCCACTACGAGCGGCGCGGGCGTGAGCTCGCCGAGCACCTGCGCCGGGAAGCGATGGGCTACTGACCCTCGATCTGCTGGGAAGGGAGGTGAACTCGAATGGCGAAGAAGAAGGCGGCGAAGAAGAAGAAGAAGAAGTAACGACGGCCGTCGAGGCCGACTGTCGTGACTCCACGAGAAGGAAGGGGGTGATGACCTCCATGGCGAAGAAGAAGGGCGGAAAGAAGAAGAAGAAGTAGGACGCGCAGCGACTGTCAGGGCGGGGGGTGGCGGCCTCCCGCCTCGTCAACAGTCGGGAGGGGGCTTGCGCCCCCTCCCGGTTGTGCCGCTATATGACTTTCGTGACCTTCCCGGCCTTCAGACAGCTCGTACAGACGCGCACGCGTTGCGTGCGGCCCGAGACGAGCGCGCGGATCGAGATGAGATTCGGCAGCCAGCGACGCTTCGTGTGCCGATTGGCGTGGCTGACCGAGTGACCGACCGACGGACCTTTCCCGCAGATGTCGCAACGCTGAGCCATGGGCCACTCTTAGCATAGTGCCTCCGACCAGGCAAACCGCGTCCCCCGGGCTCGAGACACCGCTGCAGTTCGTGAAAGGCGTGGGCCCGCAGCGCGCCGCGCTGCTCGCGCGCAAAGAGCTCCACACCGTGGCCGACGCGCTGTTCTTCGTGCCGCACCGCCACGAGGACCGCACGCGCCTGACGCCGATCCGCGCGCTCGTCCCTGGCGCCGTCGTCACGATCGAAGGAACCCTCGGTGGCGTGAGCCCGCCGCCGCCGGGCCGCGCCCGTCAGCCGCTGCAGGCGATGGTGACCGACCCGACGGGACGGATCATCGCGATCTGGTTCGGCCAGCGGTACCTCGTCAAGACCCTCCAGCGCGGACAGCGGCTCGTCCTGCACGGCAAGGTCGACCGGTTCCGCGGCGCGCTCACGCTTCGCGTGGAGGACTTCGAGATCGTCGAGAGCGACGGCGAGGACGATCGCCTCCACACCGGCCGGCTCGTGCCGGTGTACTCGACGACCGAGGGGCTCACGCAGCGGCCGCTGCGCCGGCTCATGTGGAACATCGTCGAGTCGTACGCGCACGAGGTGCCCGAGATGCTGCCGGAGCCGATCCGGCTCCGCCGGAAGCTGCCCGGGCTCGCGGACGCGCTGCGGAGCGCCCACTTTCCGGAGAGCGAGACGGCGCTGGCGGCCGCGCACCGCCGTCTCGCCTTCGACGATTTCTTCCTCCTGCAAATGGGGCTCGCGATCCTCCGCGCGCGGGTGACGCGCAGCCGCGGCATCGCGATGAATCCGCCCGGGGCGCTCGTGCGAAAGCTGCGCCCGTCGCTGCCGTTCGCGCTCACGCGCGCGCAGGAGCGCGTGTGGGGCGAGATCCGCGAGGACATGGCCTCGCCGTACCCGATGCATCGGCTCCTGCAGGGCGACGTCGGCTCGGGCAAGACGATCGTCGCCGCACTCGCGGTCCTCACGGCGCTCGAGGCCGGCCATCAGGCCGCGATCATGGCGCCGACCGAGATCCTCGCCGAGCAGCATTACGGCACGTTCCACCGCCTGCTGGAGCCGCTCGGGCTCGAGGTCACCCTGCTGACGTCCGCGCTCAAGCCGAAAGAGCGCGCCGCGCGCCGCGCGGCGCTCGCGGCCGGCGAGATCGCGTGCGCCATCGGCACCCACGCGCTCGTGCGGGAGGGCGTCGCGTTCAAGAACCTCGGCCTCGCCGTCGTCGACGAGCAGCACCGCTTCGGCGTTCACCAGCGCGCGCGGTTGCGAGGCAAGGGCGAGCGTCCCGACCTGCTCGTGATGACCGCGACGCCGATCCCGCGCACGCTCGCGCTCACGCTCTACGGCGACCTCGACGTGTCCGTGCTCGACGAGCTGCCGCCGGGGCGCCAGCCCGTGAAGACGGTCTCGCGCACGGAGACGAAGCGCGCCCAGATCTACACGTTCCTCCGCGACCAGATCGCCGCCGGGCGCCAGGTCTACGTCGTGTATCCGCTCGTCGAGGAGTCCGAGGCGATCGACCTGAAGGCCGCGACCGACATGGCGCGCCAGCTCCAGGAAGGACCGTTCCGCGACGTCCGCGTGGGGCTGCTCCACGGCCGGCTCGGCAGTGAGCAGAAGGACGAGATCATGCGGCGCTTCAAGGCGAAGGAGATCGACCTGCTCGTGTCGACGACCGTGATCGAGGTCGGCATCGACGTGCCGAACGCCGCGGTCATGCTGATCGAGCACGCCGAGCGCTTCGGACTCTCGCAGCTCCACCAGCTGCGGGGCCGCGTCGGCCGCGGGCCGTGGAAGTCGTACTGCATCCTGCTCACGTCGGGGAGCCCGTCCGAGGACGCGAAGCGGCGCGTCGACGCGATGACCGAGACCAACGACGGCTTCCGCATCGCCGAGGTCGACCTCGAGCTGCGCGGCCACGGCGAGTTCTTCGGCACGCGCCAGTCCGGGCTGCCGGAGTTCCGCGTCGCGAGCCTGCCGCGCGACACCGCGATCCTCGAGGACGCGCGCAAGGAGGCCGCGACGATCGTCGCCACCGACCTCGAGCTGCGGGTGCCGGAGCACCGCGAGCTGCGCCATCAGCTCCTGGCGCGGTGGCGCGGCAAGCTCGACCTCGCCTCCGTCGGCTGATGCGGGTGCTGGCGGGCGCGTTGAAAGGCAAGCGGCTCGTCACCCCGCGCGGGAGCACGACGCGGCCGACCGCCGATCAGGTGCGCATCGCGCTGATGGACACGCTGATGCCGCGGCTCCCCGAGGCGCGCGTGCTCGACCTGTTCGCGGGCGCCGGCGGCGTCGGGCTGGAAGCGCTCTCGCGCGGCGCCGCCCACGCCACGTTCGTGGAGCGCGACGCGCGCGCCGTCGCGGCGCTGCGCGCGAACGTCGAGACCCTCGGGGTCGCGGCGCAGACGCGGATCGAGCGCGCGGACGTCCGCGCGGCGCTGGAGCGGCTCGGACGCGACGGCGCCCGCTTCGACGTGGTGTTCCTCGACCCGCCGTACGACGAGGACCTCGTGCTCCCGACCCTCGAGCGGCTCGGCACCAGCCCGGTCGTCGACGCCGGCGCGCTCGTGATCGCGCAACATCTGACGAAGCGGCCGCCGCCCCCGGGCATCGGCCGCCTGCGCGCGTACCGCACGCGCCGATTCGGGGAGACGACCTTGACTTTCTTTCGAGCCGACGGCTACGATTCGCTCTGAAAATGGGCAAGCGCGCCGTGTACCCCGGCATGTTCGATCCGGTGCACAACGGGCACCTCGACCTCATCGAGCGAAGCCTCCGCATCTTCGACGAGGTGATCGTCGCCGTCGTCGGCAACCCGTCGAAGTCGCAGCTCTTCACCGTCGCCGAGCGCATGGAGATGATCGACGAGGCGACGACCGGCCATCAGAACTTCCGGATCGTGTCGTTCGACGGCCTCACCATCGACCTCGTCGCGCGCGAGCGCGCCGACTGCATCGTCCGCGGCATCCGCGCGGTGTCGGACTTCGAGTACGAGTTCCAGATGGCGCTCATGAACCGCAAGCTCCGGAACACCGTCGAGACGGTGTTCATGATGCCCCACGAGCGCTACACGTACATCTCCTCGCGCCTGATCAAGGAAGTGGCCAGCTTCGGCTCGCCGGTGACCGGCATGGTCCCGTCGGGCGTCGAGAAGCGGCTGGCCGACAAGTTCCGCCAGGCGTAGCCCGCCCGATGCTCGCCAAGCGCCTCGCCACGCTCGCGCCGTCCGCCACGCTCGCCGTCCAGGCCAAGGCCAAGGAGCTGAAGAGCCGCGGCATCGACGTCATCTCGTTCGGCGCCGGCGAGCCCGACTTCGACACGCCGGAGCGTGTGAAGGAGGCCGCCGTCCAGGCGATGCGTCGGGGCCAGACGAAGTACACGGAGGTGGGCGGCATCGTCGAGCTGCGCGCGGCGGCGTGCGCGAAGTTCAAGCGCGACAACGGGCTCGACTACGAGCCGGCCGACGTGCTGATCTCGTGCGGCGCGAAGCACACGCTCTACAACATCTTCGTGGCGCTGCTCGACCCGGGCGACGAGGTGATCGTCCCGAGCCCGTACTGGGTGTCGTACCCCGAGCAGGTCCGCCTGCTCGACGGCGTGCCGGTCACGGTGGCGACGCGCGAGGCGAGCGGCTTCGACCTCGATCCCGAGCGCGTCGCGGCCGCGGTCACGGCGAAGACCAAGATCGTCGTGCTCAACAGCCCGAACAATCCGACGGGCGCGGTGTTCTCGGCGGCGGCGCTCGAAGCGGTCGCGCGGCTGGCGGTCGAGCGCCGGCTCTGGCTCGTGTCCGACGAGTGCTACGAGGCGCTGACGTTCGAGGGGCGGCACGTCTCGGTCGCGTCGTTCGGACCCGACGTGAAGGCGCGCACGGTCGTCGTCAACACGTGCTCCAAGGCGTACGCGATGACCGGCTGGCGCATCGGCCTCGCCGCCGGCCCGCGCGCGCTCATCAAGGCGATGACCGACGTGCAGAGCCAGGTGACGTCGAACCCGTCCTCGATCGCGCAGTGGGCGGCCGTCGAAGCGCTGAGCGGGCCGCAGGACGAGGTCGCGAAGATGGCCGGCGAGTTCGATCGACGGCGCCGCCTCATCATCGAAGGCCTCAACGCGCTTCCGGGCGTGCGCTGCGTGATGCCGAAGGGCGCGTTCTACGCGTTCGCCGACGTGTCCGGTCTGTTCGGCCGTCGCCTCGCGCGCGGCGCGCCGCTCGCGACCTCGGGCGACGTCACGAGCTTCCTGCTCGAGGAAGCGCGCGTGGCGGTCGTGCCGGGCGCCGATTTCGGCTCCGACCGCCACGTCCGTCTCTCGTACGCGACGAGCGCCGAGCTGATCCGCGAGGGACTCGCCCGCATGGCGGCGGCGATCAAGCGTTTGACGTAGGGGGAGCGCTCTTCCGACGAAGGGGGGCGCACCGCCCCCCCCTTCACCCCCCAGTGCGGGGTGACGCGGGGCACGGTCTAATCGCCTCGTGGTCGATGATCGAACGGTTCAACGGCTCGAGGATCGTGTGCCCACCGCGTGGCGCGCCACTATCGATGAGTTGTCTCGCGCACGCGTGGTGCTGGTGATCGGTGCGACCGACGCGGGAAAGACCACGTTCACGGCATGGATCGCGAATGAGTGGTTCGCGCGAGGCCTGGACGTCGCGATCGTCGACGCCGACGTCGGACAGTCCGAGATCGGGCCGCCGGCCACCGTCGGGCTCGGCGCCGTGCGCCGGACGCTCACGCGCTCCGGTGACGCCGAGACCGTCGCGTTCGTGTTCGTCGGCGTCACGTCCCCGGGAAAGCGGCCGTGGCAGGTCGCCGACGCGACCGGCCGCCTGGTCGCCGCCGCGCGCGGGCGCTTCGAGCGCGTCATCGTGGACACGTCGGGGTTCATCGCCGGCGGCGTCGCGGCCGCGGTCAAGCAGCGCAAGATCGCCGTGACCGATCCCGACGTCGTCGTCGCGATCCAGAGCGCCGACGAGTGCGAGCATATCCTGCGCGGCTTCACCACGCGCGAGCGCCCGCGCCTCGTGCGTCTGCCCGCCGTGCGCGGCACACGGGCGCGGAGCGTGGCGGACCGCCGGCGTCACCGGGAAGCGGCGCTCGCGCGCTATTTCAGCGGCGCGCGTGAGGTCGCCCTGGACGCGAGACGCGTCGCGCTGCGCTCCGTGACCGGCGATTCCGTCGACATCGCGACGCTCGCCCCGGGAATGCTCGCCGGGCTTCACGGACCGTCCGGCGAGACGCTGGCGCTCGGCGTGATCGAGCGCGCGGAGCCGGCCGGGCAGACCGTGACGGTGACGACGCACGCGCGCGCCGCGGACGTCGCCAGCGTCACGATCGGGGAAACGACGCGGACGGGATGATCGGAACCGGCGCGCCGCATCCCGCGACGGCCGACACACCCATCGGCAAGCCCGGTGCCACGGACGTCGCGCTTGCCGCTACAATGCGGACACGAAGGAGGCCGGAATGAAGATCGAAGGAGCGCACGAGATCTCCGCGCCGCGCCAGCGCGTGTGGGACGCGTTCCTCGATCCGGAGCAGCTCCGGAAGGCGATTCCGGGCTGCGAGCGGCTCGAGGCGATCGGCGAGGACGAGTACAAGGCGACGATGAAGGTCGGCGTGGCCGCGGTGAAAGGCACCTTCGAGGGGAAAGTGCGCATCACGGACAAGAAGGCCCCCGATTCCTATCGCATGGCGGTCGAGGGCAGCGGCGGCCCGGGCTTCGTGCGCGGCGAGGCGGCGATCACGCTCAGTGACGCCACCGCCGGCACGCGCGTCGCGTACACCGCCGACGTGCAGGTCGGCGGACTCATCGCCGGCGTCGGTCAGCGGATGCTCGGCGGCGTCACGAAGATGATGGCCGACCAGTTCTTCAACCGCATGGGCGAGCTGCTGCAGGCGCCCTGATGGCGACCCGCCCGTCCTTCGGCCTCATCCTCGCGAACCGCGCCGTCGTCATCGGCGCGATCTCCACGCGCGATCTCTTCGACATCTCCATCGCGGCCGAGCGCGCCGGCGTGTTCGACACGCTGTGGGTGGGCGACAGCTTGCTCGCGAAGCCGCGCCTCGAGTCGGTCACGCTGCTGTCGTCGCTCGCCGGCATCACCTCGCGCATGCGTCTTGCCGTGGGCTGCCTCGCCACGTTCGTGCATCGGCACCCCGTGATGTTCGCGCACCAGTGGGCGAGCCTCGACGTGATGTCGAACGGACGCGCGTGGCTGGCCGTCTGTCTCGGCGGGCCCGACGAGATGAGCGCGGCGCAGGCGCGCGAGCACGCGGCGATGGGCATCCGCTCGGGCGAGCGCGTGGCGCGCCTCGAGGAAGGCATCGCGATCCTGCGCGCGCTCTTCAGCGGCAAGCCCGCCGCGCACAAGGGGGAGTTCTACGCGTTCGAGGACGTGAAGATCGAGCCGACGCCCGTGCAGCAGCCGTGTCCCATCTGGATCGCGAGCAACCCGACGGGGCTCACGTGGAAGGGCGGCGCGAGCGCGTCCGCCGCCGCGGTCGACCGCGGGCTGCGCCGCGTCGCGCGCCTGGCGGACGGCTGGATGACGAACAAGCTCAGCCCCGACGAGTTCCGCGAGCAGTGGCGGCGCGTCAGCGCGATGGCGCGCGAGGAGGGGCGCGATCCCGCGCGTCTCGGCAGCGCGCTCTACCACAACATCAACGTCAACGAGGACCGCGCGGCCGCGCTCGAGGAGAGCAAGGCCTTTCTCGACACCTACTATTCCTCGAAGTTCAGCCCGGCGTTCGTCGAGGGCTGGACGGTCGCCGGCCCCCCCGCGCGCTGCATCGAGGAGCTCCGCGCGTACTTCGACGCGGGCCTCGACCACATGGCCCTCCGGCTCACGTCGTGGGACCAGCACGGCCAGCTCCGCCGATTCCTGGAGGAAGTCGCGCCCGCGCTTCGATGAAGATCACGGCCGTCCGCGCGATCCCGCTGGCCATTCCGATCCGTTCCGGCTCCCCGTCGTCCGCGTGGGCGGGAGCGCTCGCGAAGCAGGTGCTCGTGCGCATCGACACGGACGCCGGGCTCACCGGCTGGGGCGAGGCGTTCGCGTACGGTGCGCCGCTCGCGGTCTGCAACGTCGTCGACGAGACGCTCGCGCCGCTGCTGCTCGGAGAGGACGCCACGCGCATCGAAGCGCATCTCGACCGGCTGCAACGCGTGCTGATGGTCTGGGGCCGGCGCGGCCTCGGCATGTTCGCGCTGGCCGGCATCGATCTCGCGCTGTGGGATCTCGCCGGCAAGGCGCTCGGCGTGCCCGTGTGGCGCCTGCTCGGCGGGCGCGCGCAGCCGCGCGTCCGCGCGTACGCGAGCATGCTGCGCTACGCGACGTCCTCCGAGGTTGGACACGTCGCGTCCGCGCTCGCCGCGGCGGGCTACACCGCGATCAAGCTGCACCAGACCGACGTGGAATCGGTCGCCGTCGCGCGGGACGCGGTCGGCTGGGGTGTCGAGCTGATGCTCGACACCAACTGCCCGTGGGCGGTGGAGGACGCGATCACGATGGCGCGCCGTCTCGAGCCGGCCGGGCTCAGATGGCTCGAAGAGCCGGTGTGGCCGCCGGAGGATTACCGTGGGCTCGCGCGCGTGCGCGCGGCGACGTCGATCCCGATCGCGTCCGGAGAGAACGAGGCGACGGCGTTCGGCTTCCGCGCCGCGTTCGACGCGGGCGCGATGGACATCGCGCAGCCGAGCGTCACCAAGGTCGGCGGGCTCTCGGAGATGCGCAAGGTCGCCGTCCTCGCCGCGAGCGTGAACGTCACCGTGGTCCCCCACGCCTTCTATTACGGGCCGGGTCTCGCGGCGAGCGTGCACTTCGCGCTCGCCACGCCCGGCGTGCCGTACGTCGAGTTCCCGGGCGCCGCGCTCGACGCGCCGCTCCTCGCGGAGCCGGTCCGTTGTCTCGACGGCTACGTGCAGATCGCCGACCGGCCGGGCCTCGGCGCCGATCCGGATCCCGCCGTCCTCGAGCGCTATCGCTACCAGCTCGGCGCCGGCCGCGCTTTCGACCTGACCTGAGCCTATTCGGCAGTCGCGGAGGCCCCGGATTCATTCCGGGGCCGGAGCGTGGGGGGCTTGGGGGGCGCCGGGAGCCCCCCGACTGAAACAGCCGAGCGAAGCAGGAGACAGAGCGGAATCGTGGCGAGGGCGACCAGTCCCACGACGGTCAGCGTGGTCCGGATGCCGACGGCGTCGCTCAGCACGCCGTAGAGCGTCGGCGCGATCGCCGACGTCGCGATCGACACCGTGTAGTAGAGCCCGTACGCGCGCGAGCGCCGCTCGGGCGTCACGAGCTCCGCGACGGTGCCGTAGAGGACGGACGACGTGCCGTTGAGCGCGATGCCGAGCGGCACGAGGACCGCGTACGCGAGGTGGAGCGGCGACGCGAGCACCGCGATGATCCCGAGCGTCGTGGCCGCCTCCGTGACGATCACCGTGCGCAGGATGCCGACGCGCTCGGCCATGACGCCGCACACGAACTTGCCGACCGCGCCGCCGGCGAAGAGCAGCGACATCGCCACGCCGACGCCGGCGAGCGTCGCGCCCTTGAACTCGATCAGCAGGAACGGCAGGAACGTGAGGAACGGCGACCGCGTCGCGTTGTCGATCATGCCGATGAGCGTGAGCGCCTGGAACGCGCGCGGGTCGCGAATGCCCCAGCCGCCGCCGGCCGCCGCCCGCTCCGCGACCTCGCGATGCGGCGGTCGCTTCCCGACGCCGAGGCGCGCGAGCAGCAGCCACATGACCACCGCCGCCCCGAGCCCGACGACGCCGTAGAGCATCGCGGGGACGCGCCAGGTTCCGTAGGCGGCGGCGACGAACGCGACGGCCGCGGGCACCGCCACCTTGCCGAGGTCGCCGGAGAAGTTGTACGTGCCGAGCGCCGTGCGGCGGCCGCCGGTCTCGTACGCCTGCGAGACGATCGATGACGCGAGCGGATGCTGCACGCCGGAGCCGAGCCCGGCCGCGAGCAGCACGAGCAGCAGCGACATGAAGCCGCCGACCGTGCCCGCGACGATGAAGCCCGCCGCGGTGACGAGCGTGCCGATCACGAGCACGCCGCGCTCGCCGGTGCGCTCGGCGATCAGCCCGGCGGGAATCTGGAAGAGCGCCATGCCGCCCGAGTACGCCGTGCGAATGATCCCGACCTGCGCGAAGGTCAGCGAGAACTCGCTCGCCCAGAGCGGAAGCAGGACGTAGACGAGGTCCGCATACCCGTCGTGGATGAAGTGGACGGCGGCGATCGTGACGAGCACGGCCGAGGCGCGGGCGGTCAAGGCATCACGTAGAATACCGCCGCGGAGGCGCCCATGACGATCAGCATCACCCGCGTCTACACGCGCACGGGCGACAAGGGCGAGACTGGCCTGGTGGGCGGCGCCCGCGTGCCGAAGGACTCCCCGCGGATCGAAGCCTACGGGACGATGGACGAGCTCAACGCCATCGTCGGGATCGTCCGCACGTTCAACGAGGAGCGCCTCGCCGACGGCGAGCACCATCGCTGGCTCGACGATGTGCTGAAGAAGATCCAGAACCAGCTCTTCGACCTCGGCAGCGAGCTCGCGACGCCGCCCGGTGCCGCGTACGAGGGCATGTTCCGGTTCACCGAGGCGGAGGTGAAGGGCCTCGAACAACTGATGGACCACTGCCAGAAGGACCTCGAGCCGCTGAAGTCGTTCACGCTCCCCGGCGGCGGGCGGATCAACGCGTTCATGCACCAGGCGCGGACCGTGTGCCGCCGCTTCGAGCGCCAGGTCCTCCGGCTCTCGCGCGTGGAGCCGGTCAACGAGTGGGACCTGAAGTACGTCAACCGGCTCAGCGACACGTTCTTCGTGCTCGGCCGCTGGGTCACGAAGCACATGGGCGAGAAGGAGTACCTCTGGGAGCGCGGCCTCTCCGCGCACCGGCGCCCGCGCGGCAAGCGCGCCTGACGCGTCTCACGACACCCGCGACGACGGGCGCGCGGTCGGCTTGGCGCGTCCCTGGATCACCGGGCGCTTGGGAAACGCGAGCGAGAGCAGCAACGCCAGCCCGAGAGTTCCCCCGATGATCCCGAGCGAGATCCCGATCGGGAACTTGCCGCCGAACGTCGCGTCGAGCCACACCATCTTCAACCCCACGAAGACCAGCACGGCCGCCAGGCCGTAGCGCAGCAGGTGGAAGCGCTCCACGGCGCCGCCGAGCATGAAGAACATCGACCGGAGCCCCAGGATCGCGAACACGTTCGACGTGAACACGATGAACGGCTCGTTGGTGAGCGCGAAGATCGCCGGCACGGAGTCGACCGCGAACACGATGTCGCTCGCCTCCAGGCACAGCAGCGCGATCATCAGCGGTGTCGCGGCAAGCTTGCCCCCCTGGCGGACGAGGAACTTGTCGCCGCGGTACCCGGTGACCGGGAGCACGCGCTTCACCAGCCGGATCAGCAACGTGCGCTCCGGGTCGGGCGCCTCCTCCGACGCCACCGCCATCCGGATGCCGGTGTAGACGAGGAACAGCCCGAAGAGCCAGACCACCCAGTGGAACTGCATCAGCACCGCGCCCACGCTGATGAAGATCGCGCGGAACACGAGCGCGCCGAGGATGCCGTAGAAGAGCACGCGATGCTGGTGCGCGCGCGGCACCCGGAAGTAGCCGAGCACCAGCAGGAACACGAAGATGTTGTCGACCGACAGCGAGTACTCGACCACGTAGCCGGTCAGGAATTCGAGCGCGACCTGCCACGCCGCCGCCTCGGGGTCGAACCCGGAGAGCGCGGCGAGCCGCTCGTCGCGCGGGAACCTCCAGAGCGCGTAGGCGTAGAGGCCGGCGTTGAACGCGAGCGCGAGCGCGACCCACCCCGCGCACCACGCCGCGGCCTCGCGGAACGTCACCTCGCGCGCCGTGCGGTGGAAGACGCCGAGGTCGAGGCCGAGCAGGATCAGCACGAAGCCGAGGAAGCTCGTGTAGAGCCACCAGTACTCGCCGAGCGGGAACAGCTGAGGTGTCACGGTCATGCCCGGTGCTCCGCGAGCGCCGGGTGGAGCACCGCCGCGACGCGCCGCTGCGCCCCGCCGACCGGGCGCCGCGAGGTCGCGACCACGACGGAGCAGGTCGCCAGCCGCACGACCCGCTCGTGGACGGGCCCCGGCTTGAGCCAGGAGCGCAGCCCCGGCGGCGGCGCGCCGACGATGAGGACGTCCGCGGCCCACGTGCGCGCGTGGCCGGCGATCGTCCGGGCGAGGTCGCCGCCCATCGCCGGCATCTCGACGACGTCGACCTGCGCCGGCAGGACGGGTCGCAGCGTCTCGACGGCGTTCTGGAGGCGGCTGCGCTCGATCGCGGTCCAGTGCATGCGCGCCGCGCCGTATGCGCGCCGCGCGGCCGGGGTGAGGGCCGTGAACGGTGGGCACGGCACGTCGAGGGTCGCGAGCACGCGGACGAGCGGCGCCGTCCAGGTCGCGACCAGACGTCCTGTCTCACGAACCCAGTCCGACGGTTCGTATCCGTGAACGGCGACGAGCACACGTAGCGATACGGTCATGGCTCTCCCTCCGCGATGGCGGTCGAATGTCTGCGATCGGCACGCGAACGCGGCGCGGCGTACGTCGACCGCGAGCGTGCCGATCAGGAACGAGCGGGCGCGGAGAGAGGGCTAGTGGGCTTCGGGTGCGGACGCGGAGTCGGTGATGCGGGGCGGTTGCTTGCGGACGACGACGTCGGCGAATGCCGGCCGTCGCCGCGCGACCGGACGTTGGAGCCGTGGGCGCGCGGCCACCGCGAGATCGCGCGCGCCCGCGGGTGTGACGGCCTCACGGCGGACGTGGGGCGCCCGGCGGGTCCCGCGGTGGCGATGGGCCGCTTCTTCGAGCTCCTCCACCGTTTCGGCGGCGTGCGGCGCCGGCAGCGGCGACGAGAAATCGAGCGCGATGGTCAGGATCAGCACGAGGAAGAGGCGCACGCGGCTCACGCTCGTATCCTAACGAGCCTTGGAGCGCGCGTCCACCTTCGCGAGGAAGTCGAGCGCCGCGCGGTTCCACGCCTCCGGCTGATCGCGGTTGGCGAAGTGGCTCGCCGGCGACAGCACGACGAGCTTCGCGCCGCGCACCTTCCCGTGCATGACCCGCATCGGCGCGAGCGACGGATCGCGGTCCCCGCCGATCAGGAGCGTGGGCACGCGGATCGAGCGGAGCTGATCCGTGATGTGATCCATCGCGAGCAATGCGCGGAGCGAGTTCGCGTAGCCGATCGGCGTCAGCCGCCGGTAGTACGCGTAGAACTCCTCCTTCGCGTTCGGATCGAGGGCCAGCCGCTCGCGCACGTTGGGATTCGTCGCCATCGCGAACTCGGCCATCGCGTCGAGCCCCTGCTCGAGCGTGACCTTGATCGACTGCGCGCGCATCAGGATGTGGTCGACGGAGAGCGGCAGGCCGGCGGCCGACGACGAATTGGTGACGAGCAACGAGCGGACGCGCCTGGGAAAGCGCAGCGTGAAGCGGGTGGCGATGCCCGCACCGAGCGAGAGCCCGCCGACGTGCGCCGCGCGGATCTTCAGGCGATCGAGGACCGCCGCCAGGTCCAGCGCCCAGCGCGCGAACGAGTACTTCGCCGGATCCTCGGGGCTGTCCGAGCGCGCGTGCCCGCGCGGCTCCCACAGGATGAGCCGGTGGCGGGCCGCGAGCGCGTCGCGGTTGGTGTCCCACAGGTCGGCGTTGCCGCCGATCCCGTAGGCGAGCACGAGCGGGGACCCCGTGCCGTGCGCTTCGTAGTAGAGCCTGACGCCGTCGTCGGTCCGGAGGTAGGGCATGCGGCAGTGTACTGCCGCGCTGCCCTCCCGACGGCTTCTCCGGCGATTACCGGCCGAAGAACAGCCAGAAGAGCACGAGCAGCGTCACGGGAACGCCGAGCAGCCACGCGATGATGTAGCCCATGTCACGCCTCCTTTCGTCCCCCTGGTGTGCAACGGCGCGGCCAACGACCGCCCGGGGAGCACGGCCGGCTTGACGCCCGGCACTCGATTCAGTATTTTTGAACCCGAGTTAAGCGTCCATAAACCCCGGTCGCCGGGAGTCCGCATGAAGATCCGCCTCGAGCTCACGGTCAACGAGGAGACCCGCGAGGTCCTCGTCGCCCCTCACAAGACGCTCCTCGAAGTCCTGCGCGAAGACCTCGGCCTCACCGGGACCAAGCACGGATGCGAGCTCGGGGAGTGCGGGACGTGCACGGTGCTCGTCGACGGCGCGCCCGTCCTCTCGTGTCTCGCGCTGCCCGCCGAGCTCCAGGGCCGCGCGATCGCGACGGTCGAGGGGATGGCGGGCGGCGGACAGCTCCACCCGTTGCAGCAGGCGTTCGCGGAGCTCGGCGCGGCGCAGTGCGGCTACTGCACGCCCGGCGTGTTGCTCACCGCGCAGTCCCTCCTGAGCGAGCGGCCCACGCCGACGCGCGAGGAGATCCGCGAGGCGCTCGCCGGCAACCTCTGCCGCTGCACCGGCTACACGAAGATCCTCGACGCGGTCGAGCTGGCGTCGCTCAGGATGGCCGAGGTCGCCCGATGACGAAGGATCGGTTCACGATCGTCGGCCGGCCGCTGCCGAAGATCGACGCGTGGGGGAAGGTCACCGGCGACACGAAGTACGCCGACGACCTCGTGCTGCCCCGCATGGCCTACGGCAAGCTCCTGCGCAGCGCGCACGCGCACGCGCGCATCACCGCGATCGACACCACGCGCGCCCGCGCGCTTGCCGGCGTCTACGGCGTGATCACCGGCGCCGACCTGCCGCGCGTGAAGTTCGGCATCCTCCCCGTCTCGCAGGACGAAGAGGCGCTGTGCGTCGACAAGGTGCGCATGGTCGGCGACGCGATCGCCGCGGTCGCGGCCGTCGACGAGGAGACGGCCGAGCGGGCATGCGAGCTCATCGACGTCACCTACGAGCCGCTGCCGTCCTTGATGTCGATGGAGGACGCGCTCGCGCATCCCGAGGTCCGCATCCACGAGTACGGCGACGGCCCGAACGTCCACAAGAACGTGTCGCTCCAGTTCGGCGACGTGGACGCGGCGCTCGCCGCCTCGCACCTCGTGCGCGAGGACGTCTTCTACTTCGAGGGCAACACGCACCTGCCGATGGAGCAGCACGCGGCGGTCGCGCAGTGGGCGGCCGACGGCAGGCTCACGCTCTGGTCGTCGACGCAGACGCCGCACTACGTGCATCGGCTGCTCACGAAGATCCTCGACGTGCCCGGCGCGCACGTCCGCGTGATCGCCACGCCGGTCGGCGGGGGCTTCGGCGGCAAGCTCGATCCGTTCGCGCACGAGATCGCCGCCTGCCAGCTCTCGAAGCTCACCGGGCGGCCCGTCAAGATCGCGCTCACGCGCGAGGAAGTCTTCTACGTGCACCGCGGCCGCCACCCGGTGTTGATGTGGATCAAGACCGGATTCACGAACGACGGCGACATCACGGGCTGTCACCTGAAGACGTGGCTCGACGGCGGCGCGTACGGCTCCTACGGTGTCGCGTCCACCTTCTATACGGGCGTCATCAACCCCGTCACGTACAAGATCCCCGTCTACAAGTTCGAGGGCGCGCGCGTCTTCACCAACAAGCCGCCGTGCGGGCCGAAGCGCGGACACGGCACGCCGCAGCCGCGCTTCGCGCTGGAATGCCAGCTCGACAAGGCCGCCGAGCAGCTCGGCCTCGACCCGGCCGACATGCGCCGGCGCATCGTCGCCGATCCGTTCACGAAGACGGCGAACCACCTGACCGTGACGACCATCGGCCTCGGCGAGTGCATCGACAAGGTCGTCGAGGCCTCGCAGTGGCGCGCGAAGCGTCCCGCGTTCGCGAAGGGCGTGGTCGTCGGCGATCGCGGGCTCGGCGAGCGCCGCCGCAAGGGGATCGGCATCGCGTGCTCGGCGTACATGACCGGCGCGGGCACCGCGATCTACTGGAACAACATGCCGCACTCCGGCGTCGTGCTCCGCGCGGACAGGAGCGGCGGGGTCGCGATCCTCTGCGGCGCGACGGACATCGGGCAGGGCTCGGACTCGATTCTCGCGTACCTGCCGGCGGAAGTGCTCGGCATCGAGCCGAAGGACGTCCACGTCCACCCGGCCGACACGAGCCTCACGCCCGTCGACCTCGGCTCGTACTCGTCGCGCGTCACGCTGATGTGCGGGATGGCGGCGATCCAGGCGGCGACGCGCCTGCGCCGCGCGATCGCCGAGGCCGTGGCGAAGAAGCTGGAGATCTCCGTCGACCGGCTCGCGTTCCGCGACCGCAAGGTCGGCGATCCGGACGACTGGGAGAAGGCGGTGCCGTTCGCGCAGGCGGTCGAGCTGGGCGAGGCGATGCACGGGGTCCTCGCGTTTCCAGGCGCGTACGCGCCGCCGAAGCGCGCCGGCAAGTACAAGGGCGGGGGCGTGGGGCCGTCGCCGTGCTACTCGTACTCCGCGTGCGTCGTCGAGCTCACGGTCGACGAGGAGACCGCGGAGATCCATCTCGACGACGTGTGGATCGCGCACGACATCGGCCGCGCGCTGAACCCGCTCCTGGTGGAAGGGCAGGTCGAAGGCTCGATCTACATGGGCATCGGCGAGGCGCTGATGGAAGCGCAGGTCTTCCGCCACGACCTGCACAAGGCGCCGTCGCTCCTCGACTACAAGAGCCCGACCACGCTCGAGACCCCGCCGATCCACACGATCCTCGTCGAGACCGACGATCCCGAAGGACCGTTCGGCGCGAAGGAGGCGGGGCAGGGGCCGCTGCTCCCGGTGATCCCGGCGATCGCCAACGCGATCTACAACGCCGTCGGCGTGCGCGTGGACGAGATCCCGATCACGCCCGACAAGGTGTTGAAGGGCCTCGACCTGAAGCGCCAGGGCAAGAGCGCACGCATCGGACCCGAGCGCATCCCGCTCTTCAAATTCAAGGAACCGCTGGTCGTCGAATCGGCGTTCGGTCAGCCGCTCGACGCGATCGCCGTGCGGCCGTTTGCGGATGCGCAGTCATGATGCGTTTGCCGCCATTCACCTACGTGGCTCCGCGCACCGTCCGCGACGCGGTCGCGGCGCTCCGCGAGCACGGCGCCGACGCGATGCTCGTGGCCGGCGGCACCGATCTCTATCCGAACATGAAGCGCCGCCAGTTCGAGCCGAAGGTGCTCGTCGGCCTCGGCGGCGTCGCGGAGATGCGCGGCGTGCGCGGCAGCGCGCGCGACGGGTTCACGATCGGCGCGGGCACGACGCTGTCGGCGCTCGCGCGGCATCCGGACATCGTCCGCCACTATCCCGGGCTCGCCACGGCGGCGGGCCTCGTGTCGTCGCCGCAGCTCCGCAACATGGGCACGATCGGCGGCAACCTCTGCGTCGACACGCGCTGCAACTACTACAACCAGAGCTTCGCGTGGCGGAAGGCGATCGGCTTCTGCATGAAGAAGGACGGCGAGATCTGTCTCGTCGCGCCGGGGAGCCCGCGATGCTGGGCGGTCTCGTCGTCTGACGTCGCACCGGTCGCGTGGAGTCTCGGCGCGAAGGTGCGTCTCGTCGGCCCCGCGGGCGAGCGGGTGATCCCCGCCGAAGCGCTCTACCGCGACGACGGCATCCAGTACCTCGCCAAGCAGCCGAACGAGATCCTGACCGCCCTGCTGCTTCCGCCTGCCGACGGGCGGCGATCCGCCTACATGAAGCTGCGGCGCCGCGGCTCGTTCGATTTTCCGGTGCTCGGCGTCGCCGTCAGCGTTCGCATGGACGGCGAGACGGTGCGCGAGGCGCGCATCGTCCTCGGCGCCGTGGCCTCGCAGCCGCGCGAGGCGACGAAAGCGTCGGCCGCGCTCGTCGGCCGGCAGCTCACGCCCGAGGCGATCGACGCCGCCGCCGAAGCCGCGGCGGGGCCGTCGAAGCCCCTCGACAACACCGACTTCACGCACCCGTACCGGAAGAAGATGACCCGCGTCTTCGTGGCGCGCGCGCTCCGCCGGATCGCCGGACTGCCCGTGAGCGGCCGGGTCGAAGAGGAGCTCGCATGACCGCGCTCGGGCAACGCATCCGCGCGCTCCGCGTCGAGCGCGAGCTGCAGCAGCGCCAGCTCGCCGAGAAGGCGGGCATGACGCCGAGCATGATCTCTCAGATCGAGTCCGGCCGGCTCACGCCGTCACTGCACACGCTCGGCAAGATCGCGGGGGCGCTCGGCGTGACGATCGCCGCGCTGTTCGACGGCCAGCCGGCGGGCGCGATCCACGTCACGCGCAGGAAGGACTATCCCGTCGTCTCGTTCGACGGCTCGTCGGAGCAGTGGTCGGTGCTCGGCGCCGGCCTCTTCCAGGGCAAGATCCGCGCGGTGGTCTCGACGCTGGACGCGCGCAGCAAGGGGATGATGACCGACAAGGTCGTCATCAAGCCCGGACAGATGAAGCTCTTCTACGTCCTCGACGGCAAGGTCGCGCTCCACTACGGCAGCGCGCGCCACGTCCTGGACGGAGGCGACAGCGCGCTGCTCGACGGCGGCACGCCGCACGGCTGGGAGAACCTCGGAACCCGCAAGGCCCAGGCGCTCTGGGTCATCCTCGGATGAGGGCACGCTGATGGATCACGTCGACTTCCGCACCGAGCCCGCGCGCTACAAGCACTGGAAGCTCTCCATCGACGGCGTCCCGCCAGAGGCGGGCCTGTGTATTGCGACGCTCGCGATGGACGTGCGCGAGGACGGCGGCCTGCGCCCGGGCTACGAGCTGAAGCTCAACTCCTACGACCTCGGCGTCGACATCGAGCTCTACGACGCCGTGCAGCGCCTGCGCTTCGAGCATCCCGAGGTCGGCGCGGTGATCGTCACGTCCGGCAAGGAGCGGATCTTCTGCGCGGGCGCGAACATCCGCATGCTCGGCCAGTCGAGTCACGCGTGGAAGGTGAACTTCTGCAAGTTCACCAACGAGACGCGCAACGGCCTCGAGGAAGCGGGCGCCGAGTCGGGACAGCGCTATCTGGCGATGGTCAACGGCCCGTGCGCGGGCGGCGGCTACGAGCTGGCGCTCGCGTGCGACTGGATCGTGATGGCGGACGACGGCACCACGTCGGTCTCGCTCCCCGAGGTGCCGCTGCTCGCCGTGCTGCCCGGCACCGGCGGCCTCACGCGGCTCGTCGACAAGCGCCACGTGCGCCGCGACCGCGCCGACTTCTTCAGCACGACGGAGGAGGGCGTCAAGGGCAAGCGCGCGGTGGAGTGGGGCCTCGTCGACGAGGTCGTGCCCCGCACGAAGCTGGAAGAGACCGCAAAGACACGCGCCCGGGAGCGCGCGAAGCGCACCGATCGGCCGCGGGACGCGAAGGGCATCGCGCTCACCCCGCTCGCCCGGACCATCGAAGGCGACGCCATCTCGTACCAGCACGTGCTGTGCGGCATCGATCGCGCGCGCGGCATCGCGGAGATCACCATCGAAGGCCCGCGCGACACGCTGCCCTCCGGCGGCGGCGTGCGAGACGTGCACGCGCTCGGCGCGGCGTTCTGGCCGCTCGCGCTCGCGCGCGAGCTCGACGACCTGATCCTGCACCTCCGCACGAACGAGGAGGAGATCGGCGTCTGGGTCGTGAAGACCGAGGGCGACGCGAACGTCGTCGAGGCCTACGACAGGCTCCTCGCCGACCACGCCGGCGACTGGCTCGTGCGCGAGATCCGGCTCTATCTCAAGCGGGTCTTCAAGCGGCTCGACGTGACCTCGCGCTCGCTCTTCGCGGTCATCGAGCCGGGGTCGTGCTTCACGGGCACGCTGCTCGAGCTGGTGCTCGCCGCCGACCGCTCGTACATGCTCGACGGCACGCGCGAAGGCGAGCACCGCCCGCCCGCCACGATCCGCCTGACGCCGATGAACTTCGGCCCGTACCCGATGGTGAACGGCCTCACGCGGATCGCGAGCCGGTTCCTCGGCGAGCCGGGGCGCGGCGAAGACCTCAAGCGGCGCATCGGCGAGGACCTCGACGCGCGTGCCGCGGCGGAGGCCGGGCTCGTCACGTTCACGCCGGACGACATCGACTGGGACGACGAGGTCCGAGTCGCACTCGAGGAGCGCGCGGCGTTCTCGCCCGACGCGCTGACGGGGATGGAAGCCTCGCTCCGGTTCGGCGGGCCCGAGACGCTCGAGAGCAAGATCTTCGCGCGGCTGTCGGCGTGGCAGAACTGGATCTTCCAGCGCCCGAACGCCGTCGGATCCGCGGGCGCGCTGCAGCTCTACGGCACCGGCAAGCGCAGCGATTTCGATCGCAGGAGAGTGTGATGGCCGGCATCGACTACATCTCGAAGATCCCGAACAACGTCGACCTCACGTCGAACCGGCGGCTGCAGCGCGCGCTCGAGGACTGGCAGCCGAAGTTCCTCGAGTGGTGGCAGGACATGGGGCCCGACGGCTTCCAGGCGAGGGAAACGTACCTCCGCACCGCGACGAGCGTCGACGCGCAGGGCTGGGCACAGTTCGGGTACGTGAAGATGCCCGACTATCGCTGGGGGATCTTCCTCGCGGACCCGGAGCCCGATCGGCGGATCGCGTTCGGCGACTACAAGGGGCAGCCGGCCTGGCAGGACATCCCCGGCGAGCATCGCGGCGCGCTGCGGCGCCTCATCGTCACCCAGGGCGACACCGAGCCCGCGTCCGTCGAGCAGCAGCGCCATCTCGGCCGCACGTGCCCGTCCCTCTACGACCTGCGCAACCTCTTCCAGGTGAACGTCGAGGAAGGCCGCCACCTCTGGGCGATGGTCTACCTGCTGCAGGCGTACTTCGGCCGCGACGGGCGCGAGGAGGCCGAGCAGCTGCTGCAGCGGCGCTCGGGCGACCGCGACAAGCCGCGCATCCTCGGCGCGTTCAACGAGCGCACGCCGGACTGGCTCGCGTACTTCATGTTCACGTTCTTCACGGACCGCGACGGCAAGTACCAGCTCGCGAGCCTGGCGGAGAGCGGGTTCGATCCGCTCTCGCGCACGTGCCGCTTCATGCTCACGGAAGAGGCGCACCACATGTTCGTGGGCGAGACCGGCGTCGGCCGCGTGGTGCAGCGCGCGTGCGAGATCATGCGCGAGCACAAGACGGACGACGTGCGCAAGCACGGCGGCATCGATCTGCCGATGCTCCAGCGCTACCTCAACTTCCACTACTCGGTCTCGCTCGACCTCTTCGGCTCCGAGGTCTCGACGAACGCCGCGAACTTCTACACCGCGGGGCTCAAGGGCCGGTTCGAGGAGACCAAGAAGGACGACGACCACCAGCTCAAGAGCGCGACCTATCCCGTCATCGCGCTGAACGGCGACGCCTTCGCGAAGCGCGACGAGCCGGCGCTGCCCTCGCTCAACGAGCGGCTGCGCGACGACTACGTGGTGGACTGCGACCGCGGCGTGCAGCGGTGGAACCAGGTCATCAAGCGGCACGGGATCGACGTCGAGCTGACGCTGCCGCACCGCGCGTTCCATCGCGCGATCGGCGCGTTCGCGGGCCTGCGCGTGTCGCCGGACGGGCGCGTGGTGAGCCAGGCGGACTGGGAGGCGCGCCGCGCCGAGTGGCTGCCGACGCCGGAGGACGAGGCCTACGTCGCGAGCCTCATGAAGCCGGTCGTCGAGCCCGGCAAGTTCGCCGGGTGGATCGCGCCGCCGGCGCGCGGCATCAACGGCCAGCCGGTCGACTTCGAATACGTGAGGCTCGGCTGATGTCTACGCGCGCTCGTGGCGCTCGTTCTCGGTGACGGGCCGCTGCGGCGGCGCGGCGGGCTGAGGCGGGTCCACCGGCGGCGTGTCGGCCGACGGGGGCTGCGGCCTGGGATGCGGCTTCGGGGGTGGCGCCGGATGCGCAGGGCTCATGCGCGGCTCCGACGCGGCCTCGCCGCCGGCCGGGTGCACGGCGCGGCGGCGAGGCCGGTCGAGAGGAAAGGCTTACAGCCCGCGGTCCCGGTCGATGTAGGTGGAGCTGCGGTTGTTCGTCATGGCGACGATGGCCAGGACGACCACGAGCAGCACGGCCACGCTGACGATGATCGCGGCGGTCGGGCTCAGCCCGAAGAAGCCGGTGCGCTCACCCCCGCCGGTGCGCGGAGACGCGGCGCCCGCCGAGTCCTCGGCCTTGCCCGAGTCGGCCTTGATGTCGGCGCTGGTCTTCGACTCGGTGGACGACTTCGAGTCGGCGGCCGTGTCCATCGAGCTCGAGCTTGAGCTCGAGTCGGCGCTCGGCGCCTTGTCCGCCGCGCCCGACTGCGCCGACGACTGCGACGAGGACGACGACTGTGGCGCGGACTGCTGCGACGAGGCATCCTGCTGGGCGAGCGCCATGGGGACGACGGCGCCGGCCATGAGGACGACCGCGGCGAGCACGATCGCAAGAGTCTTCATGGTGCTGAACCTCCTGGGTGACCCCTGGGGAGCAATCGGGGTGCCATGGAACGCGGCGTACGTAACTTTGACAAGGGGTTTGGGGTCCTGAGCTGCGGGGCCCCATGTCCAAGGAGTGTCCGATGATCGCTTCGGAGTTCCTGCCGCCGCAGTTCAACGTCGCGACGTGGTTCGTGGATCGCAATATCGACGAAGGACGCGGCGCCGCTCCCGCGTTCCACTGCGACGGGCGCACGCTCACGTACGCCGACGTGCAGGACCTCGCGAACCGCACGGGCAACGCGCTGCTCGAGCTCGGCGTCGGCATGGAGGACCGCGTGCTCGTGCTCTGCCTGGACACGCCCGCGTTCCTCGGCGCGTTCTGGGGCGCGATCAAGATCGGCGCGGTGCCGATCCCCACGAACACGCTCCTCCGCGCGCAGGACTATCGCTACTTCCTCGACGACAGCCGCGCGAAGGCCGCCGTCGTGTCCGCGCCGCTGCTCGCGGAGGCAGGCCCCGCGCTCGAAGGCTCGCGCTGGCTCCAGCACGTGCTGATCGCCGACGGCGCGCCCGGCCGGTACCTGTCGTTCGAGGACCGCGTCGCGAAGGCGTCGCCCCGCCTCGACGCGGCGCCGACGTTCCGCGACGAGCCCGCGTTCTGGCTCTACTCGTCGGGCTCGACCGGATTTCCGAAGGGCGCCGTGCATCTGCATCACGACATGGTCGTGTGCGCGGAGACCTACGCGAAGCAGGTGATCGGCTATCGCGCGAGCGACAGGGTCTATTCGGCGGCGAAGCTCTTCTTCGCGTACGGGCTCGGCAACGCGGGCTACTTCCCGATGGCCGTCGGCGCGCAGAGCGTCCTCTTTCCGGGCCGCCCGACCCCGGAGAGCGTCTTCGAGATCCTGAGCACGCAGCGCCCGACGCTCTTCTACGGCGTGCCGACGCTCTACGCGTCGATGCTCGCGCTGAAGGACGCGGACAAGCGGTACGACCTCTCGTCGCTCAGGCTCTGCATGTCCGCCGGCGAGGCGCTACCCGAGGAGCTCTACACGCGCTGGCGCGATCGCTTCGGCCTCGAGCTCATCGACTGCATCGGCACGACCGAGATCCTGCACTGCTTCCTCTCGAACGTGCCCGGCCGCTCGCGCCCCGGCTCGTCGGGGAAGGCCGTGCCGGGCTACGAAGCCATCATCGTGGACGACGAGGGCCGCCCCGTCCCGCAGGGCGAGATCGGCAACCTGCGCGTGAAGGGCGACTCGACGATGGCCTACTACTGGAACAAGCACGAGAAGACCAAGGAGACGCTCTACGGCGCCTGGATCCAGACCGGCGACAAGTACTGGCAGGACGCCGAGGGCTACTTCTTCTACGCCGGCCGCGCCGACGACATGCTGAAGGTCGGCGGCATCTGGGTCTCGCCGATCGAGGTCGAGGCCACGCTCATCAAGCACGCCGCCGTCCTCGAGGCCGCGGTGGTCGGCCGCGAGGACGACGACAAGCTCGTGAAGCCGCACGCGTTCGTCGTGCTCAAGGAGCCGTCGTCCGCGTCACCCGCGCTCGCCGACGAGATGAAGGGCTTCGTGAAGGACAAGATCGCGCCGTACAAGTACCCGCGCTGGATCGACTTCGTGCCCGAGCTGCCGAAGACCGCGACGGGCAAGATCCAGCGGTTCAAGCTGCGCGCCTAGTGACGGGATTCGAACACGGGTTCGATTCCGGCGAAGGTCAGGCGGGGCGAACGACCTCGAAGCCGAGCGCCTCGGCACCAGCGGCCTCGGCGCTGTTGTGAGTCATCAGGCGGCGGACGTTGAGCTCTTCCATCGCGGCGAGGTGAAGTCGGTCGAGCGTTCGGCAGTGGACGCGACCTGCGCTGCGGTCTTGCCGTTGCGCCGTCGCGAAGAGTGAGCCTGGAAGCGCCCGGAAGCGGAAGGGGTCGATCGCGCGGAAGGCGGAAAGCCGCGCGAGGTACGCAAGCGTTTGCGAGGCGGAGACGAGGCATCGATACGGACGAGCTTGGCGACCGGCTTGGCGTCGCGCGTGATGACGATCTCCTTTTCCTCTTGCAGGAGCGCCTCGGCGGCAGGCCAGCGGAGACGGAGGTCGCGCACCGTGATCGATCTCGTGCGCGCAGCATGACATGTGTCACACCAGCCCGACCTCCTCGATCCTCCGGCGGAATCTGCGATAATCGGCGGTCGATGAGCGCCCCACGCAACGGGCACCGCGCGCTCGAGATCGCCGCGATGGCGGTCAGCGCGGCGCTCCTGACGATGGCGGCGCGGCGTGTCCTGCCCGCGGTCGACGGCGTCACGACGACGGTCTGCTTCGCCGGCGGCGCCCTCCTGGGCTACCTCATCGCCGACTTCGTCTGCGGCCTCGTGCACTGGGCCGCGGACACCTACGGCTCGATCCAGACGCCCGTGCTGGGCCCGAACTTCGTCGGACCGTTCCGCTATCACCACGTCGACCCCGACGACATCACGCGGCACGACATCGTCGAGACGAACGGCAACTCGTGCATCCTCGCGGTGCCGGTGCTGAGCGCCATGCTGGTGACGCTGCCCGACCCGGCGACGCGGCCCGCGTGGCTCTTCGCGTGGAGCGTGCTGCTGTCGTTCGTCGTCGCCGGGATCGCGACCAACCAGCTCCACAAGTGGGCGCACATGAGCGCGCCGCCGCGCACGGCGCGTGTGCTGCAGCGGCTCGGCCTGATCCTCGCGCGGGAGCGTCACGCCATCCATCACGCCGCGCCGTTCCGCACGCACTACTGCATCACGTCGGGCTGGTTCAACGAGCCCTTGCGGCGGTGGCGCGCCCACGAGGCGTTCGAGCGCCTGCTGCGACCGCTCGCCGCCCCGACGCATGACACCGCCGCGCGCTGACGCCATCGCCGCGGCGGCCGGCCGCGCGGCCGCGGGGAGTGGCGCGAGCACCGAGCGCGAGCGCTCCGTGATGATCGGCATCGTCACCGGCGGCGCGCAGCTGCCGGTCAGCCTCGTCGCGGCGGTGGTCGGGACCGCGGGCTCCGTGTGGCTGTGGCGGCGCAACCACGCCATCGCGCTCCGCGCGGCGTCGCCGGTGATGGACGCGCAGTGGCGCCTCTACCGCAGCAAGACCGTGACGAACGGCACGGTCGCCGTGTCCGTCGGGTCGACGTCGCTCTGGGTGAACGACTCGAGCAGCGAGATCAGCGCGCGGTAGTGCCGCCGCGGAGCACCTGCGCCATCGAAGGCCTCGTCGAATCCCCTGGTCTCAGGCACCCACTTCACGGAGCGCCAAGCATAGCATCGCGCTTACGCGGACGGCAGCGGGGCTCGGACGGGCCTTGGCGCGCCGTGGGTCGAGCGGCGACTGGAGGACACGAGGCCGCGTCCCGCAGAGGAGCTTACCCGGGGCGCACGCGTGAAGACCTGCAGACCCTGATCGCTCAGGCGGCCGCGGCCGCCGGGGGCGATCCGGTAATTACGCGGGACCAACAAAACGCCGCTGAAAAAATCAAGCGGATCGGAGATCGAGCCGCACACGGCGAGCTCGCCACAGTCGAATCGGCGAAGGACGCGCTCGTGAACCTCCGGCGGCGTGTTCAGGCGCTTTACTCATAGGTGGTGAGGGACCACGCAGCGATCAACCGGTCGCAGGGTTTGTGCGGCCGGGGACACAGTTCACAGAGGCGCCCCGCGCGCCGTGGGTCAAGCGGCGACTGGAGGACACGAGGCCGCGGAGCGGCCTCGCAGTCCGAGTTCGGAGCCGGGGATCCACGGCGCGCGGGGCGCCTCTGTGAACCGTGTCCCCGGGCCGCGTAAGCGTTACGACCTGAGGGCCGCGCGCGGTTACTGGCCGACGATCTGCGGCTTCATCCCTCCGAGCGCTCCCAGCAGCTCGGTCTTCTCCGGCGCGGGAACCTTGAACTTGTCGAGCGACTTCACGAGATCCTCGACGAGCGCGCTGAACTCGGCATCGGTGATCTTCATGCCGCGATGCGAGTCGAGCATCGTGGCGCCCGTGTACTTGCACGGCCCGCCGCTCGCCTCGCAGATCTGTTCGACGAGCAGCCTCTTGAGCCGCGGGATGTCCGCGGTCGCGAACCGTGCGTTGATGCGGTGGTCCGCGGCGACGTTGCCGATGAAGTCGTCGACCACCGCCTGGATCGCGGGCCGGCCGCCGAGCCGGTCGTAGAGCGGCTTCTGCGTCATCATGGCGCCGCCGCCGCCGTCCATGCTCGCGCAGCCCGCCGCGCCGAGCGCCACCACCGTCAGGATGCCGGCCACCAGTGCTCGCATCGTGTCCTCCTCCTCGGGCGACATTACCCACGCGGCGGGCAGGCGGATCTTGCGAACCTCGGCGCGGGTCGCGGCGTTTCACCCCTGTCCAATGTGCGTTCTGCGCCTTGTTTCGCGCGCGTGGGTCTGCTAGTGAAGGGCGAGATGACGGGCATCGACCTCGTCCGGCGCATGGCGGAGGGCGACCGTGATGCGTTCGCCCGCTTCTACGATCGCCACGCGCGCCAGGTCTACCCGCTCATCCTCCGCATCGTCCGCGATCACGCCGACGCCGCCGACGTGCTCCAGGAGGTCTTTTGGGAGGCGTGGCAGTCCGCGGCAAGCTACGATCCGGGGCGTGGGACCCCGGAGGCCTGGATTTTCATGCGCGCGCGCACCCGAGCAATCGATCGGGTACGTGCCATACGTAGAAGAAGTGAGACCTTCGTCGCCCCGGTCGACGAACGGGTGGCCGCGGCGGCGGCGGACGCCGGAGGCGACGCCGCCGAACGCGCGGAAGACCGGGATCTCGTCCTCGGTGCCCTCGGCCAGCTCCCCGAGGCCCAGCGCGAGGTGATCGAGCTGGCGTACTACGGAGGGTTGACGCAGACGGAGATCGCGGAGCGGCTCACACAGCCGCTGGGAACAGTCAAGACACGGATTCGCCTCGGCCTCGAGCGACTCCGCGAGGTGCTGAATCGCTCGCCATGAGTCACGAACCCTTCGACACGCTGGCGGCCGTCTACGCGGTCGGCGCGCTCGACGGCGGGGACCTCGCGCGCTTCGAGGCGCACCTGCGCGAGGGCTGCTCCACGTGCGAGACGATCGTTCGCGAATCGTCCGAAGCGCTGGCCGGCCTCGCGCGCGAGCGTCCGCCCGTGATCCCGCCCGCCCACGTGCGCGAGGCGCTGATCCGTCGCGTCGACGCATCGTCGCGCCCGCGGACGTCGCGCCGTCGGTGGATCCCGTGGGCGCTCGGCACCGCCGCCGCCGCGGTGGCCGCCGCGGCGTTCACCGCCGGGATGGTCGCCTCGCGCTACGAGGCCCGCCTCGGCGTGCTCGCGCGCGAGACCGCGCAGGTGCGCGAGCAGCTCCGTCGCGAGCAAGCGCTGCTCCGCGAGGAGGTGGCCGCGGCGCGGGCCGTGGCCGATCTCCTGCGCATGCCCGCGACGCGCGTCGTCGCGCTCAACGGCCTTGCCGCCGCGCCGACGGCGAGCGGCCGCATCATCTGGCACGACCAGGCCGGGGGACGCCTCTACGTGAACGGGCTGCCGCCGGCGCCGGAGGGAAAGACGTACGAGCTGTGGACGATCGCCGGCGCGGCGCCGCGTCCCGCCGGAACGTTCGACGTCGACACGGCCGGGCGCGCGTCGCGTCCGGTCATGCCCCCCGACGACGGCCCGGTGAAGGTCTTCGCCGTCACGCTCGAGCCTGCCGGCGGCGTGCCTGCGCCGACGGGCCCGATGGTCCTCGCGTCGGCGAAGTAGCTCCTCCGCGCGTATACTCGGCGCCATGACCCTTCCCGAGCCCGTCGACAAGCTCTGGCACGCGCTCGAGCGCGTGCGCTCCGAGGTGCTGCAGGAAGTCGAAGGCCTGTCGCAGACGCAAGCCGACTGGAAGCCCGGCGCCGACGACTGGTCCGTCGGCGAGATCGTCCACCACCTGACGATCGCGGAGATCGCGACGGGCAAGCTCACCACGAAGCTCACGCGCGAGGCCGAGGCCGCGGGCGCGTTGAAGCCGTTCCCGGCCGGGCTGCGCGAGCTGCCGTCCCTGTCGGCCGCGCCCGCCGCGAATGCTGACGCGCCGCCGGTCGTGTGGCCGGAGCGCGGCCGGCCGATCGCCACGCTCATCACCGACATGAAGGCGACGCGCGCGCGGAGCCGCCAGTCGATCGAGAAGCTCGCCACCGTCGATCCGCGTCCGCTGATCTTCAAGCACTTCCGCCTCGGCGACCTCGATCTCTCCCAGTGGTGGCAGCTGCAGGCGCAGCACGACGGGATCCACCTCGCGCAGATCCGCGACGTCAAGGCGCGGCCCGGATTCCCCAAGTCCTGACATGAAGGTGGTGCTGCGCAACCCGCGCCGCGAGGTGGAGGTGGCGGGCGGCCGGCGGGTGAAGGACGTGCTGGCGGAGCTCCAGATCATCGCCGAGTCCGTGCTCGTCATCCGTGGCGACGAGCTGGTGACTGCCGATCAGGTCGTGCGCGACGACGAGACCATCGAGCTCCGGCCGGTGATGTCCGGAGGTCTCCGATGAAGTGCCGCAAGTGCGGCGAGCGCGCGTCGATCGAGCTGCGCCGCCACAACGCCGCGTTCTGCGCGCCGGACTTCCTCGACTTCTTCCGCCGCCAGGTGCGCGAGGCCATCCGCAAGCACCGCATGTTCGAGGCGGACGAGGCCGTGCTGGTCGCGGTGTCGGGCGGCAAGGACTCGCTCGCGCTGTGGGACGTCCTGATCGACGAGGGCTCTCGCACCACCGGCCTGTATCTCGATCTCGGCATCTTCGACTACTCGGTCGAGTCGAAGGCGAAGTGCGAGCGGTTCGCCGCCGCGCGCGGCGTCCCGCTCATCGTGTCGACGGTCGCGGAGGAAGTCGGCGCGCCCGTCCCCGTCATCAAGGAGGTCACCCGGCGGCCGCCGTGCTCCGGCTGCGGGCTCTCCAAGCGCTACCTGATGAACCGGGTCGCGCTCGAGCACGGCTTTCCCGTCGTGGCGACGGGCCACAACCTCGACGACGAGGCGGCGACGCTCTTCGGCTCGGTGATGCACTGGCAGACCGACGCGCTGCCGCGGCAGTCGCCGGCGCTGGCCGCCACCCATCCGAAGCTGGTCCGCCGGGTGAAGCCGCTCTATCGCCTCTCGGAGCGTGAGACCGCGGCCTTCGCGTTCCTCCGGAAGATCGACTACATCGTCGAGGAGTGCCCCTTCGCCAAGGGCGCCACCTCCATCGCGCACAAGGAGATCCTCAACCGGATGGAGGAGGCCTCCCCGGGCGCCAAGCACAACTTCCTCTTCGGCTTCCTCGACAAGGCGCGCCCGGCGTTCGAGCGCGCCGAGGCCGTCACGCTCAACGAGTGCGCGCGGTGCGGCCAGGTGACCACCGGCACCCTCTGCGCGTTCTGCAAGCTCGCCGACCAGGTCAAGAGACTCGGAGGGGGGCTGCGCCCCTCTTCCGACGGTCGTCGCGCGCCGTAGCGGCCTGCCGCTGCGGCACTGCCCGGCAACTTTTTCCTACCGACCTCTGGCGCGGACTCATGAAACCTCGCTCTCGTGCCGACTTGTGATGGGGGATGCCCCTGCGCATCCGACGATCACGGGAGGGGGTTTATGAGGGCGGCCGCACCGCTGGACATTCTGCTCGTCGAGGACAATCCCGATCACGCGGAGCTCACGCGCCGGGCGCTGAGCAAGGACGGCAACCACAACGTCACGTGGGTGAAGGACGGTCAGGAGGCGCTCGACTTCCTCGCGCGCGAAGGCGCGTGGGCCGGGCGCAAGGGCCCGTCGCCGTCGGTGATCCTGCTCGATATCGGGCTGCCGAAGGTCGGCGGCCGCGACGTGCTCCGGGCGATCAAGCAGAACGATCGCGTCCGCTTCATCCCCGTCATCATGCTGACCACGTCCGGCGATCCCGAGGACGTCGCGCGCTGCTACGACCTCGGCGCCAACAGCTACGTGGTGAAGTCGCTCGACTTCAACGACTTCATCGCGCGGGTGAAGGCGATCAAGGACTACTGGGCGCACACCAATGTCTTCCGCGAGGCCTTCTCGTTTGCCTCGGCTTGACAGTGTCAGCGCACGGCTGCTCGGCGCGTTCGTGCTCGTCGCGATCGTGCCACGGTGGACGAGACGCACGAGTGCGCCGCCTGCGGCGCGCCGAACGCGACATCCGCGCAGTTCTGCTCGAAGTGCGGTCGCCAGCTCGGCGACGCGTTCGGCGGCCGTCGCTGGAAGGCCGACACGCGCTAGCGAGGTGACCGCGATGCGAGACGACCCTGTCCGGTGGCTCGAGGACTTCAAGGCGCGGCGCATCCTCGCCGCGCTTCGCGAGCGTGCGCTGTGCGTGCCGTGCCTCGGCCGCGAAGTGACGCTCGCCGAACCCGACGTCCGGGACACGCTGAGCCGGGCCCCGCTGGAGTTCGCGATCCGCGCCGGTGAGCGCATCTGCGGACGCCGCGACATCATCCGCCAGACGTACGCGGTGCAGCAGCCACGCCCCGTCCGCGCGGAGCCCCGTCACTCGCCGGGCCCCGTCGTCCGCTGACCCCCCGTCTGGCCCGGAAACCTCACCGGTTGAGCTGGCGGCGCCAGGCGCCCAGGAGGCCCTGGGGGACGAAGATCACCATCAGCGTGAAGATCACGCCGACCGGGATCAGGTAGTACTCGTAGAAGACCCGCGAAAAGACTTCCTTCATGAGAAGGAAGAACGCCGCGCCGGCGACCGGGCCCACGAGCGTGCCGATCCCGCCCATCACGTTGAAGATGACGGCCTCGCCGGAGATCAGGAAGAGGACGAAGTCCGGCGCCGCGAACTTGTTCTGGATCGCGTAGAGCACACCGGACAGGCCGGCGAAGAGCCCGGACAGCATCACCGAAACGATCTTGTAGCGCTCCACGTGGTAGCCGATGGCGCGCGTGCGCGGCTCGTTCTCGCGGA
This sequence comes from Candidatus Rokuibacteriota bacterium, assembly GCA_016866775.1. Lineage (GTDB taxonomy): Bacteria > Methylomirabilota > Methylomirabilia > Rokubacteriales > CSP1-6 > VGLJ01. Next base: position 58,596 of record VGLJ01000007.1, on the reverse strand, counting down.
TCGACTGGAGGACCATCCCGAACGGAGACTGCGTGATGCGTCTGAGCACCAGATAGGAGACGACGACCACGCCGAGCACGAACCAGTGCAGGCCGTTGCGCGTGAAGGGGATCGTGAAGAGTCCCGGGATCCCGAGGGGCGGCTGGCGGAACGTCAGCCCGTTCTCGCCGCCCGTCACGTCGGTCCACGTGAAGATGATGACGTAGAAGATCTGCGAGAAGACGAGCGTGGTGATCGAGAAGTAGATGTCGCGCAGCCGCGTCGAGAAGAACGCGACGAACGCGGCGACGATGGCGGCCGCGACGAGGCCGACCAGCATCGCGAGCCAGAGGTTCGGCGGCCGCACCGCGAGCAGGGCCGCGGCGGCCCCGTACATGCCGAGCCCGAAGAACGCCGAGTGGCCGAACGAGACCATCCCGGTGTAGCCGATCAGGATGTCCGACGACATCGCGAAGAGCCCCCAGATCAGGATCTCCGTCGCGAACCGCTGCCAGAACTCGGGGAGCACGAAGGGCGCGGCGGCGAGCGCCGCCACGACGATCACGAAGCCCGTCCAGTAGCCCCGGCTCGGGCCCGTGGCGCGCGCGACCGTGCTCATTTCGGCGTCGGCGCGAAGATGCCGGTGGGCCGCACGAGCAGGGTCAAGATCAGCGCCACGAACGAGACGATCACCGCCTGCGCCGGACTCACCCAGATCGTGGCGAGCGACTCGAGCAGGCTGATGAAGATCGACGCGAGGATCGAGCCGCCGAGGTTGCCCATCCCGCCCACGACCACGACGACGAACGCGCGCAGCGTGAAGTCGAAGCCCATCGCGTGGTTGATGCCGACGGTCGGGCCGAACAGGACACCCGCGGCCGCCGCCATGGCGGCGCCGATCGCGAAGACCACGGTGTGGACCCACGGCACGGGAATGCCCATCGCCTCCGCCATCACGCGGTCCTGGGTGGTGGCCCGGATCCAGATCCCGTGCTTGCCGTACTTCATGAACAGGTAGAGCCCGCCGATGATCGCCGCCGACATCAACGCGATGACGAGCCGGTACCACGGGTACTCGACGTAGAAGAGCTGGAAGTGCCCGGTCACCGGCTCGGGCAGGCGGCGCGGCACCGGGCCGTACTGCCAGAGCGCGTAGTTCTGGATCACGAGCGAGATGCCGAACGTGGCGAGGATCGTGGTCAGCGGATCGCGCCCGAGCAGCGGGCGCAGCGCCGCGGCCTGGAAGACGAGGCCGAGCACCGCCATGCTCAGGACCGCCGTCAGCAGCGACACCCAGAAGTTGCCGGTCACGAGGAACGACGTCGTCCCCAGGTACGCGCCGAGCATGAAGAGGTCGCCGTGCGCGAAGTTCACGATGTCCATGATCCCGAAGATCAGCGTGAGGCCCGAGGCCACGAGCGCGAGGATCATGCCGTTCACGAGGCCGTTGACGATCTGCACGAGGATCTGGTCGAAGGGAATCATGCGGGCTCAGACCCCCAGGTATTGGTGGATGACCGTGGCGTCGGCGCGGAGGTTCGCGGCCGGCGCGTGGTGGCGGACCACGCCTTTCTCCATGATGTAGACGCGGTCGGACACGCCGAGCGTGAGCGGGACGTTCTGCTCCACGAGCAGGATGGCGACCTTCTCCCGGTGCAGGACCTCGATGATGTGACGGATCTGCTCGACCATGCGCGGCATGAGCCCTTCCGTGGGCTCGTCGAGCAGGATGATGCGCGGCTCCAGCATCATCGCCCGCGCGATCGCAAGCATCTGCTGCTCGCCGCCCGAGAGGGTGCCGCCCGCCTGGTCGCGGCGCTCCCTCAGGATCGGGAAGCTCGCGTAGATCTTGTCGAGCAGCGCCTCGCGCCGCGCCGCCGTGACCTCGGGGCGGTCGAGACCGGTCCGGAGGTTCTCGAGCACGGAGAGGAGCTTGAAGATCCGGCGATCCTCCGGCACGTAGCCGATGCCCATGCGCGCGAGGCGGTACGGCGGAACGCCCGCGATCGCCTTGCCCTCGAACGTGATCGTGCCTTCCGACGGCGTGACGAGGCCCATGATCGTCTTCAGCGTCGTCGACTTGCCGACGCCGTTGCGGCCGAGCAGCCCGACGACCTCGCCCGGACGCACCTCGAGCGACACCCCGTGCAGGATGTGGGACTTCGCGTAGAAGGTGTGCACGCCTTCCAGGGTCAGCATCAGGTCTTGAGGTAAACCTCCTGCACGCGCGCGTTGGCCTGGATCTCGGCCGGCGCGCCCTCCGCCAGGACCTCGCCGTAGTGGAGCACGGTGATCACCTGCGCGAGCCCCATCACCACCTCCATGTCGTGCTCGACGATGAGGATGGTGAGGTTCGCGGCGATGCGCCGGATCAGCTCCACGGTTGCGTGAGTCTCGCTCACGCTCATGCCGGCCGTCGGCTCGTCGAGGCACAGGAGCCGCGGCTCCGTGCCGAGCGCGATGCCGATCTCGAGGTTGCGCTGCTCGCCGTGCGAGAGGTTGGCGGCGAGCTCCTCTTCCTTCTCGGCCAGGCCGACGGAGGCGAGGACCGTCCGCGCCTCGGCGATGACGTCCTGGTAGGCGCGGTGGTGGCGGAACAGGGCCCACGAGTGATGGCGCGACTGCACGGCGACCCGGACATTTTCGAGCACGGTGGCGCCGGGCAGGATGTTGGTGATCTGGTACGAGCGCGCGATCGCCTTCTGCGAGATCCGGTGGGGCGGCAGCCCCGTGATGTCGTCGCCCTCGAACAGAATGCGCCCGCCCGTCGGGCGCAGCACGCCGGTGACGCAGTTGAAGAAGGTCGACTTGCCCGCGCCGTTCGGGCCGATGATCGCGCGGATCTGGCCGCGCGGCACCGTCATCGACACGTTGTTGAGCGCGGCGAGGCCTCCGAACCGCACGGAGAGGCCTTCGATGCGGAGGACGGTGTCGGACGCGGCCGTCCCGCCCCGGCCGGCAACGGCCGGGGCGGGCGACCCCTGGGTGGATCGGCTCGTCACGCCTTCGGGAAACTGCAGGCCGGCGGGACGACGACCTTGTCTCTCGAGACGACGTCGAGGAGGCGGTGCCTGACGTTCTTGATGTCGAAGATGAACTGGCGCAGGAAGGCCTGGTGATCCTCACGGCGGAGCAGCTTGTCGCCCTGGGGGAAGTCGTCGCTCTCCTTGACCTCCATGCCCTCGAGCGCTTCGATGAGCTTCATCGAGTCTTCGCGCCCGCGGAACCCCGACTTCTGGATGCCGAGCTTGAGGAAGTTCATCGCCTCGAAGTTCGACTGCACGTAGCGGTCGGGATCCGGTCCCGCGGGGTCCATCTGCTTCAGCAGGACCTTGGATTCATCGAAGAACTTCTTGTGGTACGGCGTGTCCAGCGGCTTGGTCAGCACGGGGATGTAGCGGTTGACGCCGACGAACCCCTCGATCTTGTTGCCGAGCGCGGCCAGGTGTGTCGACTCGGCGACCGCGCCGTCGCCCGCGTACTTGGCCTTCTTGAAGAGCCCGAGGTCGTAGGCCTGGTTCGTGAACGTCACGGCGTTGGCGCCGAACATGATCGCGAAGAGGCCGTCGAAGCTGCCGGTGATCTTCGAGATGAACGCCGTCATGTCCGCGGTCCCGAGCGGGATGCCCGTCGTGCCCTGGATCTCGCCGCCGTTCTTCTTGATCTGCTCGATGTACGCGTCGCGCGTCGACTGGCCCCACGCGTAGTCGAGGAAGACGATGTGCCACTTCTTGCCGAGGTTCTTCACGAGGTAGGGAGAGATCGCCATGGCCTGCGACGGCGCGTAGTCGAACGGCCGGAAGGTGTACCGGTTGCACTTGCTGGTCGTGATCGTGGTGTCGAGGCACACGCCGATCATGTAGACCGTCTTGTGCTCCTCGAACACGGGCATGCAGGCGAGGCACACGTTCGAGAGGTAGCCACCCTCGCCGACGTCGACCTTGTCCTCGACCACGAGCTTCTCGGCCTTGCGGCGGCCGACGTCCGGCTTCGACTCGTAGTCGGCGACGACCAGCTCGATCGGCCGGCCGTTGATCCCGCCCGCCTTGTTGATCCGGTTGGTGGCGAGCTGCGTGCCCACCAGCGCCGTCTTTCCGCCGGCCGCGGCCGCGCCGGTCAGCGGCTGGAGCACGCCGACCTTGTACGGCTTCGCCTGGCCGAACGCCTCGCGCCACGGCGCGGGGACGAGCATCGTCGCGCCGACGGCACCCGCCGCGGCGGCCGAGAGGCCCAGGAACTTGCGGCGCGTCGTCTTGCCGCTCCACCACATGTCGCGCGCCCACAGCTCGTCGTGCCACTTCTCGGTCAGCTTCATTCGTTCCTCCTTGGCCCCTCGTTGGACGTGGCCGGATATGCGCGGAAAGGTGCGTCGTTAATACACCACCGGCCGCCGAGGGCGCAAGGGCCGGCGGTTGATGCCGACCTGCCCCCAAGACCGACGAATCCCGCGCCGGGGCGGGGCCGTCCGAAGGACAATGGGGGAACCGATGACGGCCGACCACCTTCTTCCGTCGCGCGCCGATCTTGGCTCGATAACCCTGGCGGGCCCCGATACGTTTCCGTTCCAGCGTCACCTGAGCCTGCGCCCGCTCGTCAACTTCTGGCGGGGTGAAGGAGGGGAGTGCGGAGGCGCGGTGTGCGACGCGCTCGGCTCGGTCGTGCGCGAGGCGCTCGCGCGGGCGCCCGAGCTCGAAAAGCCGGTCACGGACCCTCGCCGTGCTCGAGCGGCATGCCGACGTGGTCGACGCGCTGATGGCGGCCGTGTTCGCCCCGGCCGCGTGGGACCAGTCCTACGGCGCCGCGCTGATGCCGCTCGACCTGCTCAGCGTGTACGAGACGCCCGCGTTCAAGCAGGCGCTCTTGACCGAGGACCGGCACGTGCGCGGCCGCGTCAACCTGGATCCGGAGAACCTCGGCCGCGCCCGCCTGCGCCATGCGTACACGGTCGTCCTCGAGCGGGTGTACGGGATCAAAAGCTCGATCTCGAGTACCCGTTGATCATCGCCGTGCGGGACGACGCCACCGGCCTCGAGCGTCACTTCCGCATCACCTTCGACTCGACGTTCCTCGACGTCCACGTGGTGGGGGACCGGCCGCCGTTCTCCGACGCGGACCGCGCCCGCCTCCACGATTACTTCTTCGACGTGGACCGGCTCCTCGAGCGGCTTCCGCCGGAGCGCTTCGTCATCGAGGGCTTCACGGTCGTCCGCGCGGTCGACGTCACGGACCAGGAGGTCCTCTCGTCGATCAAGCGCGACCTGATCGACCGCGAGTCCATCGTGTCGCACGCGAAGTTCCAGACGCTCCAGGCGAAGCTGCGCGCGCTGTTCCGCCGGCCCGATCTGCACTTCAGCCTGGCCGCCCTCGACGGCGACCGCGTGCTGCTGCTCAACGCCGGCCAGCAGCTCGAGCACTCCTGCATCTTCGCGGACTCGAAGCACCACGCGATGGCCGAGTTCATCGGCACGGTGTACGAGCGCACGGTCAAGGGCGAGCGGCCGATCATCATTCGCGACCTGGCGGAGCAGCGCGACCGTCACGTCATCGAGGACCACCTCGTGGCGAGCGGCACCCGCGCGCTGATGGTCGCGCCGCTGCACTACCAGAGCCGCGTGATCGGCACGCTCGAGCTCGCGTCGCCGAACCCGGGCGACTTCACCCAGATGCACCTGCCCAAGCTGGCGGAGATCCTGCCGCTCTTCGCGATGGCGGTGCAGCGCAGCATCGAGGAGCTCAACAACCGGGTGCAGGCGATCATCAAGGAGAAGGCGACCGCCATCCACCCCACGGTGGAGTGGCGCTTCCGCGAGGCCGTGCTCGACGCCATCGAGCGGCGCCGGGACCACTCGATCGACACGCACACGGAGATGGACGCGATCGTCTTCTCCGACGTGTTCCCGCTCTACGGCCTCGCCGACATCCGCGGGTCGTCCACCCAGCGGGCGCTCGCGATCCAGGCCGACCTGCTCGCGCAGCTCGGCCTCGCGGCCCCCGTCATCGACCAGGCGCACCGCGAGAAGCTCTTGCCCGCGCTCGACGAGCTCCGGTACCGCATCGCGAAGCGCGCCGCGCACATCGAGCGCGGCCTGAAGTCGGGCGACGAGGTCGGCGTCATCGACTTCCTGCGCGCGGACGTCGAGCGGCTGTTCCCGCACCTCGAGACGTTCGGGCCGCGCGTGCGCGAGCGCATCGACACGTATCGCGAGGCGCTCGACCCGCGCCTCGCGACCGTCCATCACGAGCGCCGGCGCTTCGAGGAGAGCGTGACCGGGCTCGCGGAGGCGATCTCCTCGTATCTCGACCTCGAGGAGCAGACCGCGCAGGCGATGTTCCCGCACTACTTCGAGAAGCAGAAGACCGACGGCGTCGACTACCAGATCTACGTCGGCGCCTCGCTCCTCGAGGACGGCGGCTACGACCCGCTCTACCTGAAGAACCTCCGCCTCTGGCAGCTCATGGTGAGCTGCGGGATCGCGCTGCGCGCGGAGCAGATCCGCGCGCGCCTGCCGGTGCCGCTCGAGACCACGCACCTCATCCTCGTCCAGCACGCGCCGCTCGCCATCCGCTTCCGCTTCGACGAGAAGCGCTTCGACGTCGACGGGGCGTACGACATCCGCTACGCGATCGTGAAGAAGCGCATCGACAAGGCGCTGATCAAGGGGACCAGCGAGCGCGCCACCCAGCCGGGCCGCATCGTGATCGTGTACTCGCAACCGTCGGAAGCGCTGGAGTACCGCGGCTACATCGAGTACCTCCAGTCGCTCGGCTACCTCACGCGGGGGGTCGAGGAGCTCGAGCTCGAGGAGCTGCAGGGGGTGCACGGTCTGCGCGCGCTCCGGGTGACCGTCGATACGACGACCGCGCGCGCGAGCGGGGCGCCGATGGCGTCGCTGCTCGAAACGTCGAGGTAGCCCATGGCGGGTTTCCGCTGTCCCAAGTGCGGCAAGGTCGCGATGGTGCAGAAAGTGTGCTGCGGCCGTCCCATGAAGCGGGCCTGAGTCTCGCACGTCGCGTGGCCCGCGAGCATCGGCTTGCCGCAGAGCGCGCACAGCCCGCGGATGTCGAGCCGGGGGCCCGGTTTGGAGCGCGGGCCGTTCACCGGTTCTCGCCGCGCGGCGGCTTCGGGGCGTCGGGGAGCAGGCTGGGCCGGACGAACTTGTCGTAGCAGATCCGGTGGACCGTCAGGCCCGCGGCCGTGGTCGTCGCGTCCTCCGGCCAGATGGTCCGCGAGCAAAGGAAGCATGTACCCGCCGTCTCCTGAATTTCAGAGGACACGGCCGCCCCTCATGGCGAAAACGTTCGCCAGATCATCGAGCACGATTCCCGGTTTCACGGCGTAACGCGGCGTTATTGCGCGCGTGCGTCGCTGGGGTACAAGATCCGGACCAGCTTTTCCGCGGGAGCGGCGTGTGGCACGCCGCCTGCTGTCCGGAAGCGCCGTGCTCCGCAGGCCTCGCGCGCGCGTGCTCGTGGTCGAGGATCACGACGAGACGCGCGACGTCGTCGCGATGCTGCTGAGGACCGAAGGCTACGAGGTCGTGCTCGCTCCCGACGGCGACGCCGCCGTGGCCGCCGCCCACGCGTCACGGCCCCAGATCGCGATCGTCGACATCTTCCTGCCGCGCAAGGACGGCGTCGCCGTGATCGAGGAGCTCGTGCGCGATCTCCCGTCGCTCGCCATCATCGCGGTCTCCGCCGACACGCGGGAAGACCGGCTCGGCGCGCTCATGCGCGCGCGCAGCGCGGGCGCCCACCTGACGCTGCGCAAGCCGCTGGAGCCGTGGGTCTTGCTGAAAGCGGTCGAGTCCGCGTCCGGGAGCGTCAGGACGGCGTAACGGCCCATGGTCACCGATCGAGGAGGTCGCGCACCGTCTTCGCGAGCGCGCGGCCGGTGAAGGGCTTCGCGAGGAACGACCAGCCCGGACCTTCGAGGTCGGTCTCGAACGTCGCGGGATCCGCCGAGTACCCGGAGATGAACAGCGTCTTGATGGCGGGACGCGCGCTCCGCACGATGTCGGCCATCACCCGCCCGTTCATCTGCGGCATCACGAGGTCCGTGACGAGCAGGGGGATCGGCTGCGGCCACTCCTCCGCGATGCGGACCGCGTCGGTCGGCAACGCCGCCTCGATGACGCGGTAGCCGGCGCCCTCGAGCGCCTGGGGCGCGAGCCGCCGCACCTCCTGCTCGTCCTCGACCAGCAGGATGGTCTCCGAGCCCGTCGGCCGCGGCGCCGCCGGCGCGGCGGGCGCCGCGACCTCGGCGTCCGCGCGCGGCAGGTAGATCCGGAACGTCGCGCCCGCGCCCGGGCTGCTGTCGACGGCGACGTGCCCGTCGTGCTGCTTGACGATGCCGTACACCGTCGCGAGGCCGAGGCCGGTGCCGCGTCCGACTTCCTTCGTGGTGAAGAACGGGTCGAACACGCGGCGGCGCGTCTCGGCGTCCATCCCGTGGCCGCTGTCGGTGACCGCCAGCAGCACGTATGCGCCCGGCGGCGCGGCCACGCCCGGCGGCGGCGTGTCGGTGACGTCGACGCGATCCGTGCTGATCGTCAGCCGTCCGCCCGACGGCATCGCGTCGCGCGCGTTGGCCGCGAGGTTCACGATGACCTGCTCCATCTGGCCGCGGTCGACGCGCACGCGCGCCGCGCCGGGCACGAGCGCGGTCGCGAACTCGATGTCCTCGCCGAGGAGGCGGCGCAGGAGCGAGGCGACCTCGTCGACGATCGCGTTGACGTCGACGACGGTCGGCGTGAGCGCCTGCTTGCGGCTGAACGCGAGGAGCTGCCGCGTGAGCGCGGACGCGCGCTCCGCGGCGCCGGCGATCAGGTCGAGGTCGCTGCGGCGCGGGTCGTCGTCGGACAGGTCTTCGAGGAGCGCGTCGATCCGGCCGATGATCACGGTGAGGAGGTTGTTGAAGTCGTGAGCGATGCCGCCCGCCAGCCGGCCGACGGCGTCCATCTTCTGCGCCTGCGTCAGCAGGTCCTGCGTGCGCGCGAGCTGCTCGTAGGCCTCGCGCGCTTCGCGATAGAGCCGCGCGTTGCTGAGCGCGATGGCCGCCTTGGCCGCGAAGATCTCGAGCAGATCGATCTCCTCGCGATCGAAGTCGCGCCGGACCCGCGTGGACACGACGAGCGCGCCGATCGCGGCGTCGCCGCCCACCAGCGGGACCGCGAGGTGCGACACGATCCCCGCCGCCATGAACCACTCCTTCTGGAAGATCAGCGGATCGGTGAGCAGGTCCGGGGCGGCGCGGCTCTTCCGCTCCTTCACGACCCAGCCCGCGAGCCCCGCGCCCGGCGGCAGCACGTCCACGCCACCGTCCGCCGGCATGTCGCCCCGGGCACGGCTCGATGCGCGGCGCAGGTGGCCGTCACTGCCTTCCACGAGCCAGACGCGCGCGAGATCGACGTGCAGCAGGTCGAGGGCCGCTTCGGTGACGAAGTCGAGCACGAGCCGCCGGTCGAGCGACGACCTGACGAGCTGGCTCAGCTCCGCGAGCCGGCGCATCTGGTGCAGGCGCGCGCGTCTCGCCGTGCAGCTCGGCGTTCGCGAGCGCGAGCGCCGCCTGGTCGGCGAAGCTCTGCACGAGCGCCATGTCCTCCGGCGAGAAGACGCGCCCCGCATGGTCGCCCACCGCGAGCGCGCCCAGGATCCGGTCGTGCGCGGTGAGCGGCACGGCGAGCACCGACTGGTATTCCGAGCGCTCGATGCGCGCCCGCGCTTCCGGCGTCAGGCTCACGCGCTCGTCTTCGAGGATGTTCACCGACGAGATGGGACGGCCCTCGGCGATGGCGCGGCCGACGAGCGCGTTGCCGCGCCGGAGGCGCTGGTTCCAGTCGACCGCGGGCCCCCAGCCCGCGAACAACACCAGGGCCTCGGAGACCTCCTCGACGAGGTAGAGGACGGACATCTGGGCTCCGAACATCGTGGTGAGGGCGCGGACGATGCGCTGCCCGACGTCCGCGGGCTCGAGCGACTCGGAGACGAGGCGTCCGACGCTGGCGACGCCTTCCGCCGCGCGGCGCCGCCGCTCGCTGTCCTCGAACAGCCGCGCGTTCTCGACGGCGATCGCGGCCTGGTTCGCGAAGCCGAGCAGCAGGCGCTTTTCCTCCTCCGTGTAGAAGCGGCCGGCCTCGTCGCCGACGACGAGCGCGCCGATCACGGTGTCGCGGCTGATGAGCGGCACGCCCAGCACGCTGCGATAGCCTTCCGTGTACGCGTTCGCCTTCGCCCACGCCGGCATCGGCAGGTCCGGATCCGTGGTGATGTTGGCGGACCACGCGATGCGCGCGCCCGCCACCGCGCGGCCGGCCACGCCCTCGCCGGGGCCCAGCACCGAGCCCACCCACGCGATGCCGTCGTCGCGACCCGCGGCGGCGCGACACACGAGCGCGCCCGAGGCCGCATCGACGCGGTAGAGCACCGCGCGGCGGACGCGGAAGAGCGCGTGGAGGCTGTCGACGATGAGCTGCATCGCGCGGTCGAGGTCGAGCGTGGCGGCGATCTCGCCGCCGACCCGCGCGAGCGCCGCCGCGCTCGCCTCGGCGCGCCGCCGCCCGGTGATCGCGCGGACGATGACCACGGCCTGGTCCTCGAGCAGCGGCACCACGCGCGCCTCGAACGCCGCCTCGCCGCCGCCCTCGGACGCCGCGTACTCGAAGCTCGCGCTGCGGCGCTGCAGGCGCACGCGCGCGCGGGTCATCTCGTACTCCGGCACGCTCGCCTCGGGCAGGAGCTCCTGGAACGGCCGCCCGAGCACGCGCTCGCCGCTCTCGCGCGTCATGCTGCCGCCGCGGTAGTCGCGCACGATGCCGCGCGCGTCGAGCCGGTAGAACTGGTCGGGGAACGCGCGGAAGAGCGCGCTCATGTCGGCGTTGGCCTGCAGCAGCTCCTGCGAGCTCAGGTCCAGCGAGCGCTCGAGCAGCGCGCGGTCGGTGTCGAACTGGCGATACGCCTCGTCGACGGCGTCGAGCAGCGGCGCCAGCTCCGGCGGGATCGGCCGCTCGCCGAACACGCGCTTGATCTGCCGCAGGAGCAGGGAGTGGCTCAGGTCGCCCACGCTAGCGCTCCGACAGCGTCGTGATCGTCATGGTCTGGTTGTGCAGCTCGCAGCGCGCGCTCGGCGTGAACGGCGAGATCTCGCCGTACGAGTAGAACCCCGTGAGCGGCGCCGCGCCCATGATGTCGCGCACGCCCTCGACCTCTTCCTCCACGCGCTGCTTGAGCACGAGCTTGCGCCCGACGCAGGAGATGAGGATCGCCAGGTCCGGGACCACGGAGCCGATGGCCTCGTAGCTCGTCCGCGCGGCACTGACCGCGCCGTCGATGAGGCGATCGAAGTTCGCCTTCATGAGCCGCACGTACGCGCCTTCCGGCACGTCGCCGGCGAACGTCATGCTCTGCGCCGCCTCGTCGACCGCGAGGATCGTGCGCACGACGCCCGAGCCGCCCCTGGTGCGCAGGCTCAGCGGAAAGAGCAAACCGGAGGCGGGCAGGTCACGCGCGTGCGTGCCGAGGTACGTCTTGTAGAGCGCCAGCGCCGAGCGGCCGTCGACCTCGTAGAGGACGTTGCCGCGCGAGCGCGTGACGACGCGCTCGGGGCCGAACGGGTCCCACCCGCCCCGCGAGCCGTAGCCCACGCGCAGGCGCGCGCCGTAGAACCCGAGCGCGGCGATGCGCCCGGGCGCCGCCGGCGAGCGCGGCGGCCTCTGATGCTGGCTGCCACCCTTCGCTGCGGGTCCAGCGACCCTGCTCCACCTTCACGCGCGCGCCGTGCGCCGATCTATGCGGTGATCAGCGGCTACGACAGCGCGAGCGAAGGCGGCGATCTCCATCGCACCGATATGTCAGGAGAGACCGCCAGCCGTGCGATGAGTAATGTGCTGACGCAGGCCGAGCTCGAGCCCGAGGACATCGACTACATCTGCGCCCACGGAAACGCGATGGTCGACTACGACGTCGCCGAAACGACCGCGATCAAGCGCACGTTCGGGCGCTACGCGTACAACTTCCCGGTGTCCTCGTTGAAGGCGATGTGCGGGCAAGCATTTGCTGCGAGCGCAGCGATGCAGGTGGTCGCGACGTGTCTCGTCATTCGCGACGGGATGGTGTTCCCGACGATCAATCTCGAGTACCCGGACGCACGGTGTGATCTGGATTACGTCCCCAACAAGGCACGCAAAGCCAGGGTTCGCCGAACGCTCATCCATTCGCACGCGATGGGCGGATCGCACTCGGTGCTGGCGCTGGCGAGAGAAGACTCGATCAGGTGACGCAAGGGGCAAGCCTCCCGCTGCTCGGGGTCTTCCTGGCGGGCCTCAGCCTCTATATCTGGCGCGCTGACCCCCGCAGCTCCGTCCATCGCTGGTTCGGCGCGTACACGTTCAGCATGGCGCTGTGGGTCCTCGCGATCGCTGGCCTTCAAGCGCTGTTGTGGCCCAATTTCTCGAGCAGGCTCACGTTCACCGGTGCGAGCCTCATTCCCGCGTCGTTCCTCGCGTTCACTCGCGTCTATCCTGGTGCTGGTGAGCGGTGGCGTACTCCGTATGTCTATGCCGCGCTCGCTGTCGGAACGGTCCTCGCTGCGTGCGCGCTCGGTACCGACCTTCTCGTCCGAGACGTCGCGATCGTCGAGAACCGGCTGCGTCGGGAAACCGGACCTCTCTATCGCGTCTTCACCGTGTACTTCTTGGTCGTGTGGCTCGGCGCACTGGCGACCTTTTCGAACAACTGGCGGCGCGCGAAGGGTCTGGCGCGTGTCCAGCTTCAGCATCTCGGCGTCGGCATCCTCATTTCGGGCGTGGGCGCGATCACGACCAACCTTCTGATCCCGGCATTGACGGGATCGTCGGCATATAGCGGCGTAGGTCCGTACTTCCTCCTTCCGATGGTCGGGCTCGTTGCGCACGCGATCGTCCGCCATCGACTCCTCGATCTCAGGCCCGTCATTCATTACGGACTCGCGTACATCGTGGGTATCGGGGGCGTCTCATTCATCATCATCGCCCTCGCTCGCGAGGCGGATGTGGTGACGGTGCAGGCTCCGATAGCGGTGCTCATCGTGCTCGGCGTGATCGCCGCGACGCTTTCCGCTCCGGTGTTTCCAGCTCTACGGCGAATGGTCGATCAGTATCTCCTCAGCGACGAACCCGACATCGAACGCACGCTCGTTGACGCAACGACGCGTCTGACGCGCGTCATGCCCCGCGAGAACCTCGCCGCGGAAGTCGTCGCGATCCTTCGACGCGCCGTTCAGCCGGAAACGATCACCGTCATCGTCGGCGAAGCCGGCACATCACAATGGGACATTCTCCATCGCGATCACCGGGCTCCGGAGTTCGATGACGTTCCCGGTCAGGTATGGCGGCTGACGGATTCGCTCGGGCCAGGCGTTCAACTGCTGGAGGGATCGGAACAAGACTCGCGCTTTGGCGCTCTCTTTGGAACGCTTCGCGATGCCGGCGTCGACATATGGTTCGGGATCCGCCGGGACGCGGCCGCGGGCGTCGTGCTGCTCGGTCCCCGGCGGCTCGGACGAGCGTACTTCGCTCAGCAGCTCGAGCTACTCGAGTCCCTCAGCCCGATCATTGCCGCCGCTGTCGAAATCGACATCCTCCATCGACGTCAACTGGCAGTCGATCGCGCTCGGGAGCGTGACGCGCATCTCGCACGCACCGCTCATCTCTGCGCCACGCTGGCTCACGAGATTCGGACGCCGCTGACGACGATTTCGAACTTCGTCTCGGTGTTGCCGGAGCGTGTGGATGATCCCGAGTATCGCGAGCTTCTCATGCGTCTCGTTCCGGCCGAGGTCGAGCGAATCGTGGGCCTCGCTGAGAGGCTCCGAGGGTTGGGCCCGGCGGACCGCACCTCACAGCGCATCAACCTCATGGGCATCCTCAACGACGTTGCTGCCCTGGAGCGCGCCGCGACGCCGCGCGACGTCAAGGGGCTCCTAGAGGAGAGTGAGGTTCCTCCGCTCGTCGGTGATCCGCAAGCGCTCACTCAGTTGTTTGGAAACCTGCTGCGGAACGCCATCGAGGCTTCACCCGATGGCAGCCGTGTACGAATCAGCGTCCGCACGACCGGAGTGGCAGTGACCGTGGAGATCGAGGATGAGGGCCCGGGCAGTCCGGGTAGTGTGCGTGACCGCGCGTTCGAGCCATTCGTGACGACAAAGCCGCGCGGGCTCGGCCTCGGACTCTCGATTTGTCGCGAGATTGCCGAAGCTCATAATGCAGAGCTCCGGTTTGAGACCGGCTCCGGCGGAGTTGGGACGTTGGCAATAGTCAATTTCCCGCTGTGATCGTCTCCACAGCGTGCAGTGTCACCGTGAAAACAGCTCCGCAAGGATGAGCGTTGGCGGCAGTGAGTCGACCTCGGTGACGCTCGACAATCGCATGACAAATCGCGAGCCCTAAGCCGGATCCGCGCGACTTCGTACTCACGAAAGGATCGAACATTCGATCCATGACCTCGGCAGAGATGCCTGGTCCACTGTCCGACACCTGGGCAACGACATGATCCGTCCCGACGTGAAGCGAGGACCGCACGCGACGCGAATCCCGGGGCATCTCGACGACGGCTTCCAAGGCATTGGTCAAGAGGTTGAGGAAGAGTTCTTCGATTTCAGTAGAGTCACCGAGCACCAGAACCTCGTCGGACGGGAGATCGATCTCCAGGTGTGTCTCTTGCTCCGCCGCCGTCGCTTCGATGAGCTCGAGCGCGTGGCGCAGCGGAACACGCAGATCGACAACCGAGTAATTAACCCCGCTCGAAGGCGCGACGCGCCGAAGACGCTCGACGAGTCGCTCGATTCTTTCGATCTCATGTGACACGATCCGCGACACCCTCTCGGCAAATGCGGGGTTACCCACGCGTTCCGGCAGGAGTTTCGTCAATGTCTTGATTGGAACGAGCGGATTGCCGATCTCGTGTGCCAGCGCCTGCGTCAGGCGTTGCAGGCCCGAAAGGTGTTCCGCACGAGTCCGCTGCTTCGCGAGCTCCTTGAGCGGCGTCACGTCACTGAAGACGATGACAGCTCCCGGGCGCTCGCTCTCGTGCGCGGGTAGGATGGAGGCCGTGCAGAGCAACGCACGTGGCGTGACGTCATCGTGAGACCACGTGACCTCTCGCGTGACGCCTTCCCGGTGCTCGGTGAGCACCTCCGCCAGGCTGTCGCGCAATGGCGCCGGCAGGTCGTCGATGTTCAGGAGGACGTCCTCGGGCAATCGCAGCGCATCCCTCGCGGCAGGATTGATCAGTGTGACGGTCCCTGAGGCGTCAAGCACCACGACCCCGTTCTGCATTGCGGTGACGATCCGGTGGACGTGCTCGTTTGCCAAGACCACCTGCGCATGGAGCTGAGCGTTCCGTACCACCGTTCCTGCGTGATTCACCAGCGTGGCTAGCGCGTCAACGTCTTCCGAGAAGAACGGATCGCCGGATCGCTTGGAGCCGACCGCAATGATGCCCACGAGTCTCTGATCTGCGAACAGCGGTAGTATCAGAGCCCAACCGGCGCCCGTAAGAGCCTCATGGAGTGCCGCGTCCCTCGGCATTGTCAGTTCATCGCGCAACACCGGCGCCGCCTGCACGATCACGGCGTCGATGACCGGGCGCGCCGGCTCGGCGGGAGCACTGAAGCCGGTATCTCGAGCAGCTTCGTTCGAGGTCGACAGTCGAAGTGCGCCAGAGTGTTCGAGATAGACCGCGACTCCATGAGGGGGCGCGGCGACGCGGATCGTTTCCGCAATGATCGCCAACACTCGCTCGAGATCCAGCGTTTGCGCCAATTCGTTGCTCGCGCGCCGGAGAAGTCGCTGCGGGCTTTCGCGACCGCGGTAGACATACCGATCGATGAAGCGTTCCGCAACATCTGCGGTCACTGGGATCAACAGTGCGACCGCCAGAAACGCTCCTCCAATCAAAAGCGCCTCGACGACGGTAACATCGATAAGCATCGAGCCGCGTACCAGGGTGGCCAGGATGAGGATCGGCAACAGTGAAATCGTGACCGCAATACCGATGGTCAGGCACCGATGGACGACCAGACGCAAATCCATGAGTCGGTCACGAAGCGTTGCGTGCGCCGTCAGGGCGATCAGCACCGATCCGAAGTACGGGCCGAGATGGCTCACGTCGGACCTTCCGGTGACGGCGGGAATGATAAGGTTTGCAGTGACCGCACCGACCAACGCGAACAAGAGCCCAACCCCGTAGTAGCTGAGCTGGATGCGTCGCCATCCCTTCGCGGACCACCATTTCCGCACGAACACTCCGACCGCAGCGGGAAGCGCAAGCGCGACATACACGGTGAACCACGGATACAGAGGACCTGGGCGGCGAGACAGGACACCCGCGGTCCAGCGGGTGTCGTACACGATCGAATCGGTCATGACCGAAGCAATAGCGAAGAACGCGCCGACCGCGAGAACGAGAAGCTGTGGGGCTCGCCAAGATGATTTCTCGGCATCGGGATAGTGAATCGTGAACAGCAGGAGAGCGGCTGGGACGAGTGAGGCGCTGGCGAACGTCAGTTTCGCGCCCCCTTCTATTCCCACCCCGCTCTGTATCCACGCAATCCCCGATGTCCAGCCCATGAACATCAGCGCATGGAACGCGTAGAAGCGATGGGCGGGCCTTTTGGGATTCGCGCGCCATACCACCACGACGAGCGCGAGATGCAGGATCGCGATGACTGACAAGATGAACGCAGACATCGTGCACCTCCCGCGCTCAGGTGCAGCAGGGCCGCTACGATAGCGCCATAGTTCCCGAGAGGTCCAGCGGCAAAACCGCTGTGTCCGAATGGTTACAGGAGGGCCAAACGCAATGTGACAACGCCGCCCCCGCGCGCGCCGTTCGCCGCATCGATCCGGCCCCCACCATCGACGCGCAGATGGGCGGCCCGGGCCCCGAGCCCTGCGGCTTCGCTCCCCGAGCTCCGCGGGATCGCCCGTAACCGCGAGCTCGGCGGTGCGTCGACCAGAGCCAGCGGGGGATGTCCGACGAGCCCGCGGGGAACACGCGCGTGAACGCGAGGAACGCCAGCGGAAGCAACGCCGCGCTCGCGAGCGTCCACTGCCCCAGAACTCCAGCAGGACCCCGTTATG
This sequence comes from Candidatus Rokuibacteriota bacterium, assembly GCA_016866775.1. Taxonomy (GTDB): domain Bacteria; phylum Methylomirabilota; class Methylomirabilia; order Rokubacteriales; family CSP1-6; genus VGLJ01. The sequence goes on along the minus strand of VGLJ01000007.1, from coordinate 41,503 downwards.
CGAAGCGGCGACGCCGCTGACCCGGCGAACGTGAAGGCCTGACAGCCGAAGCACCTATTGACGTTACGGTGCGGACGGTCGCGCCAGACGCGATAGCCGAGGGTGACGAGCAGGGTCGCCGGCACGAGCAGCGGCCCAGCGCGGCGTCATCGGCAAGGGGGCCTACGAATAGGCCGCCCGCCGGACGGAATACAATGCGCTCGGCATGACCAACGGCGGCCACGACCTCGTCACGCTCGGCGAAGTGCTGCTGCGCCTCGCCGTGCCGTCACCCGGGCGGTTCGAGACCGCGCGCCAGCTCGACGTGCAGATCGGCGGCGCGGAAGCGAACGTCGCCGCGGCGGTCGCGCGGCTGGGTGCGCACGTGGCGTGGCTCTCGGCGGTGCCCGACAACGCGTGGGGCGAGCGCGTGCTGCATGAGCTCACCGGGCATGGCATCGACTGCAGCGCCGTCCGGCGCATCGAAAGCGCGCGTCTCGGGCTCTACTTCCTCGAATACGGAGCGCCGCCGCGACCGATTCGCGTGCTCTACGACCGGCGCGACTCCGCGTTCGCGCGCCTCAGGCCCGACGACATCGACTGGCAGGTGGTGCGGCGCGCCCGGATCCTTCACCTGAGCGGGATCACGCCGGCGCTCGGCGCCACGCCCCGCGCGCTGTTCGAGCGCGCGCTCCACGAAGCCGGAGAGGTTTCCTTCGACCTCAACTACCGCGCCACCCTCTGGAGCCCGGCGGATGCCCGGGTCTTCACGGCCGGGGTGCTGCCCCGGACGCGCTACCTCTATATAGGAGCGGAGGAGGCCCGGGCGGTCTTCGGCTTCGATGGCCCGGCGGAGGCGGTGCTCGAGCAGCTCGCGCGCTTCGCCCCCAAGGCGACCATCGCGCTGATGCAGGGCGCCGACGGGTGCACGGTCCTGGAGGGCGGCCGGCTGCTGCGTCCCCGCTATCGGTGGGATGTCCAGGTGGTGGATCCCATCGGTGCGGGCGACGCCTACGTCGGCGGCTTCCTGTGGGCGATCCTGCAAGGCCGCTCGCTGCAGGATGCGATCGACATCGGCCAGGCGGTGGCCGCGATCAAGTGCTCCACGTGGGGCGACATCGCGCTCGTCAGCCCGCGCGACGTCGACGATCTGCTGGCCGGCGGCCCCTCCGTCCAGCGTTGACCATGGTCCTCGCCCGAGGGCTCGCCGTGTGCGCGCTCTACGTCGCGGCGGGCAAGCTCGGCCTCTCGCTCGCGCTCGTCCACGCGAGCGCGACTCCCGTGTGGCCACCGACGGGCATCGCGCTCGCCGCGCTGCTCGTCTTCGGGATGCGGATGTGGCCCGCGGTGTTCGTCGGCGCGTTCCTCGTCAACGTCACGACCGCGGAATCCGTCCCGACCTCGCTCGCGATCGCCGCGGGGAACACGATCGAAGCGCTCGCCGGCGCGGAGCTGACGGGGCTCTTCGCGCGCGGGCGGCACTTCGTCGACCGCGCGTGGGACTTCGTCAAGTTCTCCGTCCTCGCCGGCGTGCTCAGCACGGCGGCGAGTGCGACGATCGGCGTCACCGCGCTCGTGCTGAGCGGCTCCGCGGCGTGGACGAGCTACACGATGATCTGGTTCACGTGGTGGCTCGGCGACGGGAGCGGTGCGCTGATCGTCACGCCGGTGCTCGTGCTGTGGGCGGCGCGGCCGCGGCGCGTCGATCGGCGCCGGTCCCTGGAGGCGACGGTCCTCACCGTCGTCCTCATCGCCACGTCGATGGTGGTGTTCGGAGGCGGATGGCTGAACCTTCCCGTGCGGAACTATCCCCTCAGCTTCCTCACGCTCCCGCCGCTGATGTGGGCCGCCTTCCGCCTCGGCCCGCGCGCGGCGGCGACGTGCACGCTGCTCCTCGCGGCCATCGCGGTGTGGGGCACCGTCCACGATTTCGGCCCGTTCGTGCTGCCGACGAACCACGAGTCACTGGTGTTGCTCCGGGGGTTCCTCGCCACGATCGCGGTCACGACGCTCACGGTCGCGCTGGTCGTCGCCGAGCGGGCTCGGGCCCGGGCGGAGGTCGAGGCCGCGAACCGTGCGAAGGACGAGTTCCTCGCCATCGTCTCCCACGAGCTCCGCACGCCGCTGAACGCGGTGGTCGGCTGGACGAGCATGCTCCGCTCGGGCGAGCTCGACCCGGCCACGACCGCCAAGGCGCTCGAGACCATCGAGCGGAACGCGCAGCTGCAGGCCAACCTGATCGAGGACTTACTCGACGTGTCCCGCATGGTCCTGGGCCAGATGACGCTCGACCGCAGCCCCGTGCCCCTGGCGCCGATCGTCAATGCCGCCGTGGACGGGCTACGGCCGGCCGCCGAGGCCAAGAACGTCACCCCCGGGAGTCGCATCGACGCGAATCCCACGGTCCTCGGGGACGTGACCCGATTGCAACAGATCGTCTCGAACCTGGTCGCCAACGCCGTCAAGTTCACGCCGGCGGGCGAGCGGGTGCACGTGAGCCTGACCCGGTAGGGCAGCGTTGCCCGACTCGAGGTCACGGACACGGGCAGGGGCATCGATCCGGCCTTCGTCCCCCACCTTTTCGAGCGTTTCCGGCAGGAGGACGCCGGGCCCCGCCGCGGCTACGGCGGGCTCGGCATCGGGCTGGCCATCGTCCGGCACCTCGTCCAGCTGCACCACGGATCGGTCCGCGCCGAGAGCCCGGGCGAAGGTAAGGGCGCGACGTTCATCGTCGAAATTCCTTCCGACAAAGGTTGACGCGCACCCACCGCCCACCTAAAGTAAGCTACCTGCTCTCATCCGAAAGGACACCGCCATGCCCTACCAGCCCCTCACAGGACAGCGAGCCCTTGTCACCGGCGCGAACTCCGGCATCGGAGAAGGCGTCGCGAAATGCCTCGGCGCCGCCGGCGCCAAGGTCGTCGTCAACTACGTGACCGCGACGGACGCTGCGGAAGCCGTCGTGAAGGAGATCGTCACGAACGGCGGCCAGGCCATCGCGATCAAGGCCGACGTCTCGAAAGAGGCGGAAGTCGAGGCGATGTTCCAGCAGATGTTCAAGGAGTGGGGTGGCATCGACATCCTCGTGAACAACGCGGGGTTACAGCGCGACGCCGCGTTCACCGAGATGACGCTCGAGCAGTGGAACTTCGTGCTCGCCGTCAACCTCACGGGCAACTTCCTCTGCGCTCGCGCGGCGGCGCGCCAGATGATCAAGCAGGGCGTCACCAAGATCTCCAAGGCCGCGGGCAAGATCATCTGCATGTCGTCGGTCCACGAGCTGATTCCGTGGTCCGGGCACGTCAACTACGCGTCCTCCAAGGGCGGGATGCGCATGTTCATGCAGTCGCTCGCGCAGGAGCTGGCGCCGTTCAAGATCCGCGTGAACTCCATCGGCCCGGGCGCCATCGCGACGCCGATCAACCGGCCCGCGTGGGAGACGCCGGAGGCTCTGGCGAGTCTCTGCAAGCTCATTCCTTACGGACGAGTGGGCGTTCCGGATGACATCGGCAAGGTGACGGTGTTCCTCGCGTCCGATGACGCGGACTACATCCAGGGGCAGACGATCATGGTGGACGGTGGCATGACCCTCTTCCCGGAATTTGCCCATGGCGGATAAGTCTGCGGCGACCACCGAGGGCAAGCGGCTGACCGACTCGACCGGGCGGTCCGCTCACTGGAAGCGGTGGGGGCCATACCTCTCCGAGCGGCAGTGGGGCACGGTCCGCGAGGACTACTCGGAGTTCGGGACGGCGTGGGACTACTTCGGCCACGACCAGGCACGCTCGCGTGTGTACCGGTGGGGTGAAGACGGTCTGCTCGGCATCTCGGACAATCACCAGCGGCTCTGCTTCGCGCTCTCGATGTGGAACGGGAAGGACCCGATCCTCAAGGAGCGCGCGTTCGGGCTGACGGGGTCCGAGGGCAACCACGGCGAGGATCTGAAGGACTACTTCTTCTTCATCGACTCCACGCCCACGCACTCGTACATGAAGGCGATCTACAAGTACCCGCAGGGCGAGTTCCCCTACGCGTGGCTCGTGGACGAGAACCGGCGCCGGTCGCGGACCGAGCCGGAGTTCGAGCTGCTCGACACCGGCGTCTTCAACGAGAACAAGTACTTCGACGTCTTCGCCGAGTACGCGAAGGGGTCGCCGTCCGACATCCTGATCAAGATCACGGTGGCCAACCGCGGGCCCGAGGCCGCGACGTGCCACCTGCTGCCGACGCTCTGGTTCCGCAACACGTGGTCGTGGGAGAAGGATGCGCAGCGTCCGCGGCTCCGCGGCTCGAAGGGGCCGGGCGACCACTACACGATCGCCGTCGACAACCCGGCGCTGCCGGGCAAGTACAACTTCTATATCGAGAACGCGCCGCCGGTGCTCTGGACCGAGAACGAGAGCAACTACCGCCGGCTCTACGGCACCGAGAATCCGGACCTCTACGTGAAGGACGCCTTCCACGAGTTCGTGATCCGCGGCAGGAAGAACGCCGTGAATCCCGTGCCCGAAGGCACGAAGGCGGCGCCGTACTGGCAGCTCAACATCCCCGCCGGCAAGGAAGTCGTCGTGAAGATGCGGCTGGCGGACGGCGAGCTGAAGACGCCGTTCGGCGCCGAGTTCGAGAAGACGTTCGACGCGCGCACCAAGGAAGCGGACGAGTTCTACGCGACCGTCATCCCGTCCAAGCTGAGCGACGACGCGCAGATGGTCATGCGGCAGGCGATCGCCGGCATGCTCTGGTGCAAGCAGTGGTTCCACTACGACGTGGCGCGCTGGCTCAACGGCGATCCGACGGGCCCGCCGCCGCCGCAGAGCCGCAAGCACGGCCGGAACAAGGAGTGGACGCACCTCTACAACGACGACGTCGTCTCGATGCCCGATATCTGGGAGTACCCCTGGTACGCGGCATGGGACATGGCGTTCCACACGATCGTGCTGGCCCTCGTCGATCCGCAGTTCGCGAAGGAGCAGCTCACGCTCTTCCTGCGTGAGTGGTACATGCACCCGAACGGGCAGATCCCGGCGTACGAGTGGGCGTTCGGCGACGTCAACCCGCCCGTGCACGCCTGGGCCGCCTGGCGCGTGTACAAGATCGACCGCCGCATCACGGGCAAGGCCGACCGCGAGTTCCTCGAGCGGACGTTCCACAAGCTCCTGCTGAACTTCACGTGGTGGGTCAACCGCAAGGACCCGGACGGCAAGAACGTCTTCCAGGGCGGCTTCCTCGGCCTCGACAACATCGGCGTCTTCGACCGCTCGGCACCGCTGCCGACCGGCGGCACCATCGAGCAGTCCGACGGCACGGCGTGGGTGGCGATGTACTGCCTCAACATGCTGGCCATCTCGATGGAGCTCGCGAAGGAGAACCCGGCGTACGAGGACGTGGCCTCCAAGTTCTTCGAGCACTTCGTCTACATCGCGCGCGCGATGAACAACATCGCCGGCGAGGGCATCGAGCTCTGGAACAAGGAGGACGGGTTCTACTACGACGTGCTCCACCTGCCGGACGGCAGCGCCAAGCCGCTGAAGGTCCGGTCCATGGTCGGCCTCATCCCGCTCTACGCGGTGGAGTCGCTCGAGCCCGAGGCCCTCGCGCGCATGCCGAAGTTCGAGCGGCGCATGAAGTGGTTCCTCGAGAATCGGCCCGAGCTGCGCAACCACGTCGTCGAGCACGACATGGGCAAGGGTCAGGTGCGTCGCCTGCTGTCGCTGGTCAACGGAGTACGCCTGGCCAGCGTGCTCAAGTACATGGTCGACGAGAAGGAGTTCCTCTCGGAATACGGCATCCGGGCCATCTCACGGTTCCACAAGCAGCACCCGTACATCATGAACGTCGGGGGTCACGAGCACCGGGTCGACTACGAGCCGGGCGAGTCCTCCACCGGGCTCTTCGGCGGCAACTCGAACTGGCGGGGTCCGATCTGGATGCCCGTGAACTACCTCTTGATCGAGTCGCTCCAGAAGTTCGACCACTTCTACGGGCCGCGCTTCCAGCAGGAGTACCCCACGGGCTCCGGCAAGATGCTGTCGCTCTGGGACGTGGCGGCCGAGATCTCGCGGCGCCTCACGCGCATCTTCCTGCGTGACGCCGAGGGCGAGCGGCCGGTGCACGGGCAGCAGGAGAAGTTCCAGACCGATCCGCACTGGAAGGACCTGATCCTCTTCCACGAGTACTTCCACGGAGACACGGGCGCCGGCGTCGGAGCCAGCCATCAGACGGGCTGGACCGGTCTCGTCGCCAAGCTTCTGCAGCAGAGCGGCGAGTAAGGAGGTCACCCATGGCGCTGGCGTGGGGCCGGGAAGTCTGTGGGCACCTCGGCTCTGCCGAGAGCCGCGAGTGGCTCTGCACGAACGGAATCGGCGGGTTCGCCTCCGGCACGGTGGCGGGCCTGCTGAGCCGTCGATATCACGGGCTCCTGGTGGCGGCGCTCGCGCCGCCGCTGGGGCGCACCGTCCTCGTCACGAAGCTCGACGACACCGTCGAGTACGACACGATCCGACGGCCGCTCTTCGCCAACCGCTGGGGTGACGGCAACGTCGATCCGCACGGCTACATCGACATCGAGACGTTCCGCCTCGAAGGGACGACGCCGGTGTGGACGTTCGCCGTCGCGGACGCGCTCATCGAGAAGCGCATCTGGATGGAGCAGGGCGCCAACACCACCTACGTCCAGTACAAGCTCGTGCGCGGCCAGAAGCCGGCGAGCATCGAGCTGAAGGCGCTGGCGAACTATCGCGACTACCACGGCACGACGCACGCCAACGGCTGGCAGATGGGCGTCGAGCGCGTGGCGAACGGCATCAAGGTCACCGCGTACGACGGCGCGCGCCCGTACGTCCTGCTCGCGCAGGGCGTGGAGGCCGAGCCGGCGCACACGTGGCATCACGGGTTCTCGCTCGCGGCGGAAGCCGCGCGCGGCCTCGACTTCATCGACGACAACCTGCACGTCGGCACGTTCCGGGCATCGCTTTCGCCGGGCAAGTCGCTGACGGGCGTGCTCTCCACCGAAGCGTCGCCGTCGCTCGACGGCGAGGCCGCGTGGAAGCGGCGCCAGGCGCACGAGGCCGACCTGCTCTCTCGCTGGAGCTCGAGCCCGCCGACGGCGAAGGAAGCGCCGGACTGGATCCGCCACAGCGTGCTCGCGTGCGATCAGTTCATCGTGGCGCGGCCGACGCCGGGGGAGCCGCAGGGCGCCACCGTCATCGCCGGCTACCACTGGTTCGGCGACTGGGGCCGCGACACGATGATCGCGCTGCCCGGGCTCGCGCTGTCGACCGGGCGGCCCGAGATCGCGCGGCGCATCCTCACCACGTTCGCGAAGTTCGTCGACCAGGGCATGCTCCCGAACCGCTTCCCCGACCAGGGCGAGGCGCCGGAGTACAACACCGTCGACGCGACGCTCTGGTACGTGGACGCGATCCGCGCCTACGTCAAGGCCACCGACGACGACGCCACCCTGAAGGCGCTGTTCCCGGTGCTCGAGGACATCGTGCGCTGGCACCGCCAGGGCACCCGTTACGGGATCAAGGAAGACCCGTCGGACGGGCTCCTGCGCGCGGGCGAGAGCGGCGTGCAGCTCACGTGGATGGACGCGAAGGTCGGCGACTGGGTGGTGACGCCGCGCATCGGCAAGCCCGTCGAGATCAACGCGCTGTGGTACAACGCCGTCCGCTCGATGAGCTGGTTCGCGAAGCGGCTCGGCCGCCCGACCGAGGCGTGGGACGCCCAGGCCGACCGCATCAAGCGAGGATTTGATCGCTTCTGGCACCCGCGTAAGCAATACTGCTACGACGTGCTCGACGGACCGACCGCGTTCGACGATGCGCTTCGCCCGAACCAGATCTTCGCGGTCTCGCTCCCGGAGAGCCCCCTCTCGGCGGACCGCCAGCGCCGGGTCGTGGACGTCTGCGGGCGGCACCTCCTCACCTCGTACGGGTTGCGCAGCCTGGCCCCCGGCGAGCCGAAGTACTGCCCGCGCTACGGTGGCGACGTCGGCAGTCGGGACGGCGCGTACCACCAGGGCACGGTGTGGGCGTGGCTGCTCGGGCCGTTCGTGCGCGCGCACTTCAAGGTCTACGGGGATCGGGCCGCCGCCCTCGCCATGCTGGCGCCCCTCGCCGACCACCTCGGGGATTACGGGGTGGGCAGCATCGCCGAAGTGTTCGACGCTGACCCCCCGTATCTCCCGGGTGGGTGCATCGCACAGGCCTGGAGCGTGTCCGAGACGCTCCGGGCGTGGGGCGACATCGCAGCTCTCCGTTGACAGGTCACCACGGGTGATTTAGGGTCATGACCATCGAACCTCGACTGAGGACGCGCCGCCTGCTGTTCGGTTCGCTGTTCGCGCTTGCCGTCACCGCTGCGGGTGCGCCGGCTGCCTCCGCCCAGACGCCGGCCACCTCGGACATCCTGCCCGAGATCAATCGCTGGCGTTTGCTCGAGCCCCAGGGGGTCGGCGAGAAGCCGCGCAGTCCCCTCTACGATCCCTACGCCCCCAGCGTGGTCAAGGGCGACATCCCGGTCTTGGGCGACAAGATCTTCTTCTCGCTGACCGGGGTGCTCGACAACTTCGTGGACGGTAAGCGCAACCTGGACTTCTTCACCGGCGGCCGCTTCCGCAACGTGCCGTATCACGAGCACAACATCCTCGGGCAGATCACGGCCGTCGCGTTCCTGGAGATCTTTCACGGCGACACCGTGTTCACCCCGAAGGACTGGGCGCTCCGCGTCGCCCCCATCATGCGGTTCCGCTGTGGCGACAACAACGCCACCGACCACGGCTGCGGCGAGTACATCACCCTCCAGGAGGCGTTCGCCGAGGTCAAGCTGTTCGAGATCGGCCGGACGTTCGACGCCACCTCGGCCCGGGCCGGTATCCAGGGCTTCAACTCGGACTTCTTCGGGCTGATCTACAACGACGTCCAGAACGGCGCCCGGGTCTTCAGCGAGCTCGAGCGGAACCAGTTCAAGGTCAACCTGGCGCTGTTCGACCGCTTCAACAAGGAGAAGCTCTCGGGGCTCAACGAGCTCACCAAGCGCCGCGAGCACCAGGTGTTCGTCGCGAGCCTGCAGTGGGACGACTTCATCCTCCCCGGCTTCAACGTCCTGCCGAACTTCGTGTACAGCCGCGATCAGGCGCCCGGGGTCGCGGCCGGCGGTGACCTCAACGCCTACTACATCGGCTTCACCACCAACGGTCACATCGACCGGTTCAACGTCGCGAGCGCCTTCTACTACGTGACGGGGCAGACGGCCCGCAACACGCCGACCCGGGACAACCTCGAGATCAGCGCGGGGATGGCCTTCGTGCAGGTGGCCTACCCGATCGACTGGTTCAACCCGCGGTTCGCCATCGCCTACGCGACCGGCGACGACAACCCGAACAACCGGTCGGCCAAGGGCTTCGACTCCGTGTTCGACAACACGGCGTTCGCGGGCGGCCAGTTCAGCTACCTGTTCGGCGAGAAGGTCCAGCTCGGCGGCATCACGGTGCTGCGCGGCAACAGCGTGTTCCCGTCCCTCCGTGGCGCGAACGCCACGTCGCAGTACGTGAACCCCGGCGTGCTCGCTCTCAACGCCGGCATCGACCTCACGCTGACGCCGAGGACCATTTTCGAGGCGAACTACGCGTACGTCCGGTTCGACGACACCTCCTCGCTGGTGGCGGTCGCCGGCGGCCGCGATCCTTCCAACGACGTCGGCCACGAGCTCAACGCCGGTATCACCTGGAAGCCGTTTCTCAACGAGCACCTGCTGATCTTCGCGGGCGGCGCCGTGTTCCTTCCAGGGCGAGCCATCAAGGATACGTTCGGCAACGACGACCCGGTCTACAAGGGCATCGTTCGCCTTGTCCTGACCTTCTAGTAGCCAGGGAGCCCTCACGATGAGCGCAACTACCCGAAGCTGGCTGGCGGCGGCGAGCATCCTCGCCGCGGTGTTCTTGACGGCAGTGGCCGTCGGCGGAATGCTTGCGGGCGGCGCCTCCGCCCAGGCGCCGGCCACCCCGGCGAAGCCTGCTGCTGCACCCTCGAGCGCGTCCTGCGAGAGCTGCCACGCCGGCATCGAGCCGATGCACCAGAACGTGGACCTCGGCTGCGTGGAGTGCCACGGCGGTGACGGCACCGCGAAGGAGAAGGACAAGGCGCACGTGCTGCCGCGCCAGAAGAACATCTTCAAGAACGCGGCGAACCCGAGCTCGGTCTACGGGTCGATCAACCACGAGTCGCCCGAGTTCATCCGGTTCATGAACCCGGCGGACCTCCGGGTCGCCGACAAGTCGTGCGGCGACTGCCACGGGCCCATCGTCGACGCCGCGCGGCGCTCGGTCATGGCGACCAACCCGGTCGTGTTCCACGCGGGCCTCTACAACAACGGGCACGAGCCGTCGAAGATCCCGATGCACGGCGAGGCATTCGCGCCCGTGACCGACAAGAACGGCCAGACGTCGTACAAGCCGGCAAATATCAAGAGCCTCGGGGAGTTGACGCCGAAGGACATCGCGAACGGCGTGGTGAAGGAGCTGTTCGCGTTCCCGCGGTGGGAGATCTCGCAGCCCACCGACCCGTTCCGGGTCCTGGAGCGCGGCAATGTCGGGGCGAGCACGCGCGGCCGTGGCACCGAGTTCAAGGTCTCCGGCGTCTATCTCACCATCCAGAAGACCCGTCTGAACGATCCCGGCCTCTGGATCATGGGCCCGAACGACGTGGGGGGTGACTTCCGCCAGAGCGGCTGCGCGGCCTGCCACGTGCCGTACGCCAACGACCGCGAGGAAGCGAACTCCGCGCAGTGGGCGCAGTACGGCAACAAGGGCTTCTCGTTCTCGGGCGACAAGAGCATCCCGAAGAATCGGCCCGGCCACCCGATCAAGCACCAGTTCACGCGGAGCATCCCGTCGGCCCAGTGCATGACCTGCCACCACCACCAGGGTAACGGCGGGCTGGGCATGTACCAGGGCATGCTCTGGTGGGACCAGGAGTCGGACTACGACACGGTGACCAAGCTCGGCATGGGCTACCCATGGTGGGATCCCGACAAGAAGGTCCTCGGCGTCGACCCGCCGTACAAGGCCGCCGCCGGGCCGGACGGCGTCCCGAAGATGGCGGAGCTCTACTCGCACAACAAGGACATGAAGAACGTCCAGTTCAGTGACGCCCACGGGCATCGCTGGCACTTCGTGAAGGTCTACAAGCGCGACCGCTACGGCAACCTGTTGAGCGAAGACAACAAGCGGGTCGCGGACAACGATCCGGCCAAGTTCGACAAGGCGCTTCACCTCAAGGACATCCACCTCGAGAAGGGCCTGCAGTGTATCGACTGCCACGGCGCCCAGGACGGGCACGGCGGCGGGGACGCGAAGCTCTACACCCAGATGCGCGACGTCATCGCCATCCGGTGCTGGGACTGTCACGGCACGCCGGCCAAGCGCGCGACCTTGAAGACGTCAGGGCGCACCGCCGAGGTCGACCTCTCGAAGGAGACGACCCCCTTTGGCAAGCCGTGGATGGAGCTCAAGGGCGGCAAGGTCATCCAGAACTCGAAGATGAAGGACGGCCTCTCCTGGGAGGTCAAGCAGGTCGTCGATTCCATCAACCCCGCCCACCCCGCGTACAACGCGAAGGCGGCGAAGGCGATGGGCCTGCGCAAGGATGGCTCCGTGGGCCCCGTGGCCAGCGAGGACACCCTCGCCCACAAGACCGACGTGATGGAGTGCTCGTCCTGCCATGCGTCGTGGAACAGCGGCTGCTACGGCTGCCACCTGTCCGTGCGCGTGAACACCAAGACCCCCGAGATCCACATCGCGAACGACATGACGCGGGCCTACACCGACTACTACCCGCAGCTGCTCAAGGCCGAGAACATCATGATGGGCATCGGCAGCAGCCGAGGGGGGAGCAAGATCTCGCCCTTCCGGCCCGCCAACCCGGTGTTCATCACGCTCGCCGAGCGCAACCGCAACACAGCCGTGCACGAGCAGCCCACGATCTCGTCGCCGGGCTTCTCGGGCTTCGCCTACACGCCGAACCCACCGCACACGATCCGCAACAAGGAGACGCGTGACTGCGAGGACTGCCACGCTTCGAAGAGCGGGGACAACAATGCCTGGCTCTCGAGCGTCCTCGGCATGGGCGCGAACGGCGCCAACATGATGGGCGACTACATCTACGTGGCCCAGGGCGGCGGCGGCCTCCAGGGCATCCGCGTCGCCGAGGGGTACGAGCCGCGGCCGGTCATCGGCAGCTGGCTGCACCAGCAGTCCTACCCGGCCGACTACAAGAAGTTTGTCGACGGCGGGCGCAAGCTCGATGAGGCGCACGCGGCGGGCGGCAACGCCGTCCGGTCCATCGTGCGCCGCGGCGAGTTCCTCTACGTCGCGGACGGTCCGGGCGGGTTCCGCGTCTACGACATCTTCGCGATCGCCAACAAGGCGGTCGCCCAGCGCATCATCCCGGCGGCGATCTCGCCGCTCGGCCAGAACGTGCAAGTGAAGACGACCGACGCTACCGCGGTGGCGCTGGCGGCGAACAACCCCATGGATCTCGGCCGGAAGTCGCGGCCCGAGAACCAGGAGCAGCCGATCTCGCCGATCTTCCGGTACGCGTTCGTGACGGACAGCGCGGAAGGCCTGATCGTCGTGGACGTCAACACGTTCAGCGACGGCGAGCCGACCAACAACTACATCAAGCGTGACGCGACGTTCAACCCGAACGGCGCGCTGACCGGCGCGCAGTACATCACGATTGCCGGCAACTACGCGTACATCGCCGCCAAGAGCGGTCTGAACGTGGTCGACATCTCGACGCCCACGGCGCCGAAGCTGGTCGCCACGGTCGGCGCGCCCGCGGTGGTCGATCCGCGCAGCGTCCAGGTCCAGTTCCGCTATGCCTTCGTCCTCGACCGCGAGGGTATGAAGGTGATCGACATCACCAATCCGAACCGCCCGCGCGCCACGGCCGGCAAAGTCGCGCTCGCCGACGCGCGGGACCTCTACCTCGTGCGGACCTACGCGTACGTGGCGGCGGGGCCGCAGGGCCTCGCGATCATCGACGTCGAGCGGCCGGAGGCCCCGGGCCCGGCGCAGTTCTTCAACGCCGGCGGCTCGCTCAACGACGCGACCGGCGTCACCGTGGCCGCGACCTACGCCGGCCAGTACGCCTACGTGGCCGACGGCAAGAACGGCCTCAAGGTGGTGCGGCTGATCGATACGGGCACGCCGGGGTATCTCGGATGGAGCCCGCAGCCCGTCCCGGAAGTCATCGCTACGATAAAGACGCGTGGCCCGGCGCTCAAAGTGGCGGAAGCCTACAAGCGCGATCGGCCTAACGACGAGAGCGGGAACCAGATCGGGATCTCGAACCGGCTGGGCGCGCGGCCGTTCAACCAGAGCGAGCTCGCGCGGTTCTACCTGAAGAACAACGAGCTCTTCACGGTCGAGAACCTCACGCCCAGAGTCAAAAAGTAGCGAGCCAGGAGGGATGAGATGAAGCGGACGTTCCTGACGGCAGCACTGGTCGCGGTGGTCGGCATCATGGGGCTCAGCGCGGGCGACGCGTCGGCCCAGGACGCGAAGGCCATCTATGCGAAGGAGTGCGCCAAGTGCCACGGCGACTCCGGCGCCGGCGACGGGGCCATGGGCCAGAAGCTGAAGGACAAGCCGAGCGACTGGACGAAGGGCGCGGGGCTTTCGGGGTTGGACGACGCGAAGCTCGCGGAGTCGATCGCGAAGGGTGGCGGCGCCATCGGCAAGTCGAAGGCCATGCCGGCCTATCCCAAGCTCTCGGACGCCGAGGTGAAGGCGCTCGTCGCTCACGTCAAGTCCCTGAAGAAGTAGGCGGTGGGCTTCGTAGGGGCGGCAGAAGCAGCCAGCACCGCGCCCGGCGGGGAGGTCGTCCGCTGGGGCTCGGCCGTCGACTGGGCGATCGCGCTCACGGCGGGGATCTCGGCGATCATCCTCGTCCTGATCGTGGTGTCCCTGGTGATGTTCCGGGGTCGCCAGACGGAGGGGAGCGCGCTCTGGGTGCATCTGCTGTCCCTCGGCGTCCTGCCGCTCGTCCTGCTCGGTGTCGGCCAGTTCGCCACGCTCGAGTACGCGACCGAGGTGGTGTTCTGCGGCTCGTGCCACCTCACGATGAAGGCGTATGTCGACGATCTGCGGAACCCGAAGAGCGCCTCCCTCGCCTCGCTGCACGCGCAGAACCGCATGGGGCCCGGCACCGAGTGCTACTCGTGCCACGCCAACTACGGAGTGCACGGCACGATCACGGCGAAGCTGACCGGCCTGCGGCACGTGTACAAGTACAACACCGGCTCGTATCACCTCCCGCTGAAGATGCCGGAGCCGTTCGAGAACACGCTGTGCCTCAAGTGCCACAACGGCGCGAAGCGGTTCATGGCCCAGGACATCCACCTCGAGAACGGCAAGGTCTCGGACGAGCTGCGTACCAACAAGACCGAGTGCATCTCCTGCCATGGCCCCGCGCACGACATCCCGGCGGTCAAGAAGGCAGCTTCGGGAGGGCGCGGCTGATGCTGGGACGCTTCAAGGTGATGCCGGCAATCGCTCGCGGTGACTGGCGGACGCGCGTGCTCCACCTGGCCCAGCTCTGTATCGGCGCCGTGGCGCTGCTGGGCTTCCTCGCGTTCACGCTGAAGTGGCCGCTCCTCCTCCTCGGCTTCGCGTCCGTGATGGGCCTGCTCGCGGTCGGCGTGGCGCTCTACGCGGTCGTCGCGCTCTTCGCGCAGCGCACGCTCGTCGAAGAGGAGTTCGCCCAGGGCGACACCATCTTCAAGCAGGGCGAGCCGGGCCAGCACGTGTACGTCGTCAAGAGCGGCAGCGTCGAGGTCGTCCACATGAAGCCGGGCGGCCAGCACGAGGTGCTCAAGGTCCTCGGCCCCGGCGACCACTTCGGCGAGATGGCGCTCCTCGGGAAGGCCCCGCGCAACGCCACGATCCGCGCGGTCGCCCCCACGCGCGTCTTCAAGATGAGCAGCGGCAACTTCGCGGCCCTCTACACGACCCTGCCCGGCGTCCGGGAACAGTTCACGAAGGTCATGGAGTCCCGTCTAGAAGAGCTCCGCCGCTCCGAGTCCGCCTCCTAACTAACCCCATGGCATCCGGCGGCCGGACTCGCATCCTGATCCTCGGCGGTGGCTTCGGCGGCGTCTATACCGCCATGGAGCTCGAGAGGCTCTTCAAGAAGGACCCCAGCGTCGAGATCGGGCTCGTCAGCAAGGACAACTACCTCGTCTTCCAGCCCATGCTCCCGGAGGTGATCTCGGGCAGCATCGGCATCCTCGACGTGATCACGCCGATCCGGCGCCTGTGCCCGCGCACCAACCTCTACACGCGGACGGTCGAGTCGATCGACGTCAAGAACAAGGTCGTCACGATGAGCTCGGGCTTCCGGCCCCGGCCGTACGTGCTCGAGTACGACCACCTCGTCATCGGGCTCGGCAACCAGACGAGCTTCACGGGCCAGCCGGGCCTCGCGGAGAACGCGCTCCCCTTCAAGTACCTGGGCGACGCCCTCGTGCTGCGCAACCACCTGATTCACGCGCTCGAGGAAGCGGACATCGAGCGCGAGGCCGAGGTGCGGCGCGCCCTCCTCACGTTCGTCGTCGCGGGCGGCGGCTTCTCGGGCGTGGAGGCGATCGCCGAGCTGAACGACTTCGTGCGCGAGGCTTCGCACCACTTCCGCAACATCGACCGGAACGAGATCAAGACGGTCCTGCTCCACGCGGGCGACGTGATCCTCCCCGAGCTGCCCAAGACGCTCGCGGAGTTCGCGCAGAACCTCCTGCGCAAGCGCGGGGTCGACATCCGGCTCAACACCCGTCTCGCGGGCGCCACCGCCGAGACCGCGCTCCTCGCCGGCGGCGAGCGCATCCCGACCAAGACGATCGTGAGCACGGTGCCCTCGGCGCCGCACGCGATCGTGGCCGCGCTGCCGTTCAAGATGGAGCGCGGCCGGATCGTGGCGAACGAGTTCCTCGAGGTGCCGGACTTCCCCGGCCACTGGGCGCTCGGCGACTGCGCGATCGTGCCCGACGTGACGAACGCCGGCCAGCCGTGCCCGCCCACCGCCCAGCACGCGCTGCGCCAGGGCACGCGGCTCGCCCGGAACATCGCGGCCACCATGGGCCGCGGGCAGAAGCAGCGGTTCGAGTTCAAGACCCTCGGCAAGCTCGCGGGACTCGGTCACCGGTCCGCGGTGGCGGAGATCCTCGGCCTCAAGCTGTCCGGGGTCCTCGCGTGGTTCATGTGGCGGGTGATCTACCTGATGAAGCTTCCGGGTCTCGATCGCAAGATCCGGGTGGCGACGGACTGGTTCCTCGACCTGCTTCTCCCCGCCGACATCGTGCAGCTCAAGGTCGATCGCGGGGCCGGCATCGCGCGCCAGCACTACGAGGCGAACGAGGTGGTGTTCCGGGAAGGCGACAAGGGCGACCGGCTCTACGTCGTCGTCAACGGCAACGTCCAGATCGTGAGCGAGAAGCCGGGGCAGGCGCCGGTGTTCATCGCCGAGCTCGGGGCCGGCGACTGCTTCGGCGAGATGGCGCTGGTCTCGGATCAGCCCCGGAACGCGACGGCGCGCACCGCAGGCGCCGTCGACGTGCTCACGGTGGATCGCGAGGCGTTCCACCAGCTCTTTGCTCATCTGCCCCCGCTGCGGAATCTATTCCAGCAGCTCATTGCGCAACGTATGAAAGGCTCGAACGGAGGCGATAAGAAATGACAGCTTCATACGACGTGGCCATCATTGGAAGCGGTGCCGGTGGCGGCACCCTTGCCTACGCCCTGGCGAACGCGGGCAAGAAAGTTCTGCTCCTCGAGCGGGGCACGTTCCTCCCGCGCGAGAAGGAGAATTGGGATCCTCACGCCGTGTGCCACGAGGCCCGGTACAACACGAAGGACATGTGGCACAACCAGTTCGGGGAGAAGTTCAATCCCCACAACCACTACTGGGTCGGCGGCAACACGAAGATGTACGGCGCCGTCCTCTTCCGTCTCCGCCAGCAGGACTTCGGCCAGATCAAGCACCACGGCGGGATCTCGCCCGCGTGGCCGCTGAGCTACCAGGACTTCGCGCCCTGGTATACGAAGGCCGAGCGCCTCTACTCGGTGCACGGCGAGCGCGGCATCGATCCGACCGATCCGCCCGGCGAGCCCTACGCGTACCCGCCGCTCAGCCACGAGCCGCGGATCCAGGAAGTCGTCGACGGCATCAGGAAGACCGGACTGCACCCATTCCCGCTTCCGGTGGGCATCCGGCTCGATGAGGCGCATCCCGAGACGAGCCAGTGCATCCGCTGCAACACGTGCGACGGCTTCCCGTGCCTCGTGCACGCGAAGGCCGACGCGCACACCACCTGCGTGATGCCGGCCATCGCCACGGGCAACGTCACGCTGCGCACCAACGCGAAGGTCCTGAAGCTCCACACGGACGCGTCGGGCCGGCAGGTGACGAAGATCGAAGCGGAGGTCAACGGCCGCCACGAGGAGTTCCAGGCGGACATCGTGTCCGTGTCGTGCGGCGCCGCCAACTCCGCCGCGCTGCTGCAGATGTCCGCGAACGACAAGCACCCGAAGGGCCTCGGCAACAACGGCTCCGGGCTCCTCGGCCGCAACTACATGTGCCATCTGAACTCGGCGGTGGTCTCGATCGGCAAGAAGCCGAACCCGACGAAGTTCCAGAAGACGTTCGGCGTGAACGACTTCTACTTCGGCGGCCCGGGCTTCGAGTACCCGATGGGCCACTTCCAGATGCTCGGCAAGATGTCGAAGGAGATGATCGCCGAGGGGGCGCCGTTCTTCGCGCCCGGCATGGCGCTCGACTACATCGCGCACCACTCGATCGACTGGTGGGTGACCTCCGAGGACCTGCCGGATCCGAACAACCACGTCGAGGCGGGCAAGGACGGCGGCATCACGCTCCACTACACGCCGAACAACGACGAAGGCCACACGCGCCTGCTCGATCGCCTGAAGCGGCTCACGCACGAGATCGGCACCGACATGGTCGTCATGCCGAAGCGCGGCTTCCTCTCGGCGCGCATCCCGCTCGCGGGCGTCGCGCACCAGATCGGGACCTGTAAGTTCGGGGCCGATCCGAAGACGTCCGTGCTCGACACGAACTGCAAGGTGCACGACATCGACAACCTCTACGTCGTGGACGGCAGCTTCTTCGTCTCCAGCGCCGCGGTGAACCCGGCGCTGACGATCATCGCGAACGCGCTGCGGGTCGCGGAGCATCTCGTTTCGCGGCTGAAGTAAATTCCTCGGAGGGGGGCTTCGCGCCCCCCTTCCGACGCCAGACAAAGAGCGAGCCATGCGGCTCGCTCTTTGTCTGCCTCCCCCAGGGCCGGATTGCGGCGGCACAGCCGCCGCTCGGACTGTCATCACGGGGCGATCGTCACCTTCGACGTCGGGCCGTCGACCACCACCAGGGCCGTCGAGCTCGCGCTCGACTTCGTGATCGTGCCCAGCGACGGGTTCTTGATCGCGCCCGCGCCGATGTTCACCTGACCGCTCGTCGCCCCGCCGGTGAGGAAGACGGGGATGCCGTTGAACGTTGAACGACGGGCAGGTGCTCGCGCAGAGGCTGTTCGTGACGTCGACCATGTTGCCGCCGCCCTCGAACGCGATCAGCGCGCCGCTCACGTTGACGACCGAGGTGCCGCTCGCGAAGAGGAGCGGGCCGTTCGAGAGCGTGAGCCGCGCGCCGTTGACGAGCTGCACGAGATCGCCGGTGACGCGCAGCAGGCTCCCCCCGCCGACACGCACCAGCGCGCCACCTCCGACGGTCAGCGTGGCATTGTCGAGCTTCACGACCGGCCCCACGCTGGTCAGCTTCACGCGCTGGATGAGGTCGATCGCCTCGAATCCGGTCGTGAGCGTGCTGCTGTTGTTGAGGCTCAGCAGCGGCGCGGTCGCCGCGAGCAGCGCGGTGTCGACCGTGATCGCCTTGTGCGCGGAGACGGTGGCCCCGGAGGCCTGGATGAGGGCCCCGTTCGTCTTCACGGGCTGATCGGTTCCGAGCGTGAGGCTGACGCCGTCCGCGGTTTCTGTCGCGGTCGCCGTCGAGCGGCCGGCGAGCCGCACGATCTCCGCCCCGATCGCGACGCCGTTCGAGGCGAACTGGATCAGCGAATCGGTCGTCGTGCTGGTGATGCTGCCCCCGGCGGCCACGGTGAGGAGCGGCGCGCCGAAGCTCACGTCGACGGCCACGACGGTCCCGCTCGTCGTGTTCCGGACGACGAAGGCGCGTGTGCCGTCGCTGTTCACGGCGACGTCGAACGGCGTGGTGCCGATCGTGATCGTGGTGAGCACGGCGAGGCTGGCGGTGCTGATGACCGAGACCGTGTTGGTGCCGCTGTTCGTGACGAGCAGCCTCGTGCCGTCGGAGGTGAGGGCGAGGCCCTTCGGCGACGCCGACACGCTGATGGTGCGCTCGACCGTGTTGTTGCCGGTGTTGCTGACGGACACCGTGTTGCTCGCGGTGTTGGCGACGTAGAGGCGGGTGCCGTCCTTGGAGACCGCCAGGCCGAAGGGGTTGTCGCCGACGCTGATGGTCGTCAGGACCGTGTTCGTGGCGGTCGAGATCACGGCCACGCTGTCGCTCGCCCCGTCTTGCGACACGTAGACGCGGGTCCCGTCGGGCGAGGCGAGCGCTCACGGACGGTGACGACCGCCTTGCCGCCGAGCAGCATGCGGGCGAGCGACTTGTCGCCGGTGGCGACGGTGTCCTGAAGGAAGATGTCGTCCTTGAACTTCAGGTGCACGCCGCCCGGCGGCGCCGCGCGCCGGGCCGTGACCTGACCCTCCAGGGTCGTGACGATTCCGGCCTTCACGGTCTGAGCGCCCGGTGATTCCGTCCAGAGCAGGGTGGCGAGTACCATCAGCGCGATCGGGCTCGGTCGACCCATAGGGCATAATCATCAACAATCACACGATGTTGCGAATCACCAGGGCGGGGATGCCCCGTGCGGAAGTGGGACCTCGGCGACGTCCCAGCACCATCGAGAGGGCCGTATGGTAGCCGCTCGCGCCGATCATGTCGACCACGCCTTGCTCGCCGAACGCCGGTTCAGGCGGTGGCCAGGAACTCGCGCACGACGTTCAGGAACACGTCCAGGCGATCGTGGTGCAGCCAGTGGCCGGCGCCGTCCACGCCGACGACCTTCGCGTGCGCGAAGAGGCTCGCGCGTCCGTCCTCTTCGGGGTTGCCGGCCCGGCTCTCCTTGCCGTAGAGCAGGAGCGTCGGGCAGGCGATCCGCGACCACAGGAGCTGGATGTCGCGCAGGCGCATGTCGTAGGGCGGAAACGCGCGGACGTAGTTGTCGAACTTCCAGGAATAGGTACCGTCCTCGTTCTGGTTGACCCCGTGGACGGTGAGATGGCGCGCCTGCTCGGCGGTGAGATGCGGGTTCTCGTCCTGCATGCGGTGGAACGCGTCCTCGATCGACGCGTACCGGCGCGGTAACCGCCCGGCGATCGCGCGTTGCTCGCGGATCCACTCGTCCATGCGCACGGCGATGTCCTTCCTGCCGCGCTCGACGAGCGACGCGGGCGAGGGGCCGAGGCCCTCGATCGCGATCAGTCGGGCCACGTGCTGCGGATAGATGCCCGCGTAGCGCAGCGCGATGTGGCCGCCGAGCGAGTGCGCGATGATCGTCACCGGCGCGAGCTGCTGCTGGTGAACGAGCTGCGCGAGGTCGTAGAGGAAGCCGGCCATCGTGTAGCTGCCGTCCGGCGACCACTGGCTGTCGCCGTGGCCGCGCAGGTCGGGCGCGATCACGTGCCAGTCGTGGCGCAGCGCGGCCGCCGTCCAGTCCCAGTTGCGGCAGTGGTCGCGGCCGCCGTGGATCATCAGGAGCGGCGGCTTGCCGGCGTTGCCCCAGTCCACGTAGTGCAGGCGCAGGCGCTGGGAGAAGTACGTGTGTGACGTCGGGCCGGGCGTGTCCGCGGTCATCGGGATCGGCCCCAGTATAGGCGGCGGAAACGGACGGCCCACGGCCCCGCATGTGGGGCCCCCGAGCGCCGGAGGCCCATAGTATAGTGGCCGCGTGGCGGAGAGCCTCGACGGCCTGAACGACGCGCAGCGACGGGCCGTCGTGCACGACGGAGGTCCGCTGCTCATCGTCGCGGGCGCGGGCACCGGCAAGACCACCGTCATCACCCGCCGCATCGCGCACCTCATCACCGAGGGCAAGGCGCGCCCGCACGAGATCCTCGCGCTCACGTTCACTGACAAGGCCGCGGCCGAGATGGAAGCGCGGGTCGACGAGCTCGTGCCCTACGGCTACGCCGACGTCGAGATCTCCACCTTCCACGCGTTCGGCGACCGCATCCTGCGCGAGCACTCGCTCGAGGTGGGGCTGAAGCCGGACTTCCGCGTGCTGAGCCGCGCGGAGCAGGTGATCTTCGTGCGCGATCGCTTGTTCGAGTTCCCGCTCGATCGCTATCGCCCGCTCGGCGATCCGACCCGCCACGTCCAGGCGATCATCAGCCTGATCAGCCGCTGCAAGGACGAGGACATCTCGCCGGCGGAGTATCACGCGTGTGCCGAGCGCCTGCGCCTGGACGCGACCGACGACGAGGGGCAGGACCGCGCGGCGCAGCAGGCCGAGCTGGCGGCGACGTTCGCGCGCTACCAGGAGCTGATGGCGCGCGAGAGCGCCGTGGACTTCGGCGACCAGATCGTGCTCGCGCTGAACCTCCTGCGCGCGCGGGCGCACGTGCTCAACGCGTACCAGCGGCGCTTCCGCTACATCCTCGTCGACGAGTTCCAGGACACGAACCACGCGCAATTCGAGATGGTGAAGCTCCTGGCCGCGCGTCATCGCAACATCGCGGTCGTATTCGACGACGACCAGGCCATCTACAGGTTTCGCGGAGCGGCGCTTTCGAACATCGCGGAGTTCATCGCCGAGTATCGCGACGCGCCGCGCATCGTGCTGACAGAGAACTATCGGTCCCACCAGGCGGTCCTCGACGCGGCGTATCGCCTGATCCGCTACAACGACCCGGACCGTCTGGAGGCGCAGGACCCTGAAGTCTCGAAGCATCTGACCGCCGTGCGCGAGCGCGGCGGTCCCGAGCCGGTGCACCTGCACTACGAGACCGCGACGCAGGAAGCCGACGCCGTCGCCACGATGATCCACGACACGGTCGGGACCGGCGCGTGGCGCTACGAGGACGTCGCGGTGCTCGTGCGGTCGAACGGCGACGCCGACGCGTTCCTCCGCTCGTTCAACCTGCGCGGGATCCCGTGGACCTTCTCGGGCAACGCGGGACTGTACGGCCGGCCGGAAGTACGGCTGCTGATCGCGTTCCTCCGCGTGGTGGCGTACCCCGACGAGTCGGTGAGCGTGCACTACCTCGCGTCGTCCGACATCTACAACGTGCCGATCGTCGACCTCACGTGGTGCTCGACGTGGGCGGACCGCAAGCACCGCCCGCTCTTCGAGGTCCTGCGGCGCG
Organism: Candidatus Rokuibacteriota bacterium; assembly: GCA_016866775.1. Lineage (GTDB taxonomy): Bacteria > Methylomirabilota > Methylomirabilia > Rokubacteriales > CSP1-6 > VGLJ01. The sequence goes on along the minus strand of VGLJ01000007.1, from coordinate 19,041 downwards.
TGGAGGAGCTCGCGGAGCTGCGCGACGCGCTGTCGGAGGACGGACGCTTCGCGATCCGGGGCTTCGCCGCCGACCTCGAGCGGTTCATGGAGCGCGCGCGCGAGATGCCGACCGGCGAGCTGCTCTATCAGTTCCTCGTCGACTCCGGGCGCCTCGCGAAGATGTCCATCGCGACCAGCGTGCGCGACGAGGCCGAGGTCCAGAACATCTCCAAGTTCTTCCGGCGCATCGAGGACGCGGCGAAGGCGCTTCGCTACGACAACGTGCGCGAATTCGTGAAGCACCTCGACGCGCTCATCGACGCCGGCGACGATCCCGCCGTCGCCGAGGCGGACGTCGAGACGCCGGCCGTGCGCGTGCTCACCGTGCACAAGGCGAAGGGCCTCGAGTATCCGGTCGTCTTCCTCGTCAACCTCGTGCAGGACAAGTTCCCGTCACGCGCGCGCTCGGAAGCGCTCGAGCTGCCGCTCGAGCTGCGGCCAGACGCGCGGCCGCCTGCCGACTTCCACAGGAAGGAGGAGCGCCGGCTCTTCTACGTGGGGATGACGCGCGCGCGCCGCGAGCTCTATCTCACGAGCGCGCGCGACTACGGCGGCACGCGGGAGCGCAAGGTCAGCCAGTTCGTGCTGGAGGCGCTCGACCTGCCGAAGGACGCGGCGAAGCCGTTCAAGGGGAAGCCCGTCGAGGAGATCCAGCGCTTCGCGCCGCCCGCGGACACGGGCTCGCTCGAGCTGCCGCCGATCGGGCCCGACGAGGAGCTGGTGATCAGCCACAAGCAGATCGAGGAGTACAAGAGCTGTCCGCTCAAGTACCGCTACTCCTACGTGCTGCGCGTGCCGCAGCCGCGCCACCACGCGCTCGTCTACGGCGCGACGATCCACGAGGTCGTCGAGTTCTATCTCCTGCGGCGCGCGGCCGGCAACTACACGTCGCTCGAGGACGTGCTCGCCGAGTACGAGAAGAAGTGGGTGAACCAGGGCTTCCTCTCGTGGGAGCACCAGGAAGCGCGCAAGGCCGCGGGGCGCGAGACGCTCACGCGGTTCTGGCAGCAGGAGGAAGCGGACGGCGTCCGGCCGTCGTTCGTCGAGAAGGACTTCGGGTTCACGCTGGGCAACGACAAGGTCCGCGGCCGCTTCGATCGCGTCGACGAGGAGCTCCTCGGTGCCGCGATCGTCGACTACAAGACCGGCGAGGTCGCGACGCTCAAGCTCGCCGACAAGCGCGCGCGCGAGAGCCTGCAGCTGAAGATCTACGCGCTCGCGTGGCGCGAGATGACCGGCGCGTTGCCCGAGCGCGTGGAGCTTCGCTTTCTGGAGTCGCACACCGTCGGCCGCCACACCCCGACCGCCGCCGACGTGGAGGAGGCGACCGCCGCCGTCAAGGAGGCGGCGGCGGGGATTCGCGCGCGCCGCTTCGACGCCGCGCCGTCGTACCGCGCGTGCCGCTACTGCGCGTACCGCCAGATCTGCCCGTATACCGCGACGAAGGAATGAGCCGGGTCAGGACAGCGGACGGCCGTTGAGCAGCGACCGCGTCGTGACCGCGACCGGGCGGAGCAGCGCTTGCATGACGAAGCACCCGCGCTCGGCGTTGCGGATCACCCGTGCGACACGCTCCGGCTCGGCCTGAGACTCCAGCTCCAGCGTCGTCTCGGCCCCAAGCATCTCCCCCTGGATCGTGTCCTTGAGCACCGAGCCTTCGACCCTGAACCGCGCCGTCACGTGCATCGTCATACGCGTCACGTCGACCTTCAGCATGTGCCCGTACCGGGACACCTGGGTCATCAGTCAGAACGCGAGCGCGGCGCTGAAGTACATGAGCGGGGTCGGCGCCGAGCCGAGGCCGCCGAGATTCGGGCCCTCGTCGCAGGCGAACGTCATGTGACCGCCGCCGTTCCTGTGCGCGGTGGCAAGCTTCAGGAACGGCGTCACGGAGCTCACATCGGCCTCGAACGTGATCTGCCGGCTCTCGACCGAGGGATTCAATCCTTCCGGCACCTGATCCGCCATGCGTGTCCTTTCCGAGCCCCCTTCGGCCCACCGTCGCGGCCTCCGCGAGGTCTCGCATCAGGACGATACACCCGGCGCCGGTGATATGGTGCCGGGGATGACGGGAGGAGCGTCGTGACGACGATCCCACTGCCCGATCCCGACCGCGCGGCCGGGAAGACGCGCGAGATCTTCGACGCCATCCTCGCGCGCGAGCAGCGCGTCTTCGGCGCCACCAGCGTGTCGAACATCTGGCGATGCATGGGGCACCTGCCGGCCCTGCTCGAGTCCAACTGGAACCGCTCGCGCGCGCTGATGCAGCGTGGCCGGTTCACACCGCTTCAGCGCGAGCTGATCGCCACGGCCGTCTCGGTCGCGAACGCGTGCCACTACTGAATCGACTCCCACGTCGCCGCCGTGATGCGGCTCGGTGTCGACGAAACGGGCGTGACGGAGGTGATGGGCGTCACGGAGCACGCGAAAGCCATGGCGACGACGGCGGGTGCGCTCGGCCTCGACACGCGAGGCTCGCCGTTGATCGCGCCGATCGAGGTCAAAGAGAGCGACGGCACCGTGCGCGTGCTCCTCGACGAGATCGCGGCATGGTGGCGCACCGCGAGCGGCGTGGCCGACGTCCCGGTGCTCTGGCGGATCCTGGCGCGCAACCCGCACTACCTCGAAGCGACCTGGCGGAAGGACCGCGCGTTGATGAGCGACGGTGCCCTTTCCGCGCGTGACAAGCGGCGCACCGCGCTCGGCGTGTCGATGGCCGGGCGCGGCCGGTACATGATCGACCACCACGCGGAGATCCTGCGCCACGCCGGCGATACCGATCAGGACCTTCTGGAGGTGCTCGGCGTCGTCGACCACTACACGACCTTGAACACGCTCTCCGAGGGCATGCAGATCGAGTCGGACATCCGTCCTCCGCAGTGAGGCTCAGGACTGCGCGGCGAAGAACCCCTGCGCAGCCGGCGCGAAGACGAAGGAGTCGCGCCTATGCGCCCAGGCCGCGGAGCACCGCCACGGTGGCGTCGGGCTCGGGCCGCTGCGTGTAGTCCGGGTCGGCGTCCACCGAACGTACGATGCCCGCGCGATCGATCACGAAGCGGGCGGGCATGGGCAGGGTCCAGGTGCCGTCGCCGTTGATCGCGGGGAGATCGATGTTGAACTTGCCGTAGGTCTCCCGGAGGTCGTCGGGGAGCTCGTGGACGATGCCGTGGCGCCGCGCGACTTCGTTGCCGCGGTCACGCAGCACCTCGAACGTCACCGCGGGCTCGTTGCCGGTCTCGCGTCGACTACGTTGAACCTGCGGCGAGATGACCACGAGACTCGCGCCGGTCGCGGCGATCGCCGGAAGCGCGGCCTGCAGAGCTGCCAGCTCTGCATTGCAGTACGGTCACCAGCGACCTCGAAAGAAGCTCAGAACCACGGGGCCCTTGCCCAGAAGAGTCGAGAGGCTGGTCTCGTGCCCCTCGGTGTTCGGCAGCGTGAAGTCCGGCGCGCGTTGCCCGGTCTTGACCACGCGGTCCAGGATGCCCGAGGCCCGAACGTCCTCGATGGCTCGCTGCATGACGGCCTGGGTCTCCGGGGGAATGCGCGCCTTGCTGGCGGCTCTCATCCCGTCGAGCGTCTCTTTGAGGGTCATGCGTTCCTCCGGCGGCCGAATCGGCAACGCGCTTCATTCTGCCTCAAAGCGAAGCGGGCACGATCTTTTCCAGCGCCGCCGGGTGCAACTCGCGTCGACGCGCGCGCGACCGGGAGCGCTGCGGCGCGCCCGTGGCATAATTCGCCGGATGCCGCTGCGCGGCATCTCGCCGTCACGACGCGCGAAGAGCCGGCATCTGTCGAGGAGACCTGCCATGGCGACCATGTACCGCTACCAGCTGCCGGTCGAGCAGACGCAGTGGACCCTCCAGGGGGAGACCCAGACGTCGTTCACGTGGGAGTACGAGGACGAGCGCGAGAAGCTCCTGGCGCTCTACGACAAGGGCAAGAAGCAGCAATGGGACGCGGCCGAGCGGATCGACTGGTCGATCGATCTCGATCCCGAGAACCCGCAGGAGCTCGACGACCGCGCGATCCCGATCTTCGGCTCCGCGCTGTGGGACCGGATGACGAAGCAAGAGCGGGTCAAGCTCCGTCACCACCAGCAGGCGCAGTCGCTGTCCCAGTTCATGCACGGCGAGCAGGGCGCGCTCATGGCCGCGGCCCGGATCGTCCAGACCGTGCCGGACCTCGACGCGAAGTTCTACGCGGCCACGCAGGTCATGGACGAGGCGCGGCACGTCGAGGCGTACGCGCGCCTCCTTCACGACAAGCTCGGCCTCGCCTACCCGATCACTCCGGGACTGAAGGCGCTGCTCGAGGTCGTGCTCACCGACCGTCGCTGGGACATGACGTACCTCGGCATGCAGGTGCTGATCGAAGGCCTGGCGCTCGCCGCCTTCCAGCGCATCCGGGACCAGGCGAAGAACCGGCTCGCCGCGTCGGTGAACGCCTACGTGATGCAGGACGAGGCGCGCCACGTGGCCTTCGGCCGGCTCGCGCTGCGCGACTACTATCCGCAGCTCACCGACGCGGAGCGCGACGAGCGCGAGGAGTTCGTGGTCGAAGCCTGCTACCAGATGCGTGACCGCTTCAACCAGAAGGAGCTGTGGGAGAACCTCGGGCTACCGGTGAAGGAAGCGATCGAGGCCGCGATGAGCTCGCAGCAGATGGCGATGTTCCGTAAGCGGCTCTTCAGCCGCATCGTGCCGACCGTGAAGGACATCGGGCTCTGGGGGCCGCGCGTGCGAAAGGCGTTCGACGACATGGGCGCGATCGAGTTCGCGACGGTCGACGCGCAGGCCCTGCTCGAGAACGATCAGCGCGTGGCCGAGGAGTTCGACGCCACCCGGTTCGTCCGGCAGCAGTCGTCGTTGTGAACCGCCACGCCGGTCCCGCATCCCCGTCCGATACGCCGCCCGTTCCCGAGCCCACGTACGCGGAGCGCGCGCGCACGCTCGTGCATCTCGGACGCGCGGGCACGCTCGCCACGCTCTCGCGCCGCCATCCCGGGCACCCCTTCGCGTCGATCATGCCGTACGCGGTCGACGCGCGCGGTAACCCGCTGCTGCTGATCAGCACCATGGCGATGCACACGCAGAACCTCCAGGGGGACGCGCGCGCGAGCCTGCTGGTGGCGCAGCCCGACTGGGCGGGGGATCCGCTCGCCGCCGGACGCGTCACGCTGATGGGCGAGGCGCGCCCGGTCGCCGCCGACACGCGCGCGGCCGCGCGCGCGGCGTACCTCGCGCGCCACGAGAGCGCGCGCTACTGGGTCGACTTCGACGACTTCGCGTTCTGGCGGCTCGACGTCACCGACGTGTACTTCGTCGGCGGCTTCGCGGCGATGGACTGGGTGACCGCGGCGGGCTACGCGGCGGCCGAGCCGGATCCGCTCGCCGACGTCGCGGGCGGCATCGTCACCCACATGAATCAGGACCACGCCGACGCGCTCGTCGCCTACGCGCGCGTGTTCGGCAATGTCGAGGCCGACGAGGCGGTGATGACGAGCGTCGATCGGCTCGGGTTCAAGCTGCGCGTGACGCACGGCGACCGGCGCCACAGCGTGCGGATCGCATTCCCGCGGGAGGTGACGACGGCCGGCGAGAGCCGCACGGTCCTCATCGAGATGCTGCAGCAGGCGCGCGCGAAGGGCGGCGCATGAGCCGGCTGGCGACGGACCGCACGGGCTTTCCCGCGACGACGACGGCGCCGTACGCGCCGCGCGTGCAGGCGCGCGTCGTCGCGATCGCGCTGGCGCTGCTGCTCCCGGGCGCGGCGGCCCTCGCGGGCCCGTATGGCTGGCGGCACGCGGCGCTGTTCCTCGTCGGCGGGGCGCTCGGCCTCGTGCTCTACCACGCCGCGTTCGGGTTCACCGCCGCGTTCCGCGCGTTCGCCAGCGTCGGCGACACGCGCGGCCTGCGCGCGCAGATGCTGATGCTCGCGGTCGCAACGGTGCTCTTCGCGCCGATGCTCAGCGTGGGGACGGTCTTCGGCACCGAGGTCGCGGGCGCCGTGGCGCCCGCCGGCGTGGGCGTCCTGCTCGGCGCCGCCGTGTTCGCCATCGGCATGCAGCTCGCGGGCGGCTGCGGGTCCGGCTGCCTCTTCAACCTCGGCGGCGGCGCCACGTCGATGATCGTCGCGCTCGTCGGCTTCGCCGCCGGATCGATCGTCGCGACCTTGCACGCCGATCTCTGGCGCGGGCTGCCGTCACTCGGGCCGATCAGCCTCGGTGACGCGCTCGGCTGGCTCCCCGCGGTCGCGCTCCAGCTCGCGGCGTTCGGCGTCATCGCGCTCGTGGCGAAGCGGTGGGAGCGGCGCCGGCTCGGCGACGTGCGGCCCGTCGCGCCGCCGGTGAGAGGCTGGCGGCGTCTCCTGCACGGCCCGTGGTCGCTCGCGGGCGGGGCGATCGCGCTCGCCGCACTCAACGCGGTCGTCGTGGTGCTCTCGGGTCACGCGTGGGGGATCACATGGGGCATCACGCTCGCCGGCGCGAAGGCGCTGCGCGCGCTCGGCGTCGACGTCGCCGCGATCGATTTCTGGAGCGACGGCTTCCCGGCCGACGCGCTCGCCGCGTCCGTGTTCGCCGACGAGACGGCGATGATGGACGCCGCGATCGTGCTCGGCGCGCTGCTCGGCGCCGGGCTCGCCGGGCGCTTCCACGTCGGGCGCGTCACCGTCCGGCGCGGCGCGATCGCGCTCGCGGGCGGACTGCTGCTCGGCTACGGCGCGCGTCTCGCGTTCGGCTGCAACATCGGCGCGTACTTCAGCGGGATCGCATCGACGAGCCTGCACGGCTGGCTCTGGCTCGCCGGCGCGCTCCTCGGCACGCCGATCGGCGTTCTCCTCCGCCGCCGCGCCGGCCTCGATTGATTGACACTGGGGGCCGCCTCGAGCGGCCCCCAAGCCCCCACGCTCCGGGCGTGGAGTGAATCCGCGCCCTCCGCGAGTGCCGACGGGCTGGCCGCGGTAGGATAGCGCCCACTCCATCGCCAGGAGGCGCCGCCATGATCCGCGTGACCGTGCTCTATCCCAACGAAGCCGGCAAGAAGTTCGACGTCGACTACTACAAGAACACGCACATGAAGCTCGTGGGCGACCGCCTGAAGAGCTTCGGCTTCGTGCGCGCGGAGGTCGACAAGGGCCTCTCGAGCGGCGCGCCCGGATCGGCGGCGCCGTTCGTCTGCATCGGCCACGTGTACCTCAACTCGCTCGCCGAGTTCCAGAAGGGCATGGGGCAGCACGGCGCCGAGATCATGGCCGACATTCCGAACTACACGAACATCCAGCCGACAATGCAGATCAGCGAGATCGTCTAGCCCTTCGGGCGCGTCGGCGTCGCGAGGACCAGGAGCCCCCAGTCGCCGACGCGCCGGTAGCCGATCGCCGCGTACGCGCGCTGCGCGGGGATGTTCTCCTCGCCCGTGAACAGCACGCTCCGCGGCACGCCTTCGGCACGCGCTGCGAGCAGCGACCCCGCGACGACGGCGCGCGCGTACCCGCGGCGACGCCACGGCGGCGGTGTCCACACGCCGCCGACCTGCACCACGTCCGGCAGCGCGGCGTTGAACTGCTGGTAGGCGACCGGGCTCCGTCGGTCTCGAGGACGAATCCCGTGCGCTCCGCCAGACCCGTCTCGATCTCCTCGCGGCTCCACGCGCGCACCTGGGGATCGTCGGCCTCGTGATTCGCTTCGACGGTGTACGCGACGCGCCAGTCGACGAGGAGGTCCACGTCGTCGCGGCTCGAGCGGCGACAGCGCCACCGGCCGCTCGCGAGCATCTCGGGGACCACCAGCGCGTCGAGCGACAGCGCGTACAGGCCTTCGTGGCTCTCGACGCGCATCGGCACGCCGTCGAGCCCGAGCGCCGTGCGGGCCGCGCCCACTTGCGTCCACGGCCCGACGAAGCCGCTCACGGCGCGGCCGCTCGCACGGGCCGCGAGCGACGCGACGGCCCCGACGTGCACGGGCGCCTGCACGAGCACGGTGCCGAAGCGCGTGTGCTGCGCGACCGCGACGAGCCGCCCGGTCTCGAACGCGCCGGCCCAGCTGCCGTGATAGCGCGCTTCCCGGTCGACCACACCACCCGCCGCGAGGTTGCGCCGGAGGAAGAGCGAGCTGTCGGGGTGCCGCGCGAGCAGGGCCTCGACGTGCGTTTCGTCGCCCGGCGCGAGGAGACGAACGACGGCCTCGCCGCTCACGCGCGCGCCTCAGGCGTGCCCGCGGGCCTTCGCCGCGCGCAGCGCCGGCTCCGCGGCCTCGCGGAACCACGCGGGAAGCAGCGGACGGTAGCGCTGCACGAAGCGCGCGAACTGTCCGTCGAGGATGTACGTGACGCCGTGATCGTCCGCGTTCCGGCACGAGCGGCCGTACGCCTGGACGAGCGCTTTCGCCGTCTCGAGCGCGTACCACCGCGGGTCGCGCGCCTGACGCGCGGCGGTCCACGGATCGCCGAGGTCGGGATACGGCATCTTGGTGACGATCTGGAACCGCAGGAAGTCGTCCGGCAGGTCGACACCTTCCCGCAGCGCCGGCGACAGGAGCACCGTCGGCAACGGCGAGGCGCGATGGTGCTCGAGCGCACGCGCCTTCGCGTCGGACGACTCGACGAAGATCACGCGCCGACGCTGCTCGGGCGCGTGGTCGGCGAGGTGCGCCAAAAGCCGCCGCGCCGCGACGTACGAGGCGGCGTGGACGAGGCCTTTCTCGCTGCGGTGGCGGCCGAGAATCGCCGCGACTTCCTCGAAGAGCGCCGGCTCGAGCTCCGGCAGCGTCGCCTTCGACAGGATGCCGACCGGCAGGTACTCGATGCGCCGGTGCTCCACCGGGAACGGGGAGGGGCTCGCGAGCGTCCGCACGTCCCGAGGGTCCAGCCCGAAATAGCCCGCGATGACCTCCGCGCGGCCGAGGAACGCCGACGAGAGCACGACGATGTCGGCGGCATCCCACAGCAGCGCGGGCGCCATGGCGCTGACGGTGAGCGGAGCGAGCTCGAGCGTGGCGCCGAGGCCGGCGTCGGGATAGCGCACGACCCACTCCGTGTCGGCGGCGTCGAGGAAGACGTGCATGCGTGCGAGCGCGCCATCGAGGAGATCGCGCTGGGCGAGCAGCTCCTGCTCCTCGGCGGTCAGGGGATAGGTGAGCAGGTCTTCGGCGCCGAAGCCCGGCGGGCGCAGGCTCTCGAGCCGGCTGTCGATGAGCGAGAGCTCCGCCTCGAGCCGCGCGAGCTGCTCCTCGAAGAGGATCCGGTACTCCCCCGCCGACGCGAAGCGTGGCAGCGGTCCGCCGAACCAGGCCTTCATCTGATCGGGCGCGAAGCTCACCGTGAAGACGCGGACGAGCTGGGCTTCGAGGTTGTGCGCCTCGTCGACGATCAGCAGCCGGCGGCGCCGGAGCTGCTCGCGCTGCCACTGGCGGAGCGTGAGGAAGTACGCGGTGTTCGTGCAGAAGATCGGTCCGTTGAGGGCGGCCAGCTTTGCGCGCGCGTACGGGCACTGGCAGAGCGGGCCGCGCGGCCGCCGGCAGAGGCCCTGCGCGGTCGTCGCCCGCGCCGGCGGCGGCACCCGCTCGCACAGGTAGTTCTCGCGGCCCTTCACGAGCTGCAGCGCGTCGCCGAACTCGCGCTCGTACTGGCCCTGGAGCAGCTTCTGGGACGTGAGGAGGTATGCGTCCCCGCTCCAGCGCGCGAGCGTCATCGCGAGGTGGCTCTTGCCGACGCCCGGGGGCGCTTCGATCAGGACGACGCGCGGGCCCTCGCCCTCGGCGGGGAGATCGGTGAGCGCCTCGTCGAGCCCGTCCAGGAGACGGACCTGCTCGGGACGCGGGATCGCGCCGGGTGGGAAGTGCGCGAGCAGGTCGTCTCGCATGCGATGACCCGAGGGCCCGGGTTCCAACCAGTCGTATCATGTCGTGATGGCAGAGCGTCGTCCCATCTTCGAGTTCTCCGCCGGCGGCCTCGTGGTCGACGACGAGGGCCGGGTTCTCCTCATCCGGGCGCGCGATCTCCGCAATCGTCCCGTGTGGACCCTGCCCAAGGGCACGCTGATGACCGGCGAGACGAGCGAGCAGGCGGCGCTGCGCGAAGTGCGCGAGGAGACCGGCTGGCGCTGCGAGCCGGTCCGCGAGCTGGAGGCGGTGACGTACTGGTTCCAGCGGGGGGGCGCGCGCATCCAAAAGACCGTCCGCTGGTTCCTCATGCGTCCCGTCGAGAAGGAAGGCGACCACGACCACGAGGTCGACGAGGTGGCGTGGGCCGACCGCGACGAGGCGTTGAACCGCCTCCGCTACCACTCCGACCGCCGCCTCCTCACGACCTACTACACGAACGCCGCGAGCTGATCATCGAGGGGGGCCTCGACGGCCCCCCTCGAAACTCCCCCCAAGATTCGAATGCGGCGGCGAAGCCGCCGCTCGACCGGAGGTTACTCGCCGCGCGGGAATTCAGAGGAGATGGGCGAGAATCTCAGCAGGGACCTGGGCACGCAGCAACGGGAACGCTTCGAGTAGTCGCGCGATATCCGCGAGGTCTTTTTGGCGCTCACTCGGCCGGCGCGTCGGATCACCTGCCGCCCAGACCTTCCCCCGAAGCACGTCATCGGCACGGGCGACCGGTAGGCGGATACCCAGGACCTCGCGCTGGCTCGCGCGTGGCACGAATTCGGCGTAACGCGAATCGCTCTGGAACTGAACGCGGAGATCCGACCCCGTCTCCGAGACGTTGAGGCCATGTGCGAACCGCTCGACCGTGAACCGGGGCGCGCGAGGTCGTCGTCGCCGACAATTCGCGCGGCGAAGTCGTGGTCGACATCGAGCCGGTCGGCCCGGCGAAGATGATCAAGAGCGACGACGGCGCAGAAATGCTGCTCGTATCCGCGGGCGAGTTCACGATGGGAGCCGACCAATACGACGACGAGAAGCCGATCCATCGTGTCTATCTCGACGCGTTCTACATCGACAAGTACGAGACGACGAACACGCTCTACGAGCGTTTCATGCGCGCGACTGGTCGGTCGGAGCCGACCTACTGGACAGACACCGCATTCAATGCGTCATCCCAGCCCCGTGGTCGGGGTCAGCTGGCACGATGCCGACCTTTATTGCAAGTGGGCGGGCAAGCGTCTTGCGAGTGAAGCAGAGTGGGAAAAGGCGGCGCGCGGAACCGATGGGCGCGAATACCCATGGGGCGCACTATGGGACGCGAGCCGCGCGAACTCGGGGCAGAGCAAGGTCGGCAAGCCGACGCCCGTCGGCTCGTATCCGAGCGGCGTCAGCCCCTATGGCGCGCACGATATGGCGGGCAATGTGTGGGAGCGGGTCGCCGACTGGTACGCGAACGACTATTACTCGCGCAGTCCGAATCGAAACCCGACGGGCCCCGACGCCGGTACCAGGCGCGTCCTGCGCGGTGCCTCCTGGGGTGGCATCGTGTTCGGCCCGCGAACGATGCTGCGCTACGACTACCCACCTGACTCGCAGAACGCCATCATCGGGTTCCGTTGCGCGAAGGGGGCCGCTCAGCGCTGACAGACCTTGCACGGGCGGTAGCCCACGCTGCGCGCGTCGTCGAGCGACGCGAACACCACGCGGTGCCGCTCGCTGATCCGCTGCTCGTGGGCGCAGCCCTTCCGGCACACGATGCTGGTCGTCGCCGAGCCCACGAGCGCCGGCGTCGTGCGCTCGAGCCGCAGGAGCGCGGTCTTCATGTCGCCGCCGAACGCGTAGTGGCCCCAGCTCCCGTCCCCGCGGATGATCCGATGGCAGGGGACCACGATGGGCACCGGATTGGCGCCGAGCGCGTTGCCGACCGCGCGCGAGGCGCGCGGGTGCCCGATGCGCCGCGCGAGCTCCGCATACGACGTCGTCTCGCCGTAGGGGATGAGCGCCGCCTGCGTGAGGACGCGGCCCTGGAAGTCGCCGACCTCCAGGTCGACCGGCACCGAGAAGTAGGTCCGCGCGCCCGCGAGGTACTCCGCGAGCTCCTCGCGCGCCCGCGCCAGATGGCGCCGCGCCGCCGCCGTCGCCGCGGTGTCGTGGCCGCGGCCGTACACGAGGCGGCGGATGCCGCGATCGCTCGCCTCGAGATGAAACCGCGCGGGATCCGCAACGACCGTCGCGCGTGCCGCCGGCCGCGCGAGCCGCGTCGCGAGGCGCTTCGGCGCGACGGCCGGGTTGAAATACTCAGCGAGGAGATCGTCGAGCTGGTCCATGAGGTCCTCTCTCGAGCCGGACGCGCAGGATCTGCTTGCCGCGCGCGAGCTGGCTCTTGACGGTGTTGACGGAGATGCCGCGGATCTGCGCGAGCTCGCGATGCGAGAGCCCGTTGACGTAGTGCAGGGCGAGCAGCACACGTGCTTCACGCGGCACGCTCTCGAGCGCGCGCGCGACGTCGATGCGCGCCCCGATCGCGCCCGCCGGCGATGGCGTCGACCTGTGGGCGTCGTCGATCTCACTCGTCGGCCGCCGCCGGCGCAGCTCGTCCACGCAGACGTTCGTGAGGATGCGGTAGAGCCACGTCGACACGGCCCATTGGGGGGAGTACGCGGCGCGCGCGGCGAACGCCTTCATGAGGGCGCGCTGGACGGCGTCCTCGGCGTCGGCGCGGTGGCCGAGCAAACGGAAGGCGACGGCATAGAGCCGCGCCCCGTACTCCTCGGCCACTTTCGTGAACGCCCCTTCGTCCATCTCGGAAAGGTATACGGCCGGGCGGCGGGAAGGGGTGGAACGGCTCTCGGCGCTCAGCCCTCCAGCCGATACACCGACGCGTCCGGTTTGAACGCGCGCGGCAGCCATAGCGGCCGGCGTAAACTACCCGGCCCCGGCGCGGGGCGCGCCAGCGCGAGCCACTGGCGGTACATCTCGAACGATTTGCGCGTGTCGACGAAGATGTCGCCGTACCGCTCGCCCTCCGCCGGCTTCGTGACCGTGACCTTCTGGTGCCAGCAGTGCTGGCCGCTCACGGGATCGGGCTGCACGGGGAACGTGAGGTTCTGGTTCACGCCGGCCTCTTCCCACCAGACGCGCTCGGAGTCCGGATCGTCGCTCGGGAACGGCCTGACGCCGTGCACCTGCCGCATCCGCCACTGACCCGGTGATTCCTGACGAAGGTCCACCAGCGCGGTGGACCACCGCTCGCCGCCGATCGCCTCACGCAGACGCCACCGGCCGATGTGATGCGAGCACGCGAGGATGCCGGGGCGCATGCCCTCGGTCACCCACACGCGGTCGACGAAGTAGCCGATCGCCGTCTGGACTTTCAGGAGATCGCCGGTGACGACGCCGAGGCGCGCCGCGTCTTCCGGATGCACCCACAGCGGGTTCGTGTGCGAGATCTCGGCGAGCCACTTCGCGTTCCCCGAGCGCGTGTGAATGAGCGTCGGCAGCCGGAAGGTCGGGAGCAGCACCATCTCGCCGCGCGCACGGTCGATCTTCGAGAAGTGCACCTGGCTCTGGATGTAGCGCGGAACCGCCTGCTCGGGCCACTTCCACTCCTTCAGCGTGCGCGAGAAGAACTCGAGCTTGCGCGACGGCGTGGGAAAGCCCGTCCGCGCAACGCCGTCTACCTCGACGCCGATCGCGGCGCCACCGCGCGAGACGACCTTCGTCTGCGGATCGACGCTCGCGCCCTCGAGGTCCTTCGCGCCGAGCGCCTTCTCGTGCGACTCGTACACGTTGTCCTCGACGAGGAACGCGCCGTACTTGCGCATGTACTCGAGCGGCGTGAGCCCTTCCTTCGCCGCCGCCTGCGGCAGACCGGGCACGCTGTGCTCGAACATCCACTGATAGAACTCGGCGATGCGGAGCTTCTCGCCGGCGCGATACGGCGACTCGAAGTACTTGCGGATCCCGAGCGCGCCGTCGGGGTCGATACGCCACGAGAGCTCGATCCAGAACTCGTCCTCTTCCCAGACTTGCCCGATGCCCGCGGCCTCGTGCGCCTGCCACGTGGTGTCGAACACCTTGCCCTGGCGCTCGAGGGCCAGCCGCAGCACCGGCTGCCGGAACCCGATCCAGCGCGCGGCGTGCGTCTCCTGCGACATGAGGTCGTGGCGCTCCGAGGCGTGGCCCATCGGCAATACGAAATCGGCGAACCACGCTGTTTCACTCCAAATCGGAGTCAGACATGCATGCCGTTCGACTTTGCTTTCATCCGTCAGCATCTCGATCCACGCCATGCCGTCCGGGTTCGTCCACACGGGGTTGTAGACGCGCGTGAAGTACATGGAGAGCTTGCCGCGGCCTTCCTCGAGCAAGTGCGGGAGCAGGAAGCTCATCTCGAAGAAGGCGAGCGGGTACTCCTTCGGCATCAGGAGCTCGCTCCACACCTTCGCGGGCGGCGGCATCATCGGCGGCGCGGGAATCGCCTTGTTGTAGGCGTTCGGCGCGGTGCCGCCCGGCGTGCCGACCGAGCCCGTCAGCACGACGAGCAGCTCGAGCGCGCGCGCGACCTGCCAGCCGCCGAGGTTCCCGGCGGCGGTGTTGCGCCAGACGTGCGTGGCGAGCGCGCCGCGCGCGCCGGCGACCGCGCGCGCGATCTCCACGATCTTCGCGGCGTCGACGCCGCTCTCCTTCGCGGCGAAGGCCGGCGTGTACTCGGCGTAGAGCTCCTCGAGCGCGCGCTCGAAGCCTTCGAACGTCTGCGGAAGATCGGGCCGCTCCTCGCGAAGATACTCCTCCCAGTTCACCCAGCGGCGGACGTGGTCGCGGTCGTAGCGCCGCTCGGTGACGAGGATGTTCGCGATGGCGAGGAGGACCGCGGCCTCGGTGCCCGGCCACGGCGCGAGCCACCAGTCCGCCATCGACGCGGTGTTGCTGAGGCGCGTGTCGACGACGATGACCTTCGCCCCGCGCATCTTCCCTTCGATGATTCGCTGCGCGTGGGGATTGAAGTAGTGGCCGGTCTCGAGGTGCGACGAGAGCAGCAGCATCACGCGCGCGTTCGCGTGATCGGGCGACGGCCGGTCCATCCCCATCCAGAACGCGTAGCCGGCGCGCGCGCTCGCCGAGCAGACGTTGGTGTGGCTGTTGTGGCCGTCGATGCCCCAGGCGTGGAACACGCGCTGCAGGTAGACCAGCTCGTGGCCGGGCCGGCCGAGGTGGTACATCACTTCCTTCTGCCGGCCTTCGACGAGCGCCTTGCGGATGCGGCCGGCGATGTCGTCGAGCGCCTCGTCCCAGCTCACGCGCTCCCACTCGCCGCTGCCGCGCGCGCCCTTGCGGCGCAGCGGGTAGCGGATGCGCTCGGGGTCGTCGACCTGGTTGAGCGTGGCCGGGCCCTTCGCGCAGTTGCGCCCGCGGCTGCCGGGATGCACCGGGTTGCCTTCGAACTTCGCGATCTTTCCGCTGTCGCGATCCACGTAGGCGAGCAGCCCGCACGCGGCCTCGCAGTTGAAACAGATCGTCGGGATCAGCGAGTACCGCTTCGTGACCTTCCGCGGCCACGCGACCGGATCGTATTCCTCCCAGTCGTCCCAGCGCTCGACGGGCGGGAAGCTCGCGAGACCGCCGGTGGGCGGCGGCAGCTCGCGCGCGGACGGATGCAGCGGCTCGGAAGGCGTCACCCGGATCTCCTAACTCAGCGGAATGCTCTGGCCGGCCTTCACCCAGATGTCCTCGTAGATCGCGAGCCCCAGGAGCGCGAGCACGGCGGCGACCGAGGCGGCGGCCGCGTGACCGGGTGCCCCGCCGAGGAGCAACAGCGGCACGCCGATGCCGGCGCCGACGACGCCGATCCAGAACCGCGCCGCGTAGTGTCCGCGCGTGATCAGCCGCGCCGCGCGGGTGACGTCGACGTTCGCGTGCGTGGCGCCGAGCTCGGCGAAGAGCAGCACGGCGTTGCCGACGAGCGACGCGCCGAGCAGCCACCCGAGGCGCGTCAGCGCCGAGGGCGCGGCGCCGCCCAGCGCGCCCACCACGAGCAGCGTGGCGGCCCCCGCGGCGACCGCGGCGATCAGGAGCTGCGGCAGCAGCAGCGGGCTCTGCCAGAAATCACGCCCCTCGGCCTGGCCGAAGAGCATCGCGCTGTACCCCGCGGCGCCCGCGGCGAGCACCATCGTGGGGATCGCGAGCGCGCGCAGCAGCCCCGGCGTGCCCGTGGCGCTCGCGAGGAGCCAGACGACCGCGATGATCCCGTAGGCGATCAGGATCCACGCGCCCAGCACGAGCCACGACCGGGGATTGCCCTTGAGCAGGATGTAGTGGAAGCGGTCCGGACGCTTGAGGTCGAGGACGAGCAGCGCGGTCGTGATCGCGAGGAACAGCAGCGCGATGACGGGCGGTGCGAGGCCGAGCAGCGGGCTTGCCGGCGACGCGCCGAGCAGCGCGGCGAGCGCCGCGACGAGCAGGCTGCCCGCGGCGACCGATTTCGTCCACAGGTACGCGGACACCTTCGCGCCCCACGGGCGCGTCAGGTGCGGGGCGTCGTAGACGGGACGGCTCGCCGCGCCGTCGGCGCGCGGCTCCATCCGCTGGACCTCTTCGACCATGCGGACGAGATCCACCTCGGCCTGCGGCCGGGTGGCGAAGACGTAATGCGCGGTCGGCGACTGCATCGAGGGGGTCAGCGCGGCGGTGTCGGCGCCGAGGTAGAAGACCTTCGGTCGCGTGCCCTGCTCGGCCTTGCGGACCTGCACCTGCTCCGTGGCGACGAGCCGCGCGATCCGCGTCGTCGGATCGTCGAGATCGCCGGCGATGATGGCCTGCTCGGGGCAGACGATCACGCACGCGGGCTCGAGGCCGACCTCGATACGGTGCGCGCAGTAGTGGCACTTCGCGGCGGTCTGCGTGGCCGGATCGATGTAGAGCGCGTCGTACGGGCACGCCTGCATGCAGGACTTGCAGCCGATGCAGCGCGCGCCGTCGAAGTCCACGATCCCGTCGTGGCGGCGGTAGAGCGCGACGGTCGGGCAGATGGTGACGCACGGCGCGTCGTCGCAGTGGTTGCAGCGCAGGACCGAGAAGTAGCGGCGGGTCTCGGGATAGCGGCCGCGCTCGACGTATTTCACCCACGTGCGGAAGGCGCCGAGCGGCACGTGGTTCTCTTCCTTGCAGGCGACGGTGCAGGCGTGACAGCCGATGCACTTCCGCTGATCGATGACGAACCCGTAGCGCACGCGCGTTCCTCTCCGGCTCTCCCCGCTTTGGATCTACGGCAGGCGCGGGCTGATCGTATCATTGGCCCGACAGACGCGGGGAGGCTGGCATGGGATTTCGCGCGATCGAGTCCTGGGGGCGTTTGCCGGACGGCTGGTCGTTCGTGGAGGCGACGAGCGTCGCCGTGGATGCGCGCGACAACGCGTACGTCTTCAATCGCGGCGAGCATCCGGTCATCGTGTTCGATCGCGAGGGGACATTCCTGCGGTCGTGGGGCGAGGGCGTGTTTCGCCGGCCGCACGGGATCACGATCGGCCCGGACGACACGCTCTGGCTGACCGATGACCTGCATCACACCATCCGCCAGTTCACGGCCGACGGGAAGCTGCTGCTGACGATCGGGAACCCGGACCAGGCGTCGACGCTCCACGGCGGCAAGCCGTTCAACCGCCCGACCCACGTCGCGCTCTGCCCGCGGACCGGCAACGTCTACATCTCCGACGGCTACGGCAACTCGCACGTCCACAAGTTCGATCCGAAGGGCCGGCATCTCCACTCGTGGGGCGGACCGGGCACCGATCCGGGACGCTTCAACATCCCGCACAACATCGCGACCGACCGCGAGGGCCTCGTCTACGTGGCGGACCGGGAGAACAGCCGCGTGCAGATCTTCGACGGCGAAGGGCGCTACCTGGCGCAGTGGAACAACCTCCACCGGCCCTGCGGACTTCACATCGATCGCGCCGCCGGGCTCGGCTACGTCGGCGAGCTGCCGTCACACCTGCCGGTGAATGCCGAAGTCCCGAACATCGGCGCGCGCGTGTCGGTGGTCAGCATGAAGGGCGATCTGGTCGATCGCGTCGGGGGCACGTTCCGCGGCGAGAAGCCCGGCGAGTTCATCGCGCCGCACGGCTGCGTGGTCGATTCGCGCGGCGATCTCTACGTGGCCGAGGTGTCGTGGACCGCGCAGGGCAAGGACGAGAAGCCGCCGCGCGAGATCCGCTCGCTCCAGAAGCTGACGCGCGCATAGCCATGCCCGGGGGCCCCCGCCTTCCCGAGGACGTGCTGGCGCGCGAGCTGGCGACCCTGCCCGAATGGACGCGCGACGCCGACGCGATCCAGCGCACGTGGCGCTTCGCCGACTTCAAGACGGCGATGATCTTCGCGAATGGCGTGGCGGCGCTCGCCGAGAAGGCCAACCATCACCCGAACATCACGGTGCACGACTACAACCAGGTGACGCTGCGTCTCTGGAGCCACGACGCCGGCGGGCTGAGCGCGCGCGATGTCGATCTCGCGCGCACGATCAACGCGACGCTGTAGCGCTAAGACGCGAGCGCCGAGGCGCCGAACATGATCGCGGGGATCAGGCGGCGCTGAATGGGATCCACGCCCAGGCCGAACCCTTCGAGGGTGTAGGCGCCGAGCCCTTCCAGATCCCCCGGCTGACCGACGAGGCAAAGCGTGTGCAGCGTCTGCGCCTCGAGGGTCATCACGACTTCCGCCATGTCACGCTCGGACAGCGAGCCATCGATCGTGACGATTCGTCGGCGCGTGAAGGGCTCGACGCCGAGCGTTTGCAACACGGTCGTCGAGATCCAGCTGTACATCGAGCCCGTGTCAACGAGGAGCTTGAGGGCTTCTCGCCGCGTCGATGCGTGCGGGGCCGCAACGAGAGCGTCGACGTAGAACGTTCCCATGCGCGCAGACTACGCCGCACGTTGGGGCTCGTTCAATGTCCAGAGAACGATACAGGGGCGGAGGCCGTACGAGCCCTCCGCCCCGTCCCATAGTACTACTGTGTTACTAAATATCATCCCGTCTCCGGGAGCCGTCCACACGAGCGACAGGGCAATCGTTGCAGCAGGGCCCGGGCCAGGAGCTCGTACGCCGTGGCGATGGACGTGGGGACATGAC
>VGLJ01000006.1 GCA_016866775.1 Candidatus Rokuibacteriota bacterium | reverse complement strand
CCGACTACTCGAGCCTCAGCGTCAGGAAGCTGCGCGATCACCTGGCCGATCCGCTGCACCCCCTCCCCTCGTACCGGGTCGGCGGCAAGGTGCTCGTGCGCCGCAGCGACTTCGATGCGTGGATCGAGCGGTTCCGCCACCGGGCGAACGCTGACGTCAACCAGCTTGTGAAGGACGTGCTCCGTGAGCTCTGAGCGCTTGCCGGCGCCGACCGCCTACGATACTGTACGTATCACTATGGGGTGGGCCGAGCTCGGCGAGCGCATCAAGGCCCTCCGCGAGAAGCGAGGCCTGACGCAGGCCGAGCTCGCAGAGCGCACGGGGCTCAGCGTGATCTTCGTCCGCAAGGTGGAAGCGGGCGAGCGAAACGCCTCCTTCGAGACCCTCGAGCGGATCGCCCGCGTCCTGCGCGCCACCCTTCGCGTCGAACTCATCGAGCGTCGCAAGGGAGGCCGGCATGGGCGTTAAGGTCCGCGCGCATCGCGGGGCGTGGTGGCTCTTCATCGACTGGCAGGGCCGACGCAAAGCCAAGCGAGTCGGCGTCGGCAAGAATGCGAAGAAGGCGGCCGACCAGGCGAAGATTCAGATCCAGGCGAAGCTGGCGCAGGGCGACGCCTCGATCCTCGCCGACAAGCCGGTGGCCCCCGCGGTGATGTTCGCCGCGCTGGCCGAGGAGTGGCTGGAGAAGTACCCCGCCGTTCACGCTGTGGCCCCGAGCACGATGGAGAACTACCGCTCGTTCACCCTCAAGCATCTCGTCCCGTTCTTCGGCCCGAAGGTTGTCTCCGCGATCACCGCCGACACGATCGAGGACTTCATCGCGGCCAAGCGGGCGCTGGGCGGCTCGGTCCGCTTCACCGGCAAGCCGCTGTCCGACGGCTCCCTGCGCACCGGCTTGTTGGCCCTCCGGCTCATCCTCCAGCGGGCCGTGCGCACGCGCCTGATCCCCGGCAACCCCGCCAAGGAGGTGGACTGGCGTGGCACGCCGAGGATCGCGCAGGTGGACCCGTTCAGCGGGACGGAGCTCCGCGCCGTGCTGGGCGCCGCGCAGCGGCTCGATGCCGATCTCGCCGCCATGCTGCGGCTGTGGGCGCAGAGCGGGATGCGCGCCGGCGAGGTGTGCGGGCTCACGTGGGGCGACCTCGACCTGGAGCGTGGCGCCGTGCTCGTGCAGCGGACGTGGAGCCGTCAACGCCTCGGCCCGACGAAGACCCGCCAGAATCGGCTGGTGTCGTTCCTTCATCCCGTCGCCGACGACACCGCGGAATGGCGTCCAGCGGCCACAGCGGGCGCCAGAAGCGCCGTGGACGCGCTGCGCGGGGCGAAGGTGCGGGGCCTCGACCCGGCTGCCTTCGTGTTCGGCCGCAGCGGGCAGCCGATGGGCTCGATGGAGCTGCACCGCGCGTGGCGGCGGGTGCTGACGGCGGCGAAGGTGCGCTACCGCTCGCCCGAGCAGCTCAGGCACACGTTCGCGAGCACGATGCTCTCCCGTAACGCTCCCCTGCTCTACGTCCAACAGCAGGGCGGCTGGCGCAGCGCCGGGGTGCTCCTCCGCGTCTACGCCCGGTGGATGCCGCAGGACCCGACGATCACCGTCTCGGCCCAACCGTCCGCAACCTCCGCGCAACCGGCGGTCGCCTCGGTGGTCCCGATGGGGCGGGTCAGTGCGCGGTAACTACCTGATCGCGCAGAACCCCTGGGCCTCGATGCCGAGCGCCACGTTGAACTTGCTGCGGAAGTTCTCGAGCGCCACCGCCGCCGTGAGCTCGACGACCTGCGCCTCGTCGAAGTGCGCGCGGACGCGCGCGAACAGCGCCTCGCTCACGCGCTGGCCGGTGATCGTCATCGCCTCCGCGTAGGCGATCGCGGCGCGCTCGCTCTCCGCGTAGAGCGGGCTCTTCTCGGCCGATTCCACCGCGCGCACCTTGTCCTCCGACGCGCCCGCCTGCATCCCACGGGATGCGTTGATGTCGATTCAGAACGGGCAGCCGTTGATGAGCGCGACGCGGAGATTCACGAGCGCCACGAGGTCCTTCGGCAGGAGCCCGGAGCGATCGATCGCCGCGCCGAGCTGCTTGGCGGCGCGCAGGATGCCCGGGCGCTGCGCCATCACGCGCGTCGTGTTGAGCACGAAGCCGAACGCCTCCTGCTCCTTCTCGTAGAGCTCGGTCAGGATCGGATCGTCGCCCGGATCGTCGATCTCGCGCACGCGGGTCATGGTCGTTTGCCTCCCGTGCCCTTCAGCAGCGCCTGCTCGACCGCGGGCAGCGCCTCGCGCACGACCTCGCCGACGACGGCGAGGCTCTTCGCGGAGACCTTGTCGAGCGTGTCGTCGGCGGTGTGCCAGGGCGGATAGTCGAAGTCGATGAGCAGCGTGGCGGGGACGCCCGCCTTGAGGAAGGGCGCGTGGTCGTCCTCGACCGGCAGGATGTCGTCGCGGAAGTGACGGCCGTAACCGAGACGCCGCGCGGTCTCCCACACGATGTCGGTCAGCCACGCGGTGGACAGGAGCTCGCGCCGGATGCCGAGGTCGCGGTCGCCGATCATGTCGACGACGATCATCGCGCGCGGCAGCCGCGCCGTGCGCGTGAGCTCGGCCGCGAGGTGGCGCGAGCCGTAGAGGCTGTCCGTGGAGCTCCACTCCCCGCGCGCCTCTTCACCGTCGAAGAACGTGATCCAGTACGTGAGCTCGCGCGGCGCCTTCGCGAGCTCGCGCGCGAGCTGCAGGAGCAGCGCGGTGCTGGAGCCGCCGTCGTTGGCGCCGACGAAGCGGAGGTTCGGAAACCATTTGGTGTCGTAGTGCCCGGCGATCATGATGACGTCCGCGCGCTTGCCCGGCAGGATGCCGATGACGTTCGCCATCGGCAGCCGGCCCTGCGGCGTCGTCGCGTCGAACGGCATCACGCGGGTCTCGACACCGGCCGCGCGCAGCTCCGCCTCGATGTACGCGCGCGCCTTCGCGCCCTCCGGCGAGCCCGCGGGCCGCGGACCGATCGCGACGAGGCGTTCGACGTGACGGAGCGCGGCCGCGCCGTCGAACTCGCGTCTCGCCGGCGTCTGTCCGGCCGTCGCCAGCGCGACGAGCGCGAGGAGGACGACGAGGCCGTGCCGCTTCACGGCTTCACGCCGACCGCGCCGTAGTAATTGATGGTGAACACGAACGTGCCGGCCTCGGCGACCGCCGTGATGCCGTCGAGCCAGCGCTGCGCGGCCGCCGCGTCGACGATGCCGAAGCGCACCGCGTTGGCCGCGCGGCGCTCGAGGAACGTGCGTGTGTACGGCTTCAGCTCCGTCTCCTGATAGACCTCGGTGCGGAGCCGCACCTGCTCGAGACCGGCGGCGCGCAGCACCGCCGGCAACCGGCGCCCGCTGTGCGGCTCCTCGTACATGTGACTCACGACGCCGTCCAGGATGCGCGCGGTGAGCGCGCGATCGGGATGCGTGAGCGCGAGCGTTCCGAAATCCTGGTCCTGCACGGCGACGCGTCCGCCCGGCCGCGTGACGCGCGCCATCTCGCGCGCCACCGCGATCGGGTCCGGGACATGGAGCATCACCGTCACCGCGAGCGTGACGTCGAAGCCGTCGCCGGTGAACGGCAGCTTCGCGCCGTCCGCGAGACGGAGCGTGATCCCGGTGCCGCGACACAAGCGCCGCGCCGCCGCGAGCACGGCGCGGCTCGGGTCGACGCCGGCGAGGCGGCCGCCGCGGCCCACGAGGGGAACCAGATCGCGCAGCACGACGCCGGTGCCGCAGCCCACCTCGAGCACCGTGTCGCGGCGGCGGATCGGAATCGCGCGCAGGAAGCGCCGGCGCAGCCGCCGCTGTCCGGGGTCACGCCCGCGGACCTCGAGCGAGGCGACGACCGCGGCGGGATCGGCGGAGCGGTCGATCTCGCGGTAGGCGTCCGGGTGGGTCACGCGTCGCGGCGCGCGCACGCGTCGCTGCAGAAATAGCGCGGGCCCTCGGGCCCCTGGCGGCTCACCGCGCGCGAGCGGGCGACGTAGGTCTGGCAGACGGGATCTTTGACGAGCTCGTCGGTCGGAGGCGGCACCGCACGATCGTTGGAGAGCGCGCGCCGACGAAGCCACGGGAGGAGGAACATGCCCAGCGCCACGATCCACGCGAGGAGCTGAATCGCGCGCATGGGCGTCAGCGGTCGGGCTTGATCGACGCGGCCCGGAGAAACTCCTTGTCCTGCGGGGTCAGCTCCGGCGAGAACGTGCGCGAGCGGCTGCCGGAGAAGAAGAGTCCCGTGTCGGCGCCACGACGGAGGATTTCCTGGAGCGCGTCACGCGAGGCGTCCGTCGCCGCGAGCGAGGCTTCGATCGCCTGCAGCAGCTTCTTCATCAACGGCTCGAGGGAGCGCTCGCGACGCATCGAGGCGAGGATATCATAGCGACCGTGCGCGCTCCGTGGACGCCGCTCGGCACGACGAATGTCTACCGCAGGGGAAAGCTGACGCTGCGCGAGGACACGTGGCGCGCGCCGGACGGGGTGGAGCACGTGTATCCCGTGCTCGCGGCCGGCGTCACCGTCGGCGTGCTGCCGTTCGTCGATGACGACCGCGTGCTGCTCATCGGCCAGCATCGTCATCTGCTGCGCGAGGTCTCGTGGGAGCTGCCGGGCGGCGGCGCGCTGCCCGGCGAGGATCCGCTGGCCGCCGCGCAGCGCGAGCTGCGCGAGGAAGGCGGGTACCGCGCCGGCGAGCTGACGTACCTCACGCGCTTCTGGCCGGCGAACGCCTACCTCGACGAGCTGGCGTACTGCTACGTCGGACGCGGCCTCACCGTCGATCCCCTGCCCGCCGACGACGACGAGTTCATCGAGCGCCGGATCGTGCCGATCACGGAAGCGGTGCGGATGGCGCTCGCGGGGGACATCACCGAGGGGATCTCGAAGATGACGATCCTCCACTGGGCCGCCGCCGCACGCCGCTGAGCGCACGCGGCACGTCCGCGAGGCGCGTCACGATCGTCCCGCCGCTCGCGCGAATGAAGTGCTCGACCTGCAGGTTGACGCGCGCGCCCTCGTTGTCGCCGGCCGGCCGGACGTCGCCGCGGTAACCGACGATCGGCGTCCCGCGCGCGAACGCGTACCCGATCTCCGCCGCGGTCCCGCTGTCGACGTCCGTGCCGTCCAGCACGGCGACGAGAGCGTCCGCGCGGTCGATCGCGCGCTGGTTCGCGCGCGCCGCCGCCGCGTTGGCCACCGCGAGGGCGTCGCGCCTCGCGCGGCCGTACGGCCGTCGCCGCGCGCGCGCGATGCGGGCGCCTTCGCTCGATGTCCAGGGGTCGAGCACGGTGTGGCGCGCGCGGCGAAGAACGGGAAGGAGCCGTTGACGGTAAAAAGCCCGCCCGGCTTCCGAGAAGCCGAGCGGGCTGGCGACGTAGACCTTCACTCGCTACTTGGCGGTGGCGGGATCCTTCGCCGCGGCGGCGTCCGCCTTCTTGAAGTCGGCCTCGGTGAACCCGTAGAGGTGCGCGCCGCCCATCAGGATCTGCGCGCCGATCTCGCGCGGCACGTTCTTCAGGAGATTCTCCGCGACGTGCGGGAAGTTCGAGTCGAAGTGCGGATAGTCGGTCGAGATGCACATCCGGTCGGCGCCGATGAGACCCGCCGTGGCCTCGATCTCCGGCTCGCTCCCCTCCACCGCCGCCCAGCAGTTGCGCCGGAAGTATTCGCGCGGCGTGAGCGTGAGGTACGGCGCGTGCGAATCGCGGTACTGCGGGTAGTCCCACTCGATGCGCGAGAGGAGGCCGGGCACCCACGAGTTCTGCGCCTCGAGATACCCGACGCGCAGCTTCGGATGGAACTCGAACACGCCGCCGATGATCATGGCGATCAGCGCCTGCTGCATCTCGATCCAGTGACTCGCGACGTGGCGATAGAAGCGGTTCTCGCCGTAGAGCTCGAGCATGCGCGAGTAGAGCGCGGAGACGCCCTCGTGGAAGCCCCACGCGACGTTCAGCTCTTCGTGGATCGAGTAGAGCGGGTCCCAGTAATTCGAGTGCCAGTAGCGGCCGTTGAGCAGGTTCGGCCGGATGAACGAGCCGACCGCGCCGAGCTCGGTCACGCAGCGCACCAGCTCGCGGCAGGCGAGGTGCACGTCGTGCATCGGCAGCATCGCCACCCACTTCAGCCGCTCGGGGCTATAGCTGCAGAAGTCGTGGATCCAGTTGTTGTAGGCCTGGCACAGCGCGAGCGACATCTGGGGATCCATGCCGTTGCGGCCGAGGAGCGCGAGCCCGTTCGTCGGGTAGTTCACGGCGATGTCGACGCCCTCCATCGCCATGCCCATGACCTGCGCCTCGGCGTTGTAGTCACGCTCGATCGCGAAGTCGAGCCGCCCGGTGTCGAAGAGCCGGGAGCCGGACAGCGGCTGCGTCGTCTGCGAGCCCGCGGGCTTCACGCGCTTCCTGTACTGCTGGACGTCGAGGTCGGACACGATCTGGTCGTCGACGATCATCGTGCCGGAGGCGCCCCGCTTCGGCTTGCCGTCCGCGCCGACCGCGGAGCTCACCCGATGCTTGAACTTCGGGTCGAGGTAGCGGTCGAACAGGTCGGGGGGCTCCATGATGTGCATGTCCGAATCGACGAACCGAAGGCCATCTTTCATGAGCGGCTCCTCGCCGGCGGGATCAGTGGTGTCCGGATGATCCGCCCGGCGGGGGCGAGGGTCAAGTCCGCGAGGAGGCCGTACGCGCGAGGAGGGCGTCGAGGGTCTCCTGGCGCGTCCGCTTCCGCGCTTTGACGATCGCGAGGCGGCGGCGCCGGCGGCGGGACTGCGCGACTTGCTCGACGAACAACCACACCGGAAGACTCAGCGCGATCAGCAGGTCCCAGATCATGACGACGTCTGATCGCACGAGGCGTGCCACGCCTGGCACCACTGGAAATCGAGCGGTTAGCGAGGGCGCCGGGCGCGCCACCACGACAACGTGCCCGGCGTGAAACGTTTTACCGCGGCGGATTGGCGCCGGACGCCTCGCCGATCGCCCGCCAGATCCGCGACGGCGTGACCGGCATGTCGAGGTGGCGGACGCCGAGCGGGGCGAGCGCGTCGTTCACGGCGTTGAGAAGCGCGGGGATCGCGCCCACCGTCCCCGCCTCGCCGACGCCCTTCGCGCCGAGCGGGTTCACCTGCGTCGGCACCTCGTGCGCGTCGACGTCGAAGCCCGGCACGTCCTCGGCGCGCGGCATCGCGTAGTCCATGAACGTCGCCGCGAGGAGCTGACCGGTCGCAGGGTCGTACGTGAGGTCCTCGAAGAGACCCTGACCAAGGCCTTGCACGATTCCGCCATGGATCTGTCCCTTGACGAGCAGCGGATTGACCATGCGCCCGACGTCGTCGACCACGGCGTAGCGCTCGATCGTCAGCGCGCCGGTCTCGGGATCGATCTCCACTTCGCACGCGTGGGTGCCGTTCGGGAACGTCACCGCGGGCGGCGTGAACGCGGCGGTCTCGCTGAACCCGGGCTCCATGCCCGGCGGCTGCTGGCGCGGCGTGTACGCCGTCTTCGCGACCGCCGCCCACGTCACGCCCTTGTCGGTGCCGGCCACGCTGAACTTGCCGTCGGCGAACCGCACGTCGTCGGGCGCCGCCTCCAGCATCCTGGCCGCGATGCGCCGGCCGCGCTCGATGATCTTCTCGGTCGCGCGCGTGACCGCGGAGCCGCCGACGGTGAGCGCGCCCGATCCGCCGTTGCCGCGCCCGGTCGCCAGCGCGTCGCTGTCGCCCCAGAAGACGTGGACCCGGCCGGGCGGGACGCCGAGGCGGTCGCACACGATCTGCGTGAACGCCGTCTCGTTTCCCTGCCCCATCGAGGTCGACCCGGCGAACACCGACACGGAGCCGTCGGCGTTCACGCGCACCTCGCTCGTGTCGGGATTCACGGCGGTGTACGGGCCGCCGGCGACCTCGATGGGGTTCGCGATGCCGAAGCCGCGCAGCCGCCCGCGCGTCTGCGCCTCGACGCGCCGCTTCTCGAAGCCCCCGTAGTCCGCGAGCCGGAGCGCCATCTCCATCCCGCGCCCGAACTCGCCGCAGTCGTAGGTGAACACGAGGCCGGTCTTGAACGGCATGGCGGAAGACGGGATGAGGTTCTTGCGCCGCAGGTCGAGCGGATCGACCCCGAGCTCGCGCGCCGCGACGTCGATCACGCGCTCGATCGCGTACGTCGCTTCCGGCCGGCCCGCGCCGCGGTACGGTCCGGTCGGCGTCGTGTTGGTGAACACGCCCGTGGTCTGCACGTGGATGGCCGGCGTCGTGTACACGCCCGCGATGCCGCCCACGTTGTTCGTGCCCGGGCCCGCGCTGCGCGGCGTCAGATACGCGCCGATGTTGAGGCCGATCGCGACGCGCAGCCCGAGGAACGTGCCGTCGCGGTCGAGGGCCAGCTCGGCGGTCGAGACGTTGTCGCGCCCGTGCTCGTCGGTCACCATGCCTTCGCGGCGATCGGACACCCACTTCACCGCACGGCCGAGCTTCTTCGCCGCCCACAGCACGAGGACCACTTCGGGATACACACCGCTCTTCATGCCGAAGCTGCCGCCCACCTCGCCGGTGACGACGCGGAGGTGGCTGTGGGGCACCTTGAAGACCTGGTCCGCGAGCAGCGTCCGGAGCCCGTGCGGGGCCTGGATGCCGGTGTGCAGCGTGTAGCGCCCGGTCCGGCGGTCGAACTCGCCGAGGGCGGCGCGCGGCTCGATCGGCGCCGCGGCGACACGGTTGACGACGAACTCGAGCTTCGTGACGTGGGCCGCGCCTTCGAAGGCGCGCGCGAC
Source organism: Candidatus Rokuibacteriota bacterium (assembly GCA_016866775.1). Taxonomy (GTDB): domain Bacteria; phylum Methylomirabilota; class Methylomirabilia; order Rokubacteriales; family CSP1-6; genus VGLJ01. Next base: position 117,815 of record VGLJ01000006.1, on the reverse strand, counting down.
GTTGTCCTTGTTCCCGGCCTCCCAGAGGAACGCGACGTTGTCCGGCACCTCGTCCCACACGGCGGGCGCGCCCGCGCGAAGCGCGTCGCGCGTCACGGCGACGGCGGCCAGCGGCTCGTAGTCGACGGCGACGAGCTCGGCCGCGTCCACGGCCTGCGCCTGCGTGTCCGCGATCACGAACGCGACCGGATCGCCGACGTGGCGCACGCGATCGCGCGCGAGCGCGGGCCGGGGTGTCCGGAACGCGGGCGAGCCGTCGCGCCGCTTGCGGTTGCCGTCCGTCGGCAAGTTGCCGAGGTTGTCCGCCGCGAGATCGGCTCCGGTGAGCACGGCGACGACGCCGGGCGCGCTGCGCGCGGCGGTCGTGTCGATCCCGCGAATGCGCGCGTGCGCGTGCGGCGACCGCACGATCGCGGCGTAGGCCTGGCGCGCCACGCTGACGTCGTCGGCGTAGCGGCCGAGGCCCTGCACCAGCCGCGGGTCTTCCACGCGGCGGACGGACTGCCCGATGGCGAACTTCTCGACGGTCACGCTCTCGTTCGCCACACCAGGCCTCCTTCGCGCTCCAGCCTCAGGTATTCGTTCACCGCCGTCCGGTCCACGTCGAAATCCAGGTGCCGCGCGTCGTGCATCGCCAGCCAGATCACGGCGTCCGCCTCGTCGGGCACGATCGCGCCGTCCCAGCGTCTCACGGCGTAGTAGTGGAGCCGCCGCAGTTCCTCCGCCAGGTGCATCAGCGTGCACACGAACGCCGTGTCGCGCGGCACGATCGCGAGCTCCTCGCGCGCCTCGCGGAGGAGCGCCGCCTCGAGCGTCTCGCCCGCCTCGACGTGCCCGCCGGGAATCGCGAGCGTGCCCGGCGCCAGACGCTTCGTGAGCTTGCGCCGCTCGACGAGCACGCGGCGATCGTCGACGAGCAGCAGCGCGACGCAGTCGAGCGGGGCGGTCGACTCCACGCGCGCGCGATCCTACCACCGTCCCTTGCCTTCCGTCCCCCGAGCGGGTAGAACGAAGCCCTCGTCGCCCGCGACGAAGGGGGAACCGCGATGGCCCGTCGACCGCGTCTCGTCGTCTCGCTCGTCCTCACACTGCTGCTCGTTGCCGGCGTGGTTCCGGACGCCGGCGCCCAGGCCAAGCCCGAAGGCGAGATGCGCTGGGCGCTCTACGTCACGATCGCGCCGGCGTGGTTCGATCCGGCGGAAGTCGTCGGCGTCATCACGCCGTTCTGGGTCCTCTACGCGCTCCACGACGCGCTCGTGAAGCCGATGCCGGGCAACCTCATGGCGCCCAGCCTCGCCGAATCGTGGACCATGAGCCCCGACGGCAAAGCGTACGAGTTCAAGCTGCGCGAGGGCGTCAAGTTCCACAACGGCGATCCGTTCACCGCCGAGGACGTGAAGTTCAGCTTCCACCGCGCGAAGGGCGCGAAGATCCTCCGCGAGAAGGTCCGCGACGTCGTGATCGTCGGCCCGCATCGCGTGCGCTTCGTGCTGCACGAGCCGTGGCCCGACTTCATGACGTTCTACGGGACGCTGGCGAGCTCGGCCGGATGGATCGCGCCGAAGAAGTACACCGAGCGCGTCGGCGACGACGGCTTCAAGAAGGCGCCGATCGGCCTCGGGCCGTACAAGTTCGTGAGCAACACGCCCGGCATCGAGCTGGTCATGGAAGCCTACGAGGGCTACTGGCGGAAGATGCCGAACGTGAAGCGGCTCGTCTATCGCAGCGTGCCGGAGGGGACGACGCGGCTCGCGATGCTCAAGCGCGGGGAAGTCGACCTCGCGTACCTGCTGGACGCGCCGCAGGCCGCGGAAGTGCGCCGCGATCCGAACCTCAAGCTCGCGTTCTCCGGCGGGATCGGCACGTTCTTCCTCGACTTCTTCGACCAGTGGGACCCGAAGTCGCCGTGGCACGACAAGCGCGTGCGGCAAGCGGCGAGCTACGCGATCGATCGCCGCGGGATCAGCGAAGCGGAGACGCTCGGCGCCTCGAAGCCCGCGGGGAACATCGTGCCCCGCACGTTCGAGTTCGCGCTCCCGCTCGAGGCCGATCCGTACGACCCGGCGAAGGCCAAGCAGCTCCTCGCCGAGGCCGGCTATCCGAACGGATTCGACGCCGGCGACCTCTATGCCTATCCGCCGTACAACTCGCAGACCGAATCCGTCGGCAACAACCTCGCCGCGATCGGGATCCGGACCCGGGTGCGCACGATGGAGCGCGCCGCGTTCTTCCAGGCGTGGGCGAGCAAGAAGCTGAAGGGCCTCTGCATGTGCGTGCTCGCGCCGTACGGCAACGCCGCCTCCCGGATGTCCGAGTGGATCCCGAGCAGCGGCGTCTACGCGTACGGCGGCTATCCCGAGGTCGACGCGCTCTACAAGCAGCAAGCGGGCGAGCTGGATCGGCGCAAGCGCGAGGCGATGCTGCACCAGATCCAGCAGATCGTTCACGACCGTGTCAGGCTCGCGCCGATCTTCGACTACACGTGGCCGAGCGGCGTCGGGCCCCGCGTGGCCGATCCGGCGCTCATGCTGATCAACCCGTATCCGTGGTCGGCGCCGCTCGAGGACGTGCGGCTCAAGAAATGAGGATCCGGAGCCTCGAGGCGCTCGCGCTCGAGATCCCGCTGAAGAAGAACTTCGGCGGCAGCACCTACACCGTCCTCACGCGCTGCACGGTCGTCACGCGCCTCGCGACCGACGCCGGTGTCGTCAGCGAGGTCTACAACGGCGACAACCGCGACGACGGCCGCGAGCTCGTCCGGATGATCCGCGACGATCTCGCGCCGCGCGTGACGGGGCTGAGCGTCTTCGAGACCGAGCGCATCTGGAAGGTGATGTTCAGCCTCACCCACGTCGCGCGCTACCGCCGCAAGGCGCTGCTCGAAGCGATCGCCTGCGTCGACTGCGCGGTGTGGGACGTGGTCGGCAAAGCGCTCGGCCAGAGCGTCTGCGCGCTGCTCGGTGGCTATCGCACGCGCCTGCCGATCATCTCGATCGGCGGCTACTACATGGACGGCAAGACCCACGCCGACATCGGCCGGGAGATGGAAGCGTACCGCCGCGCGGGCATGGCCGGCTGCAAGTTCAAGGTGGGCGGGCTCACGCCGGAAGAAGACGCCGCGCGGGTGAGCGTGGCGCGCGCGGCCGCCGGCGACGACTTCGTGCTGGCGGTCGACGCCAATCGCGGCTGGTCGGCGCAGGACGCGATCCGGTTCGCGCATCTCGTCGAGCCGCTCGACATCCGCTGGTTCGAGGAGCCCTGTCACTGGTACGACGACGTCGCGATGATGGCGCGCGTGCGGCGAGCCACGCGCATCCCCATCACCGCCGGCCAGTCGGAGATCTCGAGCCACGCGATCCGCCGCCTGCTCGACGCCGGCGCCGTCGACTTCGTCAACTACGACGCGTCGGAGGGCGGCGGTGTCACCGACTGGCGCCGCGCGGCGGCCCTGTGCCAGACAGCGGGCGTCGAGATGGCGCACCACGAGGAGTCACAGATCGCGTCGCACCTCCTCGCGGCCGTGCCCCACGGCACGTATGCGGAGTGCTTCGCCGATCCCGAGCGCGACCCGATGTGGCAGACGGTGTGGGCGAACCGCCCCGCGATCAAGGACGGGATGATGGACGTGCCGAACGGCCCGGGCTTCGGCATCGTCCTGGACGAAGCGCTGGTTCGGAAGTATCGCGTCAGCTGAGAGAGGGACCATCATGCGACGCAGCGACGATCGGATCCTGACCACGCACGTCGGCAGCATTCCCCGCCCGCCCGCGCTCCGCGACCTGCTCGTGCGCGCCGATCGCGGCGAGGCCGTCGACGGCGCGGCGCTCGAGCGCGCGACCGAGGCCGCGATCCGCGACGTGGTCGGGCGGCAGCTCGACGCGGGCATCGACGTCGGCAACGACGGCGAGCAGCCGCGCCCGGGGTTCTCCACCTACGTCGTCGACCGCATGCAGGGCTTCGGCGGGGAGAGCAAGCGGCCGCTCGCGCGCGACCTCGTCGACTTCCCCGACTACGCCGAGATGCTGGCGCGCCGCAGGAGCGCCGCCGCGCGCATCGCGAACGCTCCGCAAGCGGTCGCGGAGGTGAAGTACACGGATCTCGCCCCGGCGACGCGCGAGTGCGACCTCTTCGAGCGCGCGACCGAGGCGAACCCGAAGAAGTTCGTCGAGCGCTTCATGACCGCGGCGTCCCCCGGCGTGATGGCGACGATCCTGCTCGACGCGCACTACCGGTCGCACGAGCGCTACGTGACCGCGCTGGCGCGCGAGATCAAACAGGAGTACGCGCTCATCCACCGCCGCGGGTTCGTGCTGCAGGTCGACTGTCCCGACCTCGCCATGGAGCGCGTGCGCTTCTTCCAGCACGACCCGCTGGAGCGGTTCCAGGAGATGGTGAAGCTCCACGTCGACGCGATCAACCAGGCCACCGAGGGCATCCCGGCCGATCGCATCCGGCTCCACGTCTGCTGGGGCAACTACGACGGCCCGCACACGCACGACGTCCCGATGGAGGCGGTGCTGCCGCTGCTCTATCGCGCGCGCGGCGGCGCGCTGTCGATTCCGTTCGCGAACCCGCGCCACGCCCACGAGTACAAGGTGCTCAAGCGCCATCCGCTGCCGGACGGGATGCTGCTGATCCCCGGCGTGATCGACTCGACGACGAACTACGTCGAGCATCCCGAGGTCGTGGCCGACCGGATCGCGCAGGCGGTCGACGCGGTCGGCGACCGGACACGGGTCATCGCGTCGACGGATTGCGGCTTCGGGACGTTCGCGGGCTCGGAGAACGTGGCGCCGAGCGTGGTGTGGGCGAAGCTGCGCGCGCTCAGCGAGGGCGCGGCGCTGGCCACGAGGAGGCTCTTCCCATGAAAGTCGCGACGTGGCGCGGCAGCGACAGGTTCACGATCGACGAAGCGCCCGAGCCCACGGTCAAGCCCGGCTGGGTCGTCGTCGACATCCAGGCCGCGGGCATCTGCGGCACCGACATCCACGCGACGCAGGGTCTCTTTCCGTGGACGCCGCCGCTCGTCATGGGGCACGAGTACACCGGCAGGGTGCGCGAGGTCGGGCGCGGCGTCAGCAAGAGCCTCGTCGGCAAGGCCGTCGCGTGCGAGCCGTCGTACGGCTGCGGCGCATGCGCCGACTGCGCCGAGGGCCGGATCAGTCAGTGCGCGCGGTGCACGCGCGTGGGCGGCTTCGCCGAGCGCGTGGCGCTGCCCGCCGCGTGCGTGCATCCGCTGCCGCGCGGCTTCGACCCGGTGACCGCGGCGCTCACCGAGCCGGCGGCGTGCTGCCTCTCGGGGCTCGAGCAATTCCGGATGCCGAAGAACGCCACGGTGGTCGTGGTCGGCGGCGGGATCATGGGCCTGCTCACCATGGCGATCGCGCGCGTGCGCGGCGCGAAGCGTCTCGTGCTGTCGGACCCGATCGAGGACCGGCGCAACGCCGCGAAGAAGCTCGGCGCGACGGTCGTGATCGATCCGATACGCGAGAATCTGCGCGACCGCGTGATGGAGCTGACGAAGGGACGCGGTGCCGACGTCGTCTGCGAGGCCGTCGGCAAGCCGGAGCTCGTGAAGGAGACGCTCGCGCTGACGCGGCCGACGGGCTACTTCCAGCTCGTCGGCGTGAATCCGAAGGGCAGCGCGCTGCCGCTCGATCTGTTCGACGTACACTTCCGCGAGATCCGGATCGGCGGCGCGTTCGGCCGCGGCACCGCGTTCCGCCGCGCGCTGGCGCTGATGCCGAAGCTCAGGGCGAAGCCGCTCGTGACCGCGCGGTTCCCGCTGGAGAAGATCGCCGACGCGTTCGCCCACGCGACGGCCGGGCGCGGCGCGAAGACGGTGATCACCCCGAACGCGTCGTAACGCGGACGCCGCGATGCCCAACGCCAAGCGGGCGTTCTGGAGGACGCGGACCTTCTGGACGTCGGCCCCGGGAATCCTGACCGGTCTCGCCGGCCTCGTCGCGGCTCTCGGCGGAGTGTATCTCGGGATCACGCAGAGCGACAAGCCTCGCGCCGAGACGACCCGACCCGCGGCGGCGACCGCCTCCTCGACGACGGCGACACCCACGGACTGGCCGTCCGTCGCCTCCGAGACGTTCACGTCGCTCGCGTCGGCGTGCGGACCGGGAGCGTTCCTGACGAGCGATCGACACTCGACATGAGGATGGTCGAAGGCAAGTATCGGTGGGATCTCGTCACGAAGGGCGACGCCGCACGCGTGATCGAGGCGCCGTACGGGCCGGTCGTGGACTTTTACGCCGCGGTGGACGCGCGGCTGGTGGCGAGCCGCGCGAAGGACCAGCAGATCTCCCTGCTGTTCGGCATGGTCACGAACAGCGACTACTCGTTCGTCGTCGGCCGTGGCCCGAAGGGGACGTTCTATATCCTCAGGCGCTACGACGGAACGAAGCTCCACGACCTCATCACCTGGACGCCGGTCCCGATCAAGCTCGACGACACGAATCGCTTCGGTGTCGTGGTCGAGAAAAGCATCATCGAGCTTCTCATCAATTCCACCGTCGTCGCCGTCTACCGGGAACGCTCTTTCTCCGGCGGCAAGGTCGGATTGGGGGTCGGCATTCCGGATGAGGCCGGCAGCGTCGTGGTCGACTTCGACAACTTCGAGCTGCGCCGGAAGGGCGACTAGCGTCTCTGAGGCCTACGGCCGGTACTGGCTGAGCGCGCGCCGGTCCACAATCGGATACAGGCAACGGCACTCGCGGAGGGCGGTGGCTTTGCCATCGTCCGGAGCGTGGGGGCTTGGGGGGCCGCTAGAGGCGGCCCCCCGTGTCAATAGCTCGCGCGGCCACCCGAGAGGTCGTAGACCGCGCCCGTCGAGAAGGAGCACTCGTCGGACACGAGCCACGCGACCAGCGCGGCGACTTCCTGCGGCGTGCCGACGCGGCCCATCGGGATCTTCGACACGAGCAGGTCGACCGTCGACGGCTCCATCTGCTTGAGCAGGTCGGTGCCGATCACCGCGGGCGCCACTGCGTTCACGAAGATGTTCCGCGTCGCGACCTCTTTCGCGAGCGCCTTCGTGAGGCCGATGACGCCCGCCTTGGCCGCGGAGTACGGCACCAGCGTCGGGTTGCCTTCCTTGCCCGCGATCGACGCGATGTTGACGATGCGGCCGCCGCCGGCGCCGAGCATGTGACGGATCGCCGCGCGGCAGACGAGGAACACGCTGGTGAGATCGGCGGCGATGACCTTCTGCCAGTCCTCGTCGGTCAGGTCCTGGATCGGGAACGAGCGGCCGGTGATCCCCGCGTTGTTGACGACGATGTCGAGGCGGCCCCAGCGCTCGATCGGCGCCTTCACCACGCGCTCCACGTGATCGGTCCGCGTGACGTCGGCGACGAGCGCCGCCACGGCGTCTCCGTGCCGGTTCGTGACGTCCTTCGCCGCGGTGCCGTCGAGATCGGCGATGAGGACGCGCGCCCCCTCCGCGACGAGCCGCTCGGTGATCGCGAGCCCGATGCCGCGCGCGCCGCCGGTGACGAGCGCGGTCCGATCTTGAAGACTCACGACAGCGCCTCCTCGAGGTCGGCGATGAGATCGTCCGCGTGCTCCAGGCCGACCGACACGCGCAGGAGATTGTCGGGCGTGCGCGAGTTCGGGCCTTCGACCGACGCGCGATGCTCGATGAGGCTGTCCGTGCCGCCGAAGCTCGTCGCGCGCGTGAAGACGCGCACCTTGGCGGCCACGCCCAGCGCCTCGGCCGCGCTGCCGCGGACCTGGAACGAGAGCATCCCCGAGAAGCAGCGCATCTGCCGCGCCGCCAGCGCGTGGGCGGGATGGCTCGGCAGCCCGGGGTAGTGCACGGCCTCCACGCGACGATGCTCGGCGAGGAAGCGCGCGAGCTTCAGCGCGTTCTCGCCATGCGCGCGCACGCGCCAGGGCAACGTCTGGATCCCGCGCAGCACGAGCCAGCAGTCGAACGGCGACGGGATGCCGCCGCCCGAGGCCTGCACCGCGCGCACGCGCTCCAGCATGTCGTCCGCCACGCGCGCGATGACCGCGCCGCCCATCAGGTCGCCGTGCCCGCCGAGGTACTTCGTCGTCGCGTGCACGATGAGGTCCGCGCCCAGCTCGAGCGGCGACTGGCCGACGGGCGTGGCGACGGTGTTGTCGCAGACGCACCGCGCGCCGGCGTCGTGCGCGAGCGCGGCGAGTGCGCGAATGTCGCTCACCTTCCACATGGGATTCGAGGGCGTCTCGACCCAGACCACGCGCGTCGTGGGACGCAGCGCGCGCTGGACCTCCGCCGGATTCGTCATGTCGGCGAACGTGGTCGCGAGACCCCACCGGGTGAACGTCTCGCGCAGCAGCCGTCCCGTGCCGTGGTACGCGTCGTGCGGCGCGACGACGTGATCGCCCGGGCTCAGCGCCTGGAACACCGCCGCCGTCGCCGCGGAGCCGGACGCGAACGCCGCCGCGGCCGCCCCGCCCTCGAGCGCCGCGAGGCACGCTTCGAGCGCCTCGCGCGTCGGGTTGCTGTTGCGCGCGTAGAGATGGCCGCGCGAGTAGCTGCCGTCCGGATCACGCTCGAACGTGGTCGAGAGGTGAATGGGCGGCGCGACGGCGCCGGTCGTCGGATCCACACGGCGGCCGGCGTGCACCGCGAGCGTCTCGAGGCGCATGGGCTTGCCCTTCATCGGGTCGCCACCGTCCAGGCCTGGGTTCGCCGCGTGACTCCGCGCATGAGGAGAGCATAGAGCAGACGGACGGCGAACCCGATGGCGATGATGAGCACCGACATGGCCGCGGCCTGCGCCGTGTCCCCGGCGTCGTCCATCAGCAGCACGGCCACCGCGGCGAGCTCGGTGCCCGGCGCCACGAGGAAGACCGCGGCCGAGAGCGTCACCATCGCGTTGAGGAAGAAGTAGAGGCTCAGCGCGACGATCTGCGGCAGCGCCAGCGGCACCGTGACGCGCCAGAACGTGCGGTAGAACGGGACGCCGAGCGACGCGGAGACGTTCTCGAACTCGGCGTCCATCTGCTTGAGCGCCGCCGTCGCGGTGAGGAACGGCACCGTGAAGTAGTGGACGAGGTGCGAGAGCACGAGGATCGCGAGCGTGCCGTAGAGCGCGTTCAGCGGCGAGCCCGGCGCGTTGAACGTGAAGATGTAGGCCAGGCCCAGCACCATCCCGGGCACCGACACGGGCAGGACGGACAGCACGTAGAGCGGTCCGCTCGCGGCCGTCCGGCACTTCTCCACGAGGTACGCGCCCGCGAACGCGAGCACGGTGCCGATCACGGCGGCGAGCGCGGCGGCCTCGATGCTGTTCCAGACCGCCGTGTAGCCGCCCACCGTGTCGAACCGGTAGTGCTTCGTCGTCGGCGTGAAGTCGTACGGCCAGCGCGTGACGAGCGAGCTCGCGAGGATCACGAGGTAGATCGCGGCGATGCCGCCGGCGACCAGCGTGCAATAGACGAACAGCCCGAGGTCACGCCCGCGGTTGCGCGCGGGACGGAGCGGCACCGACGAGGCCGTGAGCAGGGCGTACTGCCGCCGCTGCACGAGCCGGTCGATGACGACGGCGAGGGCGGCCGGGATGAGCAGCACGACCGACACCGTGGCGCCCATCGTGAAGTTCTGCTGGCCGATGACCTGGTTGTAGATCTCGGTCGCCATCACCGAATACTTGCCGCCGATCACCTTCGGCACCCCGAAGTCCGTGATCACGAGCGTGAACACGACGAAGCATGCGCTCATCACGCCGTACTTCACGCCCGGCAGCGTGACCGTGACGAACGTCTTCACGCGGGAGGCGCCGAGGGCGGACGCCGCGTCGTAGAGCCGCGCGTCCGCGGCCGTGAGCGCGGCGACGAGGATCAGCACCGCGTGGGGCAGCGCGTAGAACGTCTCGGCGGCGACGATGCCCTTGAATCCGTAGATGCCCACGTTGAACCCGGTCCACCGCGTGAGCAGGCCGTTGTTGCCGAAGACGTAGATGAACGCGATCCCCTGCACCAGCGACGGCGCGAAGATCGGCAGCATGATGACGAGCCTGAAGAGGCCCGGCAGCGGCATCGTCGACCGCGTGAGCGCGTAGGCGTAGACGAACGCGAGGACCACCGTGAGCAGCGTCGTGCCCGTCGCGACGGCGAGGCTGTTCGTGATCGAGGAGGCGATGGCCGGCGTCGCGAAGTACCGGACGTAGTTCGCCGCGCCGACGAACCGGCCCTGGCCGTCCTGCAGGCTGCGCGTGAACACCTGCAGCATCGGGTAGAGCACGAAGAGCGTGAGGAACGCCGCGTAGAACGCGATCAGCGCGAGACGCAGCACCGCTTCGGCGTGCCACGCCTGCCGGACAGGGCGATCGGGGATCGCGCGCGCGCTCATGCCGCGGGGAACACGCGGAGCGCGGACGCCGGGAGCGCGAGCGCGAGCTCGTCCCCCTCCTTGGCGCCGACCACGGCGAGCGCGCCCGCCGCCACGTCGCAGTCGAGGCGGACCGGAACGTCGCCCGGCAGCGTCAGCGCGAGCCGCGTGAACGCGCCGAGGAACTGGAGGCCCACGACACGCGCCACCAGCGTGTTCTCCGCCGCGTGTCCCGCGCCGCCCAGGACCACTTCCTCGGGGCGGATCGCGAGCGTGAGCGCGGCGCCCTCCGGCAGGGTCACGCCCTCGCGGCAGTGGAGCGCGACGCCGCCCACACGCGCCCAGCCGGCCCGCGCGTCGGCGCGCGCCGGCACCACGTTCATCTGCCCGACGAACCGCGCGACGAACAGCGTGCGCGGCTCCATGTAGACCTCGTGCGGGGTGCCGATCTGCTCGATCACGCCGTGGTTCATCACCACGATGCGATCGGCCATGGCGAGCGCTTCCTCCTGGTCGTGCGTCACCATGATCGTGGGGATCGAGACCCGGCGCTGCACGCTCTTGATCTCGTGACGGAGTGCGAGACGCACCCGCGCGTCGAGCGCGGAGAGCGGCTCGTCGAGGAGCAACAGCGACGGCGACGGCGCGAGCGCGCGCGCCAGCGCCACGCGCTGCTGCTCGCCGCCCGAGAGCTGCGCCGGATAGCGATGCCGGTGGTGCGGCAGGTGCACCAGCTCGAGCAGCTCGTCGACGCGCGCGGCGATGCGCGCCCGGTCCCAGCCGCGGGTCTCGAGACCGTAGGCGATGTTGCGCGCGGCGGTGAGGTTCGGGAACAGCGCGTAGGACTGGAAGACGATGCCGTAGTCACGCTGGCTCGGCGGCAGGCGCGAGACGTCGCGCCCGCGCAGCCGGACGGCGCCCGCGTTCTGCCGCTCGAGGCCGGCGACGATCCGGAGCAGCGTCGTCTTCCCGCAGCCGCTCGGGCCCAGGACGCAGACGAACTCGCCGTCCGCCACGGTGAGCGAGGCGTCGGCGAGCGCGACGACCGAGCCGAACGTCTTGGCGATCGAGACCAGCTCGACCGCCGGTGGCACCGCTCCGCTACTTCGCGTACCGCTTCGTCCACTCGGCGAGGACCCGATCGCGGTTCTTCGCCGACCAGTCGAAGTCGTTCGGGAACACCACCTTGCTGATGTCCTTCGGCAAGCCTTCCGGCACGGGGAACCCCGGCACCGCGACGGCCGCGAAGTACTTCGAGTAGAGCGCCATCGCCTCGTTCGTGATGGCCCAGTCGAGGAACTGCTTCGCGGCGGCGCTGCTCTTGCCCTTCCTGGTGAGCGCGTTGGCTTCCATGTCGTAGCCGGAGCCTTCGCTCGGCAGCACCATCTGGATCGGCGCGCCTTCCTTCTTCGCTTTCGCCGCGACGTACTCGAACGACACGCCGATGCCGCGCTCGCCCGACGCCGCGTCCTTGCACGGCTTGGAGCCGGACTTCGTGTACTCCGCGATGTTCTTGTGGAGCGCGTCGAGGTACTCCCAGCCCTTCGCCTCGCCGAGCCGCTGCAGGATCGAGACGACCGAGAGATACCCGGTGCCCGAGCTCGCGGGGTTCGGCATCACCACGTGGCCCTTGTAGACCGGCTTGGTGAGATCGGCCCAGGACGCCGGCGCGGGCAGGGTGTGCTTCTTCGCGACCTCGGTGTTGAAGCAGAACGCCGACATATAGATGTCGATCCCGACCCAGCTCGGCGGGTTGGCCTTGTCGCGGAAGAGCGGCTGCACGCGGTCGAGCCCCTTCGGCGCGTACGGCTCCAGCAGCCCGGCGTTCTTGAAGATCAGGATGTTCGTCGCGGCCACGCCCCAGATGACGTCGGCCTGCATGTTGTCCTTCTCGGCCATGAACCGGGCCGCGATGTCGCCGGTGGAGAGCCGCAGGATCTTCACGTCGAGGTTCGGCAGCGCCTTGTCGTACGCCTTCTTGTAGTCGGCGATCTGCTCGTTCTCGAGCGCCGTGTAGACGATCACCACGTCCTTCGCCCACGCGGGCGCCGCTCCGAGGACCACCAGCACCACCGCCAGGCTCCACAGTCGTCGCATGCTCGGTTCTCCTTGGACATGGGGCCCCACAGCTCAGGACCCCAAACCCCTTGGCTGCGCTGCCGGTTCGGGTTAGCCCGCCGTGAACCCGCCGTCGACGACCAGCTCGGCGCCGGTCATGAACGACGACTCGTCGCTGGCGAGGAACAAGGCGACGTTGGCGATCTCGCGCGGCCGCGCGATGCGGCCGAGCGGAATGCCCCTCTCGAATTCCGTCCGGATCTCCGGCGTCAGATAGGGCGCCTGCAGCGGCGTGTCCACGATGCCGGGATGGATCACGTTGCAGCGGATGTTGTCCCTCGCGAACTGGATCGCGAGCGACTTCGTCAGCGAGATCAGGGCGCCCTTCGCGGCCGTGTACGCGTCCTGCGCGCGCGTGAAGCCGGCGAGCGCCGACACCGAGCCCATGAGGATCACGGAGCCGCCGCCGGCGCGCTTGAGATGCGGGATCCCGTGCTTCGTCACCCAGAAGACCGACTTGAGGTTGATCCCCATCACGCGGTCCCACCACTTCTCGTCGGTCTCCAGCACCGAGCGATCGCGGTCCTTCCACAGCACGCCGGCGTTGTTGTGGAGGATGTGAAGGGCGCCGAACTTCTTCACCCCCTCCGCGACCATGCGCTCGACGTCCGGCTCGAGCGCGACGTCGCCCGCGACCGCGATGGCCTGCCCGCCCTTCGCCTCGACCGCCGCGACGGTCTCCGCCGCGACCTTGGCGTCGATGTCGGCGACGACCACGCGCGCGCCCTCCTCCGCGAAGAGCACCGCGCACTCCCGTCCCATGCCCATGCCCGCGCCGGTGATCAGCGCGACCTTGTCTTTGAGCCGGTGCGCCATCTAGATCCTTTCGAAGTAGCGGATGAGCTCCCAGTCGGTGACGGCCTGGTCGAAGGCCTGCTGCTCGAGGCGCGCCGCGTGGAGGTAGTGCTCGACCACGCGATCGCCGAATGCCGCACGCGCGACCTTCGAGCGCCGGAGCTCGTCGATCGCCTCGCGCAGCGTCTTCGGGACCTGCGGGAGCGACGCGTCCTCGTAGGCATTGCCCTCGTAGGCCTTCGGCGCCTTCAGCTTGGCCTCGATGCCGTGGAGCCCCGCGGCGATCGTCGCGGCGAACGCGAGATACGGGTTGGCGTCGGCGCCCGGGATGCGATTCTCCACGCGGAAGCCGCCGCCCTCCCCGCACAGCCGGAAGCCGCACGTGCGGTTGTCCCAGCCGGACGCGATGCGCGTCGGCGCGAACGAGCCGGACTGGTAGCGCTTGTAGGCGTTCACGCCGGGCGCGTAGAAGTACGCGAGCTCGCGCGCCATCGCCATCTGGCCGGCGAGCCACTGGCCGAAGAGCGGCGTCCACTGCTTCGGGTCGCGTCGTTGCGCCGCAGGCGCGCCGGTGCGTGCGCGTGGCGCGAACAGCGGCTTGTCGCGCTTGTCCCACAGCGACGAGTGCAGGTGGAACGACGAGCCCGCCGCGCCGGCGTCGTACTTCGCCATGAACGTGATCGCGCACCCCTGCAGCGAGGCGATCTCCTTCGCGCCGTGCTTGTAGAGCACGGTGCGGTCCGCCATCTCCAGCGCCTCAGCGTAGCGCAGGTTGATCTCTTCCTGTCCCCTGCCCCACTCGCCCTTCGACGTCTCGACCGGGACGTCCGCCGCTTCCATGCCGTTGCGGATCGCACGGATCAGCGGCTCTTCGCGCGTCGTCTGCAGGATGTGATAGTCCTCGAGATAGCCCGACGCCGGCGTCAAGTGCTGGTAACGCTTCGCGCGCGCCTCCTCGAAGCTCTCGCGGAACACGTAGAGCTCGAGCTCCGCCGCGGTCTTCACCGTGTAGCCGAGCTTCGCCGCGCGCGCGATCTGCCGCTTGAGCACCCAGCGCGGCGCTTCCTCGATCGGCTCGCCCTCTTCCGTGTAGACGTCGCACAGCACGAGCGCGGTCTTCGTCAGCCACGGGATGATCCGGAGCGTCCCGAGATCCGGGACGACCTTCATGTCCCCGTAGCCGCGCTCCCACGACGTGAGCTTGAAGCCGGGCAGCGGCTCCATCTCCATGTCGACGGTGAAGAGGTAGATGCAGGCGTGCGAGCCTTCCTCGGCGACGTGATCGAGGAAGTAGCGGCCGACGACGCGCTTGCCCATGAGCCGGCCGTACCCGTCGGGAAACACCGCGAGCACCGTGTCGATCTCGTCCTTGCGCACGAGCTGCGCGAGCGTCTGGAGGTCGACGCGGCCGGACATGGCGGCGATAGTAGCGCAAGGCCGCGGCGTGTGTCATCCTGCGTCCGTGCGCCGCCGGATCGATCGCGCGATCGTCGCGTGGTGCCTCTACGATTTCGCGAACTCTTCCGTCTCCGCCATCGTCGTCGCCACCATCTTTCCCGTCTGGTACGCGCAGGCCATCGTCGGCAACGCGCAGGGCCAGGGCGACGTGTGGTGGGGCCTCGTCAGCTCGTCGACGATGGTGATCGTCGCGCTCACGTCGCCGCTCCTCGGCGGCATCGCCGACCATGCGGGGGTCCGCAAGCCGTTCTTCGTCGCGCTCACGCTCAGCGCCGTCGCGGGCAGCGCGCTGCTCTCGACGCTCGAGCCGGGCATGGTCGTGCGCGGCTTCGTCTTCGCGGTGCTCACGCTGGTCACGTACGAGGCGGCGATCGTCTACTACAACGCGTACCTGCCGGCGCTCGTCCCGCCGGAGCGCTTCGGCAGCGTCTCGGCGATGGGCTTCGCCGTCGGCTATGGGGGATCGATGGTGGCGTTCCTCGCCGCGTACCCGTTCGCGGCGATGGGGAGGTACGGCGCGTGCTTCCTCGTGACGGCGGCGCAGTTCGGGCTCTTCGCGCTGCCGGCCTTCGTGCTGCTCCCCGCCGACACGCGCCATCCGATGCCGCTCACGCAGGCGGTGCGGCGGGGCATCCTGGACACGTTCGCCACGCTGCGCGAGATCGTCACCGAGCCCCGCCGGCTCGCGCTGCGCCGGTTCCTGCTCGCCTATTTCGTGTACGAGGACGGCGTCAACACCGTGATCTTCTTCGCGGGCATCTTCGCGTCGAAGACGCTCGGCTTCACCTTCCCGGAGATCATCGTGCTGTTCATGCTCGTGCAGCTCACCGCGCTGCTGGGCTCGGCGGCGTGGGCGCGGCCCAGCGACCGGCAGGGGCCGCGCTTCGTGATCACGGTGACGCTCGTGCAGTGGATCGCGGTCGTCGTGATCGCGTACTTCGTGCGCGCGAAGTGGCAGTTCTGGGTGGTGGCGATCCTCGCGGGGAGCGGCCTCGGCGCGATCCAGGCGGCGAGCCGCGCGCTGATGGCGCGCTTCGTGCCTCGCGACCGTGAGGCCGAGTTCTTCGGGTTCTACTCGCTCGTCGGCAAGACGGGCGCCGTCCTGGGGCCGCTCGTCTTCGGCGGCGTGTCGTGGATGATGGGCGGCGATCAGCGCGCCGCGATCCTGGCGGTCGGCCTCTTCTTCGTCGTCGGCCTCGTCCTGTTGTCCCGTATCCCTCTCGCGAGCGGCGCCGCCGCGGCGCTGGTGTTGTTCGCCGTGCCGGGCACGAGTGAAGCGTCCGACCCGTACGCCGAGATCCGCGTCAGCTCCGGATGCCGTGAGCTCCTCAACAAGCGCGCGCTCGGCGAGCCCCCGAACGCGCTCTTCACGATCGGGCAGTTCTATTACGCCTCGAGCCCGTCGGGGTCGGCGTGCGGCTGGAGCGCGTCGTCCGCGTACGGGGCGTACACGGCCTGCAGCCGCATGGCGGCGAAGCGCGAGCTCGGGGTCCCGTGTCTCCCGCTCGTGCGCGACGGCGACGTGATCGCGCAGTCCTACGCGCAGGCGCGCCAGCTCGTGGGGGCGGACGCGTGGGAGCTCGGGATGACGGCCGACCCGCTCCGCTGCGGCCAGGAGCCCGGCTCGCGGCTGTTCTGGCTCGAGCACGGCTTCTGCGACATGAAGCCGCACGGCCCCGTCGAACGCGCGCGGTCTCGTCATCTGGAACCACGGCATCCACGGGACGCTCGTCCAGCACACGGCGCCGCCGGCGCTCGCCATCCGCCTGCTGCGGTCGGGCGGGTGGGACGTGATCAAGCTGAACCGCCACAACCTCGCGGAAGGCGCGGACTCGTACCGGCGTGCCGAGGCCCGCGTGCTGGAGGAGATCCAGGCGCAGCGTGAGCGCGGCTATCGCAAGATCGTCGTCGCGGGCCAGTCGTTCGGCGGACGCGTGGCGCTCGAGGTCGGCACGCTCGCGAGCGACCTCTTCGCGACGATCGCGATGGCGCCTGGGATGGAGACGACGGTCGGCAACAGCCGCACGCAGGCACCGACCGACGAGCGCCTGCGCCGCGCGAAGGTCGAGCGGCTCGTCGTCGTGTTCCCCGCCCAGGACGAGCTCTTCGGCAACATCGAGCGGGGACGCACCGCCGCGCCGGTGCTGGCGAACCGTGAGCGCCCGTATCTCCTCCTCGACGAGACCGCGGGCCTGAAGGGCCACGCCGGAGGCACCGGCGGGAATTTCACGCTGCGCTACGGACGCTGTCTCGAGACCTTCCTGTCCGCGCCGACGGTGCCGTCAGGCGCGTTCTCGTGCCCCGCGACGAAAGGCAGCCTCGCCGTGGCGCGCGACCTCGTCCCGAAGCCGCCGGCGCACGTCACGCTCGTCACGAGCGGAAACGACCTCGCCGGTCTCTGGTACGGCACGGTCGGAGAGAGCATCGTATCGTGGGCGCCCGTGGACGTCGGCGCGCCGAGGCCGGGCGTTCTCTACACGCACGTCTCGAGCGGCGTGCACCGTGGCGGTGGCGTCTACGCGGCCACGGTGGAGGGCGGCGAGGTGAAGGCGGTCCCGCCGAATCGCGCCGTGCTGGCCGTCACGCGCCGTGACGCCCGGACCCTCGACGTCACATACACGCCCACGGCGGCGGAGAGCAATTCGGGACGAACGCGCGGCGTCCCGTGCCGCTGCACGGAACGTTGATGCGCGCGGAGGACTGAAGAGGGGGGCCGTCGAAGCCCCCCCTCGGTTCTTAGTTTGCCTTCACCCGGAAGTGCGCGCGGCGGTTCTTGGCCCAGCAGCTCTCGGTCTTGTCGCGGCACATCCCGCGCTCCTCGCCGTAGCTCATCACGGTGATGCGCGAGGCGGCGACGCCGTGCGAGACGAAGTAGTTCATCGACGCCTTCGCGCGGCGCTCGCCGAGCGTGAGGTTGTACTCGTTGGTGCCGCGCTCGTCGGCGTGCCCCTCGATGACCACGAGGGCGTCGGGGTGCGCGCGGAGCCACTGCGTGCTCTTCTCGAGGATCCTCATGTCCGTGGCCCGGATCTCGTAGCTGTCGAACGCGAAGTGGACGTCGCGGAGGTCGTCATGGACGATGAAGTCGCTGAGCCGCGGCCGCGCGCTCGCGCCCATGCCCGACGTCCCGCCCGGCCCGTCGTGGCGCGAGCCCATCGCGCCGCTGTGGTAGCCCGCCGTCGCCGACGGATCGTTCGTCGCGGACTGCTGCGTCGCGCACCCGCCGACCGCCAGCGCCATCAACAGTGAGACGATCACCACCGAAGCCTGACACGTGATCATGAAGCCCCCCTTTCCGGTCGTTCGCGGCCCGCCAAGGGTGCACAGACGGTGCCGAGCCGGGAAAAACGGGCGGAACCCTTCGAGGTCAATCACTTCCAGCGCATCGGCCTCTGGAGCCGGCGCCAGACACCCGGAAAATCGAACCGCGTTGCCGATGACATTCTGCCTCCCGGTGACATGGCGTCACGCGGGATCGGGCCGCCGTTTCGGCCTCAGCCGACGTCGATAGGTATGGGCGGGACGAGGAGCACGAGGAGGAGCAGGCAGGCCACGCCGACCGCGCGACGCCCCGGAGTCAGCGGGGTGAGATCGTCGAGCGGCGGCCCGTGATGGAAGCCGATGAAGAACAGCACGAAGAAGCCCCACACCACCCAGTTCACGGACCACGTGAGCGCGCCGAGGGCGAGCAGCGCCAGGAACGTCGCGATCCCGACCATCCGGTGCCGCGTGCCGAACAGCGCGTACGCGATGCGGCCGCCGTCGAGCTGCCCGACGGGCATCAGGTTCAGCGCGGTGACGAGGAGCCCGACCCACGCGGCATCGAACACCGGGTGCGTGTAGAGCTTCATGCCTTCGGGGATCACGCCGAACCGCAGCGCGACGAGCGCGTGCGTGAGCGCCGAGTCGCCGAACGTGACCCACGTGCCCGGCGCGACCGGCGCCACCGCCGACCAGTGGATGCCGAGGATCAACGCCGGGAGGGCGATGACGAGCCCCGCGATCGGGCCGGCCGCGGCGATGTCGAAGAGCGCGTTGCGATCGCGCGCGGGCGAGCGCATCCGGATGACGGCGCCCAGCGTGCCGAAGAGGAACGGCGGCGGCACCGGGATGAAGTACGGGAGGCTGACCGAGACGCCGTAGTGGCGCGCGGTGAGGTAGTGCCCGAACTCGTGCACGCCGAGCGTCAAGAGCAGCGTGACCGCGAACGGCACGCCGCTCAGGAGCCACCACCACGACGGGGCCCGCCGGAGCGCGTCGAACGTCGGCGAGCCGACGAATTGCGTGCCGGCGAGCAGCGTCGAGACGACCGTCAGCACGAAGAGGACGACGTTGAGCGTGACGCGCGAGCGGTCCTCGACCCCCGCGCTCGGCCAGGCCTGCACGAGCACGCCGCCGCGATCGGCGCGCAGGTACGGCGTGTAGCCGACGCGGCGGAAGCGATCGCGAAGGATCTCGAGCGCGCGCGCGGGCGTGGTCACGAGCTGCCCGCGGAAGAGGAAGACGCCGTTCTTCTCGCCGTTGTCGTACACCGCGAGGATGTCGTCGACGTTGCGGCGCAGGATGTCGCCGAGGAGGATCAGGCCGTCGGAAGGCGCAGGGGCGGGCGCCGTCCGCCGCCTCGGCCAGAAGCGCATGCGTTCAGCCTACCACGCGCGTACGGAGCCGTTCGACCGCCGTGCGCACGGCGCCGAGCCCGTCTTCGAGGTAGAGCACGCCGAGCACCGCCTCGAGCGTCGTGGCGAGGATCGATTCGCGCGTGCGCCCGCCCGTCTGGTCCTCACCGCGGCCGAGACGCAACAGCGCGCCGAGCTCGAGGTCCGTCGCCCACCGCGCGAGGTTGACGCCCGAGACGATCTCCGCGCGCGCCGGCGTCAGAACGCCGACCGTGCGCTCGACGCCCTCGGTGTAGAGGCGCTCGGCGACGACGAGCCCGAGCGCGGCGTCGCCGATGAACGCGAGCGGCTCCTGGTCGAGCGCCGGCGCGTGCTCGTTGGCCCACGAGGCGTGCGTGAGGGCGCGCTCGATCAGTGCGCGGTCGCGAAAGCAATGACCGAGGCGCTCTTCGAGCGAGACGAGCGCGGCCATCGGATGGCCGGGGCTAGCCGCGGTACTTGCGGAACGCGAGCGTCGCGTTCGTGCCGCCGAAGCCGAACGCGTTGGAGAGCGCGACCTCGACGTCCTGCTTGCGCGCCTGGTTCGGCACGTAGTCGAGGTCGCAGTCGGGATCCGGAGTCTCGTAGTTGATGGTCGGCGGCAGGAGACCGTGGTGCAGCGCGAGCGCGGTGGCGATGGCCTCGACGCCGCCCGCGGCGCCGAGCAGGTGGCCGGTCATCGACTTCGTCGACGAGATCGCGAGCTTGCGCGCGTGGTCGCCGAACACGCGCTTGATCGCGAGGGTCTCGAACTTGTCGTTGTAGGGCGTCGACGTGCCGTGCGCGTTGATGTAGCCGACCTCGCTCGCCTGGAGGCCGGCGCTCTTCAGCGCGAGGCTCATCGCGCGCGCGGCGCCGTCGCCCTCGGGATCGGGCGCCGTCATGTGATGCGCGTCGCCGGTCATTCCGTAGCCGATGACTTCCGCGTAGATCCGCGCGTCACGCCGGACCGCGTGCTCGAGCGCCTCGATGACGACGATCCCCGCGCCTTCGCCGCACACGAACCCGTCGCGGCCGGCGTCGAACGGGCGCGAGGCCTTCCGCGGATCGTCGTTGCGTGTCGACATCGCCTTCATCGCGCAGAAGCCGGCGATCGTCAGCGGGACGATCATCGCCTCGGCGCCCCCCGCGATCATCACGTCGGCCTCGCCGTAGCGGATCAGCTTGAACGCGTCCCCGATGGCGTGGTTGCCGGTGGCGCACGCGGTGACGACCGAGGAGTTCGGGCCCTTGGCGCCGAAGCGCATCGAGACGAGGCCCGACGCCATGTTGATGATGAGCATGGGGATGATGAACGGGGACACGCGGTCCGGGCCCTTCTGGAGCAGGACGTGCTCGCCGTCGAGGAGCGTGGTGATGCCGCCGATCCCCGAGCCGATGAGCACGCCGAACCGCTCGGCGTCGATACGGCTCGGATCGAGACCGGCGTCGGCGACGGCCTGGACCGACGACGCGACGGCGTACTGGAGATACGGATCGAGCCGGCGCGCGTCCTTCTTGTCGATGTAGGCGAGCGGATCGAAGTTGCGGATCTCGCCCGCGATCCGCGTCGGATAGGCGGCGGCGTCGAACTTCGTGATGGGACCGATGCCGGAGCGCGCGTGCGTCAGCGCCGACCAGAGCTCTTCCGCCGTGTTGCCCACCGGCGTGATGGCGCCGAGCCCGGTGACGACGACGCGCCGTGACTCCACCACCGTGGTCCCTCTACGAGTTGTCCTTGATGTACTGCACGGCGTCACCCACCGTGACGATCTTCTCGGCGTCCTCGTCGGGGATCTGGATGTCGAAGTGCTCCTCGAGCGCCATGACGAGCTCGACCGTGTCGAGCGAGTCGGCCCCCAGGTCCTCGATGAACTTCGCCGACGGCGTCACGTCGTCCTCCTCGACGCCGAGCTGCTCGACGATGATCTCCTTCACCTTCTCCTCGACTGACTTCCCCATGAACGCTCCCTCAGATGTACAAGCCGCCGTTGACGTGAAAGACCTGTCCGGTGATGTAGGTCGCGCCCTCACCGGCGAGGAATCCTACCACCTCGGCCACCTCGCGCGGGGTTCCGACACGGCCGAGCGGCACCTGCGCGAGCAGCGCCTCGCGGGCCTGCGCGGGAATGGCTGCCGCCATGTCCGTCTCGATGAGCCCCGGCGCGACCGCGTTGACGAGGATGCCCCAGTGGCTGAGCTCGCGCGCCGTCGCTTTGGTGAATCCGATGAGGCCGGCCTTGGACGCGGAGTAATTCGCCTGCCCGGCGTTGCCCATCGCGCCGGCGGCCGACGCCATGTTGACGATCCGCCCGCTCTTCTGTCGAACCATGACCTTCGCCGCCGCGCGCGTCATGACGAACGCGCCGCGCAGATTCACCTCGAGCACGCGGTCCCAGTCCTCGTCCTTCATGCGGAGCAGCAGACCGTCCTTTGTGATGCCCGCGTTGTTGACGAGGAGATCGACGCGTCCGAAGCGCTCGCGCGCGGTCTCGACCACGCGCTCGGCGTCGTCGCGCCGGCTGACGTCACCGGCGACACCGGCGACCGCGGCGCCCGTCGCTTCGAGATCCCTGACGGTCGCGGCGAGACGGTCGCCGTCGCGTGCCGACACTACCACGGCGGCTCCGCGCTCGGCCAGCAGCGCCGCGATGGCGGCGCCGATGCCGCGGCTGCCTCCCGTGACGACGGCCACCTTGCCTTCGAGCGGGGGGTGGGGGGTCCTGAGTTGTGTGGCCCCCATCTCCAAAGAATTCGCGCTCACGCGCTCGCTCCCAGCGCGGCGAGCGCCTTGTCGAGTCCCGCGACGTCCTCGATGCTGTGGCCGCGCGCGCCGTCGAGAATCCGGCGGAGCAGGCCGGTGAGCACGCGGCCCGGCCCCACCTCCACGAACGCGGTCGCGCCCTCGGCGTGCAGGCGCTGCACGCAGTCGGTCCAGCGCACGGGGCTCGCGACCTGGCGCAGCAGGAACGGCTTCACCTCGTCGGCCGCGCGCGTGACGCCCGCGTCGACGTTGCGCACGACGGGGAACGTGGGGTCGCCGACGGCGATGGCCGCGAGCTCGCCCGCGAGGCGCTCGGCGGCCGGCGCCATCAGCGACGAATGGAAGGGCGCGCTCACCGGAAGCATCACGCTCTTCTTGCCCGCGAGCGCGACCGCGCGCTCGACGGCGCCGCGATGCCCGGCCACCACGATCTGCCCCGCGGAGTTGATGTTCGCGATCTCGACGACCTCGCCCTGCCCCGCCTCCTTGCAGATCGTCTCGACGGCGCCCAGCTCGAGGCCCATGATCGCGGCCATCGCGCCCGTGCCGACGGGCACGGCCTGCTGCATGAACTCTCCGCGCTTGCGCACGACGCGGACGGCGTCCGCGAAGCGGAGCGCGCCGGCGACCACGAGCGCGGCGTACTCGCCAAGGCTGTGCCCGGCGGCGAAGCTCGGCGTGAGACCGCGCTCCGCGCAGGCACGCGCGGCGGCGACGCTGGCGGTGAGCACGGCGGGCTGGGTGTTCGCGGTGAGCGCGAGCTCGCTCTCCGGTCCTTCGAACGCGACCTTCCTCAGATCGAAGCCGAGCGCGGTGTTCGCTTCCTCGAAGACCGCCTTCGCGGCGTCCGAGGCTTCGTAGAAGCTCTTGCCCATCCCGACCGCCTGCGAGCCCTGGCCGGGAAAGAGAAACGCGGGTCTCACCACTGCATCAGCGCGGCGCCCCACGCGAAGCCGCCGCCGAACGCCGCCATCAGAATCGTGTCGCCCTTCTTCACGCGCCCCGCCGCGAGCGCTTCCTCCAGCGCGACGTAAACCGACGCCGCGCCGGTGTTGCCGTAGCGGTCGACGTTGACGAACACCTTCGCCATCGGCAGGCCGACACGCTTGGCCGCGGCCTCGATGATGCGGAGGTTCGCCTGGTGCGGGATGAAGAGGTCGATGTCGTCGGGACCGAGCCCGTGGCGCGCGAGGATGGTCTCGACACAGTCGACGAACATGCGCACGGCGACCTTGAAGACCTCGCTGCCCTTCATCTTCGCGTAGTGCATGCGCGCGTCGACCGTCTCGCGCGTGGCGGGATGGCGCGCGCCGCCGCCCGGCATGATCAGCAGGTCCGCGTACTGTCCGTCGGAGTAGAGGTCGGCGTCGATGATGCCGCTGCCGTCCTCCGACGCCTCGAGCACCGCGGCGCCGGCCGCGTCGGCGAGCAGCACGCAGGTGCCGCGGTCGGTGAAGTCGGTGATGCGCGACAGCGCCTCGGCGCCGATGCAGAGCACCCGTTTGTACTTGCCGGTCTCGATGAACTTAGCGCCGATGTTCAGGCTGTAGATCGATCCGGCGCAGGCGGCGAGGAGGTCGACGGAGCCCACGCGGCGGCAGCCGAGCCGATGCTGGACGATGTTGCCGACGCTCGGGAAGAACATGTCCGGCGTCGTGGTGCCGACCACGATGAAGTCGATGTCCTCGGGCACGAGGTTCGCGCGCTCGAGCGCCTGGCGCGCGGCGTTCAGCGCGAGGTCGGACGTGGCCTCGCTCTCGTCGACGATGTGACGCTCGCGGATGCCGCTCCGCTGCTGGATCCACGCGTCGTTGGTCTCGACCATCTTCTCGAGGTCGGCGTTGGTGAGGATCCGCTTCGGCGCGTAGGCGCCGGTGCCGATGATCTTCGCCCGCTTCATCCGCGGCTCCCTTCGTCCAGGTTCCCGCGTGCGATCTCGTTTTCGAGCGCCGTCTTGATGTGGTCGTTGAGCCCCGCCTTCGCCCACTCTCCGGCCAGGCGGACCGCGTTCTTGATCGCCTTCACCGGCGACGCGCCGTGGCAGATGATCGCCCCGCCGTCGATGCCGAGCAGGGGCGCCCCGCCCAGCTCCGTGTAGTCGAGGCGCTTCTTGACGCGATCGAACGCGGGCTTCGCGAGCGCGGCGGCGAGCTTCGAGCGGACGTTCCGCATCAGCTCCTCGCGAATCATCGCGCCGAACATCTCCGCGAGGCTCTCGGAGATCTTCAGCGCGACGTTGCCGGTGAAGCCGTCGGCGACGATCACGTCGCAATGCCCGTTGTAGAGGTCGCGGCCCTCGACGTTCCCGAGGAAGTTCAGCGACGAGTCCTTGAGCTGCTCGTACGCTTCCTTCGTGAGCTCGTTGCCCTTGCCCTCTTCCTCGCCCACGGAGAGGAGCCCCACGCGCGGCCGGTCGATGCCGAGGATGTCGCGCGCGTAGACGTGGCCCATGACCGCGAACTGGAACAGGTGCCACGGCTTCGGCTCGACGTTGGCGCCGACGTCCAGCAGGACGGAGAAGCCTTTGAGGTTCGGCAGGACCGCCGCGATGGCGGGCCGATCGACGCCACGCAGCACGCCGACGACGAACATCGCGACGGCCATCGCGGCGCCGGTGTTGCCGGCCGAGATGAACGCGCTGGCCTCGCCGTCGCGCACGAGCTCCGCGGCGATCCGCAGCGAGGAGTCTCGCTTGCGGCGTAGCGCCTGGGACGGGCTCTCGCCCATGCCGACGACCTGCGAGGCGTGCCGGACCTCGACACCGGCGGGGTTGCCGAGGCGGCTCAGCTCGTGCTCGATCGCCGCCTTGTCGCCCACGAGCACGACGGAGGCGCCGAACTCGCGGACCGCGGCGGCCGCCCCTTCGACGACCACGGCGGGACCGTGGTCCCCTCCCATGGCATCAACGGCGATCTTCACCTACGCGCCTTCGACCGCGACGATCTCCCGGCCCTTGTAGTACCCGCAGTGCGGGCAGATCCGGTGAGGCAGCTTCGCCTCGCGGCATTGCGGGCACACGGACCGCGTGGGAGCGGCCAGCTTGTAATGCGTGCGGCGCTTGCGCCCGCGCGTCTTCGAATGGCGTCTCTTCGGCAGCGGCATGGAGTCTCCTTACGATTTCCGTTCGGTGAGGGTCTTCAAGACGGCCAGGCGCGAGTCCGGCGCGCGCTCGGGGCAGGGGCACGCGGTCACGTTCCGGTTCGCGCCGCACACCAGGCAAATACCACGACAGCCGGGGTCGCAGAGCGGCTTCATCGGCAGCGCGAGCGTGGTTTCGGTCTCGATCAGGCGATCGAGATCGATCTGATCGTCGACGTAGAAGTCGGTGTCGAGGTCGTCCCGCCCCAGCTCCGCGTTGTCCACGCGTGCCGGCTTCGGCGCGAACCGGAGGGAAACGTCCGCCGTCACGGGGCTCGTGAAGCTCTCCGTGCACCGCCCGCACGTCTGCGGAACGGTGCCCCGGATCTGGCCGATGACGTCGACCTCGTCGCCGTCTCTGGTGACCTGGAGCTGCAGCCGGTCGAGGCGCCAGGCGGAGTCGGCGTACGGCGATGCCGCGTATGCGGTCTCGTCGATCGAAAGGCCCTCGTCGGGAAGCTCGGAGACTCGGATGATCATGTGTAACTTCGTACAAACAAAAGCAAAATCCGCTTTGAACCGGGCCAGTATATCGACGGGGTCCGGGCAAGTCAAGGCATTTGACCCCCGAAAACCGCTCTGCTAGTGTGACGTTCGACCGCCGTCACGCGTCTCAATGAGGGGGTCACCACTCATGTCGAACATCTTCAAGACCGGTCTGCTCCTCGCCGTCCTCACCGCCATGCTGGTCCTCATCGGCGGCGCGATCGGCGGGCAGCAGGGCATGGTCGTCGCGTTCTTCTTCGCGATCGTGATGAACTTCTTCAGCTACTGGTTCTCGGACCGGATCGTCCTGGCCATGTACCAGGCGCAGCCGGTCGACGAGGCATCGGCGCCGCAGCTCTACAGCATGGTCCGGCGCCTCGTGACGCGCGCCCAGATCCCGATGCCGCGCGTCTACCTGATCCCGACCGACACGCCGAACGCGTTCGCGACCGGGCGCAACCCCGAGCACGCGGTCATCGCCGTCACCGAAGGCATCATGCGGATCCTCGACGAGGAGGAGCTCGAGGGCGTGCTGGCGCACGAGCTCGCCCACGTGAAGAACCGCGACGTGCTGATCTCGACGATCGCCGCGACGCTGGCCGGCGCCATCACCTACCTCGCGCACATGGCGCAATGGGCGGCGATGTTCGGCGGCCGCGGCCACGACGACGAGGAGGGCACCAATCCGGTCGCCGCCATCGTCATGGCGATCCTCGCGCCGATCGCCGCGATGCTCGTCCAGATGGCCGTGTCGCGCGCGCGCGAGTACCAGGCGGACGCGACGGGCGCACGCCTCGCGGGCAAGACGTGGGGCCTCGCCAAGGCGCTCGAGAAGCTGCACATGGCGCAGCAGGTCGTGCCGATGCAGGCGAACCCGGCGACGGCGCACCTGTTCATCGTGAATCCCTTGAGCGGACGGAGCTTCGCGAGCTTGTTCAGCACGCACCCGCCGCTCGAGGATCGGATCGCGCGACTGCGCGAGATGAGGATCTAGACGCGCGCGATTGATTGACATCGGGGGGAGCGTCAAGACGCTCCCCCCGATACCCCCACCGCCCGAAGTCGCCCAGTGAAGTCCCACGACCCGAGGCCGCTCATCCGACGATCAAAAGCCATCGAGGTGGCCAAACCACCCGCGAAGCGGCTTCATCGTGGGCGGTGCAATCCGGTGGGTCGGGGTTATTCGGGCTGGAGGACGAAGTCGAACAGGACCGAATTTTGGCCGGGTTTTGGATAGACCTGCGTCACAAGTGACTTATGGCCCGGCGCGGTGACCTTCACGTGCAGATGCACGGGGCGGCCGGGGTATCTGCCGGGCACGTCGGTCACGTAGACGAAGCCGCCCTGCCCGTCCGTGACCTGCGTCGCGCGGTGCGCGTCGTCGTACTCGCCGCCGGGATTGGCCGCCCACCACTCGAGCTTCGCCCGCGGCAAGGCGGCGCACCCGCGCGCCGACCGGACGGCGCCCTTCACGGTGAGTCCGTCTCCGGTCTTGCTGCGCTCGGGCGCGCCGGCCTTGTAGAACGGGCCGAGCATGTCCGGCGCGGTCGGCGCGCACGTCGACGGCCCCTGGGCAACGGCGAATGACGGAATCGCCAGGGCGAGCACGACGGCCAGATGGAGCACGACGTGACGGGTGCGCATGCCCTGAGTCTAGCGCCGGAGGCTTGACCACTGGCGCACGATAGGACGGCTGTGACCTCCGACCCGGTTGTCCGCAACGACGCGCTGATCGACCCCGACACCGTCCGCGCCTGGCTCGCCGCGGGGCTCGTGTGGCTGCTGGTCTTCCCGACCATCGGCGCGCTCGTCTCGACGAAGTTCAACCATCCCGGGTTCCTCGGCGACATTTCGTGGCTCACGTTCGGACGGCTCAGGCCGATCCACGTCAACGGCGTCATCTGGGGCGCGTTCTCGACCATCTTCATCGGGCTCGTCCACTACGTGGTGCCGCGCCTCGCGGGCGTGCCGCTCGCCGGCGCCAGGTGGAGCCGCCCGCTCCTGTGGGTCTGGAACGCGAACCTCGTCGTGTTCGTCGTGCTGATCGGCCTCGGCTGGAACCGCGGCTGGGAAGTCGGCGAGCTGCCGCTGGTGAACGTGATCGTGCTGTTCCTCGCGCTGCTCGTGCTCACCGCGCAGTGCCTCGTCACCATCCACCGGCGCGTCACGCCGCCGCTCTACGTCTCGCTCTGGTACCTGATCGCCGCGCTCGTGTGGACCGACGCGAACCTGCTGCTGCTGATGCTCGGCCCGACGCACCTCGCCGGCATCAACAACGCCGCGTGGCACGGGCTCTTCCTCCACTACATCGTCGGCCTCTGGATCACGCCCGCCGGCTACGTGCTCATCTACTTCTTCCTGCCCGCCAGCGTCCGCGCGCCGATCTACAGCCACCGGCTGTCGCTGATCGGCTTCTGGTCGCTCGCGTTCTTCTATCCGTTCGTCGGCATCCACCACTATCTGTACTCGCCGATCGCCGACTGGGCGGAGACGATCGCCATCGTCTCCTCGATGATGCTGATCGTCCCCGTGTGGACCGTGCTGCAGAACTTCTTCGGCACGATGACCGGGCGCTGGCGCGAGCTCGGCACCAACCTGCCGGCGAAGTTCCTCATCGTCGGGTCGGTCCTCTACCTGATCGGCTGCTTCCAGGGCTCGGTCGAGGCGCTGCGCGCGCTCCAGCAGCCGACGCACTTCACCGACTTCGTCGTCGGCCACGCGCACATCACCGTCTTCGGCACGTTCGTGATGTGGGCGATCGCGGGCGTCGTCTACGTCTGGCCGCGCGTCACGCGCTCGTCGCCGTCGAGCTTCCGCGTCGCCAACGCGGGCTTCTGGCTCATCACCACCGGCATCGTCGCGATGGTCCTCGTCCTCACGGCGCAGGGCCTGCAGCAGGGCTTCATGCTGATCGCGCAGGCGGACTGGATGGATTCCGTCAACGCGATGCGCCCGTTCTGGTGGGTGCGCACGGTGACGGGCATCGTGATGGACCTCGGGATCTCGCTGGTGATCCTGACACTCGTGCGCGGCTCGCTCGCGAGGCCGGCGTGAGGTCGATCGCGTCGCTGGCCGTCGGCGCGGGGTTCGCGTGCGTGACGCTCGCCATGATCGTGCAGGGCGTGCTCCCGGCGCTGATCCCCGAGTCGCGCTCCACACGCGTGACCCGCGCGGTCCGCACGGAGCTCGGCGACGTGAAGTGGGTCCGCACCGACGCCGTCGACTACACGGGCGCGCAGGCGCGCGGCCGGCGCGTGTACATCCGCGAAGGCTGCTGGTATTGCCACAGCCAGTACGTGCGGCCGGTGACGAAGGAAGACTTGCGCTGGGGACCGGTATCGGAAGCCGGTGAGTACGCCTACGATCTCCCGCACCTCTTCTCGACCCGGCGGATCGGCCCGGATCTCACCCGCATCGGGCTGAAATTCTCGGACGACTGGCACTACGCGCATCACTGGGATCCCACCCTCGTCGTCCCCGACTCGATCATGCCGCGCTTCCAGTGGCTCTTCCGCCAGACGACGGCGGACGCGCGCCGCGAGGGCGACGGCGTGCGCGTCGAGGCGACCGCGGAGCTGCGGCGCTGGTTCACGTTCCGCGCCGACCGTCCGATCCTGCTCGTGCCGGACGCGTCGGGGCTCACGTTCGTGCCGCCGGCGCCGACGGGCGCGCTGCCCATCGACGGCGCGCCGACCATCGACGCGAGCCATCTCAAGACGCCGCCGGCGACGCTGCGTCTCGTGACGCCGACCGCCGACCTCGTGGACCTCGTGCGCTACCTGCAGAAGCTGGGCACGAACCGCGGCGCGTGGCGTGACGTCTTCGAACCGCAGACGGTCGCAATCAGCGCGATGACCGTGCCCGACCGCGGCGACCTCGTCGACCGCGGCCGCGCCGTCTACACGCAGCGCTGCATCGGCTGCCACGGCGCTGCCGGCGACGGCAACGGCGCGGCGGCGACGTTCCTCTCGCCGCGGCCGCGCGACTTCACCGCCGCGGTCTTCAAGTTCCGCAGCACGCCGTCGGGCACGCTGCCGACCGACGGCGACCTCTACCGCACCGTCACGCGCGGCGTGCGCTGGACCGCGATGCCCACGTGGCATGAGCTGCCCGAGAAAGACCGGCTCGCGGTCGTCGCGTTCATCAAGACGTTCTCGAAGCGCTGGAAAGAGGAGAAGCTCGAGCCCGCGCTGGTGACGAGCGCGCCGACCGCCCGCCCCGACCTCGTCGCGCGCGGCCGAGAGCTCTACGTCAGCGCGAAGTGCTGGGAGTGCCACGGCGAGCGCGGCCGCGGTGACGGCCCGTCCGCCACGCAGCTGAAGGACGACCTCGACCGCCCGATCCGCCCGACCGACTTCACGCGCGGCCAGCTCAAGGGCGGCGCGCACGTGGTGGACGTGTTCCGCACGATGACGAACGGTCTCGACGGCACGCCGATGCCGTCGTTCGCCGACACCATGACCGACGACGAGCGCTGGGCGATCTCCTACTTCGTGCTGTCGCTCTCCGCCTGGGCGGATCCGCTGACCGGAGAAAAGCTCCCGTTGCCGCGCGCGGCGCGCGACGCGCTCAACTCCGCCGCCGTCGCCGCCGATCATCCGCGCCGCGCGTGGAGCGCGAGCGGCGACGCCGCCGTCGCCGGCACGCGGCGGCCGTACTACCCGGGGATCGCCGACTGATGCTCGAGTACCTCACGCTCGGCGAGTTCGTCGTCGCGTCGCTGATGGCCGTCGCCGCGCTGTGCGCGTTCGTCTGGGGCGTGGCGACCGGCGCGTTTCGGCATGTCGAGGACGTCAAGCACGACGTG
This sequence comes from Candidatus Rokuibacteriota bacterium, assembly GCA_016866775.1. GTDB lineage: Bacteria > Methylomirabilota > Methylomirabilia > Rokubacteriales > CSP1-6 > VGLJ01. The sequence continues at coordinate 87,282 of VGLJ01000006.1, read as the reverse complement.
CTGCGCGTGGAAGGCGAGGGGGGTTGGGGGTCCTCGGAAGTGGGGCCCCCATCTTCATGAGTAGGGACGACGACCTCCAGGAGTACGCGCAGGGCGAGATCAGCTCGCGCCACGGCCGCGTCAACCGCTGGCTGATCGTCGTCTACGTCGTCCTCGTGATCTGGTCGGCGGCGTACCTCGTCCTGTACTGGGGCGGGCTCGGCCCCGGCCTCGGAGACTGAGCGTGCCCGAGCGATGCCTCATCGCGCTCTCCTGGCTGAACGTCGCGGTGCTGCTCGGCACGCTCGCCTACAACGTCGTGGGGAGCTGGCTGCCGTGGCGCTGACGACGGCGGCGAGATGCCGTGCGCGTTGAAGTCGCGCTGCCGCTGGCGATCGTGGTCGCGCTCTTTCTGCGCGGCGCGTGGCACCTGCGGCGACGCCGCCGGCCCGGGATCGGCGCCGGGAGACTGACCGCCGCCGCCGCCGGGTTCACCGCGCTCGGCCTCGCGCTCTCGGATGCCGTCCACGAGCTCGGTCACGCGCTCTTCGCCGCGCACATGGCGCAGCACCTGCTGCTCGTGTCGATCGCGGCGCCGGCCTTGCTCCTCGCCGATCCGTTCCCGGTCGCGCTGTGGGGACTCCCTGAGCGCGTGCGCCGCGCGGTCGGCGGTCTCTTCGTCGGCGGGCATCCGTTCCGTCGCGCGCTCGCGCGCGTCACGCACATGACCGTGACGTGGCCGCTGTACGCGGTCGTCCTGTGGCTCTGGCACCTGCCTGGGCCGTACGACGCCGCGCTGCGGTCCGGTGCGCTCCACGATGCCGAGCACGTTCTTTTTTTTGCGACAGCGGTGCTCTTCTGGTGGCCGGTGCTCGCGCCCGGACCGCGCCTCGCACCTCTGCCGCATCCCGCCGCGCGCGTCGCGTACCTCGTGCTCGGCGCGCTGCAGAGCGCGGCGCTCGGGCTCGTGCTGTCGACGCGCCCCGAGGCGCTCTACGCGACGTACGCGACGACGGCGCCGGCGTGGGGCATTTCGCCCGTCGAGGACCAGCGCTGGGGCGGGATCTTGATGTGGAGCGTCGGCTCCGCCGTCGAAATGGCCGCGGTGCTGTACGTGCTCGCGGGCGCACTGAAATCGCCTGCGTTTCTTGACGGTTCCGTGGCGCTAAGGGACAATTGGCCGGCTTGACCACGTCTGATGCCCTGATTCAGGTCACCGGCCTCCGGAAAGCTTTTGGGACCACCCTCGTGCTCGACGGCGTCGACCTCAGCATTCGCGCCGGAGAGGCGGTCGGGCTGCTCGGTCCGAACGGCGCCGGCAAGACCACGCTCCTGAAGATTCTCGCGACCGTCGCGCGGCCCACGCGCGGCGCCGCGCGGATCGCGGGGCACGACTGCGCGCGCGAGGCGGAGCGCGTCCGCGGCCTCGTGGGCCTGGTCGCGCACGGCACGCATCTCTACGACGACCTCACGGCGCTCGAGAACTTGAAGTTCTGGCGACGCTTCGCCGGCGAGCGGCCCGATCCCGAGGCGCTGCAGGGCGCGCTCGCACAGGTCGAGCTCGACGACTGCGCCGACGTGCGGGTGCGCACGTTCTCCGCCGGCATGAAGCGCCGGCTGTCGCTCGCGCGCATGCTGCTCGCCCGCCCCCGCGTGCTGCTGCTCGACGAACCCTTCTCGAGCCTCGACCAGGGCGCGCGCAAGTGGCTCGAGCAATACCTGCACGCCTTCACCGCGGGCGGCGGCGCCATCCTCATGGCGACGCACGCGTTCGGGCGCGAGCTCGACGTCGCCGAGCGCCTCGTGATCCTCGCGAACGGCCGGATCATCGCCGACACCCCGCGCGGCACGCTCGGCGCCGAGGAGATCCATCGCCTCTACGCGCTGCACACGGAGGACGCGTCGTGACGTTCGTGCGTCGCGCGTGGGCGGTGGTGTGGAAGGACGTGCTCGCGGAGCGGCGCTCGAAGGAGACCGTGAACGCGGTGCTCTTCTTCTCGGTGCTGCTGCTGTTCGTCTTCGAGTTCACGCTCGGCGCGGATCGCGACCGCCTCGCGTCCGTGTTGCCGGGGCTGCTGTGGCTCGGCGTGCTGCTCGCCGCGCTGCTCGGGCTCGGGCGTAGCTTCGTGCTCGAACGCGAGAACGAGTGTTGGGAGGCGTTGCTCCTCACGCCCGGCGACAAGAGCGCCGTCTACGTCGGCAAGCTCGCCGGCAACCTTCTCCTGATGGCGCTGGTTGAAGCCGTGGTGCTCACGCTCTTCACGCTGTTCATGAACGTCGACGTGGGACGCGCGCTGCCCGGGCTGCTCCTCGTGCTGGCGCTCGGCACGCTCGGCATCGCCGCGGTCGGCACGCTCTTCGGCGCGATGACGGCGCACGTGCGCGCGCGCGAGCTGCTGTTTCCCGTGCTGCTGCTGCCGGTGCTCGTCCCCGTGCTCCTCGCGATCGTGAAGTCGACCGAGGCGCTGCTCGCCGGAGAGCCGCTCGGCGTCGTGTCGCACTGGCTGAAGCTGCTGGTCGCCGCCGACGTCATCTACGTGGTGGTTGGGCTGTTGACGTTCGACGTGTTGCTCGAGGGATGAGCGCGCGATGACGCGGTGGCTCGGCGTGGTGGCGATGCTCGGCGTGCTCGCCGGGCTCGTGATGGCGTTCCTCGTCGCGCCGCGCGAGATGACCCAGGGCAACGTGCAGCGGATCATGTACGTGCACGTCCCCGCCGTGTGGGTCGCCTACCTCGCGTTCCTCGTGGTCCTGCTCGGCTCCGTCGCCTATCTCTGGTCGCGGGCGCCGGCCGCGGACCGGACGGCGCACGCCGCGGCGGAAGTCGGCGTCGTCTTCCTCGGCGTCAACATCGCAACGGGCGCCATCTGGGGCAAGCCGACCTGGGGGACGTGGTGGACGTGGGACGCACGGCTCACCAGCGTCGCCGTCGTGTTCGTGATCTTCATCGGCTACCTGCTCGTCCGGCAAATGACCGACGATCCCGAGCGCGGCGCCCGCTTCGCCGCGGTCGTCGGCATCGTCGGCGCGTTGAACATCCCGCTCGTGCATTTCTCGGTCTACTGGTGGCGCACGCTCCACCAGCCGCCCACGTTCGCCAAGCCCGGACCGGCCGCCGCCTCGTCGGCGATCGGCGCCGCGCTGCTCGTGAACTTCGTCGGGCTGCTGCTGCTCTGCGCCTACTTCATCGCCAAGCGCTACGATCTGCTGCGCGCGCAGCAAGAGGCCACCGCGTGACATCCGACCACTGGGGTTTCGTCGCCGCCGCCTACGCCGTCGCCGTGCTCGCGCTCGGCGGGTACTGGCGCCGGCTCGTGCATCTCGAACGCACCTTGAAGACGCCGACGCTGCGGCGTAGACGGAGCGCCGGACGATGAAAGGGCTCCCGCTCAAGCCGAAGTTCGTGGCGGGGATCGCCGTGCTGGCCCTCGCCCTCGCGTACATGATCTACGCCGGCGTGACGCAGTCGGCGGTCTACTTCGTCACGCCGTCGGAGCTGCACACGGCCGCGAAGACCGGCAAGGCCTACCGCCTGGGCGGCATGGTGGAGAAGGGCAGCGTGAACTGGAAGCCCGCCACGCTCGATCTCAGGTTCACGCTGTCCGACGGCCAGGCGAAGGTCCCCGTTCGTCACCACGGCACCGCCCCGGATCTCTTCGGTGAAGGCCGCGGCGCCGTCGTCGAGGGCACGTGGATGTCCGAAGGCTACTTCCAGGCGACGCTCATCATGGCGAAGCATTCCGAGGAGTACAAGGCGCCGCACGACGCCGCGAGCCCGGGGTACCAGGAGCTCATGAAGTCCCTGCGGAGCGACCAGAAGTGACGCCCGAGCTCGGCCACGGCGCGATCATCGTCGCGGGGCTGCTCGCGATCTACGGCGCCCTCGTCTCCGCGATCGGCGGGCGCACGGGGCGCACGGCGCTGCTGGAGTCGGCACAGCACGCGGCCCTCGGCGTGTTCGGCCTCGTCACGTTCGCGATGCTCCTCCTCATCTACTCGTTCCTGACGTTCGACTTCTCCGTCCGCTACGTGGCGATGAACACCAACCTCCAGACGCCGTACTACTTCCGGATCACGGCGCTCTGGGGCGCGCTCGAGGGCTCGCTGATCCTCTGGGCGTGGATGGTCGCGCTCTACACGCTCATCGTGATCCTGCGCCACCGCCACAACGCGCGCGAGCTCTATCCCTGGGTGCTGACGACGATGCTCGGCGTGGCCGCGTTCTTCCTCATCGTGATGGCGGTGCCGGCGCCGCCGTTCGAGCGCATGACGCCGATTCCCGCCAACGGCCGCGGGCTCAACCCGCTGCTCGAGGACACCGGGATGATCACGCATCCCGTGGCGCTCTACCTCGGCTTCACGGGCTTCACCGTGCCGTTCGCGTTCGCGGTGGGCGCGCTGGCGACGGGCCGCGTCGGCGACCGCTGGATCACCCTCACGCGCCGCTGGACGATCGTCGCCTGGTACTTCCTCTCGCTCGGCCTCCTGATCGGCGGCTGGTGGAGCTATCACGTGCTCGGCTGGGGCGGCTACTGGGCGTGGGACCCCGTCGAGAACGCCGCGTTCATGCCGTGGCTCACGGGCACCGCGTTCCTGCACTCGGTGATGATCCAGGAGCGGCGGCGGATGCTGAAGCTCTGGAACATCGGTCTCGTGATCATGACGTTCGCGCTCACGCTGTTCGGCACGTTCCTCACCCGCTCCGGCGTCATCGCGTCCGTGCACGCGTTCACGCAGGGCGCGATCGGCGTCTTCTTCCTGAGCTTCCTGTCGCTCGTCGTGCTCGTCTCGCTCGCGCTGCTCGCGTGGCGGTGGGAGGCGCTGGCCGCCGAGGGCGAGCTCGACTCGGTCGTCTCGCGCGAGTCGGCGTTCCTCCTGAACAACGTGCTGCTCGTCGCGGCCACGTTCACGGTGTTCTTCGGCACCGTCTTCCCGCTCCTGTCCGAGGCCGTGCGCGGCGTGAAGGTGAGCGTGGGCGCGCCGTTCTTCAACCAGGTCACCGTGCCGCTCTTCCTGGGCCTGCTCTTCCTGATGGGTGTCGGCCCGCTGATCGCGTGGCGCCGCGCCTCGCGTGACAACCTGCGCCGGAACTTCCTGTGGCCGATCGCCATCGGGATCGTCTCGGCCGCGATCATCTTCGCGGCCGGCGTCCGCTCGACGCTCGCCGTGCTCACGCTGGCGCTGACGGTCTTCGTGACCGCCACGGTCGCGGTCGACTTCGTGCGCGCGACGCGCGCGCGCCTGCGGATGGGCGAAGGTCTGCTGCCGGCGATGGGCGGCCTCCTCGTGCGTCACAACCGCCGCTACGGCGGCTTCGCGATCCACCTCGGCATCCTCGTGATCGCCGTGGGCGTGACGGGCTCGCAGGCGTGGTCGCTCCATCGCGAAGCGACGCTGAAGAAGGGGGAAGCCGTCGAGCTCGCCGGCTACACGTTCCAGTTCGCCGGGCTGGCGGCGCGCGATGCCGGCAACCACTTCCTCGTGGAGAGCACGTTCAAGGTCACGAACGGCAACATCGCCCCGCGCGAGATGCGCCCGGCGAAGAAGTTCTATCCGCAGGAGCAGTCGCCCATCGCCCACGTCGACTATCGGCTCGGCTGGGTCGAGGACCTCTATCTCGTCCTCGGCGACTTCGAGCGCGACGGATCGCAGGCGACCGTCAAGGTGCAGGTCAACCGCATGGTGTCGTGGATCTGGATCGGCGGCGTCGTGCTGACCCTCGGGACGCTCCTCGCGATCCTCCCGGACCGGAAGAAACCCGCGTGAAGCGGCGGTCCCTGCGCTGGCTCCTCCCCGTGGCGGCGCTGCCTGTCCTGGCGCTGCTCGCGTACGGCTTCCGCGTCAACCACCGCGACATCCCCTCGCCGCTCGTGGGTCGGCCCGCGACCGCGTTCACGCTGACGAGCTACGCGGGCGAGCCGATGAGCCTCGAAGCCCATCGCGGCCGTGTCGTCGTGGTGAACTTCTGGGCCTCGTGGTGCATCCCCGCGTGCTACGAAGAAGCGCCGGTGCTCGAGCGCAACTGGCGCGCGTACCGCGACCGCGGCGTGATGGTGCTCGGGGTCGACATCCAGGACAAGCCGGACGCGGGACGCAAGTTCATCGAGCAGTTCTCGCTGACGTTCCCCAACGCGCTGGACCCGACGGGCAAGGTGTCGATCGACTACGGCGTGTACGGCGTGCCGGAGACCTTCTTCATCGACGCGCGCGGGCGCATTCGCGCCAAGCACGTGGGCGCGGTGACCGACGCCGTGTTCCAGCGCGAAGTCGACCGCCTGCTGGCCGAAGCGAAATGACGCGCCTCGCGTTCCTCCTCACCGTCCTCCTCGCGGCGACGCCGGCGCTCGCGCAGCCGCCGGCCACGAACGTGGAAGACCCGCGGCTCTACGAGGTCGCGTCGCAGCTCCGCTGCGTCGTCTGCCAGAACCTCTCCGTCGCCGACTCGCCGTCCGAGATGGCGCAGCAGATGCGTGCGATGGTGCGCGAGCGGCTCCGAGCGGGCGACAGTTCCGAGCAGGTGCTCCAGTTCTTCGTCGACAAGTACGGCGAGTGGATCCTGCTCTCGCCGCGCAAGCAGGGATTCAACTGGCTCGTCTGGGGCGCCCCGCTCATTGCCGTCGCGCTCGGGCTGGTGATCTTCGCCATCGTCGTGCGCCGGTGGACGGCGCGCCGTCGCGAGCGCGTCGCGGCCGCCGCGACCCGGCCGGCGATCGACCCCGCGATGCGCGAGCGCATCCGCAAAGAGCTCGAGCTGGAGGGCGAGCGATGACCGGGGTGCTGATCGCCGCCGCGGCGATCGCGATCCCGCTCGCGCTGTTCGTGGCGTGGCCGCTCCTGCGCCGCCACGGCGCGCCGGTGCTGCTGCCGCTGCCTCCCGATCCGCGCGAGCCGCTGCTCGAGCGCCGCAGTGCCGCGCTCCGTGCGCTCCGCGAGCTCGACTTCGAGCACGACGCCGGTCACGTGTCCGACGACGACTACGCCGAGCTGCGCGCGCGCTACGAGGCGGAGACGGCGGCCGTGCTCACCGAGCTCGACCGCATCGGCGTCGAGCCGGCACCGCGCGCTCCCCGTCGCCCCGCGCCCGAGGCCGTCACCGCGGCGCGTCCCGCGGCGTGGCGCCATCCCCTCGCGCTCGGCGCCGGCGCGGTCGCGCTGCTCGTGTTCGGCATCGGCATCGGCGTCGGCATCGTGCGCTACACGGAGCCCGATCAGACCGCGAACCAGCCGATGCCCGGCTCACGCCCGCTGGCGTCGCTGGATGCGCCCGCGGGCCCGGGCGCGCCGCCGGGCCCCCCCGGCGCCGGAGGCGGGAGAGGTCCACTCGATCCCGGCATGCTGCAAGGGATGCTCAGCGCTGCGCGGCAGAGCCTCTTCGCGGGCCGCATGCAGGAAGCGTCGATGGCGTACCAGGCCATCCTCAAGCGCGATCCGAAGAACGTGGACGCGCTGACGCACCTCGGGCTGCTGCTCGTGATGACGGCGGACGGCGCCGAACGCACGCGGCTCGTCGACCACGGCATCCAGCTCTTCGATCGCGCGCTCGGGCTCGACCCGAACTATCCGCCGGCGCTCTTCTACCGCGGCCACGTCCTCTTCGAGGAGAAGAAGGACGCCAAGGGCGCGATCGCGTCGTGGGAGAAGTTCATCGCGGTGGCCCCGCCGGGCGAGGACCGCGACCGCGTCGTGAAGCTGATCGCGCAGGCGAAGTCGGGCGTCCCTCCGCAGACGCGTTGACGCGCAGGCAGACGACGACGCGCTTCGGCCTCTGCCTGATCCTGCTCGTCGTCATCACGTCGTCGGCCGAGGCCCAGCCGGCGAAGAAGCTCCCCGTCGTCGCCGTGCTGTCGACGGGATCGCCCGCGCAATCCGCGCCGACGGTCGAAGCGTTTCGGCAGGGGCGGATCGGGGTCGCGCTCCAGCCCCTCGAGGCTCGAGGTCCCGACGACTTCGACCGCGTCCTGCAGGCGGCGGCCGGGGCGCGTGCCGGCGCGCTGCTCGCGTTCGGTGATCCCGTCCTCACGGCCCATCGCGCGCCGCTCGCGAGCGCGGCGATCAAGCATCGCGTGCCGGCGGTGTACGAGCTGAGCGGGTTCGCGGAGGCGGGCGGTCTCGCGACGTACGGGCCGAGTCTCCCGGGGATGTTCCGCGGCGCCGCCGCCTACGTGGACAAGATCCTGAAAGGCGCCAGACCCGCCGAGCTGCCCATCGAGCAGCCCAGCACGTTCGAGCGGGTGATCAACCTCAAGACCGCCAGGACGCTCGGCCTCGCGATGCCGCATGCGGTGCTGCTGCGCGCGGACCGCGTGATCGACTGACGCGCTAGAACGTCTTGCGCGGTTGCAGCGAGAAGCGGCGCTGCATCGACATCGGGATCTCGACGTACGGGCGGCCGTCGTACACGACGATCGGCGCGTCCCACGCGAGGCGCACCTCCAGCATGTTGTCGACGATGCCGATCGCCACGGCTTCGCGGCGGAGCGGCACGTTGTGCTCTTCCGCCGCCTTCATGATCTTCTCGAGCATCGTCGAGTAGCGCTGGCTGTCGAACCCGGCGGACGGCAGGCCCGCCTGCTGCTGCGCGCGCTCGATGACGGCGGGGAGCTCCTTCTCGGCCACCTGCTCGACGGCCCCCGACATCTGGAACCAGCCGTTCGCGGCGATCGCGAACTGATAGATCCCGTAGCACACTCCGAGAATCACGAGCGCGGTCACGAGCTTCTTCATGCCGCACCTCCCGACACCGTCGGGCAGTAGACCCAGATCTTCCCCGCGGCAGGCAGGCCCAGCGCGATCGTCTGGCCGTCGCCCGCCGCCGTGATCGTTCCCGCCCACGGCGCGACCTCGGTGATCCGGAGTCGGCGCCCCGGTCGCACGTTGTTCTTCCAGAGGTGCTCGAGCAGGTTCTTGTCGGCTTCCGCTTCCTCGGTGACGCGCTCGACGACGACGGTCATGCCCTCGTTCGCCTGCGCGAGCGGAAACGGCTCGACGACCGGCGCGCCCGCCATGCCGGGGATGGGATTGCCGTGCGGGCACGTGCTCGGCATGCCGAGCAGCTCCGCGAGGCGCAGCTCGACGCGCGGCGAAATCGCGTGCTCGAGCCGATGCGCCTCTTCGTGCGCGTCGGTCCAGTTGAGCCCGAGGATGTCGGTGAGCCAGCGCTCCAGGAGGCGATGGCGCCGCGCCATGACTTCCGCGACCTGGCGGCCGCGCAGCGTCAGCACGAGCTCCTTGCCGCGGCCCACCTTCACGTAGTTGCCGCGCACCATGCGGTGAATGGCCTCGGTGACGGCGGGCGCGCTGATGCCCATGTGCTTGGCGAGGCGCGCGCCGATCACCGGATGACCGCTCCCCGCGAGGTCGTAGATGGCGGCGAGGTAATCCTGGACGGAGGCACTCGTGCCGCCGGCATTCTTCTTCTTGCCGATGCGGCGAGTATAACAAAGGGGCATGCGAACGATCGTCATCCTCGCCGCGCTCCCGCTGCCCGCCGCGCCGGCGCAGCCCGTGCAGGAGCTCGGACCGCCGGCGCGGTACGTGGCGCCCGAGGCGGCGCCGTCCGCCTCCGCGCCGATGCTATCCTCGCGACCATGACCCGCGACGACGCCGCGCAGCGGTTGAGCGAGCTGCGCGAGCAGATCCGCCACCACGATTACCTCTACTACGTCGAGGCGCGTCCCGAGATCACGGACGACGCGTACGACCGGCTCATGCGGGAGCTGGTCGACCTCGAAACGCAGTTCCCCGAGCTGGTCACGCCCGACAGCCCCACGCAGCGCGTGGCCGGCACGCCGACCGACGTCTTCAAGCCCGTCGAGCACCGCGTGGCCATGCTGTCGCTCGACAACACGACCACGCCGGACCAGCTCCGGGAGTTCGCGGCGCGGCTCAAGCGCGCGCTCCCCGGCGCGGCGTTCAGCTACGTGTGCGAGCCGAAGATCGACGGCCTCGGCGTCGCGCTGGTCTACGAGCGCGGCCGGCTCGTGCGCGGTGCCACGCGCGGCGACGGGCGCGTGGGCGAAGAGATCACGCCGAACCTCAAGACCATCAAGAGCCTGCCCGTGCGGCTGCGCGGGCGTTTGGCCGAGCTGGACGACGTCGAGGTCCGCGGCGAAGTGTTCATGCCGCGCGCGGAGTTCGAGAAGATCAACCGCCAGCTCGAGGAGAGCGGCGACACGACCTTCGCCAATCCGCGCAACGCGGCGGCGGGTGCGGTGCGGCAGAAGGACCCGGCCGCGACCGCGCGGCGCCCGCTCGACGTCTTCCTCTATCACGTGAGCCTCGCGGACACGCTCGGCTTCACCTCGTACTGGGAGACGCTCGAAGCGCTGCGCGCGTCCGGGCTCAAGACCAACCCGCGCGCGGAGCGGTGCGCGGACATGGACGCGGTGATCGCGTACTGCGCGCGGCTCGAAGCGGACCGCGACGGGCTGGGCTACGACGCCGACGGTGTCGTGGTGAAGGTCGACGCGCTCGAGCAGCAGCGGCGGCTCGGCGCCACCGCGCACCATCCGCGCTGGGCGATCGCGTTCAAGTTCGCCGCGCGGCAGGCGACGACGATCGTCCAGGCCATCGACGTGAACGTCGGCAAGAGCGGCGCGCTCACGCCCGTCGCCAAGCTCGAGCCGGTGGAGCTCGCCGGGGTCACGATCCGCAACGTCAGCCTGCACAACGAGGACGAGGTGCGGCGCAAGGACGTGCGCGTGGGCGACACCGTGCTCATCGAGCGCGCGGGCGACGTGATTCCCTACCTCGTCCAGGTCATCACGGCCAAGCGGCTCGAGGGCGCGCCGCCCTACGTCTTTCCCGACCGGTGCCCGGCCTGCGGCGGCCACGCGGCACGGCCCGAGGGCGAGGTCTACTGGCGATGCATGAACGCCGCGTGCCCCGCGCAGCTCAAGGGCCGCCTGCAGCACTTCGGCTCGCGGCGGGCGATGGACATCGAGCATCTCGGCGAGGGCCTCGTCGAGCAGCTCGTCGACCGCGGCCTCGTACGCGACTTCTCCGATCTCTACCGGCTGACGGTCGAGCAGCTCGCGGAGCTGGAGCGGATGGCGGAGAAGTCCGCGCGGAACGTCGTCACGGCCATCGCCGGCTCGCGCGAGCGCGGCCTCACGCGCCTCCTGAACGCGCTCGGCATCCGGATGGTCGGTGAGCGCGTGGCGCAGCTCCTCGCGACCCACTTCGGTGATCTGCAGACCGTCGCGGACGCGCCGGAGGACGCGCTGGCGCAGATCCACGGGATCGGGCCTGAGATCGCGCGCTCGGTTCGCGCGTTCTTCGCCGAGGAGGAGAACCGCGCGCTGATCACGAAGCTTCGCGAGGTGGGCGTGGTGACGACCCAGGAGCGCGCGGCGCCGGCGGCCCACACGCTCGCCGGAAAGACGTTCGTCGTGACGGGGACGCTGCCCACGTTGAGCCGCGAAGCGGCGCGTGAGCTGGTGCAGAAGCACGGCGGCCGATTCGCGAGCGCGGTGTCGAAGAAGACCGACTACGTCGTCGTGGGCGAAGCGGCCGGCAGCAAGGCCGACGACGCACGGCGGCTCGGCGTCAAGATCATCGACGAGGCCGAGCTTCTCGCACTGGCGGCGGGATGAGCACGACGCGCCGTCTCGCGCTCGTCCTCGTGATCGCGGCGGTCGCCGGATGCGTCGGCGCCACCGTCGACTCGCAGGCGCCGATCGACCAGACGGCCAGCGGAAGCTGGATCGTCCGTGCGCCGATGCCGACCGCGCGGCAGGAAGTCGCCGTCGCGGCGCTCGGCAGCCGGATCTACGTCATCGGCGGCATCGGCGCCGGGGCGGAGGCCGCCGCCACCGTCGAGGTCTACGACGTGCCGAGCGATCGCTGGGAAGCCCGCGCTCCCTACCCCGTTCCCGTACATCACGCCGCCGCCGCCGTCGTGGGCGGCCGACTGTTCGTCATGGGCGGCTATACCGGCGGCCGTGTCGGCTGGACGCGGCTCGCGACCGTGCACGAGTACGACGTCGCCCGCAACGCGTGGGTGCAGCGCGCGTCGATGCTCACGCAGCGTGGCGCCCTCGCGGCGACCGCGGTCGGCGACCGCATCCACGCGCTCGGCGGCGACTCCGACGGCGTGACCGGCGCGCACGAGGTGTACGACGTGCGCGCCGATCGCTGGACGCGCGCGGCGACGATGCCGACCGCGCGCGATCATCTCGCCGCCACGACGGTCGGCGGGCGCGTGTGGGCCATCGGCGGTCGCACGGGATTCTTCGGCACGCAGTATCCGAACGTGGAGATCTACGATCCGGCGACCGACAGCTGGCGGGTCGGTCAGCCGCTGCCCGAGGGACGCGGCGGCCTCACCGCCGCGGCGATCGGCGACCGCGTGTACGTCTTCGGCGGCGAGGCGCCGCTCAAGATCTTCAACGCGAGCGAGATGTACGAGACCGCGGGGAACCGCTGGATCGCCAAGGCGCCGATGCCGACGCCGCGCCACGGCATCGGCGCCGCCGTCGTCGGCGGCCGCATCTACATCGCCGGCGGTGCCACGAGCCCGGGGTTCGCGCGCACGGACGCGCACGAGGTGTTCACGCCGTGAGGCGGTGGGGATGGATCGTGTGCCTGGCGTGGCTCGCGCTCGTGTCGGCCGCGGGCGCGGCGCCCCGCGACGACGTGCTGCAGATGCTCGAAGATCGCGACGATGCCGAAGGCCGCCGCCGCGCCGTTCGCATGCTCGCGGACGCCGGGACGATGGCGGACGTCCCGCGGCTCGTGACGGCGCTGCGCGACCCCGACTACGGCGTGCGCGTGCTCGCCGACCGCGCGCTCTGGGAGATCTGGAGCCGCTCGGGCAACCAGGACATCGCGCGCCTGTTCGAGACCGGCACCCACGCGCTGACGGAAGGGCGGTGGCCCGACGCCGTCGCCGCGTTCACGAAGATCATCGAGCGCGATCCGGACTTCGCCGAGGGCTGGAACAAGCGCGCGACCGCCTATTACCTGATGGGCGAGTACCGGAAGTCGCTCGCGGATTGCGACGAGGTGATCAAGCGCAATCCCCTGCACTACGGCGCGCTCAGCGGCTACGGCATGATCTACATCCAGCTCGACCAGCCGGCGCGCGCGCTCGACTACTTCGAGCGGGCGCTCGCCGTGAACCCGAACATGGAGGGCGTGCGCAGCACGGTCGAGAACCTGAAGCAGCTGCTCCTCCGGCAACGCAAGAACGCCATCTGAGTCAGAGGGGCTTGGGGTCTTCCAGAGGGGTTTGGGGTCCGCCAGTTGCGCGGCCCCATGTCCAAAGGCGGGCCCCATGTCCAAGGAGGCTCTCGTGATCGAAGCGTTGAAGAAGATCACCAGTCCCAGCGTCGCCAACGCGATCGAGACGTTCAAGGTCCGCGGGCGGCAGGTCGGCAACGTCTCGTCGGACATCCGCTGCCTGTTCCCCGAGCTCGGCCCGATGGTCGGCTACGCGGTGCCGTGCCTCATCCGCGCGGAGCACGAGCCGATCAAGGACCATCGCGCGTCGACGTACGGCTGGTGGGACTACGTGCAGACGATCCCCGCGCCGCGCGTGATCGTCGTCCACGACCTCGACGATCCGCGCGGCCAGGGTGCCCAGTGGGGCGAGGTGCAGGCGAACATCCACAAGGCGCTCGGCTGCGTCGGCGTGCTCACCGACGGCTCGGTGCGCGACCTGGACGAGGTGAAGGGGCTCGGCTTCCAGTTCGCCGCCGCGCACGTCTCCGTCTCGCACGCGTGGGTCCACATGGTCGACTTCGGGATCCCGGTGAAGGTCGGCGGCCTCTGGATCAAGCCGGGCGACCTCGTCCACGCGGACCAGCACGGCGCCACGACGATCCCGCACGAGATCGCGGAAAAGATCCCGGAGGCCGTCGCGAAGATCGAGGCGGACGAGCGGCAGATCATCGGCGTCTGCCGGTCCGCCGGGTTCACGGCGCAGAAGCTGAAGGACCTCTACACCAAGATCCGTCCGGGGACGTACTAGCCCCGTGGACCGCATCAGCGCCGGGGAGGTCGGGCTCGCCGTCCGCGTCTGGCCGGGCGGCGAGCCGACGATCGTCGGCGTCCACGGGCTCACCGCGAACCACACGTGCTGGTATCCGGTGGCCGATGCGCTCGCGCCCGGGTCCCGGTTCATCGCCTACGACCTGCGCGGCCGCGGCGAGAGCGACAAGCCCGCCGTCGACTACAACCTCGCCGCGCACACCCGCGATCTCCTCGGGCTTCTCGACCGCTTCGGGCTCGAGCAGCCGGTCATCATGGGCCACTCGCTCGGCGCGCACATCGCCGTGCACCTCGCCGCGCACCATCCGGAGCGCGTCTCGAGGCTCGTCCTCTTCGACGGTGGCATCGACGTGCGGGCGGAGATCCTCGACGCTCTCGGGCCGAGCATCGGGCGCCTGGGGGTCGAGTTTCCGTCGCTCGACGCGTTTCTCGCCTGATGAAGGGCCTGCCGTTCTTCACCGGCCGCTGGAACGAGCACCTCACGCGCTACTTCACGTACGACGTCGAGCCGAGCCCGGGTGGCGGCGTACGCTCGAAAGTGGCGAAGCACGCCGTGGAGGAGGACGTGGCCGCCCTGCAGCGCACGCGTCTCTGGATCTGGCATCACCGCGTCCGCGTGCCGACGCTCCTGCTGCGCGCGCCCGGCGGGCTCCTGCGCGACGACGACTGCCTGATGACCCAGGACGAAGCCGAGGCGATGGCGCACGCGATCCCCGACTGCCGCCTCGTCGTCGTGCCGCGCACGAATCACTACACGGTCCTGCTCGGCGACAACGCGCTCGCGCTCGACGCGATCCGCGCGCACCTCAAAGGCTGACGGGCTGTGGCCCGGCGGTAGACTGGACCCCATGGACATCCGCGCGCCGGAGTCCGGCGACGTCAGCGCGTTGATGGAGCTCGCCGCCGACGTGATCGGGCCCGAGCGCGCGGGACCGTTCATCCGCTCGCACCTCGAGCGCCACCACGTGCTCGTCGCGGAGAAGGACGACGCGGTCGTGGGGCTCCTCGCCTATCGGACGGACTGGTTTCAATGCACGTTCGTGTCGCTCGTCTCGGTGACGAAGGACGAGCGCCGCAAGGGCGTCGCGCGGGCGCTCTACCAGCGCGTGGAGGAGATCTCGCCGAGCCCGCGGCTGTTCTCGTCCACGGAAGAGACGAACGGGATCTCGATCCAGATGCACAGCGCGCTCGGGTTCGTGCCGTCGGGGCAGATCGACAACCTGCCCCAGGGCTACCGCGAGCTCGTGTTCTACAAACGACTTCGGCCGCAGCGAAGGAGAGCGCCGTGAGCACGAAGCAGGACCTGCTGAACGCAGCCGCGCGCGAGTACAAGGCGTTCCACGAAGCCCTCCAGGGCCTGAACGAGGAGCACATGACGGAGGTCTGGCTCGGCACGTGGTCGGTGCGCGACATCGTGGCGCACATCAGCGGCTGGCACCGCGAGATGACGCCGGCCCTCGAGCGGCTCGCGCGCGGCGAGCGCCCGGTGCCGCCGGGCGTGAGCTACGACGACGTGGACGCGTGGAACGACACGTTCGCGACCGCGCGCCGCCACGACGCGGCCGCCGACGTGCTGCTCGACCTCGACAAGACGCACGAGACGTTCATGCACGCGGCCGCGAGCGTCCCCGACGACCGCTTCGTCGAGGGCAAGACCGCGTGGAAGATCGTCGACGGCAACAGCGCCCACCACTATAAGGAGCACGGCGACCAGATCCGCGCCTGGCGCTCCGACAAGGGAATCTGACTCGGAGAAGGAACTCGTCCCACTTCTGGGGGCAACAACATACGTTTGCGACGGAAGTGGAGACGGAGGAGTCGCAAGACGTGAAGCGGTCAGGCACCCTCGGTCGCCGACACTGAGTCCGCGTCGTGGCTTACACCGCTTCGCTTCGTTCCTGTTGGGCAAAGGTGGCGAAGCCGCTTCGCCCCCCTCCGACTGTTCTAGCGGGTCTTCGCGAGCGGGAGCGTCCCCTCGATCTCGCCCTTCATGAGCGGACGCTGGCGGCCGCCCTCGCGGCGCGCGGTGCGATCGACCTGGTCCTCGACGTACTCGTAGAGCTCGGACACCGTGACCATGCCGTCGTTGTTGCGGTCCGCTTTGCCCTTCAGCCCTTCGAGGACGTAGTAGGTGAAGATGCCGTGGCCGAGGTTCGGCAGCTCGAGCGCGACCTCGTTGGGGCCGCTCGCCGTCATGATCACGCGCCCGCGGCTCCGCGTGAGGCGCTCAAGAAACTGGTCGTTCAGCCCGCTCGCGCGCGTGGACGCCCGCGAGAACGTGCGGCCGCCCGCGGTGCCGCTGTAGCAGGTGTCGAGCAGCATGACGATCCGCTCCGCGGACACCCGCGCGAAGATCCGCTGGATCTCGTCCATCGGCAGCGCGGTGGTGTAGAGCGACTCGGGATCGCCGTCGCGCGGGATGAGGTACTTCGACAGGCCGTCGGCCTCGTTGCCCGCCGCGTCGACCTCCGGCGCGCCGTGGCCCGCGAAGTAGATCAGCACCATGTCGTCGCGGCCGGCACGCCGGGCGAGGAAGTCGCCGAGCGCGCGCTTGATGTTGAGCAGCGTCGGCTTCTGCGCGGTCGTATCCGTCAGCAGCAGCACGTTGTCCTTGGGATACCCCCCCGCGCGTCGTGAGGAACTGGTGCATCGCCTCCGCGTCTTTCGCGGCGAAGCGGAGGCGCGGAATCGCCCGGTTCTCGTACTCGCCCACGCCCACGACGACGGCCCACCGATTCGAGATCTTCGGCTCGGGCGGCGCGGCGGGCGTGGCCGCGACGGGCACCGCGCGCGTCACCGTGCGCACGACCTGCGCGAGGTTCCCCGCCTTGTCGGACGCCGTGATCTCGATGACGTTGGCGCCCGGCTGCAGCGGCGCCGGCACGCGGATGGGCACGCCGCGGCCGACGACCGCCAGATCGCGGGGCCGCGCGACCTCGAAGCCGTTCACGGTGATCTGCACGCGATCGACGGTCGTATCGTCCGTGACGAGCCCGAGGATGACGATCGACTCGCCCTCTGCTGAACGACTTTCGTGACCGTGAGGTCCCGGCTGAGGTGGAGCGCGTCGCCGTCGGCCGCAGTGAACACGTAGCCGTGCCGATCGACCCCCGTGAGCTCGTACGCGAGACCGCCGATGGTCCAGCGGTCTCCGGCCTGATACGTCGGCCTCTCGGCGGTCGGGGGTTGGGCCAGGGCGGGCGCGACCAGCGCGACGAGCGTCGCGACGATCAGGATGCCGCCGCGGCGCACTACCGCTGGCGCTCGTCGCGTCGGAGCTTGTACTCGATGGAGTCGACCAGGGCCTGCCAGGACGCCTCGATGATGTTCTCGGCGACGCCGACGGTGCCCCACGTCTCCTCGCCGTCGCCCGACGTGATCAGCACGCGCGTCTTCGCCGCGGTGCCCGCGGTCTCGTCGAGGATCCGCACCTTGTAGTCGAGGAGCTTCATGGTCTTGAGGCTCGGATAGAACTCCTCGAGCGCCTTGCGGAGCGCGTGGTCGAGCGCGTTCACGGGGCCGTTGCCCGACGCGGCGGTGTGCTCGAGCATCCCCTTCACGCGCACGCGCACCGTCGCTTCCGCGACCGGCGCGGCGTCGTCGCCGGTCTGCTCCTCGACGATCACGCGATACGCCTCGAGCTGGAACCACGCCTTGTGGCGGCCGAGCGCGCGCTCCATCAGGAGCTCGAACGACGCCTCGGCGCCCTCGAACAGGAAGCCCTGGTCCTCGAGCTCCTTCAGCCGATCGAGGATGCGCCGCGAGTCCGGCGTCTCGTGGTCGAGGTCGATGCCGAACTCCTTCGCCTTCCAGAGGATGTTCGACGTGCCGGACAGCTCGGAGACGAGCACGCGGCGATGGTTGCCGACGGCCTCGGGATCGATGTGCTCGTACGTCTCGGGGTGCTTCTGCGCCGCGGACACGTGCATGCCGCCCTTGTGCGCGAACGCGGAGTCGCCGACGTACGGCTGCGAGCTCCATGGCTTCCGGTTCGCGAGCTCGGAGACGAAGCGCGAGACGTCGCGCAGCTCGCGCAGGTTCGCCTCCGGGATGCACTCGAGCTT
The DNA here is from genome assembly GCA_016866775.1 of Candidatus Rokuibacteriota bacterium. Taxonomy (GTDB): domain Bacteria; phylum Methylomirabilota; class Methylomirabilia; order Rokubacteriales; family CSP1-6; genus VGLJ01. The sequence goes on along the minus strand of VGLJ01000006.1, from coordinate 69,247 downwards.
CATCTTCAGCACGAGCGCGGGGATGACGGAGACGAGGTTCGCGTTGCCGCAGCGCTCGCCGAAGCCGTTGAGCGTGCCCTGCACCTGCTCGCAGCCCTCGGCGACGGCCGCGAGCGAATTCGCCACCGCGCACTCCGCGTCGTTGTGGACGTGGATGCCGAGCCGCGCGCTCACGTGGCGCTTCACCGCGCGGATGATCTCGACGAGGTCCGCGGGCAGCGTGCCGCCGTTCGTGTCGCAGAGGACGAGCCAGTGCGCGCCGGCGTCGGCCGCCGCTTTCAGCGTGGCGAGCGCGTAGTCGCGATTCGCGCGGAACCCGTCGAAGAAATGCTCGGCGTCGAAGAGGACCTCGTCCATGCGCGGCCGCAGGTACGCGATGGTGTCGCCGATCATCGCGAGGTTCTCGGGCAGCGTCGTGCCCAGCGCGTCCGTCACGTGGAAGTCCCACGACTTGCCGACGATCGTCGCCACGGGCCCGCCCGCGTCGATGAGCGCCTGCATGTTCTGGTCGCCCTCGGCGCGGCCGCCCGCCCGGCGCGTCATCGAGAACGCCGCGAGCTTGGCGTGCTTCAGCGTCACGTCCTGCATGCGACGGAAGAAGCGGAGGTCGTTCGGATTCGCGCCCGGCCACCCGCCTTCGATGTAGTGGATGCCGAGCGCATCCATCCGGCTCGCGAGCCGTACCTTGTCCTCGCTGGAGAACGACACGCCCTCGCCCTGCGTGCCGTCGCGCAGCGTGGTGTCGTCGATCCGGATCAGCCGTCGCATCCGCCGATCGTGCCCGGCCGCCCGGCCGAGTGTCAACAAACCCCAAGGTGCGGTCGGCGGACGAGCGCCCAGCCGATCGAGGAGAGATCGGCCTCGACATCGAGCCGCCGTCGCGAACCCAGGCGCCGATCGCTGCTGACGGGCAGATCGTGTCGGCGGCGGTCGCCCATGCGGCGGTCGGCGACGACCTCGACGGAGTCGGGGACGTCGGCGAATTGCCGTCGCAAGAGATCGGCAAGGTCGTCGCGTCCCGCCGCGACGATGAAGAGGAGTCGCGCCGGCGACACTACGGGCGCACCACCGTGTGGAGCGTCGGACCCAGGCCAGGCAGAGTTTTTTCCCTGTCGTGGTATCGAGGCCCGCATTCGGGCTGCACCGCGGGGCCTTCGCTGCCTTCTATACAAGATCCTGGCCACACAAGATCCTGGCCACGCCCTGTACTCTGAAGTTCATGAAAGGTGGAAACGAAAAAAGAGGACGCCATCCCGTTGCCACCGTGGCTCGGCGGTGTCGCCGTGGCAGCGGGCGTGGTCCTCTTGATCGTCGGCGCGCGCGGCCGCTAACGCGTCAGCAACGCCACGACCGGCTCGACGAGCCGGTCGGCGCGCGCGTCGAGATCCTTGTCGCGGAGGTTGGCGATGGGATGCGGCGTGTCGAGGAACGGGTAGCCCGCCAGGCCCCAGCTCATCGCCATCGTCTCGCCGGTCGCGCGAAAGACGTCGGTCACGATCGCCACGGCGGGCACGCCGTGCTGCTCCAGCAGGATCGCGTCGAGCACACTGCTCGACGAGCAGGACCCTCAGTCGCCGATGCCCGAGACGACGACGTCGCTCCGCTCCTTGAGCGCGGCGATCGCGCGCTCGTCCACTTCGTGGCTCGGCGAGCGCTTGCGCGCCATGTGCGTCATCGTGATGCCGTGCCGCTCGCGGAGTCGGTCGGCGAGCTTCAGCAGCAGCGTGTCCGAGTTGAACTTGGTGTTCTCGACGAGGCCGAGGCGCAGGCCGCGGAGCTCGACCGGGCGCGCGGCGAGCGCGACGGCGCGCGCGACGGGCGCGGCGGTGGGGTCGAAGATCTTGGTCATGCGCTGCCCTCCTCGATGACCGCGGTCACGGCCTTCGTCCACTTGTTGCCCCAGCCGGGAAGACACGCGGACCAGCTCCCGGCGCGGCCTCCCGCCGACACGATCAGGACATCCTCGGGGCGCTCGAAGAGCGCGCGCACCGTCGTCTCGTCGGAGGCGGTCGGCTCGCCCGGCAGGCGCGTGGCGCGCTTGAAGTCGGCGAGCGGCCGGCGCGCGTGCTCGATGAGGAACGCGGCGACCTCGCGCCGCGACCAGCCGCTCTTCGCGAGCACCTCGCTGTGCTCGCCCGCGAAGACGAGCAGGGCCTGGTTGAAGCCCTTCACGTTCGGCAGCCCGAGGTTCGACAGCGCGTCGGCGAAGCACCGGAGCAGCGGCTCCGGCGTCGCGGCGAGCTGGTTGTAGACCTGGTAGAGGCTGTTCGACGCGTAGACCGTGACCGCGCTCTCTTCGGGACGACAGCCACGCTCGACGTGGAGGGGCGGCCACGGCGACTCCTCCTCGTTCTCCGCGAAGCAGAACGAGTACTTGCCGGGATTGCCGAGCGTCGCGCGATCGAAGAAGCCGGGCCGCGTCTGCATCACGTTCATCATCGTCAGCCGCACGGCACGGCCGATGGTGGCGTTCGCGCGCGTGCCCTGGCCGAAGAGGTTGTTGCCGGCGTTGAGACCGACGCGGTGGCGGATCGGACCGTTGACGACGAGGACGATGGCGGAGCCGCCGGTGCTGGACGCGGGGCCGTGATACGCGAAGTCGGGATGACAGAGCGCTTTCACCGCGGCGACGACGACGGGAAAGTAGTCGGGCCGGCAGCCGGCGAGCACGGCGTTGATCGCCACCTTGTCGGCGACCACCACGGTGTTGCGCCCGGGAATCTCGCCGAAGACTTCGTCGCCGCGCAGGCCGCCCCCGGCGAGCATGGCGGCGATGGACGTCTCGGTCGGCGGAACGACGGGCAGGCCGTCGGTCCAGCCGCGCTCGAAGTACGTCTCGATCAGGGCTGCAGGATCGGGCGCGTGCGCGCGCCCCTCGTCGCCCGCGGCGCTCAGCCTTCCGTCTCGCGCTTCTCGAGGATCTTGCCGACGGCGCGGCCCTTGTCGGGATGGGGGTCCTTCACGACCCCGTAGGCTTGCCGGCCCTCGTGGTCCTCGGGCAGGTACTCGGTGATCGGAACTCCTTCCGGCGTCACGAACAGGAGGCAGTGGCAGTACTTCCACTTCTGCATCTCGTCACAGGCGCAGATCCAGCGGCGGTTCTTCGCCTCCGCCGCGGGGTCCGGGTAGAAGTTGCAGGGACAGAGCGGGCGGCCGACCAGCTCGATGTGGCGCGCGAGCCCGTTCACGACCGCTTCCGTGACGCCGCGGTCGGGATGGAGCGACGTGCCGGACTTCTCCGCGTACTTCTCGGCGTACTTCCACATCTTGTCGATGTTCGCCTGCAACGGTGCCCCTTCAGCCATTGAGGCTCCCCAGCGCTTCGTCGATCTTGGCGGGATTGAAGCCCGTGAGCTTCTGGTCGCCGATGAGCAGCACCGGCAGCGAGAGCAGCCCGAGCTCCATCAGCTCCTGCCGCGCCTGCGGATCGCGCCCGACGTTCTTCTCGGTGAACGCCACACCTTTTTGCGATAGATACTCTACCGCGCGGTGGCAGGGCCCTCAGCCGATGTTCGTGTAGACCGTCACCTGTCCGGCCATCTCGTCCTCCCGTCGTTGAACCTCTCTAGTTGAACCTCTCTGTAGGATGTCCTAGAGCGCGCCCTCGGTGCGCAGCGCCTTGATCTCCGCCGGCTTCAGCTTGAGGAGCGTGCGCAGCACCTGGTCCGTGTGCTGGCCGAGTGTGGGCGGCGCCGTCTTCACCTCGCCGGGCGTCGCGTGCAGCCTGATCGGCACGCCCATCACGGTGATGGCGCCGGCCTTGGGATGCGTGAGGCGCTGGATCATGCCGCGCGCCTTCAGATGTTCACTCTCGCAGACCTCGGGCACCGTGCGGATGCGGCCCGCCGGCACGCCCTGCGCTTCGAGGCGCTTCATCCACTCGTCCGCGCTGCGCTCGCCGAGGATCTCGTTCAGCAGCGGCACGAGCGTGGCGCGGTTCTCGACGCGGGCGGCCTCGGTCGCGAAGCGCTCGTCCTTCACGAGGTCCGGCCGCTCCATCGCCGCGCAGGACCGCTCCCACAGCGAGTTGTTCGCGACACCGAGCGTCAGGTACGCGTCGGCCGCCTTGAAGACTTCGTACGGCACGATCGACGGGTGCGCGTTGCCGCGGCGGCCCGGCTTCTGGCCCGTGCCCCAGTAGATACCGGCCTGATACGTGAGCAGCGCGGCCATCGCGTCCAGCATGCCGAGCTCCACCTTCTGTCCGCGCTTCGTCTTCGCGCGCGCCAGCAAGGCCAGCGTCACGCCGTGCGCGGCCGACATGCCGGCAACGAGGTCCGCGATGGACGTCCCCATCTTGAGCGGCGGTCCGTCGGCGAAGCCCGTGATGTCCATCAGGCCGCTCTCACCCTGGATGATGAGGTCGTATCCCGCCTTGCCGCCCTCCGGCCCGGATTCGCCGAAGCCCGACACCGCGCAGTAGATGAGCTTCGGGTTCACCTTCGAGAGCGTCGCGTAGCCGAGTCCGAGCTTCTCCATCGTGCCGGGCCGGAAGTTCTCGAGGACGACGTCGCTCTTCTTGACGAGGGCGACGAGGAGCTTGCGCGCGGACGGCGACTTCAGATTGAACGTGACGCTCTTCTTGTTGCGGTTGACCGACATGAAGTAGGTGGCCTCGCCCCCGACGAACGGCGGCCAGCTCCGCGTGTCGTCGCCCTTGCCCGGCTCCTCGATCTTGATGACCTCGGCGCCCATGTCGGCGAGGATCATCGAGCAGAACGGTCCCGCGAGCACGCGGGTGAGATCGAGCACGCGGATGCCGGCGAGGGGCTTAGTCTTCGGCACGGACTCTTCCTTTCCACATGCGCTTGGCGAGGCTGCGCGCGAACGCGTTCACCTTGTCGCCGGCCCGGCCCGCGCGGCGCCAGAAGATCAAGGCGCGGTCGAGCGTGCCGAGGTGCGAGAAATAGTACACGTTGTCGATGGCTTCGATGGCGACCGTCGCGCCGACCTTCAGGCCGCGCGTCTCGGAGCCGTGACAGACGAAGCGCGCGCCGTCCTCGAGCTCGACGAGCGCGATGTGGAGCGGCGAGCGGAAGCCTTCGGGCGGCGCGTGGAGCGTGGTGTAGGTGACGACCTCGCCGATCCCCGACAGCGCGACCGGCGTCATGGCGACCGGGTGGCGCGGGCAATACGGCGCCGGGGGCGCCACGACGGCCTCGCACCGCGGGCACTTCGAGGCCGCGATGGTCTCGATCACCGCGTGCGCTCCAGGAGGGTCACCCAGTTGTTGGTCGCGAGGCCGCCGATCGAGTGCGCGAGCGCCACGCGCCCCTGGACCTGACGGCCCGCCGCGCCGCCGGTGAGCTGCCACACGCACTCCACGATCTGCGCGATGCCCGTCGCGGCGAGCGGATGCCCGCGCGCCTTGAGACCGCCGGAGGGATTGATCGGCAGCCGGCCGTCGAGCGCGGTGTCGCCGTCGAGCGTCGCGCGGCCTGCCTTGCCCGGCGGTATCAGGCCCGTGTCCTCCAGCGCGATGAGCTCGAACGGCGTGAACGCGTCGTGCAGCTCCGCGAAGTCGACGCGCTCCGGGCCGAAGCCCGCCATCGCGTACGCGGCCTTCGCCGCTTCCTGCGTGGCGCGGAACGCCGTGAGCGAGTGCCGGTGACGCACGGCGAGCGTGTCGGTCCCCTGCCCGACGCCCGCGACGCGCACGGGCGTCGGCGCCGACGTCAGGACGACCGCCGCGGCGCCGTCGGAGATCGGGCAACAGTGGAGGAGGCGCAGCGGGTCCGCAACCATGCGCGACTCCATCACGTGCGCGAGTGTCACGAGCGCCGTGTAGTGGGCGTAGGGATTGCGCGCGGCGTGCCCGTGGTTCTTCACCGCCACCTGGGAGAACTCGCGCAGGCCGACGCCCTGCTGCGTGAGCGCCCGCGTGATCAGTCCCGCGAGCGCCGGCATCGTCGCGCCGTACGACCGCTCGTACGGATCGATGGACCGGCCGATGAGCTCGGACACGCGCGGCGTCGAGAGATGCGTCATCTTCTCGCCGCCGACGACGAGCACGCGCTGGCGCAGGCCGGCCGCGACCTGCGCGAAGCCCGTGTAGAAGGCGGCGGCGCCCGACGACGTCGCGGTCTCGACGCGCAGCGTCGGCACCTCCGCGAAGCCCATGTGCGTCGCCACGCGCGAGGCGAAGTTGCCGTCGCCGAGAAACTCTTCCGGGTTCATCGTGGCGACGACGATCGCGTCGGGCACGTCGACCGCGGCCGCCGCGAGCGCGGCGTGCGCCGCCTCGGCCATGAGGTCGGGCAGCGCCTCGCTGCGCCGCCCGATGCGGGTCATCCCCGCGCCCGCGATGAAGACTGGCATCGCGAGCAATTCTACTCGGAGGGGGGCTCCGTCCCCCTTCCGACGGTCGTCGCGCGCCTTGCGGCACGCGCCTCCCTGCCTCCCCCTCGGAGTGCGCCGGCAAAGTCGGCGCTCGAACCGCCGCTCACTCGCGGCGGCGGCGCTCCGGTGGCGGCGGCGCGGCCACGCGCAGCTCGCGGATCAAGCGCAGCAGGTACGTCCGCTGCAGCCCGAGCACGCGCGCGGCGTGCGTGCGATTGCCCGCCGCGTCGCGCAGCGCGGATTCGATGAGACGGCGCTTGAACGCGGACACGGCACAGTGGTAGCCGAAGGGCACGTCGAACCCGGCGTTCGGTTCGGGAAAGATCGCCATGGCGCGCGGGTGTGGCAACGCGTGTGCCACGCGCGAGATTCGCAGAATGTCGCGGCTCGCGCGTGATCGACGCGCATGCGCTGCCTTCACACCGTGGCGTTGTGCCGCGAGCGCCGGGCACAAAAAAAGAGGGCCCCATGCGGGGCCCTCGGTCCGGACGGAGAGGCGTCGCCCTCAGGACTTCGTCGCCGGCTGCACGCCCGGGTTGTCCTTGAAGAACTGCTTGTTCAGCTCGATGAAGCTCTTCCACTGATCGGGCGTCTCGTCCTCGGCGAAGATCGCCTTCACCGGGCACACCGGCTCGCAGGCGCCGCAGTCGATGCACTCGTCGGGATGAATGAAGAGCTGGTCCTTCCCTTCGTAGATGCAGTCGACGGGGCACACCTCGACGCATGCCTTGTCCTTGACGTTGATGCAGGGCTCCGCGATCACATAGGGCATGAGGGCCTCCCGCCTCGAAAAAACCTTGAGCTAACCGTCCGGTCTAACCACGGATTTCTACCGCGTTCTGACGAAGCGTGTCAATCACTGGGTCCGCAATCGCGGGTCCAGCGCGTCCCGCAGCGAGTCGCCGAACAGGTTGAAGGCGAACACCGCGAGGCTGATCGCCAGCCCGGGGAAGATCGCCATCCAGGGCGCCGACTCCGCGAACTGCACGGCGGCGCCGCGCAGCATGAGCCCCCACGCCGGCGTCGGCTCCGACACGCCGAGACCGAGGAACGACAGCGACGCCTCGAGCAGGATCGCCTGGCCGAGGAACGCCGTGAGCATGATCAGATACGGCGCCATCACGTTCGGCGACATGTGCCGGAGGATGATGCGCCCGTGCCGGAAGCCGGCCGCGCGCGCGGCGTCGACGTACGGCATCTCGCGGATCGCGAGCGCGCTCGACCGGGCGACGAGCGCGGCGCGCGGGATCATCGGCACCGTGATCGCGGCGATGACGTTCTCCAGCCCCGTCCCGAGCATCGCCACCACCGCGAGGGCGAGGATGATGAGCGGGAACGAGAGGAAGATGTCCATCACGCGCTGGATCAGCAGGTCGACCTTGCCCCCGAAGTACGCGCTGGTGACGCCGATGACGGCGCCGAGCGTGGCGCCGATGAACGCGCACGAGAACCCGACGAGCATCGCCGTGCGCGAGCCGTAGAGGATGCGGGTCAGCACGTCGCGGCCGAACGCGTCGGTCCCGAGCCAGTGGGCGCGGCTCGGCGCCGCGAGCATCGCGCCGTAGTCGGTCGCGAGCGGGTCGTAGGGCGAGATGACGTTCGCGAGCGCGGCGACGACGAGGTTGAGCAGCACGACGGCGGCGCCGATCGCGCCCAGCGGCCGCTGCCGGCAGAAGTCCACGACGAACGTCCGCCAGCGGGCGGCCGCGCTCGCTTCCGGAACGTCGGCGAAGGTCTCGACGGTGGCCATCAGCGGAACCTGATCCGTGGATCGATCCACGCGTACGCGAGGTCGACCAGGAAGTTGACGACGATGAACGACGCCGCCACGAGGAGCACGAGCGCCTGCGTGAGCGTGTAGTCGCGGTGCGCGACGGACTCGACGAAGAGGAGCCCGAGGCCGTTCAGGTTGAAGACCTGCTCGGTGACCACGAGCCCGCCCATCAGGAACGCGAACTCGAGCGCGATCACCGTGAGGACCGGCAGCATCGCGTTCTTGAGCGCGTGGCGCGTGAGGATGAGCTTCTGCCAGAGGCCTTTCGCGCGCGCCGTGCGGATGTAGTCCTCGCGCAGCACCTCGAGCATCGCCGAGCGCGTCATCCGGGTCGCCACCGCCGAGTAGCGGTAGCCGACCGCGAGCGCCGGCCAGATGAGCTGCAGCATGTTCTGCCACGGGTTGACCCAGAACGGCGTGTAGACCATCGGCGGCAGCCACTTGAAGAAGACGAGCAGCACCAGGATGAAGAGGATGCCGAGCCAGAACGACGGGGTCGCGAGCCCCGCGATCGAGAAGATCCGGACGGAGTAGTCCACCCACGTGTCCTGCTTGAGCGCGGCGAGCACCCCGAGCGGGATCGCGAGGAGCACCGCGATGATCGTCGACATGATCGCCACCTGCAGGGTGAGCGCGAACCGCAGCTTGATCTCCTCGTGGATGGGCGCGCCGGTCCACATCGAGGTCCCGAGGTCGAAGCGGGCGAGCCCGGTCATGTACGTGACGAACTGGTGCCAGAGCGGCTTGTCGAGCCCGAGCCGTGCGCGCTCGATCGCGAGCGTCTCCTTGGACACGCCCGACGTCTCGCCCGAGAACCTGAGCTCGACGATGTCGCCGGGCACCACCCGCATCAGGAAGAAGATGAGCACCGCCACGCCCAGCAGCGTGGGGATCATCAGGAGCAGCCGTTTGATGATGTATTTCGTCATGCGATCTCCGCCAGGTGACACGCGGCGCCGTGGCCGGGTGTCAGGTCGCGCAGTACCGGAATCTCGTGCGTGCAGCGCTCGACCGCGATCGGGCAGCGTGGATGGAAGACGCACCCGGACGGCGGGTTGAGCGGGCTCGGGACCTCGCCGCCGAGCACGATCCGCTCCCGCTTCATCTCGAGCTCGGGATCCGGGATGGGGACGGCCGACAGGAGTGCCTTCGTGTACGGATGCCGCGGGTTGTCGTAGATGGTCTTGCGGTCGGCCATCTCGGCGATCTTGCCGAGGTACATCACGGCCACGCGGTCGGAGATGTGGCGGACGACCGCGAGGTCGTGCGCGATGAAGAGGTACGTCAGCCCGAACTCGGACTGGAGGTCCTCGAGCAGGTTGATGATCTGCGCCTGGATCGACACGTCGAGCGCGGACACCGGCTCGTCGCAGATGATCAGCGACGGCTCCATGGCGAGCGCGCGCGCGATGCCGACACGCTGGCGCTGGCCGCCCGACATCTCGTGGGGATAGCGGCGCGCATGCGCCGGCAGGAGGCCCACGCGCGAAAGGAGGTCTTTCACGCGCGCCGCGCGCGCGGCCGAGCCGCGGACGATCCCGTGCACCGCGAGCGGCTCCGCGATGATCTGCCCCACGGTCATGCGCGGGTTCAGCGAGCTGTAGGGATCCTGGAAGATGACCTGCATCTTCCGCCGCACGGCGCGGAGCTCGGACTGGTCGAGCGTGGTGAGCTCGCGGCCCTCGAAGAGGATGGATCCGCTCGTGGCCCGCTCGAGCTGCAGGATGCAGCGCCCGGTGGTCGTCTTGCCGCAGCCCGACTCGCCGACGAGCCCGAGCGTCTCCCCCTTCTCGAGCGAGAAGCTCACGCCGTCCACCGCGCGCACGAGCCCGCGGCTGACCTCGAAGTGCTTGACGAGGTTCTTGACCTCGAGCAGCGCCGTCACCGCGTCTCCTGGCGCGCGATCACTCGCTCGGCTTCCCAGCACGCGCTCACGTGGGGCTCGGGGCCGGTGTGCGCGACCGGCACCAGGGGCGGACGCTCCACGCTGCAGCGGTCCACGCGGAACGCGCAGCGCGGAAGGAACGCGCAGCCGGCGGGCAGGCGCGTGAGATCCGGCGGCTGACCGTCGATCGGCGCGAGCCGGCTGCGCCGCGGCTCGTCCAGGCGCGGGACCGAGCGGAGGAGCCCGAGCGTGTACGGATGGCGCGGGTTGCCGTAGAGCTCGCGCGCGGTCCCTTGCTCGATGATGCGCCCCGCGTACATCACGTTGACGCGGTCGGCGTAGCGCGCGACGACGCCGAGGTTGTGCGTGATCATCAGCATCGCGACGCCGAGACGCCGCGAGAGGTCCTTCATCAGCTCGAGGATCTGCGCCTGGATCGTCACGTCGAGCGCCGTGGTCGGCTCGTCGGCGAGGATGAGCGAGGGCTCGCAGGAGAGCGCCATCGCGATCATCATGCGCTGCCGCATGCCACCGCTGAACTGGTGCGGGTACTGCGGCAGGCGGCGCTCGGGATCGGGAATCCCGACCATCCCCAAGAGCTCGGCCGCGCGCCCGCGGGCCTGCTGCGGCGTCTTGCCGAGGTGAATCTCGAGGCCCTCCGTGAGCTGGCGGCCGATCGAGAGCACGGGGTTCAGCGAGGTCATCGGCTCCTGGAAGATCATCGCGATCTCGCGGCCGCGCACGCGCCGCATCGCCTCTTCGTCCAGCGTGAGGAGATCGCGGCCCTTGAAGACCGCCTGCCCGCCGACGATCTGTCCCGCGGGCTGCGCGACGAGCCGCATGATCGACAGCGCGCTGACGCTCTTGCCGCAGCCGGACTCGCCGACGAGCGCGACCGTCTCGCCTTCCTTCACGTCCCACGAGACGTCGTCCACCGCGCGCACGACGCCTTCGCGCGTCGTGAACCGCGTGCTGAGATGACGGACGTCGAGGAGCGCGTCGGCCATGGTTGCGGGAGTGTATCACCGCCGGGGTCGGTGGTCTAACCAGGGCCAATGGTCGCCGCGACGCGGACTTAGCCGGGACGCGCCGTCTTCGAGCGCCGGCTTCGCCGGCGCTTACGCCTCGTGACAGCGCGCGGCGGCGAGGTGGGGCGTGGCCCGGGCTTCGAGCCGGGCGTACTCGCGGCAGATCGCTTCGCCGACGCAGGGCCAGCGATGGCGCGCCGCCCACTGGACCCCCTCACGCCCGAGGCGGAATCGTAGATCGGCGTCGCCGGCGACGGCCTCGAGGCGGTCGGCGAGCGCGGCCGCGTCGCCGTCGGGCACGAGAAAGCCGGTCACGCCGTCGCGCACGGTCGTGGCGAGGCCGCCGACGCGCGAGCCGATCACGGGGCTGCCGCAGGCCATCGCCTCCAGCGCCACCATCCCGAACGACTCGTAGTAGGACGGCAGCACGGTGACGTCGGCCGCGACGTAGTAGTCACGCAGAGCCTCTTGCGGCTGCGCGCCGACGAACCGGACGGTCTCGCGCAGCCCGAGGCGGTCGACGCGCTGGCGGATCTCCGCCTCGTGCCCGTCCGCCGGCTCGTCGGCTTCGCCGCCGACGATGAGGAGCCGCAGCGACGAGCCTCGCGCGCGGAGCTGCGCCACCGTATCGAGCAGCGTCTCGAGCCCCTTGATCGGCGCGATGCGCCCGACGTAGAGCACGAGCGGCGCCTCCTCCGCGCCCACGCGCGCGCGCGCGAGCGCACGGTCGCCGGGGCGGAAAAGCTCGGTGTCGACGCCGCACGGAATGACGGTGGTGTGCGCCGCGTCCGCGCCGTACTCCGCGAGGAGCGCGCGCCGCTCGACGACGCTCGCCGCGACGATGCCGTCGACGTTGCGGACGATCCGCTGCTCCTCCTCGAGGCGCACCGACGGCTCGAGGTCGGCGATCCGGCGGGCGGCGCCGTTCTTGAAGCGGCCGAGCGTGTGGAACATCTGCAGGACGGGAACGCCCCATCGCTCGCGCAGCGCGAGCCCGACGACCCCGGAGAGCCAGTAGTGCGCGTGGACGAGGTCGTACTCGATGCCGCCCGCGATGCGCCAGGCGTCGACGCCGTCCACGAACTCGTCGAGATGGTCGTGGATCCGCTCACGGGCCATCGGCATCTGCGGCCCCGCGGGCAGATGCACGACCCGAGCGCCGTCACCGAGCGGGACCACGCGCGGGATCGTCGGATCCTGCGAGCGCGTGAAGACGTCGACGGCGAGACCCATCCGCCCGAGCTCGCGTGAGAGCTCGCGGACGTAGACGTTCATCCCGCCCGTCTCCTTGCCGCCGAGCGCCGCCAGCGGGCACGTGTGGACGCTCAGCATCGCGACGCGCAGGCTCACGGAGGACCGTCCCGCGGCGCGATCCGCACGCCGAAGACTTCCTCCGGCGAGGGACCGAACTCGTACTTGTAGCGCTCCTCGCCCCGCAGGAAGTCGAACTGCTGCTTGCCCCGAACAATCGCATCCTCGATCACGTGCAGGAGCAGCACGAGGCCGGGCGCGAGCGCCGCGCGATCGGGATGGAACCCCGAGTTGTAGAGGCCGACCGAGCCGTCCCACTCCAGCACCACGAATCCCGCCGCGGGCCCGCTCGGCAGATCGAGGAACCACAGCGCGGCACCGCCCACGAGCGCCAGCTCACCGACGGCGCGGCGGAAGAACTTCTCCATGCGCGCGTCCATGAAGCGCTCCTTGCCGACCCGCGAGCGCCGGTGGAGGTCGAAGAAGTCGCCGAAGCGCGTCTCGATCTCGTCACGACGCCGCACCACCGACACGCGGGCGTCGCCCGCTTCGCGGCGGAGGCGGCGGGTCTTGCGCTGGAGCTCGTGACGGTGCTTGGCGGGTAGCGAGGCGAGGTAGTCGTCCCAGGTCGCGGGCAGATCGAGGACGGGACAGCGCTCTTCCAGCGTCGCCGCGGCCTCCAGCCCGCACGCGGCCGCGATGGCGGGGAGCGCGCTGACGGTCGGCGAGGCCGCGGGCACCGCGTGGAGCTGCCACGTCTCGCCCTCCGCGGATCGCGCCTGCACCAGGGCCGTCCACACGTCTTCCTCGCGCCCCGCCACCGCGAGCACGTCGAGGTAGTCGGAGACGTCGGCGCCGCCGACGATCCGATGGAGGCCCGGCCCGGCCTCGTAGAGCGGCAGCACGCCGATCAGCGCGCCGTCGCCATCCTGCACGGTGCGGATGTCGAGACGACGGTCGCTCGCGAACGCGTGCAACCATTCCGTCTGCCACGCCCACGACAGGAACGGTGCGCGCAGCCGAGCGCTGGAGCGCAGGTCTTCCCAGGCCGCGCGGCCCACGGCCTCGAGGCGGTGATGGACGACGACCTTCACAGGTCGCCGGGATCGCTGGCGTCGGCCGCGGGCGCGGCGCCCTCGCTCTCGTCGCCGTCCGCCTCGGCCATCGCTTCGTCGACGGCGGCGTCGAAATCTCCGCCCAGGTCGTCGCCGAACTCGCGGCCCATCTTCTTCATGAAACGCGCGACGCTCCCCGGATCGTTCTCGTCGAGATCGCCGACGCTCGACGAGTCGGCGAGCGCGTCGAGACGCGCCTCCTCCGACTTCACCGTGGCGAAGCGCGACATCAGGCGGCTCAACGAGGTGCTGCCACATCGGGGACAGGTGGGCGCGGGTGCTACGGACGGGCGCATCACGAGCAGACTCACCCTTCGTCGGCAGTCGCCGCATTCGTACTCGTAAATCGGCATCGGCCTTGAGATTCTAGCAGCGGCCAGGGAGGTTCTCTATGGCGGCGGCTCCGGTAAGTATTCAGCCGCTCCCGGGAGCCGGTGGACGATTTCTGGCCACCCCTGCGGCGCCAACCAGGCACTTCTTGCCGCAACCCCGGGAAAATCTTGCCGTTCTCAAAAGTGGCACTCTCCTTGCGGACGAGGACCGCCCATGGTGGTTCGCTCGGCCCTCGACCGCTGCCTTGCCGTCGCGTACGGCCCCGTCCACGACCTCATCATCGAGCGCTTCAAGCCCTACCGGGCGCTGGAGCACGAGGTGCTCGATCTGGTCGAGCTCGCCGTCCCCCGCAACGTGCCCCGGCGGTCCATGCGAATCCTCGATATCGGCTGCGGGCCGGGCACGTTCACCGCCATGCTCGGCGCCGCGGGCTTCTCGGCGATCGGGATCGACCGCTATACCCCGCTGCTCGACGTCGCGCGCGAGACGCGCCGCTCGCGCGGCCTGACGAACGTCTCCTTCTCCCGCCTCGACCTGGATGCGTTCGGTTCGAGCTCCGCCGGACCTTCCGGACCGCCGTCCACCGGCGCGGATGGCTCTACGCGCTCGGCACGCTGCGCTGGCTCGTCCCGAATCGTCTCTTCGAGGTCGCGCGCCGCCCCGTGGGTCCGCACTACTGGGACGAAGCGCAGCTCGCCGCGCGCTTCGCCGAGGCGGGATTCACGGTCCTCGACATCCGCCGCACGTTCCTCGACGGCGGCAGCGCGCTCGTGTGGGCCCGCAAATGAGCCGCGGCGACGTCGGCACGAGCGCGGTCTTGGCCTGGAACGGGAGCACCGCGCGCGGCCCGATCGAGCGGGGGCTCGAGCGCGCGATCGCGCTCGCCTGCGGCGCGACGTACGACGCGGTCGTGCGCGGCTTCGCGCCCTACGAGGCGCTGCTCGACGACATCGTCGACCTCCTCGCGCGCGCCGGCCAGGGCCGGCCGATGCGCGTGCTCGACGTCGCGTGCGGCACCGGCACCGTCGTGCGTCGCCTTGCGCAGGCGGGGCATCTCGTGACCGGCCTCGACGTGATCTCGCATCTCGTCGATCGCGCGCGCCGCGAGCCGACCGACGGCGCGCAGTTCGCGCACGCGGATGTCGCGGAAGGCACGAGCTTCCCCGACGGCAACTTCGACGCGTGCGTCAGCCTGCACACGCTCAACTGGCACCCGCGGCCAGTCGCGCTCCTCGCCGAGTGCCGCCGCCTGCTGCGACCGGGCGGTCACGCGGTGATTCTCAGCTACACGCGCCCCGCAGCGCTCTGCGCCACGTTCGCGACGCTACGCGCCGAAGAAGGCCTCGGCGCGGCGACCGCGGCGCTCCGCTGGCTCGTTCCCACGGCCGTCTTCGAAGCGTGCCGCCACTACGAGTCGCGGTACCCCGACGTGTCCACGCTGCATCACGAGGTCGGCGCCGCCGGCTTCGAGATCCTCGAGTCCCGCCCCGTCTTCCTGGCCGGCGTGAGCCGGCTCGTGTGGGCGCGGCAAGCCAGCTCTCCGAACCACTCCAGGAGGAACGGTTCATGACGCCGATTCGCACGCTCGCATTGACGGCGGCGCTACTTGGCATTGTCGCCAGCGCCGCTCCCGTGTTCGCCCAGACCATTCCGCCGCTGCCGACGTTTCCGAACGGGCCGCCGGACGCCACGTTCTACGAGACCCCCGAGAACATGCGCGTGATCGGCAAGGGCCGGCCGCGCCGGGTCGCGCAGTCCGCGCTCATCGGCTTCGCGAACCCCGGCAACGCGTTCTGTCCCGCGGCCGAAGTCACCGCCGCGGTCGGAAGCGCGAAACCGTGCACGCTCAACGCGCTGGGCGAGGACGACATCAGCCTCGTGACCGGCCTGGGGACGTTCGACGCGAAGCTGACGATCGTCGTCCAGGAGCCCGGGGGGGCCGTCGATTCACCCGAGGCCGTGATCGGCAGGCGCCGGGCGAGCGGACGGATGGACTTCGTGCCCGCGATCTTCCATCAGATCCCCTATGGGACGATCACCGGCCGCGTGCGCACGCCGGGTGAGGACGAGGAGAATCCGCCGCGCTTCGTCGGCGTCTTCCGGCTGCCGTTCGGGTGCTCGGCCACCACGGCCTGTTACCTCGGCCTCGCGAACGGCACGCTCGATCTGCTGAACCCTGTTGCGGTGAATGCGAACGAGTACGCGATCGGCTTCCCCGCCGTTCGCTTCGACCTCTGGTTCGTCCAATAACGCATTGAGCCTGGGCCCCAGGAGGCTTGCGTGAGTACAGTGCTCGAACGGTTCCAAGCAGCACGGTGACCGCACCCGGTCGGTGACGACATCTTCGCGGTGGGCAAGCGCGTGTACGCGCGGGCCCTCCGCGTCAGCGACCTGCCACACGTCTCGGCGTGGGCGGCGGATCCGCTGCTCGACGAGATGGTGGGCAGTGAGCTGTTCACGCAGTTCGTCGAGGTCTACCGCCGCTCGCCGTCGTTCCTCGACGCGCTCGCGGCCGACCGCACGCAGGTCAACATGGTCATCTGCGCGCGCGACAACGATCGGCCCCTCGGGCTCGTGCGCCTGTTCAACATCCACCGGCGCGAGGGCTACGCGTTCCTCGAGACGATCATCGCGGACCCCGCGCGCTCCGGCTCGGCTACGGCATCGAGGGCTCGAAGCTCATCGCGTACTGGGCGATCGACGTGCTGAAGCTGCGGCGGCTCGAAGCGAAGGTCTATCCGTGGAACAAGCTGAACGTCAACACCATGAAGCGGCGCGGCTGGAAGCTCGAAGGCGTCCTCCGCGAGGCCGTCTTCCACGATGGTGAGTACCGCGACCTGCTGGTGTTCGGGATCCTCGCGCACGAGATCGCGGCGAACAAAGCCGACGACGACTGGGCCCCCATCTACCACACGGTGCCGGAGGTCGCATGACCCTCCATCAGCTGCTCCCGCTGGGCGCCTTCATCCTGAACGTCATCCTCGTCACGCTCGCGCTCGTGCGCGACGGGGGCAGCCGGCTGAACCGTGTCTTCGCGTACTGCGTCGGGAGCATGGCGATCTGGAACTTCGGCGCCTTCCTCCTGCGCCGCGCGCCGGACGACAAGGCGGCATGGGTCGCCGAGATCATCATCCACGCCGCGGTCGCGCTCGTGCCCGCCTTCTACTACCACTTCGTGCTGATCTTCCTCGAGGCGACGCGCGAGCGGCGCCGGTCGCTGGCGCTGGCGTACGGCGCGGCCGTGGTCTTCAGCGTCCTGAACCTCACGCAGTCACCGCTCTTCATGACGGGCGTGAAGCAGACGTACTGGGGCTGGGCGCCGACGACGGGCCCGCTCTACCTCGTCTACCTGATCTATCTGCACGCGTGCATGGGCGGCGGCCCCTGGCTCCTGATCCGCGCCCAGCGCCGCACCGACTCGAGCTTCCGCCGCAACCGCTCCCGCCTCATCGTGCTCGCCACCTTCGTGACGTTCGCGGGCGGCGTCATCGACATCCTCCGCTTCGTCGTCGCGCGGGCCCTTCCCGCCGTCGAGCACTTCCACCCGCTCGGGATTCCCGCGAACATGATCTTCGCGGTCCTCCTCGGCATCTCGATCGTCCGCTTCCGGCTCTTCGACGTCAGCGCCGCCGTCAAGAAGGCCGCGGTGCACTCCGTCGCCGGCGGCGTCGTCATGGCCGCGATCATCGCGGTGGTGGAGACGCTGGAGGACGTCGCCGGGTGGGGCCAGCTCGAGTGTCTCGCCATCGCGGTCATGCTCGGCATGGCGGTGGCGATCGCCCGCAACCAGCTCGGGCATCCTCTCGAGCGGCTCTTCTTGAGCCGCCGCCACGGCTGCCGGGACGCGCTCATCGCGCTGAGCCGGCAGATGAGCACCATGCTCGACTTCACGCGCGTGGTCGAGACGCTCGTCTCCGACCTCGTCCGCGGCATCCCGGTCACCCACTGCGCGCTCCTCATCATCGATCACGACCAGCGCTCGTTCGACGTGCAGCACGAGGCCGCGTCCCTCGAGCTCCGGCCCGCGCGCTCGCTCTCGGCCGACGGCGCCGTCGTCGAGTGGCTCCGCGGCGAGGAGGGCGTGCTGGTGAAGGAGGAAGCGAGGCTCGATCCGCGGCTCGCGCGCCACTTCGAGGCCGCGGAGGCGGAGCTCGACGAGATCGACGCCGCCGTCATCGTGCCGCTCAAGATCGAGCGGAAGCTCGTCGGCGTCCTGCTCCTCGGCGAGAAGCTCTCGGGCGAGATCTTCGACGCCGACGAGCTCGCGCTGCTCGCGGTGGTCGGCAGCCAGGCGGCGGTCGCGCTGGACAACGCGCGGCTCTACGAGGAGCTGAGCGCCTCCAACGTGCGCCTGGGCGAGGCGAGCCGCCACAAGACGCGGTTTCTCGCCGGCATGTCGCACGAGCTGCGCACGCCGCTCAACTCGATCACGGGATTCTCGAAGCTCCTGCTCAACCGGGTGGACGGCGACCTCACGCCGCTCCAGGCCACGTACGTGCAGTCGATCCACTCCAGCGGCACGCACCTCCTGGAGCTCGTCAACACGGTCCTCGACGTGTCGCGCATCGAGGCGGGCAAGGTGGAGCTCCATCGCGACGCGATCGACGTGGTGCCGCTCGTCGAGGAGTGCCTCGAGTCGACGCGCGCGCTCGCGGAGGGCAAGCACCTCAGGCTCGACAGCGACCTCGCGCCGAACCTGCCGGCCGCCGACGCGGACCGCACGAAGCTGAAGCAAGTCCTCCTGACCCTGCTCTCCAACGCCGTGAAGTTCACCGCCGCGGGCCGCGTGCTCGTGCGGGTGCGCGCCGAAGCCGGCGCGCTGCACGTGATGGTCGCCGACACCGGCAGCGGCATCGCCGCCGTGGACCTCCCGCGCCTGTTCGAGCCGTTCACGCGGATCGAGAAGACGGCGCGCGAGACCGACGGCACCGGTCTCGGGCTGATGCTCAGCAAGCGCTTCGTGGAGCTGCACGGCGGACGCATCTGGGCCGAAAGCCGTGAGGGCCAGGGCTCGACGTTCCACTTCACGCTGCCGGCCGTCCGGCAGCATGCGGAAGGTCTGGTGACGGTATGACGGCGCCGCGGCCGAAGATCCTCTCCATCGAAGACAACCCGGGTAACCGGATGCTCGTGCGTTCGGTGCTGACGCCCGCGGCTATACGCTGGTCGAGGCGGCGGACGGGCTCAGCGGGATCGAGGCGGCGCTGCGCGAGCAGCCCGCGGTCATCCTGCTCGACATCAACCTCCCGGGCATCGACGGCTACGAGGTCGTCGCGATCCTCCGCTCGTTCCCGCACCTTGCCGACACGCCGATCGTGGCCGTGACCGCGTACGCGATGGCGGGCGACCGCGAGCGCACGCTCGTCGCGGGCTGCGACGGGTACATCGAGACGCCGATCGACGTCGACCGCCTCGCCGAGCAGGTGGCGCAGTTCCTCGGCGGCAAGCGCGAGCGCGTGCAGGACGGCAAGGAAGGCGTCTACCTCCGCGAGCTGAATCAGCACCTGGTCTACCGGCTCCTGCAGCGCGTGGAGGACCTGAAGCGCCTCAACGGCCACTTCGTGCGGCGCGCCTCGCAGCTCGAGCGGCTGCACGCCGCGATGCAGGACGTGACCTCGGAGCTCGACGTGCCGTCGCTGCTCGAGCGGCTGCTGCCGCCGCTCGCCGAGGCGCTCGGCTGCCGGAGCCTCGCGGTCGAGCTCGTCGAGCCGGCCGGGTTCCGCGTCGCGGTGACGCCGCCCGGCGAAGCCCCGAGACCGCTGGTCGCCGACACGGCCGATCTCCGCGAGACGTGGATCGAAGTCGAATGGCGCGTGCCCCTCACCGCCCGCGGGCGCGACCTCGGGAGCATGGTGGCCCGTCATCACCTGCCGCCCGGCGCGGCCGCGGACGAGGAGCAGCTCCTCAAGCTCGTCGCGCGCCAGGTCGCGACGGCGATCGAGAACTCGCGGCTCTACGAGGACGTCACCCGCACGCTGCACGCGCTCGAAGAGTCGCAGCAGCGGATCGTGCAGGGCGAGCGCCTGCGCGCGCTCGGCGAGATGGCCGGCGGCGTCGCGCACGACTTCAACAACGTGCTCGCGATCATCATCGGGCGCGCCGAGGTCATCGCCGTCGACGTGGAGGACGCCGAGATCCGTCGCCAGATCGACGTCATCATCCAGGCGGCGCTCGACGCCACGCAGACGGTCAAGCGCATCCAGGAGTTCACGCGCGTGCGCCGCTCGCGCGACTTCCGCACGGTGGACGTGCGCCAGCTCATCGACGAAGTGCTCGAGATGACGCGCTCCCGCTGGAAGGACGAGGCGGAAGGCCGCGGCGTCCGCTACGAGATCCGTGTGAAGGGCGACAGCGTGCCGCCGGTGGAAGGCGAGCCGTCGGAGATCCGCGAAGCCCTCACGAACATCCTCTTCAACGCGCTCGACGCGATGCCGGACGGCGGCGCGGTGACGTTCACGACCGGCGCGAAGGACGGCCGGGCGCCCTGCGCCATCGCCGACTCCGGCATCGGGATGCCGGAGGACGTGCGGCAACGCGTGTTCGATCCGTTCTTCACGACGAAGGGCGAGCGCGGCACGGGCCTGGGCCTGAGCGTCGTCTACGGCATCGTCGCGCGCCACGGCGGCGAGGTCGACGTGGAGAGCCGGCTCGGCCACGGCACGACGTTCACGATCCGCCCGCCGGTCGCCACGCGACGCGTGGAAGGGGTGGCGGGCGCGCCGCCCCTGCCGGTCGCGCACAGTGCGCGCGTGCTCGTCGTCGACGACGAGCCGGAGATCCTCACCGCGATCGGCGATCTCCTCCGCCACGACGGCCACGTACCGACCCTGTGCGGCGATCCCGAGGAAGCGGCGCGCCTCGTGGAGCGCACCCCGTTCGACCTGGTCATCACGGACCTCGGGATGCCCGGCCTGTCCGGCTGGGACGTCGCGCGCCTCGTGAAGCTCCGCGCGCCGGGAACGGCCGTCGCCATGATCACGGGATGGAGCGATCGCATCGACACCGAGTACGCGCGGACCAACGGCGTGGAGCACGTCATCGCCAAGCCGTTGCGCCGCGACGATCTCCGAAGCGTCATGCACATGGTCTTCAGCTCGGAGTCGCGCCTCCGCGTGTGAGGAGCGCCTCCAGGCGCGCCACCGCGCGGTCCCAGTCGAACGCCGTCCGCACGTAGGCGGCCCCCGCCACCGCGAGGCGCCGGCGGAGCGGCGCGTCGTTCAGCATCCGCGCGAGCGCGTCCGCCAGCGCGGCGACGTCGCGCCGCGGCGCCACCAGCGCGGTCTCCCCGTCCCGCGCGTAGTCGCGTGAGCCGCCGTTGTCGTACGTGACGAGCGCGGTCCCGCACGCCATCGCCTCCATCGAGGGCATGCCGAGGCCTTCGTCCCACGACGGGCACAGATAGACGTCCACGCCGCTGTAGAGCTGCGCAAGCTCCTGCTGGGGCAGGTTCGCGTGGTACTCGTCGTAGCCCGCACCGTCGGCCGGCGGCTTCACGCCGAAGCCCACCAGGCGCAGCGCGCGGCCGCCCGCGCGGACCTTCGCGACGGCGTCCATGCCGTCGGCGACGCCCTTCCACGCGTAGTCGTGCTGCAGCATCAGCACGCGCAGCGGCGCGAGCGGACGCGTCACCTGGACGCGATGAAAAAGCGCGGCGTCGACCGGCGTGACGAGGACCTCCGCGCCGCTGGCGAACTTCTCGCGCATGACGTCGCGCAGCCACGTCGAGATCACGATCTTCGTGAGCGGCAGCCGGTACGTCGCGTCGACCGCGTCGGCGGGCCCGTGATAGAGGCTCTCGTAATGCTGGACGAGGTAGAACTTCGCGCCCGCGCGCGCGGGCGCGGCGGCGACGATGGGCGCCGATTGCCACGCGGTGGCGAGCACGACGTCCGCCTCCGGCAGGCTCCCCGCATTCCAGCGCGCCACCCAGCGGATCTCGGGTTGAAAGTCGTCGACCCAGTCGAGACGCTCGCCGTCACGGACGCTCCCCCACCAGGTGCGCGAGCCCGGCACGACGACCGTCACGGCATGGCCGCGCCGCGCGAGCCGATCGGCGTACGTGAGGATCGCGCGCACGCCGCCGGCGATCCGGAGATGCGGACACAGGATCGTGACGCGCACGCTCACCTCGCCGCCCGCGCCACGCGGGCCACCTCAGCCATAGAACTTCTCCCACTTGATCGACTTGCGGTCGAGCCCGCGCGCCATCAGCACCTCGCGCGCCGCCGCGATGGTCGCCGCGCCCCCCGCGACATATGCCATGGGGGGAGCGACATACATGGGGGGACCGAGACGGTCCCCCCAAGCCCCCCCACGCTCCGGCCCGGGAGTGAATCCCGGCCCTCCGCGACCGCCCGGGATCTCGCCTCCGCGAGTGGCCAGGATCTCGTCGGCCGCGGCGGCGACCGCGGCGGCCAGCGACGCGCCGACGATCGGGCGATAGCTGAAGCTCGGCCTGCGGCCCGCGAGCCGCCGGAAGTCCTCGTCGTACACGAGCCAGCCCGGGTCCCGGGCCCAGTAGACGAGCGTCGTGGCGCGCGCGACGCCGCGCTCGTCGAGGTCGCGGAGCATGGCCCGGATCGGGACGATACCGATTTCCTCGGCCACGAACAATGGGTGTCTGGCATCCGCGCGGTCGAAGACGAACCCGCCGAGCGGGCCCTTGAACGTCACCGCGATCCCGGGCGCGAGCTCGCGGAACCACCGCGACCCCGGTCCGCCCGGCGTGACGTCGGCCGAGAGCGTGATGACCGACGGTGACCGCGGCGTCGACGCGATCGAATACGCGCGGACGGTCTTCGGTCCGAACGGCACGGAGATCCACTGACCCGCGGCGAACGTGAGTGCGGGCGGATCCTCCGTGCGCAGGTCGGCTTCGAGGATCGCGGGCGCCAGGGCGCGGGTCGCGACGACCACGGCGCGGCACTCGCGCGGAGGCGCCGCCACCGGGTCAGCGCGACCGGAACGTGGGGATGATCTCGGCCGCGATGGTCTCCAGGTGCGCCTGCTCCTCGGCGCCGTCCACGATGGAGTCCATCACGAAGTAGCGGCAGCCCGCGTCCACGAACCTGTGGAGCTGCTCCGCGCACTGCGCCGGCGTGCCGATCACGCCGTACTTCTCGGCGAGCGGGCCGAAGTCCTGCGCGTACCGCTTCGTGAGGAGCCGCACCCACGTCGCCTTCGCGCTCTCGTAGTCCTTGCCGACGGTGATGAACGTCAGGTGCGCGGCGACGAAATCGTCGAGCGGCCGGCCGCCGGCGGCGGCGTGGATCTTGGCGACGCTCTCCTTGAAGCGCGACGGCTGCACGACGTAGGAGATCCAGCCGTCCCCCTGGCGTCCGGCGCGGGCGAGCGCGGCGTCGGAGCGCCCGCCGATCCAGATCGGCGGGCCCGGCTTCTGGACGGGCTTCGGATCGATCGACACGCCGCTGAACTTCGTGAAGCGCCCGTCGAAGGACGCGGGCGTGTCGCGCCAGAGCGTGCGGACGACGTCGATGCCCTCGGTCACCCGCGCCCCGCGCTCCCTGTGCGGTGAGCCGGCGAGCTCGAACTCCTTGGGGTTCTCGCCGCCGACGCCCACGCCGAAGATGAGCCGGCCTCCGGAGAGCGCGTCGAGCGTCGCCGTGATCTTCGCCGCGACCGCCGGCGGACGCAGCGCCAGGAGATAGACGCCCGTGCCGAGCCTGATGCGGGTGGTGATCGCCGCGTACGAGGCCAGCAGCGTCAGCGACTCGTAGAGCGGGTTGTGGAACGAGACGTGGTCGCCGGTCCACACGGAGTCGAAGCCCGCGCGCTCGACGGCCCGCACGGTGTCCCACTGCTCGGCGGGCGGATGCGGCTTGAGCTGCGCGCCGAAGCCGACGACGTCGGTCACCAGGTCACCGGGGGAACGCGTCCTTCACGCCGCCGTCGACCGTCAGCGTGCAGCCGGTCGTCTTGGCCGAGCGGTCGGAGGCGAGGAACAGCACGGCCTCGGCGACGTCCTCGGGCAGGATGCGGGCGGCGAGGAGGTTGCGCTTCCGGTAGAAGTCCTCGAGCTGCTCGACCGCGATGCCTTGCGCGGCCGCGCGCTCGCGCCGGATCTCTTCCGACCAGAGCTTCGAGTCCTGGAACACGGCGTCGGGATTCACGATGTTCGAGCGGATCCCGTGCGGCGCGCCTTCGAGCGCCAGCACCTTCGCGAGCTGGGCCTCCGCGGCCTTGGACGCGGAGTAGGCCGAGAAGTCCTTCCCCGGCGACATCACGTTCTTGGTCGCGACGAACACGAGCGCGCCGCCGAGCCCTTGCGCGATCAGCACGCGCATGGCTTCGCGCGCGACGAGGAAGTGCCCGCGCGCGTTCACCGCGAACGAGCGCTCCCAGTCTTCGAGCCGCATGTCGGCCACGGACGCGCCGTGAGCGATCCCGGCGTTGGAGACGATGATGTCGATGCCCCCGTACGCCAGCACCGACTCCTCGAACGCCGCGCGCACCGAGCCTTCATCGGTGACGTCCATGCCGAGCCCGAGCGCGCGGCCGGCGCCGACCGCCTTGATCACGTCGTTCGCGACGGCATTCGCTCCCGCGACGTCGAGGTCCGTCACGACGACGTGGGCGCCCTCGGCGGCGAGCTTCTTCGCCACCGCCTTCCCGATGCCCGAGCCGCCGCCGGTGACGAGCGCCACGCGCCGCGCCAGCTCCTTGTCCGGCGGCGCCAGCGTGAGCTTGTAGAGCTCGAGCGGCCAGTACTCGACGTCGTAGGCATCCTTCGCGGAGAGCGAGGCGTACCGGCCGAACGCGGCGGCGTTGCCGATCACGTCGATCGTGTGGTGATAGATGTCGTCGACGATCCCCGCCGTCCGCTTGTCCTTGCCCGCGGTGAACATGCCAAGGCCCGGCACGAGCACGACGCGCGGGAACGGATCGGTCAGCGCGGCCCCTTCCTGCCGCTGCGACTCGAAGTACCGCGTGTAGTCCTCGACGAACCGATCGACGCCGGCCGAGACGTCGGCGGCGAGCTTCGCGGGATCGCCGTCCGTCTGGACGTACGCAGGCAGGCGCTTGGTGTAGATCGTGTGGTCCGGCGTCGCGGGGCCGATCTGCGAGAGCGCCGGCGCTTCGGGGGAAGAGACGAACTCCAGCACGGGTGCTGCGTCGTCGAACGTCATCACCACGCGTGTGCGGCGCCCGAGTTGACCGCGGAGCTTCGGCGCGAGCGCGAGCGCGCTGGCGCGGCGCTCCGCCGGCTCGAGGACCCGCACGCGCGGCGGCCCGAAGACCTGGCGTCCGCGCCGGCGCTCGCGGATGGCGTCCTCGGCGCGAGTGATCAGCTCGATCGTCGCCTCGTACGCCTCCCTGATCGTGGCGGCCCAGCAGATCGTGCCGTGCTTCGCGAGGACGAGGGCCTTCGCCTCGGGATGCCCGCGGATCGTGTCCGCGACGTCGCGCGAGATCTTGAAGCCCGGCCGCCGGTAGTCGAGCGGGATGACGTCCTTGCCGTAGACGTCGGTGAGGGTCTCGCGCGCGCGGTCGTTGTTGGTGAGCGACACGATCGCGTCGGCGTGCGTGTGGACGACGGCGTGCGCGCTGACGAAGCCGTGGAGCAGCGTTTCGATCGACGGCCGCACGCCGCCGGGATCGAGCAGTCCGTGGGCGAGGTAGCTCACCATCTCCTGGTCGCCCATGTCGTCACGCGGGAGCAGCGCGAGGATGTCGTCCATGCG
This sequence comes from Candidatus Rokuibacteriota bacterium, assembly GCA_016866775.1. GTDB lineage: Bacteria > Methylomirabilota > Methylomirabilia > Rokubacteriales > CSP1-6 > VGLJ01. Next base: position 43,820 of record VGLJ01000006.1, on the reverse strand, counting down.
CACGCCCGGGAAGTCCTTGCGCTGGATCGACTTCAGATCGGAGCCGCTGCCCTTCACGCGGAGCACGTCGATCTCGCGGCCGCGGTGATCGTGCTCGCGCGTCTTGATCGAGGTGTTGCCGCCGCCCCAGACGACGAGCGAGGTTTCCGCGCCGATCAGCCGGGACGCGTAGACGAGGAGATCGAGGCCGGAGAGGGTTGCGGCTTCCGCGTCATTCCATCGGGACCGCACGGGCCAAACATATCAAAATCGAGGGGGGCCTCGACGGCCCCCCTCGAGACTCCCCCCAGGGCTCGAAGGCGGCGGCAAAGCCGCCGCTCGAACCCTGTCACGTGACGCGCCTAGCGAGCGTTGTAGACCGTGATGACTTCGCCCGCGCCCGGGACCGCGCGAAGCGCGGCCTGCGGCGCGATGGCCGGGGCCGCCGCCTGCAGCGCGCCGGTGGCGAAGCCCGGAGTGTTGTTGCCGAAGATCGTGCCGCACTCCTGCTTGGTCTTGTAGGCGCCGTACCCCGCGCCGAGCGCCGTGCCGGCGAGCCCGCCGATCAGCGCGCCCTTGCCCGCACCACTGCCGCCGCCGGCACTGGCGCCGCCGATCGCGCCGAGGCCGGCGCCGCCGAGCGCACCGATGAGGCCCGGCTTCGCGATCTTCATCGCACGCTGTCCACCCGTCGCGCAGTCGCTGGCGACGGTCTGCACCGCGACCGGCCGAACCACCGCGGGCTGCGTCGCGACCGCCGGCTGCGTCACGACGGCGGGCTGCACGGCCGGCCGTGCCGCCACCGGCGGGCGCGAGTGACCGGCGCGGCGTACGCGGGCGCCGCCGTCGCCATGTCAGTGGTCGTCGTCGTGTTGGGACGCAGTAGATACGCGGTCGTGACGCCCGTCGAGAGAGACGTCACACCGACCAATGCGAGAGCCAGCGTCGCGAGCTTCCACGGGTTGTTCATGGCTTTTCTCCTTGTGCGCCCCCTTTCACCTCGTCTGACGCCCGGCGGCGGGGATCGCTTCATCGCGTTGGCGCGGTGACACGACTTCCGCCAGCTTGACGCCGGGCGCACCGCGTCATGCGCCGTAAGTCCGCATGGGACCGCGAGTGAAACATTGGGCGTGAATTTGCCTGGTTGAGCACTCGGACATGGCGACCAGGGTGCTCGTGCTGGACGATCAGCAATATCTGCGGGACATCATCGCCGCGATCGTCGAAGACGCCGGCTATCCCGCGCTCGCCGTCGGCACGCCCGACGAAGCGCTCCAGCAGATGCACGAGCTGCATCCCGAGCTGCTCATTCTCGATCTGTCGCTCCCGGGCATCAGCGGCGTCGACTTCCTCGCGCAGCTTCGCGCGCAACCCCTGTGGCAGACGATGCCGGTCATCGTCGTGTCCGGCGATCCCGGCAAGCTCGGTGCCGTGAAGGACCGTCCGCACGTCGTCGCGCTCACGAAGCCGTTCGACGTCACCGTGCTCGTCTCGGCAATCGAAAGCGCGCTCGGCCCGCCCGCCCTGACGATTCGTTGACATGAGGGGCCGCCTCTCGCGGCCCCCCAAGCCCCCCACGCTTCGGGCGACGGTGAAGCCGCCGCCCTCCGCGAGTGCCGCTCCCTGTGAGAGAGTCGGCGCCGATGCGCCGGGTCATCGCGCTCGTCATCGTCTCCTCGCTCGTGCTATCGACCGTGGCGGCCGGCGCGGGAGACTTCGTGCGGATCGCTGGCGGCGCCTTCGTCATGGGACGCGATGATGGCGCGCCGGAAGAGGCGCCGGCGCATCGGGTCACGCTCTCCGCGTTTCGTCTGCAGATCCGGAAAGTCACGAATCGCGAGTTCGCGGAGTATCTGAACGCCGCGGGGCTCAACGGGCCGGATGGGCGGCGGTACGACGACGACGATGCGGACGCGCGCATCCACCGGCGCGACGGGCGATGGATCGCCGATCCCGGATTCGCGGAGCATCCCGCCGTGGAAGTCTCGTGGTTCGGCGCGCGCGACTACTGCGTGTCGAAGGGCCGGCGCCTGCCGACCGAAGCGGAGTGGGAGCGCGCGGCGCGCGGCCTCCAGGGCGCCCGCTACCCGTGGGGCGCGGCGCCGCCGACGCCCGAGCGCGCGGTCTTCGGCCGCGCGTACAACGCCACGGACCGCGGCGAGGCGCGGCCCGCCGGCCGCACGCCCGAAGGCGTCGAGGACCTGCTCGGCAACCTCCGCGAGTGGACGGCAAGCCCGCTCCTGCCCTACCCTCTCAGCCAGGACGCCCAGCGGCCGTTGACCGCGTTTCCGGAGGGCGCGCCGGTGGTCGTGCGCGGAGCGAGCCACGACGATCCGGCCGAGAACCTCAGCGTGACGCGGCGCCGCTTCTACGAGCGCCGCGTCGCGTCCGCCGGGCACCACTTCGTGGGGTTCCGTTGCGCCGAGTCGGGGCCGTGATGGAGGAGGCATGAGCGCGCCGCTGAACGATCTGATGATGAACTATCCGCTCACGCTGACGCACTTCTTCGAGCGGAGCCGCCGGCTCTTCGCGAAGAAGACGATCGCGACGCGCGTGCCCGGCCGTCCCCTCTTCCGTTACACGTACGCCGACTTCGCCGAGCGCACGATGCGCCTGGCCGGCCTCCTCCGCGAGCTCGGCATCAAGAAGGGCGACCGTGTGGCGACACTCGCGTGGAACAGCCACCGCCACCTCGAGGTCTACTGGGCCGCGCCGCTCTCCGGCGCGGTGCTCCACACGCTCAACTTCCGGCTCTCGGCGCAAGACCTGACGTACATCATCAACCACGCGGAGGACAGCGTGATCTTCGCGGACGCGAGCGTCTATCCGATGCTCGCGGCGATCCGCGACAAGATCCCGACGGTGAAGCAGATCGTCTGTATGAAGGACACCGTCGACGCCGCGGTGCCCGACGGGCTCCCCGAGTACGAGGCGCTCCTCGCCAGGGCGGCGCCGCTCGACCGCTGGCCGCAGCTCGACGAGACCGACGCGCTCGGCATGTGCTACACGTCCGGCACCACCGGGCATCCGAAGGGCGTCGTCTACACGCACCGCGGGATCTTCCTGCACTGCATGGCGCAGGCGGCGGCCGACACGATGGCGCTGTCGGAGAACGACGTCATCCTCCACGTCGTCCCGATGTTCCACGCCAACGCGTGGTGCGTGCCCTACGGCGGCGTGATGACCGGCGCCACGCAGATCTTCGCGGGCCCGAACATCCAGCCGAAGGACATCTGCGAGATCGTCCAGGCGGAGAAGGTCAGCTTCGTCGGCGCGGTGCCGACCGTGTGGATCGCGATCAAGGAGCTCGTGGAGAAGGACGGCTTCGACATCTCCTCGATCCGCTGCATCCCGATCGGTGGGTCCGCGGCGCCGCGCAGCCTGATCGAGGCGTTCGACAAGAAGTTCAACGCGACGATGATGCACGCCTGGGGCATGACCGAGATGTCCCCGATCGGCACGCTCGCGCGCCTCAAGAGCTACATGCGCGACTGGGCGGAGGACGACCAGTACGCGGTGCGCGCGAAGCAGGGCTACGCCGTCGCGGGCGTCGACCTCCGCATCGTCAACGACGAGGGCGTCGAGCAGCCGTGGGACGGCAAGAGCATGGGCGAGATCCAGGTGCGGGGGCCGTGGGTGCTGAAGTCGTACTACAACAATGCCGCGGCGGCGGACCGCTTCACCGGCGACGGCTGGTTCCGCACGGGCGACGTGGCCGTCATCGATCCCGACGGGTACATCCAGATCACCGACCGGACGAAGGACCTGATCAAGTCGGGCGGCGAGTGGATCTCGTCGATCGACGTCGAGAGCATGATCATGGGCCATCCCAAGGTGCTCGAAGCCGCGGTCATCGCGGTGCCGCATCCGAAGTGGGTGGAGCGTCCGCTCGCGTGCGTGGTGCCGAAGCCCGGCGTCACCGTCGAGGCCGCGGAGATCGTCGACTTCCTGCGCGACAAGCTCGCCCGCTGGGCGCTGCCCGACGAGGTCGTGTTCATCGACGCGGTGCCGAAGACGAGCGTCGGCAAGTTCGACAAGAAGGTCCTGCGCGAGCGGTTCAAAAACTGGCAGCCGAAGTCCTGATGGCCACGCGCGCCGAGCGGCTGCTGGACGAGACGGGCTGGCGCATCCTCGACGCGCTCCAGGACAACGCGCGCATTCCCTTCAGCGAGCTCGGGCGGCAGGTCGGACGGTCGGCGCCCGCCGTGGGGGAGCGTGTCCGGCGCATGGAGGAGGCCGGCCTCATCACCGGCTATCGCGTCGAGCTCGGCCTGGAGAAGCTCGGGTTTCCGATCGTCGCGGTCATCCGCGTCGCCGCGCCCGAGGAGAAGTGTCCGCGTCTGAAGACGCTCGCCGACGGCCTCGCCGAAGTGCTGGAGTGCCATCACGTGACCGGCGCCGACGCCTTCGTGCTGAAGGTGATCGCGAGGTCGGTCAAGCACCTCGAGTCCGTGATCGAAGCCATCGCACGGCACGGCGGGACGCCCGCCACCGCGGTCGTGCTGTCCTCGCCCGTCGACCGCACCGCGGTGTCCGTCGCCCGGCGCGCGACGAACGGGGCGACTCGAAAGTAAAATCGTCCGTTCGCCGTCGATCCTGCATGGATCGACGCCATGCCCCCTTCGTACAGTGGTCGCGAGGAGGGCGCATGGATTCCACGGCCGCCGACGATCTCCTTCGCGCCGCGCTCGCCGGATTGCGAGCGCCCGTCACGCTCGTCTCGTACACGTCGGACGTCGAGAGCTGGTACTCCCGTGCCGAGCGCGAGCTGCTGGAGCGCGTCGCCGCGGCGTCGGACCGGATCACGCTCGAGATTCGCGCGGAGCGCTGGGACGCCGCGCGCGAGGCCGCGGCCGGCATCCGACGGACGCCGTGCCTCGCCGTCGTGGGCGAGCGCGACCACGGCATCCACTACTACGGGCTGCCGGATGGCTACGAGCTCGAGACGTTCCTCGGCCTCATTCGCGCGGTCTCGGAGCGAGCGTCGGGACGTTTTCCTGCGCGGCCTGGACGACGCGGACCTGGCGCGGGGGGTGACCGGCTTGGGCGGGGCCGCGGACGCACGCGTGTCCTGGTTGCAGGCGGCGCCGGCGAGCGCAACGATGCCAAGCGCCACAAGGGTCGACCGAGACCACATCCGTTCGATGATACACTCGCTTTCACTTCGGCTCCCAACCGTCCCATTTCGGAGGGCACCGCATGAGCACGATGAGCCGCCGTCGCTTCGTGGCGACGTCCACCGCCGGCCTCGCCGGCATCCTCGCCCCCCGCATCCCGCCTGCCGTCGGTCAACAACGCGAGATCAGCTATCTCTGCTGGAACAACTTCGCGCCGCTGATGGACAAGAAGCTGGCGGAGATCGGGACACGCTTCACGAAGGACACCGGGATCAAGCTCAAGATCGATCACATCGCGCACGCGCAGCAGCCGGCGAAGTACGCCGCCGAGGTCCAGACGCAGTCGGGCCACGACCTCGTCGAGATGCGCATGCACTTCCCGTGGCTCTACGAGCCGCAGCTCGTCGACGTCTCGGACCTCGTCGCGCAGCTCGAGAAGCAGTACGGGGCGGCGATCAGCTCCGCGAAGGAGACCGCGCACGTCAGGGGCGTGTGGCGCGCGGTGCCGCAGTACCACGGCATGTTCGTCGCGACCTACCGCGAGGACCTCTTCAAGAAGGCGAGCCTGAAAATCCCGGACACCTGGGAAGACCTGTACGTCGCGGGCAAGGAGCTCAAGAAGATGGGGCATCCGGTCGGGATCCCCATCAGCCAGAACTACGACACGATCTCGACCGCGGGGCCGATCCTGTGGAGCTTCGGCGGTCTCGAAGTCGACAAGGACGGCAAGACCGTCCGCATCAACTCGCCGGCCACCGAGCAGATGCTCGAGTGGTACAAGAAGATGTTCAAGGACGCGATGGACCCCGAGGTGCTCTCGTGGACCGACGCGAGCAACAACGAGTCGATCCAGCAGGGCAAGTCGGGATGGATCCACAACCCGGTCAGCGCCTATTTGATCGCGAAGCAGAAGAAGCTGCCGACCGCCGACCTGATCAACCACCACCGGACGCCCGGCGGGCCGGCGGGACGGCACGACACCGACGTGCCGCGGCACATCGGGATCTGGAAGTTCTCGAAGAACGTCGAGCCGGCCAAGGAATTCATCAAGTACATCCTTGGCAAGCGCGAGGTCTACGACGAGTACATCATGTCGGCGGACGCCTTCAACCTGCCGACGTACGACAAGCTCAAGGAGCACCCGGTGCTCAAGACCGATCCCAAGTACGCGGCGCTCTCCGGCGAGGGCGTGCAGTACCACGCGTACGGCTGGCCCGCGCCGCCGAGCGACAAGGTCCAGCTCATCACGAACTCCTTCATCCTCCCGAACATGGTCGCGAAGGCCGTCACCGGCACCCCGACCAAGGAATCGGTCGCCTGGGCCGAGCGTGAGATGAAGAAGATCCTCGCGGGCTAGCGCGGGTGGCGATCAGCACCTTCCCCGTCACCGCGCACGCGCGCCTGCCCTGGCGGGCGCGCGTGCGCGAGATGCTCGACCGCGAACGCATCCTCGGGCCGCTCTTCACCAGCCCCGCGATGATCCTGATCGTCCTGCTGGTGGCCTATCCGTTCTGCATGGCGCTCTACTTCTCTCTGTCGAACGCGTTCATCGGCCGGCCCAGCCACTTCGTCGGCCTCAGGAACTTCATCAACCTCTGGGACAGCGACGCCTTCCAGCAGACGTTCCAGAACGCCTTCGTCTTCACCGGCTTCGCCATCGCCTTCAAGATCGTGCTCGGGATCTCCCTCGCGCTCCTGCTGAACCAGCAGCTCTGGTTCAAGCGGATGATCCGGGGCATGGTGCTCCTCCCGTGGGTCATCCCCACCGCCCTGTCGGTGCTCGGGTGGCAGTGGATGTTCAACTCGAGCTACAGCGTGGTGAACTGGACGGGCATCGCGCTCGGGATCATGGACCCGCCCGGCCCGAACTGGCTCGGGCAGAAGTACTACGCGATGACGGCGGTCGTCGCGGTGAACGTGTGGCGCGGGCTGCCGTTCTTCGCGATCACGATCCTCGCGGGGCTCGTGTCGATCCCGAAAGAGCTCTACGAGGCGGCGGAGGCGGACGGCGCGGGGCCGTGGGCGCGGTTCTGGTACGTGACGCTGCCCCTGCTGAAGGGCGTGCTGGCCATCGTCGTGCTCTTCTCCACGATCTTCACGTTCAGCGACTTCAACATCGTGTACCAGCTGACGCACGGCGGGCCGATCAACTCCACGCACCTGTTCGCCACGCTCTCCCGCCAGATCGGGCTCGAGAGCGGGCGCCTCGGCGAGGGGGCCGCGATCTCGCTCTACCTCTTCCCGGTCCTGATGTTCGTGGTCTACGCGCAGCTCAAGTACGTGCGGAAGCAGGCGTACTGATGGGCAAGCGCAAGTTCTGGAACCGGGTGCTGATGCACGTGCTGCTGGTGCCGTTCCTCCTCTTCGCGATCTTCCCCTTCTTTCACATGACGCTGACCTCGCTGAAGAGCGATCGCGAGCTCTACGATCGCAAGGCGGTGCCGCTCCTCATCCAGCAGGGGCCCACGCTCGAGCACTACTCGAAGCTCCTGTGGGAGACCGCCTTCATCACGTGGACCAAGAACAGCCTGATCGTCACGTTCATCGCCACCGCCGTCTCGCTGGTGGTGGCGACGATCGCCGCTTATGCGCTCGCGCGGCTGAAGTTCTTCGCCGTCGGCAGCTTCGGCACGGGGATCTTCGTGACCTACCTCGTCCCGACGTCGCTGCTCTTCCTGCCGCTCGCGCAAGTGGTGAACTGGCTCGGGCTCGCGGACTCGAAGTGGGCGCTCGTCGTCACGTACCCCACCTTCCTCGTGCCGTTCTGTACGTGGCTCCTCATGGGGTACTTCCGCACGGTGCCGAAGGAGGTCGAGGAGTGCGCGATGGTGGACGGGGCCACCCGCATCCAGGCCCTGTGGCGCATCGTGCTCCCCATCGCGATCCCCGGCCTCGTGTGCGCGGCGCTGTTCGCGTTCACGCTGTCGTGGAACGAGTTCATCTACGCGCTGACCTTCACCTCGTCCTCGGACCAGATCACCGCGAGCGTGGGCGTGACGAGCGAGCTGATCCGGGGAGACATCTACTTCTGGGGGCAGCTGATGGCGGGCGCAGTCCTCGCGTCCGTGCCGATCGTCATCCTCTACGTCTTCTTCCTCGACTACTACGTCTCCGGCCTCACCGCCGGCGCGGTGAAGTAACTCAGCGGGGCCTTCACCCCGTCACGCTCTACGCGTCGGCGATCACCGCGACGCCCTGGATCTCGATCTCCATCCCGGGGCGCGCGAAGTTCGCGACGGTGATCAGCGCGCTCGCGGGGAACGTGCCCTCGCGGAAGAATTCGCGGCGGATCTCGACGAAGCGGTCGCCGTAGCGTGCGTCCTTGATGAACACCGTCATCGTCACCATGTCGGCGAGCGTGCCGCCCACGCGGCGGAGCGTCTCGTCGAGCAGCGCGAAGACACGGCGGGTCTGCGCCTCGAAGCTCCCTGAAATGTCTCGCCCGTCGGCGTCCTGCAGCGCCGTCTGACCGGCGAGCCAGACGACGCGACCGCCTTCGGTGACGACGGCCGGCGAGTACGCGCGCGCTCGCTGCCGCTCGCTCGGCTCGAGAAAGGTCTTCTTCATCGCGCGCGATCCGTCGCCGCCTCGGCGGCCGCCGGCGCGAGACCGGCCGTCGTGCCGGGCAGGACCTCCGCGTGCCCGATGCCGAGGGTCTTGATCCACCGCTGCTGCCCGAGCGTCAGCGCCACGAAGAACCCGAGCTCGACGAGCTCGGGCACGGTGAAGTGCTGGTGGAGCCGCTCCCAGAGCGCGTCGTCGGCGATCTCCGCATTCCAGACGATCGCGCTGGTGTAGGTCAGCGCCGCCTTCTCACGCGCGCTGAACTTCTCGGAATCGGCGAAGTCGAGGAGCTCGTCGTACTTCTCTTCGGTGAGGCCTTTCCGTCCGCCCTGGACGGATCGCTGCACGCCTCAGTAGTCGCAGTCGATGGATTTCGAGACGTAGACCCGGCACAGCTCCTTCACCGTGTGGTCGAGGACGCCGTGGCGGAACGTCAGGTCCCACGCCTGGGAGAACGCACGGATGACCGCGGGATTGTGGGCGCGGACCGCCTGGCTTTCCGGCCGCGGCGTCCCTTCACGCCGCGCGAGCTCGAGGTAGCCGAGGATCTCCGGGTCTCTGACGGACGCCGGGTCAACGTATGGGATTCGGGGCATCGTGGCCTCTCTTCCGTGGCGCGCGATAGCAGTCGATCAGCGCAAAGGTGTCCTGGCCCGCCCGCTCTGTCAACGTCGTTGGCCGCCCGCTTGCCGAGGCGAAAGGTCCTCCGCGTCGCGCGGGGATTGGAGGATCAGCCATGGCGGACGACAGAATCCGGCGGGACCGGGACGACCTCGACCTCGATGACGACCTCGCTGAAGAGGACGGTGGCGGGATCGCCGAGCTGCCGGCCGACGAGGACGACGACGAGGAGTGATCGAGATGGGGGCCGCCTCTAGCGGCCCCCCAAGCCCCCCGGCGCTCCGGGCCCGGAATGAATCCGAGCCCTTCGCGAGTGCCGCTGCACCGGCAGCACGATGACGGCAAGTCCGACCAGGACGCAGGCCATCCCGAGCAGCCGCAGCGGGCCGAAGCGCTCGCCGAGCACGAGCGCGGACGAGAGCGCGCCGACGAACGGCACCAGCAGCGCGAACGGCGCCACGGTCGCGACGGGATACCGGCGCAGCAGGGTGCCCCAGATCGTGTACGCGACCACCGTGGCGAGCACGCCGAGGGAGAGCGCCGCCACCCATCCTGCCGAAGGAGCGGCGACGACGGCCCGCGGAATGTCTCCGGCGCCGTCGAAAACGAGTGACAGCACGAGCGCCGGCAGCGGCGGGACGAGACTCATCCACGCCACGACCGCGAGATCGGTCGTCCCGCCGATCGTCTGGGCGCCGATCTTCTTCAGATACACGTTGCCGATCGCGAAGCTGATCGGCGAGACGAGCGTCAGGCCGAAGCCGAGCAGCGTCAGCGCGCTGCCCGCGGTCCCGCCGGTGTGCGCGGTGGCGCCGATGACCACGAGGCCGGTCGACGCGACGCCCAGGCCGAGCCACTGCCGCGCCGTCGGCCGTTCGCGCAGCACGAGCGCGGCGAACAGCACCGTGAACAGGGCCTGCGTCTGGACGACCAGCGACGCGAGGCCGGGCGGCATGCCGCTGGCGATGCCGAAGAACTGGCAGAGGAACTGCCCCGCGTAGAGCGTGAGCCCGCCCGCGATGAGCACCGGCCACGCCACGGGCGGACGCCCCACGAAGAGGGCCGGCGCCGCCGCGATCAGGAAGCGCAGCGCGACGAGCTGGGCCGGCGAGAAGCTGTCGAGACCGATCCGGGTGGCGACGAACGCCGCGCCCCAGAGCACCACGGTCACCAGCGCGAGCGCGACGTCCCCGGGCGCCACGCGGGAGGCCGCGCGCGCTATCTAGGCGAGGACGCCGATCGCGGCGAGGAACTCGCCGATCACGGCCTGGACTTCGGCGCGATGCGTGCGGTTCGGGAAGTGCGGACCGCCCTCGACGACGTGAAGCTGAGCGCCCGGGATCGTCTCGGCGACCCGTCGCGACATCGCGACGGTCGGAAAGTGATCGTCCGATCCCGCGATGACGAGGACGGGGCAGAGGATGCGCGCACAGTCCTCGAGCCAGTCCGTGCGTCCGTACGTCTCGTCGAGCAGCGCGAGCAGCGACGCGGTCGAATGCCGCCGGAGGCCGGCCACGAGCTCGTTGTAGCGGTCCGGACGCGCTTTGATCCGCGCGAGCCCCTCCTCGCCCATCCGGAGGCGGACGTTCGCGTCGAAGTAGTCTTCGAGGCGTCCGGCTTCCACGAGCGGCCGCTGCCGCGCCCACCACGCGCGGTCGCTCTCCGGCGCGGCGTACGGAGGACCGCTGATCGAGATCACCGCACGCGTCCGGTCGCGCGCGTGGCTCGCGACCCACAGCGAGAGCGCGCCGCCCATCGAGGCGCCGCCCCACACCGCCTCGCGCAGCCCCAGCGTGTCGAGCCAGAGCAGCAGGTCGGTCGCCTTGCGCGGGTACGTGTAGTCGGCGGGGCGCTCGAAGCGCGACGAGCGCCCGTGGCCCCGCGTGTCGGGCAAGAGCACGCGCACGCGGTCGAAGAAGGGCTCGAGGTCGCCGAGCATCATCGACGAGTCTTCGACCGAGCCGCCGTGGATCCAGACGATCGGCGTCCCGTCCGCGGCGCCCGCCTCGCGCCAGTGGAGGCGAACGCCGTTGGCGAGCACCCGCTCAGGCAATCAGCTCACATGGGGGGGCTCCGGGCGCCCCCCAAGCCCCCCAGCGCTCCGCGGCCCGGCGAAGCCGTGCCGCTCCGCGAGTGCCGTTACGTCGACGCACGCTTACGGGAAGACGCCCAGCTCTAGATAGCTGGTCGCGACCTTGCGCACCGCGCACAGGAACGCGGCCGTGCGCTGGTCCGTCACACGGGAGTCTGACTTCCAGATCTCACGGATCTGGTGATAGGCGCCGATCATCGTCTCTTCGAGGCCGGAGTTCACGAGGTCGACCTCGTCCGCGCCGTGGACGATCGCGCGCCGCTCGCCGTCGTCGAAGCGATGCCCGGTGGAGCGCTCGATCGCGTGCACCACGCGCTCGAACGACGCTTCCTCGAAGCGCTTGCCGACGCGGCCGAAGCGGACGTGCGAGAGGTTCTTGACCCACTCGAAGTACGAGACCGTCACGCCGCCGGCGTTCAGGTAGACGTCGGGCACGATCAGGACGTTCCTGGCGAGCAGGATCTTCTCGGCTTCGGCCGTGGTCGGGCCGTTCGCGCCCTCGGCGACGATCTTCGCCTTGATCCGCGGCGCGTTCTCCCCGGTGATCTGGTTTTCGAGCGCGGCCGGAATCAGGATGTCGCAGTCGAGCTCGAGCGCCGCGTGGGTCGGGACGAGGTTCTCGGCGCCGGGATAGTTGAGGATCGAGCCGGTCTCGCGGAGGTGCTTCGCGACCGCGTCCACGTCGAGGCCCTGCGGCCGGTACACCGCGCCGTTGCGCTCGGCGAGCGCGATGATCACGCAGCCGGCCTCCTCGCAGAACTTCGCCGCGTGGTAGCCGACGTTGCCGAGCCCCTGCACCACCACGCGCTTGCCGGCGAGACCCGGCGAGAGCTTCAGCGCCTTCATGTCCTCGGTCTGGAGCATGGCTTCGCGGAGCCCGTAATAGATCCCGCGGCCCGTGGCTTCGACGCGCCCGCGGATCCCGCCCTGCGTGACGGGCTTGCCGGTCACGCTCGCGAGGCCGTCGATCTGCCCGGGGTGAAAGGTCATGTACGTGTCCGCGATCCACGCCATCTCGCGCGGGCCGGTGCCGTAGTCCGGCGCGGGCACGTCGACGCCGGGGCCGATGAAGTTCTTCTTGATGAGCTCGGTCGTGTAGCGGCGGGTGATCTGCTGGATCTCGTCGGCGCTGTACTTCTTCGTGTCGATCCGCACGCCGCCCTTCGCGCCGCCGAACGGCACGTCGACGATCGCGCACTTGTACGTCATCAGCGCCGCGAGCGCCTTGACCTCGTCCTCGTTGACCTCCGGCGCGTAGCGGATGCCGCCCTTCACCGGCGTGCGGTGGTGGCTGTGGTGCACGCGCCAGCCGGAGATCACCTCGTAGTCGCCGTTCTCGCGGCGGATGGGGAACTGGACGGCGTAGACGGCGTTCGGGACCTTGATCTGGTCGAGCAGCCCGCGCGGGTAATCGCAGAGCGAGGCCGCCTTCTCGAAGTAGATGTTGACGGTCTCGAAGAAGCTCGGGGCCGGGCCGTGGGCTCGCACCATACCAAAATGGTACCGCGGAGGGCGACCAGGACCGGCGTTTGTAGACGCGGGGTGTCCACCCCTCGGCGTGGCCGGCGGCGTCCCGAGCGGTGTGCCCGTGCCCGGTATCGCGTACCAATGGGTGCCGTCCGAGACGTTCAACGCCGTGATCGGCGTGCCGTTCTCCTCGGTCGAGTGGAAGCCGATCGAGCCGATCACCCTCGAGGCGCAGTACTTCCCGACGCGACAGGTGCGCGCGCGTGCCACGTGGCGGATCGGATCGACGAGGACAAGCGGCTCTACTACTATGAGAAGCGGCTCACCGCGGGCACGCGCTTCGACCTGAAGCACGTGGGCGTCGAGCTGTACGGCGGCTACGTCTTCGACCGCTTCGACGTCGGGAGGTCCTTAGGCGTTCGCCCCCACCGTGCGCCGGCGCAGCTCGTCGATGGCGCCGGCCCGGACCAGCAGCGGCAGCGCGAAGCGGCGCACCGTCATCTCCTCCTTGCGCCGGGGCGTCGTCACCACGACCCGGCGTCCGCGGTAGAGCGTGAGCCGGCGCCAGCGGCCGCCGCGCAGGAACAGGCGCAAGAGTCCGGCGAGCAGCCGCACCTGAGAGACGCGCGGAACGACGGCGACGTCGAACAGCCCGTCGATGGGGTTCGCGCTCGGCGTCAGCGGGAGAAAGCCGGAATACGTCTCCACGTTCGCCACCGTGACGAGCACGGCGTCGTCGTTCACCACCTCGCCGTCGACTTCGACCGTGAATCCGGCCAGCCGGGTGTGGAAGAAGAACTGGTAGGCGACGCCCCAGTACCAGAGGAAGCGCAGGAAGCGCGTGCGCGGCTGCTTGCGCCCCTGCTCCGCCACCTGCTGGATCTGCTCCAGCACGCCGAAGCTCCGGTGCGAGAGGAAGATCTCCTCGGCCCCTCCGATCCGCGCCTCGCCGATGTCCACGTGGCGGACCCCGCCTTCCTCGAGCAGCGCCACGACGTCCCGCGCGCGCCGCCGCGCTGAGGGTCGCGTCGCCGCCGATGCACACGAGATGCGTGAAGTCGGGCCCGCACGTCTCCGCCCACGTCATGAGCGCGCCGAGGCTCTGGAACGCGCTGATGGTCACCGTGCGGCCCTGCGCCTCGAGCCGCCGCCGCACGCGGCGCGCCGTCCGCGACGCGAGCCCCGCGCCCGAGCCCGGCGTGACGGCGACCTGGACCGGCCGGGACGTCACACGCGTTCCACGTCGCTCACGGGCGACGTCACGGCCGTCGTTTCCCCGGTCTCCGCCTCGTCACGCTTCGGCCGCACGAGGACCACCTCGATCAGCCAGATCGCCAGCAGCAGGTACGCGAGCCCGACGCTGAATCCTCCGCCCACGTCGGACAGCCAGTGGCGGTCGAGGTAGAGCCGGCTGAAGGCGACCACACCGACCGCGCCGAGACAGACCGCGCTCGCCAGCAAGCGACACCTCGCACGCGACCGAGCTGGACGAGGCGCTGCGCGGCTACTACCGGCGTGAGTGGCGGCGGTTCGGGCTGTCCGCCGCGTTCCACCTCGCGGGCTGGCTGCTCGGCGCCGTCGAGGCCCTCGTGATGCTCTGGGCGCTCGGCATCGACACGTCCGCCGCCACCGCGACGGTGATCGAGGCGCTCGGCTCGGGCGTACGTTTCGCCACGTTCCTGGTCCCGGCGAGCCTCGGTGCCTTCGAGGGCGCGAACGCCGCGGCGTTCGGCGTCCTGGGCTTCGGCGCCGGCGCCGGCCTCGCGTTCAGCCTCGTGCGACGCGCGCGGCAAGCCGTGTGGGTCGTCATCGGGATCGGCGTCTTGCTCGTGATGCGATGGACGCCGCCGGGAGAGCGTTGAGGGCTACAATCCGCCACATGGCCACCTGGGATCAGCTCGAGCAGGCATTCACGCACCGACTCTCGCTCGGTGTCGCGCCCGTCGCGGTCACGTTCTGCGACGCGGTGCCCACGGGCGTGAGGAAGTTCGAAGGCTCCGTGCCGTCGGGATGCACGTTCTGGAAGGTCGCGGCGAGCGCGCCGCGGCAGCAGGCCGCGTTCTACACCGTCCCCGCCGACCACCAGAACTGTCCCATCGGCGCGCACACGCACAATATGCCGCCGGCCGACGGCGGCAAGATGCTGACCGACATGCTCGGGCTGATGGCCGGCCTCGGCTACGTGAAGATGGAGGAGGTGCCGGGCATCCCCCGCTGGCCCTCGTCGCCAGCGGCCGTGCTCTACGCGCGGCTCGGAGAAACGCCGCGCACGCCGGACGTGATCATCTTCGCGTGCCGTCCGAGCGCGGCCATGTACCTCGGCGAGGCCGCGCGTGCCGCCGGCGCCGCGTCGGCGATGCCGCCGCTCCCCCGCCCCACGTGCATGGCGATTCCCGCGGCCGCCGCGAGCGGCGCCACGATGTCGCTCGGCTGCATCGGCAACCGGATCTACACGGGCCTCGGCGACGATCACGTCTACCTGATGGTGCGGGCCGCCGACGCGGAGGCGATCTCGCGGGCGCTCGACCGGATCCTCGACGCCAACGCGCAGCTCACGAAGTTCCATCGTGACCGCCGCCCCGGTCTGACGTCGGGCGACGCGGCGCGAGCCTGACGAGGGGCGCTACACGGGACTGGGCCGGCGCTCCATGCGGCGGGCGAGGCGCGACATCGAGTACGTGCAGACCCAGTAGACGACCGCGATGAAGAGGTAGAGCTCGAACGGCTTGATCTCGCGGTTGTTGACGATCTGCGCGGCCTTCGTGAGATCGACGTAGCCGATGATCGACGCGAGCGACGTGTCCTTGAAGAGCACGATCATCTGCGTGACCAGCGCCGGGATCATGTTGCGCAGGGCCTGCGGCAGGATCACGTAGGCCATGCTCTGGACGCCGGTGAGGCCGAGCGCGCGCGCCGCCTCCACCTGCCCGCCGGACACCGACTGCACGCCCGCGCGGACGATCTCGCCGAAGTAGGCCGCCTCGAAGATCACGAACGCGGTGAGCGCCACGCCGTACTCCGGCAGCGGGATCTGCAGGAGCTGCGGGATGATGAACCACATCCAGAAGATCACCATCACGAGCGGCACGCCGCGGAAGAACTCGACGTAGATCGTCGCGGGGATCCGGATCCACGGCACCGCCGCGAGCCGCGCGAGCCCGACGAAGATCCCGAGCAGGAAGCCGAGCACGATGGCGGGGACCGCGAGCCGCAGCGTGCCGCCCGCGAACGAGCCGAGGCCGAAGAAGCCCTGCACGATGAGGAACTGGAAGTTGCTGGTGATGACCTCGAGGCTCATCGCGTGACGGCCGCCTGCCGGGAGCCGGCGAGGTGCTCGGCGAGGAACGCGCTCGCGCGGCGCTGCGCGTCCTCGGTGGCCGCGGACCAGCGCCAGTCGAAGTTGTGGCCGACGTCGGGATAGACGGTCACGGCGACGCGCCGGCCGCTCTCGGCCTCGCGCGCGGCGATGGTCTCGCACTGGCTCGCGGACACGGTGCGATCCCGGGCCCCGAGGAGCAGCAGCGTGGGCACGTCGACGCGGAAGCGGAGCCAGTGCGCGCGCGACACGACGCCACAGTAGGGATAGAACCCCATGACCGCGCGGAGCCCGTGCACGTCGTCGTCCGCGGCACTCGTCAACAGGTCGAGCGCGGCCCACGCGCCGTGTGAGAAGCCGATCACGGCGAGACGCGATCCGTCGACGTAGGGCAGCGTGCGAAGGTACGCCAGGCTCGCCCGGACGTCGTCCGCGCGCGTGCCGCCCCACAGCGTGAAGCCGGCGCACACGCCCCGCCGCTGCTCGAACGTGACGAGGTCGCGGCCCGTGAGGCTGTCGACGACGAGCGTGACGTACCCCTGGTCGCGCAGGCGCTGCGCCCAGCGCGTGTCTTTGCTCCGCACGCCGAGGCAGCCGTGCAGGATCACCACCGCGGGGAACGGCCCGTCGCCGTCAGGCTTGAACAGCGCGTCGTGAGGCCGCAGCAGCGGCTGCAGCTCGGCCACGGGCCGCACCGCCGCGCATCCCGCGGCAACAACCGCAAGAAGCAGCAGGACAGCAAGCGCACGGCCAAAGCGCGAAGCCACGGCACCGCGGAAGCGCAACGCGCGGGCGGCAGCGCCGGCGTGCCCGGCGGGGACGGTTGACCCGTCCCCGGAACGGCTCATCGAGGCGGCCGCAGACGGTTCGATGGAAATAACGAGCGTCGGACCGGGCCGCCGACTCTCGGGGGTCAGAGGCCCCGCCGGGCACGCCGGCGCTGCCGCCCGCGCGTTGCGCTTCCGCCGCGCGCTGATTCCGCCCCGAGGTGCGATCATCCCGCCCCCACGCGCGCGATCAGGCCCGGGATCGCGAAGCGCCGCTCGAGCCGGCTCATCACGGTCGCGATGCCGAGACACAGCACGAGATAGATCAGCGTGCCGGCGGTCAGCGCTTCGATCGCCTTCGCGGTGTACGTCTCGACCTGGCGCGTCTGGAACGTGAGCTCGGCCACGCTGATCGTCAGCGCCACCGAGGAGTTCTTGAGGAGGTTCAGCGACTCGTTGGTCATCGGCGGAACGATGAGGCGAAGCGCGATCGGCAGGATGATGAGCCGGTACGCCTGCCCGACGGTGAGCCCCATCGCCAGCGACGCCTCGAACTGCGTGCGCGGGATCGAGAGGATGCCGGCGCGGATCACTTCGGACATGCGCGCACCCGTGTACACGCCGAGCGCGATCACGGCCGCCCAGAACTCCGCCCCGTGGTTGAAGAGCCAGTCCTGCACCACGCGCGGCAGCAGCGGCGGCACGCCGAAGTACCAGAAAAACATCCAGACGAGCAGCGGGACGTTGCGGAAGAACTCGACGTAGAAGACGGCGGCCGCGCGCAGCGGCGCGAACGTCACCGTGCGCAAGGCACCCGCGAGGATGCCGAGGCAGACGGCGAGGATCCACGCCAGCGCCGAGAGCTCCAGCGTGGTGATGAGGCCCTGGAGCAGCCAGCCCGCGGACTGGCCGCTCCAGAGCACGCTCCACTTGAACTGGTACTGCACGCCCGGCGGCGGCGCGCTTCCTTACTTGCCGATCTGCTTCATCAGGTACGCCTTCACCTGCGGCGTCATCGGGTACGGCACCTCGCCCTTCGCCCCGAACCACTTCTCGTAGAGGTCGAAGTACTTGCCGGACTCGAAACCGTTCTTGAGGCCGGCGTCGACCGCGGCCTTGAACTTCGCGTCGCCCTTTCGCATCGCCATGCCGTACGGCTCTTCGGAGTAGAAGTCGCCGACCACGTCCCAGTCGTCCGGCTTCGGCGATTTCGCCTTGAGGCCGTAGAGCTGGATGCCGTCGTTGGTGTACGCGTCGACCTGACCCTGCACCAGCGCCTGGAACGCCGCCGGCTGGTCCGGGAACTCGCGGAGCTGGGCAGTCGGCACCTTCTCGCGGATGATCTTGGCGTTGGTCGAGCCCTGCTGGGCCGCGACGCGCTTGCCGCCGATGTCGTTGATCGACTTGATCGGGCTGCCCTTCTTCACCATGAACTGCGCGCCCGTGTAGAAGAACGTGAGGCTGAAATCGACGCTCTCGCGCCGCTGCGGGGTGTCCGTCATCGTGCCGGCGATGAGGTCGACGGCGTTCGACGTCAGCAGCGGGATGCGCGTGGGCGGCGTGGACTCCTTCTTCTCGATCTTGATCGCCTTGCCGACTTCCTTTTCCACGGCCGGCTTCACGAGCTGCTCCACGAGGTCGATCGTGAAGCCGACCCAGTTGTTGCTCTTGTCGATGTAGGCGAACGGCGGCGAGCCGGTGCGCGTGCCGATCGTGAGCACGCCCGTGCGCTTGATCTTGTCGAGCGTCCCTTCCTGCGCGGCAGCCGGTAGCGCCACGGCGGCCGCCACCGCAAGCATCAGGAACATCGTGACCCATCGCTTCATCGTGTCCTCCTTGGACATGGGGCCCCACCACGCGGGGTCCCACACCCCTCTAGTGACTCAGGATCTTGGAGAGGAACTGCTTCGTGCGATCGGACTTCGGAGCCGCGAAGAACGCTTCGGGCTCGCTCTGCTCGATCACCTGACCTTCGTCCATGAAGATCACCCGGTGCGCCACCCGGCGGGCGAAGCCCATCTCGTGGGTGACGCACATCATGGTCATGCCGTCCCGGGCGAGGTCGGTCATGACCTCGAGCACCTCGTTGATCATCTCGGGATCCAGCGCCGAGGTCGGCTCGTCGAACAGCATCACGTCCGGCTGCATCGCGAGCGCGCGCGCGATCGCGACGCGCTGCTGCTGCCCGCCCGAGAGATTGGCGGGATAGGAGTCGGCGCGGTGCGGGATGCCGACGCGCTCGAGCAGCGCGCGGGCGGTCCGCTCCGCCTCGTCGCGCGAGACGCGCTTCACCCTCATGGGGGCGAGCATGATGTTCTGCAGCACGGTCATGTGCGCGAAGAGGTTGAACTGCTGGAACACCATGCCGACGCGCGTGCGGAGCTTCGCGAGGTTCAGCCCGGGTACCGTCACCGACTGGCCGAGGACGACGATGTCGCCCTGCTGGATGCGCTCGAGCACGTTCACGCAGCGGATCAGCGTGCTCTTGCCTGACCCGGACGGTCCGCACACCACGACGACCTCGCCGCTCGCGATGGACAGATCGATGTCACGCAGGACGTGGAGCTTGCCGAACCACTTGTTGACGCGCTTGAACTCGATGGCCTGGCCGTTCACCCGATCACCACGAGGACGTCGCCCGCGTTCACGGCCTGCCCCGCCGCCACGCGCACCTCGCGCACCGTGCCGGCCGCCGTCGCCTTGAGCTCATTCTCCATCTTCATCGCCTCGATGACGACGAGGCTCTGCCCCGCCGCGACCGCGTCCCCCGCCCGCACCGAGACATACGTGATCTTGCCCGGCAGCGGGGCCTTCACCGTCTGGCCGCCGGCGCCGCCGGCCGCGCCGCCCCGCGTCCGAATGATATAGCGCGTCTGCTCCTCGACCTCGATCGAATAGGTCTCGCCGCCGACGTCGACGACGCAGACGCCCGCGTGGTCGTCGACGTCGGCCACGTGCGAGACCCCGTCGATGAGCAGCGAGAAGATGCCCTGCGCCGTGAGCCGCGCGTCGACGTCCCAGGCGTGGTCGTCGACCGTCACGCGGTATCGCCCGTTCTCCTGCGTAACCGTCACGCGGTGCGTCCGGCTCCCGGACGTGAGGACGAAGTTCATGCGGTCACCGGCTGCCGGTGCGCCAGCCGGGCCGCAGTGCCTGCCGCCACGCGCCCGGCGCTGCCGTGGCGGCCTGACCGCTCGCGCCGCCACGGAGGCGCTCGTACTCCGCGAGCGCGGCGGCGATCAGCGCGATCGACTCCAATCGGCCGCCCGAGGGCGTGAGCTGCGGCAAGATCCGCTCGAGGAACTGCGTCGAGAGGCGCCCCGCCCGGAAGTCGTCGTGGGCGATGATGCGCGCGAGCACGGGAATCGTCGTGCGCACGCCGGTGACCTTGTACTCGTCGAGCGCGCGCGCCATCCGCGCGATGGCGGCCGCGCGGTCCGGCCCCCACACGATGAGCTTCGAGATCAGCGTGTCGTAGTGGCGCGGGATGGTGGCCCCCTCGTACGCGCCGGAGTCGTCGCGCACCCACGGACCGGCGGCGGGCCGGAGGCCCGTGATCGTGCCGGGCGACGGCAGCCAGCCCGCGAACGGATCCTCCGCGTTGATCCGGCACTCGATCGCCCAGCCGCGCCAGGCGACGTCTTCTTGACGGATGCCGAGCGGCTCGCCCGCCGCCACGCGAAGCTGCGCGCGCACCAGGTCGAGGCCGGTCACCATCTCGGTCACGGGATGCTCGACCTGCAGCCGCGTGTTCATCTCGAGGAAGTAGACGTTCCGCTCGCGGTCGACGAGGAATTCCACCGTGCCCGCGTTGACGTAGCCCGCGGCCTTCGCCACGCGGCACGCGGCGTCGCCGAGCTTCGCGCGAAGCTCCGCGTCGACGAACGGCGACGGGCACTCCTCGATGAGCTTCTGGTGGCGCCGCTGGATCGAACACTCGCGCTCGCCGAGATGGATCACGTGGCCGTGCGCGTCGGCGAGCACCTGCACCTCGATGTGCCGCGGCTCCTCGACGTAGCGCTCGAGATAGACGCTCCCGTCGCCGAACGCCGTCGTCGCTTCGGAGCGCGCCATCCGCAACGCGGCGTCGAGCTCCGCGTCCGCGCGGACGAGGCGCATGCCCTTGCCGCCGCCGCCCATCGCCGCCTTGATCATCACGGGATAGCCGACCTCGCGCGCCGCGCGGCGCGCTTCGTCGTCGCCCCGCACGGGCTCCACCGTGCCCGGCACCATCGGCACGCGCATCTCGCGCGCGATCCGCCGCGCGGCGGTCTTGTCGCCCATCTTCCGGATCGCGTCCGCGGGCGGCCCGATGAAGACGAGGCCGGCGGTCGCGCAGGCCTCGGCGAACGCCGCGTTCTCCGCGAGGAAGCCGTACCCCGGATGCACGGCGTCGGCGCCGGCGCCCTTGGCGACCCGGATCAGCGTCGCGATGTCGAGATAGCTCTCGGCGGGCGCCGGCGGCCCGATGGGATGCGCCTCGTCGGCCATGAAGACGTGCAGGGCTTCACGATCCGCTTCGGAGTACACCGCGACGGTGGCGATGCCTTGCTCGCGGCAGGCGCGGATGACGCGGGTGGCGATCTCGCCGCGGTTCGCAACGAGAACTTTGCGGATCACGGGCTCTCGCCTCCTGTTTTGCTGGCGAAACGTCTCGTCGGATTATAGGCGACGCGGGTATAACGGACGCGGCGCCCCCGGGGCGCGAGGAGGAGGCCGATGGCATCAGCGCTGCGGGATCACGAGGAGGTCCGCTCGGGGATCGACCTCTTTTCGTCGTGGATCGAGAGCCAGATGGCCTACCGGGGTCTTCCCGGGCTCTCGTTCGCGATCGTCCACGACCAGGAGGTCGTCTGGGCCCGCGGGTTCGGCTGGGCGGACGTCGAGCGCAAGATTCCGGCGGGCCCGGACACCCTCTATCGCGTGGCGTCGATCACCAAGCTCTTCACCGCGACCGCGATCCTCCAGCTCCGGGACGCCGGAAAGCTCCGCCTCGACGACTCCGTCGCCGACATCCTCCCGTGGTTCAAGCCGGCACCGGCCGAAGGCAGCGCGGTCCCGATCACGATCCGCCACCTGCTCACGCACACCTCCGGCCTGCCGCGCGAAGCGCCGTTCCCGTACTGGTCGGAGGCGGTCTTTCCGTCGGTCGACGAGATCCGGGCGGCGGTCCCGACGCAGACCGAAGTCTTCGCCGCCGAGACGCGCTGGAAGTATTCCAACCTCGCCGTCACCATCGCGGGCGAGATCGTCGCGGCCGTCTCCGGAGAGCCGTGGGGCGCGTACGTGCGGGGCCACGTCCTCGAGCCGCTCGGCATGCGCGACACGTTGACGGAGACGCCGGCGGCGGACCACCCGAAGCTCGCACGCGGCTACAGCCGGCGGTTCCCGAGCGGCGAGCGCACGACGTCACCGCACAGCCACGTCAACGGCGTCTCTCCTGCCGCTGGTCTCACCACCTCGGTCCTCGATCTCGCGCGCTTCGCGATGCTGCAGCTCCGCCCCGACGGCGCCTCCGTCCTCCGCGGCACCACGCTCCGGGAGATGCAGCGCGTGCACTGGCTCGATCCGGACTGGCAGATGGGCTGGGGCCTCGGCTTCCAGGTCCTGCGCATGAACGGCCGGACGCTCGTCGGGCACGGCGGCGTCCTGCGCGGCTACCGCAGTGAGCTGCGCTTCTCCGCCGCCGAGAAGATCGCGATGATCGTGATGATCAACGCCGACGACGGCGAGCCACGGCCGCTCGTCGAGAAGGCGTTCGAATGGATCGCTCCGCCGCTCGTGCGCGCGACGACGCCGCCCGCCGCCCGCCCCTCACCCGATCCCGCGTGGAGCCGCTATCTCGGGCGCTACCGCAGCGCCTTCGGCGACGCGCAAGTGCTCGCGCTCAACGGACGGTTGACGTGGATCGGACCCAACCTGCCGGACCCGACCATCGCGCCCGCGACGCTCGTGCCGCTCGGCGCGCACACCTTCCGCATCGAGACGAAGGACGGCATGGCGCTCCACGGCGAGCACATCGTGTTCGAGCTCGACGCGGCCGGGCGTGTCGCGCGCGTCAAGGTCGGGGCGAACTACGTGACACCGATCGCCGACTGGTAAGCGTGATGCGGTGCCCCGCCTGTCAACACGACAACCCCGACGGCGCGAAGTTCTGCGCGGAGTGCGGCGCGCGGCTCGCGGCGGTGTGCCCCTCGTGCGGAACGACGAACCCGCCGACGAACAAGTTCTGCCACAACTGCGGAGCGCGGATCGCCCCCGCTGCCGCGTCGCCGCCCGCCGTGCCGCCGCCCGCGGAGCCGGCCGGCACGTCCGCACGTCCCGTCTCCGACCGCTTCGCGGACCCGCACGCCTACACGCCGAAGCATCTCGCCGAGAAGATCCTCACCTCGAAGGCGGCGATCACCGGCGAGCGCAAGCAGGTGACGGTGCTGTTCACCGACGTATCCGGGTTCACCGCGATGTCGGAGCGGCTCGATCCCGAAGACGTGCACGGGATCATGGACCGGATGTTCGAGGTCATCCTCGCCGCCGTGCACCAGCACGAGGGCACCGTGAACCAGTTCCTCGGCGACGGCTGCATGGCGCTCTTCGGCGCGCCGATCGCGCACGAGGACCGCGCGCACCGCGCGCCGCGCTCGCGATCCAGCGCAATCTGGCTCCCGTTCGGGCCGAGGTCGCGCGCCTGCACGGTGTCGAGTTCCGCGTGCGCGTCGGCATCAACACCGGGCCCGTCGTCATCGGCGCGATCGGGCGTGACCTGCGCATGGACTATACCGCCGTCGGCGACACGACGAACCTCGCCGCCCGTCTGCTCAACGTGGCGGCACCCGGCCAGATCGTGGTCAGCGAGCACACGCGCGTGCTGACCGACGGCTACTTCGTGTTCGACGACCTCGGCGAGTTCCAGGTGAAGGGCAAGTCGGCGCCCGTGCATGCCAGCACCGTCGTCGAGGAGCGTCGCGGGCGCACACGCCTGGAGGTCTCGCGCGAGCGCGGCCTCACGCCGCTCGTGGGGCGCTCCGAGGAGCGCGCCCGGCTCTACACCGCGTTCGAGCGCGCCAGCGACGGCGCGGGCGCGACCGTCTGGCTCACGGGCGAGCCCGGCGCGGGCAAGTCGCGCCTGCTCTACGAGTTCATGCGGCGGCTCGACGCGATGGGCGTGCTCGAGGTCGAGGCGAACTGTCCGTCGTACGGCCGCTCGATCCCCTACTACCCGCTGCTGGCGATCGTGCGAAGCCTGGCCCGGATCGACGAGACCGCGCCGACGGACGTGGTGGAGGCGCAGGCGGGGGAGCTGCTGCTCCGGCTCGGCATCGAAGACGACGAGGCCCAGGTCCTGCTCACGCATTTCCTCGGCGTGCCTGTCAGCTCGGACTTCCTCGTCCGGGTCCAGGGCGCGGAGCTGAAGCAGCGGACGTTCCGCCTGCTCACGTCGATCGTCCTGTGCGCGTCCGAGCGGCGCCCCTGCGTCATCGTCGTCGAGAACCTCCACTGGGCCGACGAGAGCTCGCTCGAGTTCCTCCGCCAGCTCGCGGGCGCGATCCAGGACCACGCGGTGCTTCTCCTCCTGAGCACGCGGCCGGAGTTCGCGCCCTCCTGGCGCGACGAGCTCTGCACCGACGTCATCGTGGTCGGCGGCCTCGTCCGCGAAGACGTCGAGCGCATTGCGCCGATCGTACGCTAGCGAGCGCCGCGCGGCGGAATGCCCGCCCGCCGCCCTACCCGCTCGCCGTCATTCCGCCCGAATGCCCGGTTCTCGCCGCGGCGGAACGCCGCTGGTTCCGCGAGATTTTTTCAGATCACGGTTTGGCACGGCGGCTGCTAACCGCATCGAGCTTCGAACACGACGGGGAGGAGGCCACGATGCAGAGCGAAGCCTGGACCGCTTACGCCACCAACGACGTCCGCGCGATGGATCGCGCACCGGAGCTGCTCGCTGATGCGTTCGCGGACGCGTTCTCGGTCCGCGACATCGAGCCGCCCGTCTGCAACGACTGTCTCTCGCGGATCCTCCACCGGCCCAAGGGCGAGGTCGTCGACGAGGTCATGGCGATGTACACGTGGTTCGACCTGACGCTGAACGACTCCGGCCACTGCCGCGTCCGCTCCCGCCGCACCGTCGTCGTCGGCTGACGCTCAGTACGTCTTATCGCCGACGCGACGGGTCGTACGTTTGATGAGCACGCTGGCGCCATTTCGTTACTGAGACCCCCGCGCTGTCAAGGAAAATCGGGCAGGCAATTACTGACTATTCCGGGAGTTTCTCGATGGAGCGGACGGAATTTCAGACGGTTGCGCGGCGCGGTACCCCGAAAACTGCCCTTCGGCCGTCGCCGACCGTGGAAGTTGGGCTAGCGAGCGCGGACGCTGTAGAGGCGGACGGCCTCCGACTTGCCGCGGAGCTCATGCGAGCCCATGCCTTCCGCGACGAGATCGTCAGGAACCGGGCACCGCTGCAAGAGTGCTTCGGAGACGAGCACGCGGCGCTCGAGCGGGCGGCACTGCGCCTCGACGCGCGCCGCGGTGTTGACCGTGTCGCCGCTGTGCACGATGTCCTTCTTGATGTCGCCGATCTCGGCGGTGACGACGGAGCCGCCGTGGAGCCCCGCCTTGAACTCCGGCACGATCCCGTAGCGCGCGAGGTAGCGGGCTCGCCGCTCGTGGATGCGCTCGCTCACGAGGAAGACGCAGCGCAGGCAGTTGCCCGCTCGCAGCCCGCGCTCCGTCGTCCAGGTCACCACCGCTTCGTCGCCGACGTACTGGTAGATCTGGCCGCGGGTCTCGAGGATCGGCTCGGCGATGTCGTGGAAGAAGTCGTTCTTGAAGTCGTTGAAGCGCGCGGGGCCGAGACGCGCGGCGATGGCCGTCGAGTTGTTCAGGTCGAGGAACATGAAGATGCGGTCCTCGGTGACGGGCCGGTGATAGCGTCCCAGGAGCAGGTTCACGAGCGTGCCCGGCCCGAGCATCCGGTTGAGCTGCCGCACGAAGTTGATGAGGAAGCTCACGGCCGTGAGGATGGCCAGCGCCACGAGGAACCGCCCCCGAACACGAAGTCCCGGTACGCGTCGGACCGGTAGTCGTTCAGCCAGCCGCCCTGCTCGAAGCGCCCGCGCAGGCTCATCGTCACGACGTGAATCGCGGCCGCGCACAGCGTGACGTAGAAGAAGGTCCGCAGGAGCAGCAGACCGCCCACCGACAGCGCGCGCACGACGCGCGGGATCACCCGGATCTCGAACCACGCGCTGCCGAGCCCCATGACGGCGCCCGTGGCGGCGGCCGTGACCTCGCGCGCGAGGTGCGTCGGGACGCGGCGCACGATCCAGTGCACGAGCAGTGCGGCGACGATCCAGCCGCCGGTGATCCACAGCGCGGTCCGGAGCGTGTGGACGGTGCGGCGCGAAAGCACGGTCAGTCGAAGGGCAGGCGCGGAGGGCCCGGATTCATTCCGGGCCCGGAGCGTGGGGGGCTTGGGGGGCGCCCGGAGCCCCCCAATTCAAACGATCCAAATAGTCCCGGGCGGCGAGCTTGTCGGCGTCGGCGCCGAACGCCATCATGTAGTGCTGCCGGTAGCCGGCGCCCTCGAGCCGGCGGAACAGCGTGCCGAAGTCGATCGTGCCCTTCCCCGGCGGCAAGTGGATCTCGTACTCGCCGGTGTTGTCGGCGAGACGCACCTCGCCGATCCGCCCGGCGCCGAACGCGTGGAGAAAGCCGCCGATGCCCTCGGGCACGAGGTGCGCGTGGTTCACCGTGAAGGCCCAGCCGAACAGCGGAGAGCCGATCGCGTCGAAGTACGGCTGACATTCCGCGACCGTATGGCCGAGATAGCGCACCTCCGCGCGATCCGGCTCGCGGTTGAGATTCTCGAGCAGCAGGCGCGCACCGCCGCGCCGCTCGGCGTAGGTCGTCAGCCGCTCGAGCCGCTCCAGCGAGACGGCGACGCGCTCCTTCAGGCGTCGACGCCCTCGGCGACGTGCGGCGAATATTCCGCGACGTTGACCGCGGACGAGGTGTGGAGCCCGAGGTGGATGCCGTGCCGCTCGCAGGTGCGCCGCACCGCGCGCACGCGCTCGTCGTCCCATCCGCGCACGAGGTGGTTGGCCTCGAGGTCGGCGTTGAAGTCGACGTGGTGGAATCCGTGCTCCGCGGCCCAGTCGAGCGCGTCCTCCAGGCGCCGCGAGCCCGCATCGAGTCCGATCCGGTCGCGCAGCGACGCCACGCTCAGGCGACCGGGCGGCTCAGCACGTCGCCCCCGATCCGGCGGTGGACGAGCTGGCCGTCGCCCGGAGCGCCGGAGAGCGTTCCATTGTTCACGACGACCTTGCCGCGCAGGATCGTCGTCACCGGCCAGCCGAGGACGTTCCAGCCTTCCCACGGGCTGTAGTCGCTGACGTGGAAGTCGGTCTTCGTCAGCGGGCGGCGGATCGACGGGTCGATGAACACGATGTCGGCATCGCTGCCGGGCGCGAGCGCGCCCTTCTTCGGATAGAGCCCGACGATCTTCGCGACGTTCGACGACGTCACCGCCACGAAGCGCTCGAGCGACATGCCGCGGCGGCCGACGCCCTCGGTGAACACGATCCCCATCCGCGCCTCGGCGCCGAGGTTGCCGCCGGTGACGTCCTCGATGGTCTTGCCGCGGAGCTTGAGCTCGAGCGACGTCGGGAACTCGTCGGTGGCGGTGGCGGACACGCCGTCGGTGACGAGGCCGCTCCACAGCGCGTCCTGGTCTTCCTTCCACTTCGCCGACGGATACGTGTGATAGCAGAAGCCCTGCGGCTTCTTGTAGTCCTCGGCGCTGAAGCACGCGTAGTGGTGCAGCGTCTCGGCGTAGATCGGCAGCCCCAGCGCGCGCCCCTCGCGCACGGCCTCGACGCCCTCGAGCGCCGAGGTGTGGACGAAGTACACGGCCGCCCCGATCTCGCCGGCGAGCGTGATCGTCCGGCGGAACGCGAGCTTCTCCGAGAGCTTCGTGTGGACGTAGGGCAGGTTCGCGCCCTCCATCCGCTTGTCCTCGCGGAACTTCTCGTAGTTGAACTGGACCAGGTCCTCGTCCTCGGCGTGGACGACCATGAGCCCGCCGTTGTCGCGCACGATCTGCATCGCGTGGCCGATGCGGCCGAAGTCCAGGCGGTACGGCGGACGCTTCGGATGCTCGGGCAGCACGTTGACCGTGAAGACCTTGAACGTGGGGAACCCCTGCTGGATCGCCTCGGGGATCTGGTCGAACGTGCGGATCGGCAGCTTGCCCTGCAGCGCCACGTGGAAGCTGTAGTCGTTGTACGACTGCCCCTTCCACCGCGACGCGCGCTGCTCGATGGCCGCGCCGAGGTCGAGCTGGTTCGGACGGATGAAGCAGAAGTCGACGTGCGTGGTGGTGCCGCCGAACACCATCCCGCGCGTGTCGTCCTCGGGACCGAGGGTGTAGAACTGCTCGTCCGGGAACATGCCGACGAAGTGGGCGAGGTGCGTGTGCGGCTCGACGCCGCCAGGAACGACGATCTTGCCCGTCGCGTCGAGCACGCGGCCTTCCGCCGGCAGCGAGCCGGGCGTCGCGATCGCGGCGATGCGTTCGCCTTGTACACCGATGTCCCACATCCCCGCGCCCTGGGGCGTCACGACCTGTCCACCGCGAATCACGAGATCCAGCACGTGAGCCTCCTCGGAAAGTCAGCGTACCGTGATGAGTAGCTGCGTCAGCGCCTTGATGTCCTTCAGCGTTTCCAGCCCGTCGACCGCCGCGATGAGCCTGTCCACGCGCGTGGCGCCGATCACCGGCTCGGCGAGCGCGCGGAATTTCTCCAGGCGCTCGGAGCGGGCGGGCGGGTCGGTGGCGTCGCCGTGCGCGACACGCGTCTCGCCGGCCAGCGTGCGGCCGTCGCGCAACGCGATCGCGACCCGCGCGGTGACGCCGTCCGACCGGACCGACATGGTCTCGTCGCCCTCGACGATCACGCGCGTGGCCAGGCCCTGGATGCGGACGTCCTCGCGCGCGGCGTCCTGGAACGCGTCGACGAACGTGCCGTGACGAACCACCGCCGAGGCGACGGCGTACGGGATCGAGAACTTCGCGGACAGCATCGTGCGCGGGGCCGGATCGGCCATGCGGGTCACGAACGGGATCGACGTCACGCGGATCCCCGCCACGTCGGTGTGCGCGACCTTCTCCTCGCGCAGCAGCCGGTGGACGGCGTCGAGCGCCGGGTGGTTGTAGTAGCAGCACGCGTGGAACTTGAAGTAGTTGCGCTCGATGCGGAACGTGGCGACGCGGTCGTCGTCGCCGAGGCCATCGATGGCCGCGGCCGGATCGAACGCGTCGGCGAGGAGCGTGCCGTAGACGTCCGCCGGCGCGTCCTTCACGGGCGTGAACCCGCAGTCGAGCAGGTGCACGGCGAGGATGCCCTGCAGCCCCGCGCGCCCGGGATAAAGGTTGCGGATCGTCGCGCCCTCGAAGCACGGCGTCCACGTGTTGGCCGGGCTCATCGACGTCGCCAGGTTGATCGCCGCGCGCAGCGCGACCGGCCCGTGGCCGAGCAGGCGCGCGACCGCGACCGCCGCCCCCGCGGTGCCCCAGGTCCCGTGCGAGTGGACGTTCGCGCGCTGCCGGGTCGCGCCACCGATGCGCGAGGTCACCTCGTAGCCCGCGACGAGCGCCTCGATGAAGCGCGGCCCGTCCGCCGCGAGCTCCTCGGCGACCGCGAGCGCCGCGGGCAGCACGTGGATCGAGGGGTGACCGCCGCCCCAGCGGTTGCCTTCGTCGACTTCGAGCGCGACGCCGGCCGTCGCGTTGGCGAGCGCCGCGAACATCGGCTCGGCCTTGCGCGCGCGCCCGATGAGCGTCGCGGGGCGATGGCCCGAGCGCTCCGCCGCGAGATCGGCGAGCTTCACGTTCTCGTCGAGCCGGCTGCCCGCGAGGATCGCGCCGATCGTGTCGAGCACGACGGCCTTCGTCGCCTCCACGGCCGAGGACGAGAGGTCGTCGAACCGCACGCGCCGCGCCATGCGCGCGAGGCGATCGAGATAGTCGGCCGATTCAGCGGGCATGACGCACCTTCTCGGTCCAGGCTTTCATCGTCGTCACCATCGTCGTGCTGATGTCGGCACCCGGTGTGCCCCACCGACGGAAACTGTCCTCGACCGACGCGGTCCGGGGGAAGCCGTGATCCGCGCCGTCGACCGCGACGTACGTGCTCCGGCCGGGCCGCGCTTTCTCGACGATCGCGGCGATCCGCGGGTGATCGTCCTCGGTCGCGATGAAGTCGTGGCGGCCCCACATGACGAGCACGTCGGTGTCGACCTTCGTCCACGCCGCGGCGAGATCTGTCCGATGGAGCTGGATCCAGAACCGCAGCACCCGCCCGTACATCCGGCCGTCGGGGAAAAAGCGATCGACGACGCCGCGCAGGTGCGGCCGGGTCCGCGCCACCTCGTTCGTCGTCTTTCCGTCGATGAACAGATCCTGCATCACGATGCCGAGCGCCGTCACCGTGGAGTCGATCGACGCGGGCTTGCTCCCGCCGAGCGCGGCCTGACGCCGCGTGTTCTCGAGGACGTGCTCGGCCCACGACTTCACGACGGTGCCGTACACGAGGACGCCGCGCAGCGGGATCTCGGCGGCGAGGAGCGGCGCGAACACGCCGCCGATGCTGTGCCCGAAGACGAACACGTGATCGCGGTCGACGAACTCCATCGCGCCCAGGGCGAGCAGCGCCTGGCGATAGACGTCGAGCTCGCCGGCAAGGTCCATGTCGGCGTACGGTCCGCCTTCACTGTCGCCGATGCCGGGCTTCTCGACCCGCACGGTCACGTAGCCCGCCTCGGCGAAGGCGCTGAGGATGCGGCGGTACGCGCTGCGGCCGCCGAGCGGCTCGTCGATGGTCGAGGGTCCAAGCCCCTGGATCAGCACGAGCGCGGGATGGCGGCCCGGCGCGTGGGGCCGCGTGACGATCGTGCGGATGCGCGCGCCCTTGCTCACGACGTGGCGATAGAGCACGTCGAAGCTCGCGCCGCGATCCGGCGGCCGCGGACCGAGCGTGACTGGCATCGTGAGCCGCCGCGCGTCGCGCAGGACGCCGAACACGACGCGCTGCCCGGCCTTCATCCGCGGCACGGTCTCGAGGAACGTCGGCACGCTGTCGATCGCGCGGCCGTCGAGCGTGAGGAGCAGATCGCCGGCGCGGAGCCCCGCGTGCGCCGCGCTCGTCTCGGGCAGCACGTGCTCGACGAGCACGCCTTCTCCGGCGCGAAGCTTCTCGCGCGCGCGCACGTCGTCGGGGATCGCCGCGATGCGCACGCCGAGGCGGCCGCCCTTGCGCGGCAGCTCCTCGTCCGCCGCGACGATGCCGGCGACGGCCAGCACGACGCACGCGGCGTACCCCACCGCCCGAAGCATCACGCGCTCAGATCGCGGCGCCGCCGAGCGGAGGAACCGGACCGCCGCGCGCGAGGAAGCGACCGTAGCCCGGCGCCTGCTCGACCGTGCCGCCGCGCAGGAGGACGTTGCCGCGCAGCAGCGTCATCCACGGCCTCCCGCGCTCGGCGAAGCCTTCGTAGAGCGTCCATCCCGCGACGCCCTTGTGGTCGTTCACGGTGATCGTCGTCTGCGGCTCGGGATCGATGATCGTGAGGTCGGCGTCGGCGCCGACGCGGATCGCGCCCTTGCGCGGATAGAGGCCGAAGACGCGCGCGGGATTCTCCCCGAGCACGCGCGCCATCCACGTGAGCGGGAGCCCGCGCTTGACGACGCCTTCGCCGTAGACGAGCGGCACGAGCGTCTCGAGCCCCGGGCTCCCGAACGGCACGACCTTCCCCTGGTCGTCCACGAAGATGTTCTTCCAGCCCGGCTCCTTCATCTTCTTCGGGCGCGGCGAGTGATCGCTCGCGACGCTGGAGATGTAACCCTGGGCGACGCCCCGCCAGAGCGCCTCGCGATCCGGGCCGTCGGCAGGACGCAGCGGCGGGCCGATCTTCGCGAGGGGACCCCACTTCACCATCTCCTGCTCCGTCAGGAGCATGTACTGCGGACACGTCTCGGTCCACACGCGCTGGCCGAGCGCCTGCGCGCGCTTGATGCGCTCGAGCCCGAGCTGCGTCGAGAGGTGCACCACGTACACCGGCGCGCCGGTGAGCGCGCCCATGTGGATCACGCGGTTGATCGCTTCCTCTTCCGTCCACGGGGGGCACGTCGGCGGGAAGTCCGTCGGCGCCACCTTGCCGGCCGTGAGCGCCTTGTCCTCGAGGTACGCGATGACGTCGCCGTTCTCGCAGTGGAACTGCGCCAGGCCGCCGTGCGGGCCGATGACCTCGAGCGCCTTGCAGATGAAATCGTCGCTGCACATGCGGTCGCCGCGCTTCTTGTAGGTCATGAACATCTTGAAGCTCGGCACGCCCATGCCGATCGCGTCCGGAATGCCCTCGAGCTGCGCGAGCTTGTTGGTGAGGATGAAGTGGTAGCCGAAGTCGAGCACGCTCGTCTTCTCGTGCTCGTCCTTCTGCCGCTTGATCGATTGCGGCAGGCTCTCGTTGCCGTCGGCCATCGTGAACACGAGGATGGTCGTGAGGCCGGCGCGCGCGGCGATCTCGGGCCCGCCGCGCCAGTCGTCGTACTCCGTGCCGAGGTGCACGTGGCAGTCGATCGCCCCGGGGAAGACGATCTTCCCGCGCGCGTCGATCGTCCGCCCGGCGTCCGGCAGCACGTCCACCGGCCCCAGCGCGACGATGCGCCCGTCACGGATCGCCACGCCCCCGTCGAACACTTCGGTCGCCGTCACGATCCGATCGCTCTGAACGATCGTGTCGACGCGGCCCGCGGGTGTCATTCGGAATGCTGCCTGGGCGCCGTCACCAGGCCGTAGTGCTCGGGATGGCGGCGGGCGAAGAAGTTCCAGCGCTTGCGGACCGGGAGCATCGCGTCGAGGTCGATCCGTGCGGTGATCAGCTCGTCTTCGTTCGTCTGCGCCTTCGCGATCACCTGCCCGAGCGGGTCGATGATGCAGCTGCCGGCGATGAACTCGACGCCGTCCTCCTTGCCGGCCTTGGCCACGCCGATCACGAACAGGCTGTTCTCGTAGGCACCCGCGCGGAGCACGAGCTCGTTGTGGTCGAGCGCGAGCGGATAGAGCGGCGTGTTGTACCCGTTGATGATGATCTCCGCGCCCTGCAGGCCGAGCGCGCGGTACGCCTCCGGATACCGGCGGTCCTGGCAGATGTGGACGCCGACTTTCGCCTTCTTCGCGTCGTAGACCCGGAAGCCGGTGTCGCCGTACTCGAAGAAGTACGGCTCATACACCATCGCGTGGCCGTCGACCTTCTTCGTGCCCGGCAGGTGCGTCTTCCGGTACTTCTCGAAGATCCGGCCGTCCTCGTCGACGAAGATCGCGGTGTTGTAGCGCTTCGCGCCGGCCTTCTCGGCGTAGCCGAGGTGGAAGGCGATGCGCGCCTCCCTGGCCTTGTCGAAGAGCGGCTGCGTCACCGGCGACGGCATCGCGTCCTCGAAGAACTGGTCGGCGTCGTCGCGGATACGCTTCGGGAAGTACGGCGTCAGCGCCAGCTCGGGATACGCGACGATCTCCACGCGCTCGGCCACGGCCCGCTCCATGAGGAGGAGCATGCGGTCGACCATCTGCTTGCGTGTGGTGCCCTCGGGAATGGCCCCGAGCTGGGCGGCGGCGACCTTCACATAGCGCGGCATGGCCGGGGCCTCCTCACTTCACCGTCGTCGGCGACTTCCACTTCACGAGCTTGGGATCGACTTCCTCGAGCAGCTTCGTGTAGATGACCTGCTCGGCCGGGAACTTCTGCTTGATCCGGTCGAGCGAGTGCAGGAAGTCGACGAACTCGCCCATGCCCTTGTGAATCTTGTCGTTCATCTCCATCGAGTAGATGTTGAGCGCCATGATGTCCCGCGTCAGCGCCTCGTCGGTCTTCATCTCCCCGGCGACGATCTTCACCGCGGCCTCGCGGTCGCCGTTGATCTTGTCCGTCGCCTTCTTGAGCGCGCGCAGCACGGCCTTCAGCGTGTTCGGGTTCTTCTTCAGCATGTCGCCGCTCGCCACCACGCCCGCGTGCACGCGCAGCCAGTCGACCTGGCCTTCCTTGCCGGGGATGTAGCTGCGGTTGCCGGTGAAGTAGACCTTGCCGCCCGCCTGCTTGACGGCGTTGAACACCCAGGGCGCCCACGCGGCCATCGCGTCGATGTCGCCCTTCGCGAGCGCGGTCACCGCGTCCGGCGGCGAGAGGTTGACGAACTGGATCTTGCTGAAGTCCGCGCCCGTGTCCTTCGTCATGGCCTGGATCGCCATCGTCACCGAGGCGCCCTTCGGCATCCCGATCTTCAGCTTCTCGAGGTCCTTCGGCGACTTCACGGTCTCCTGCGCCTTCTTGCCGAGCACGATCTGCTGGGTGCCCGCGACGTCGCTCTGCGGGGCGATGTTGTAGATCGGCTGGTTCGCGGCGGCGATCGGCACCACCATCGTGGCGGTCGCGGTGCCGAGGTGGATGTTGCCGGCGCCCCACATCGACGGCAGGTCGGTGCCGGCGATGTACCACCGTGGATTCACCTTGATGCCCTCGTCCTTGAAGTAGCCGAGCTTGTCCGCGACCGCGAACTGCGACGACATCTGGGCGTCGCGCACGAGCCACGCGTCGATCTCGGTGACTTCGGGCTTCTGGGCACTCGCTCCGGGCGCGAAAGCGGCGATCAAGATCAGCGCAGCGAGCAGGATCCGGAATGGCATGGATGAGGCTCCTTTCACATGGGGCCCCATCGCTGGAGGACCCCACACCCCTTTCATGACGGCAGCACACGGCGTTCGAGACGAAGCAACAGGGCGTTGACGATCGAGCCCAGGAGGCCGAGGACCAACGCGCCCATGACGATCTGCGGCGGATTGAAGAATGTCCGTCCCTCCATGATCAGGTTGCCCAGCCCCGCGTCCGCCCCCATGAACTCAGCACCCACGATCACGAACAACGCGAGCCCGAAGCCGAGGCGGAGGGCCACGATGATGCCAGGAAGCGCGGCCGGAAGCACGACGCGCCGCAAGAGATCGGCGTGCGTGGCGCCGAGCGTGGCTGCGGCGCGCAGGAGCATCACGTCCACGCGGAGGACGCTCGCCGCGACGCCCACGAACATGGGGAAAAACGTGGTGTAGGCGATGAACGCGACCTTCGACGTCTCGCCGAGGCCGAACCAGACGAGGAACATCGGCAGGAACGCCAGCGGCGGGATGGGCCGGACGAACTCGATCACCGGCTCGAGCATAAACCGGATCGGCGCCGAGAGCGCCGCCAGCCCGCCGAGCGCCAGCGCCGCCACGGCGGCGATGGCGAAGCCCTCCAGCACGCGGACGAGCGAGGTGACGAGGTTCCGGACGAGCGTGCCGTCACGCAGCGCGGCCACCGTGACCGCACCCACCTCGCCCGGCGTCGGGACGATCGCCGGGTTCGTGAACTCGACCGCGCGATTGCCGTACGAGACGGCGGCCCAGACGGCGAGGATCAACGCGAACGCGAGTCCGCGCACGATCATTCATGCACCTTGGCGACTTCTTCCTTCACCGTGCGGGTGATCGCGCTCTCGATCTCCGTGAACTCGGGCGCGAAGCGGTCACGCACCTCGCCGAGCTTGACCTCGAAGATCTGCTTGATGCGCCCGGGCGCCGACGTCATCACGACCACGCGGTCGGCGAGGTAGACCGCCTCGCGGATGGAGTGGGTGACGAAGACGATGGTCTTGTGCTCGAGGCGCTGGATGCGGGAAAGCTCGTCCTGGAGGACCTCGCGCGTCTGAGCGTCGAGCGCGCCGAACGGCTCGTCCATCAGGATGATCGACGGGCTGTTCGCGAGCGCCCGCGCGATGGCCACGCGCTGCTTCATGCCGCCGGAGAGCTGGGTCGGGAACTTGGCGGCGTGGGCGCCGAGGCCCACGAGATCGAGATAGCGCGCGACCGTCCGCTCGCGCTCGGCGCGCGAGAGGCCCTTCAGCTTGAGACCGAACTCGACGTTGCCCGCCACCGAGAGCCAGGGGAACAGCACGTACTCCTGGAAGACCACGCCCCGGTCCGCGCCGGGGGCGGTCACCGGCGAGCCGTCGACGAGCACGCGCCCGGTCGTCGGCGCGAGGAAGCCCGCCACGATGTTGAGGAGCGTCGACTTCCCGCAGCCCGACGGCCCCAGCAGGCACACGAACTCGCGCTCGGCGATCTCGAGATCGATCCCGCCGAGCGCGGGCGCGCCGCTCCCGAACGTCTTCCCGACCCCCGCGATCTGGATCTTCACGACGGGCTCTGCCAGCGGAGGAAGCGGCGCTCGGCGGCGCGGGCGATCGCGTTGCCGGTGTAACCGAGCAGGCCGAGGAGCACGGCGGCCCCGAGCATCTGCGGCACGAGGAAGAAGTTCCGGCCGTCGTTGATGAGGTAGCCGAGCCCGCGCTCGGCGCCGATGAACTCGGAGATCACGATGACGAAAAAGGAGAGCGCGACCCCGAGACGGATGCCCGTGAGGATCTCGGGCAGCGCCGCCGGGAGGATCACGCGGAAGAAGAGCTGCGCCGGGCGCGCGCCGAGGCTCTGCGCCGCGCGGACGAGCAACGGATCGAGATGCCGGACCGCGTGCACCGTGGTCAGGAACATCGGAAAGAACGTCGCGTAGGTGATGAAGCCGACCTTCGAGCCTTCGCCGATGCCGACCCACACGATGAAGAGCGGCAGCATCGCGAGCGGCGGGATCGGCCGCAGCAGCTCGACGACGGGCTCGACGACGTTCCTCAGCGCGCGGAAGTAGCCGACCGGCAGACCGAAGCCGATCGCGAGCACGGCGCCCGTCGAGAATCCGACGGCGACCCGCTCGAGCGTGGCCACGACGTGGCCCCACAGCTGGCCCTTCGCCGCCAGCGTGACGAGCGCGCCGAGCACGACCCACGGCCCGGGCAAGAAGATGGGGTTGAAGAGCTTCAACGCAGCCACGGCGCCGGAAACGATACTCCACAACGCGAGAAATCCGACGATCGCCGCGAGCTTCAGGCGGAGCGCGCGCCGGCGCGCCACCGCGGGGCCGCGCAGCCCCCACTCCATCAACGCGGCTACGCCGCTCAGTTCCACTTCACCAGCTCGTGCAGCGCGGCCCGGAGGTTCGAGCGCGCGCCGTCGAGATGCGGATGCACCACGAGCGCGCGGCGGAACATCTCGGCTGCCTCCTTGTACTCCTCCAGCGCCATGTGGCAGAGGCCCTGCCCCGACAGCGCGCCGAAGTGGTGCGGGTTGCGCGCCAGCGTCTCGCGGCAGTCGGCGACGGATCCGGTGAAGTCCTTGGCGAGGAAGCGCACGGTCGCGCGCTTGTTCCACCCCTCCGCGAAGCCGGGCGCGACCTGGATGAGCCGGGCGAAGACCGCCTCGGCCCGGGCGAGATCCTGCCGCTCCATCAGCTCGATCCCCTGCCGCAGGATCGCGTCGAGCTGCGGATCGCCGGAGCGGTGCCACATTTCCCAGAGCGCGCTCGCCGCGCGCGCGGCCCGGCTCGCGTCGTCGCCGCGCAGCGCGGCAAGCGCTTCGTCCTCGGTCACCCCGTCACCCCTCCTTGCGCCCGCGGCACGGTGCTGCGAAGCTAGCGCCGCCAGCAGACGAGGTCAATCGGGAGGAGCCCCATGGGCTACGCACACATCCTGGCCGAGCGCCTCGACGGCGCCGCGCTCATCACCCTGAATCGCCCGGAGAAGCTCAACGCGCTGAGCTACGGCCTGATGCAGGAGCTGGACGAGGAGCTCACGCGGCTCGAGGACGACGACGCCGTCAAGGCCGTCGTGCTCACGGGCGCCGGCGACAAGGCGTTCTCCGCCGGCGCCGACATCCACGAGATGGCCGGCCTCAGCCAGGAGCAGCTCGGTGAGCGGCAGGCGTTCCGCAACCGCGCCACGTGGCACATCGCGACGTTCGCGAAGCCGCTGATCGGCGCGCTCAACGGGCTCGCGTACGGCGGCGCCGCGCTGCTCAGCTCCACGCTCGACATCCGCATCGGCTGCGAGCGCACGAAGTTCCGCTTTCTCGCCGCCAGCTACGGCCGCGTGAACTCGACGTGGTCGCTGCCGGTCCTCGTCGGCATGCCAAAGGCGAAGGAGCTCCTCTACACCGGGCGTGACGTGCTGGTGGACGAAGCCGAGCGCATCGGGCTGCTCAACCAGGTCGTCCCCGCCGCGAAGCTGCGCGACACCGCGCTCGAGATGGCCGCGATGATCGCGAAGAACGACGCGCGCATGGTTCAGGGCATCAAGCGGCTCCTGCACGAGGACATCGGGATGCCGTGGCGCGAGCGCTACGACAACGAGGACGTGGCGCGCGGGACGTGGCTGACGTCGGCGCCGGTGCGCGAAGGCTTCAAGGACTTCCTGGCGCGCAAGCCGCGGTGAAGCGCGGATATCCCGACCTCCACGAGCACCTGGAGGCGCTGAAGCAGCGCGGGCTGCTCCTCACGGTCGACCGCCCGATCGACAAGGACGCGGAGATGCATCCGCTGGTGCGCTGGCAGTTCGTCGGCGGCCTGCCGGAGGAGGAGCGGAAGGCGTTCCTCTTCACCAACATCACCGACGGCCGCGGCCGCCGCTACGCGATGCCCGTGGCCGTCGGCGCCATCGCGGCCAATCGCGCGATCTACGGCGTGGGCATGGGCGTGCCGATCGAGGAGATCCAAGCGCGATGGGACCGCGCCATCGCCAACCCGGTGCCGCCGCGCCTCGTGACCGAGGCGGTGTGTCAGGAGGTCGTCCTCGAGGGCGACGCGCTGCGCGGCGAGGGCAACGGGCTCGATCGGCTGCCGATTCCGATCTCCACGCCGGGCTTCGACAGCGCGCCGACGCTCACCGCGACGAACGTGATCACGCGCGATCCGAACACCGGCGTGCAGAACATGGGCACGTATCGCGCCGCGCTGAAGGCCCCGGATCGGCTCGTCGTGCGCATGGCCACGCGTGTCGGCGGCGCCGGCGGCTATCTGCATTACCTCGCGCACCAGAAGCGCGGTGACGCGACCATGCCGTGCGCGATCGTGCTCGGCTGCCCGCCGTTCGTCGCGTTCATGGGGCCGCAGAAGCTTCCGGTCGGCGTGGACGAGCTGGACGTGGCGGGCGG
Organism: Candidatus Rokuibacteriota bacterium; assembly: GCA_016866775.1. Classification (GTDB taxonomy): domain Bacteria; phylum Methylomirabilota; class Methylomirabilia; order Rokubacteriales; family CSP1-6; genus VGLJ01. The sequence continues at coordinate 4,779 of VGLJ01000006.1, read as the reverse complement.
GCTCGCCGGCTCACCGATCAACGTGGTGCGCGCGCGCACGGTCGATCTGCTGGTGCCGGCCGAGGCCGAGGTGGTGATCGAGGGCCTCATCGACACCGAGTACGTCGAGCCGGAGGCGCCGTTCGGCGAGTCGCACGGCCACGTGGCGCTCGAGGAGTTCAACATGCCGATGCGGGTCACCGCGATCACGCACCGGCGCGACGCGATCATCCCGTCCTACATCAGCCAGGTCACGCCGAGCGAGTCGAGCGTCATCAAGCGCCTGGCGTACGAGCCGCTCTTCCTCGCGCACCTGCGCGACGCGCTCGGCATCCGCGGCGTGAAGCGCGCGGCGCTCCACGAGCCGCTGACCGCGCTGCTGCGCGTGACGATCATCACGCTCGAGAAGGGCACGTCCCGCACCGAGGTGTGGCGCGCGCTGTACGGCGCGACGTCCTTCAAGGGCGACTGCGGCAAGATCTGCATCGCGGTCAACGACGACATCGACCCGGACAACGCCGACGCGCTGCTGTGGGCGATGGCGTACCGGATGGACCCGGTGCAGGACGTGCAGACGCTGCCGCATCGCGGCCAGGGCCACGGCCCGAAGCGCGAGCACGGCGGCGAGGAAGACTCCACGCTGTTGATGGACGCCACCATGAAGAGCGACATGCCGCCGCTCGCGCTCCCCAAGCGCGAGTACATGGAGCGCGCGCTGGCGATCTGGCAGGAGCTCGGCCTGCCCGCCGTCCGTCCGCGCCCGCCGTGGTTCGGCTACTCGCTCGGCGACTGGCTGCCGCAGTGGGACGCGGCGGCGCGTCGCGCGGTCGAGGGCCGCTATCTGGAGAACGGACGGATCAGCGCAGGCCAGCGGCGCACGGGCGTGAAGCCGGAGACGAAGTTCCGGCCTGACTGACTCGGAGAGGGACTCCGTCCCGTACTTCCGACGGTCGTCGCACGCCTTCGGCTCGCTCCTCCTGCTTTCACCATACGTATCCGTCTGGGTGTCGCGCACTCGGCGCCCGTTCTGCGGCACGAAGCGACGGCCGATCACGCTGCGGGACGGCCGTCCCCTAAAGCGCTCCACCGGTTCGTCGAAGCCGAAGCTCCTCGATCAAGTGCGTCAGCGCATCCGGGCACGCCACTAGATGCCGCCGCCTGCGCGTCTAGGATGTCGACTTCAGGGCGAACCAGATCACGATCCGGGATGGGAACGGTGCGAGGATCGTGTGAGGGGAATCCTGACGTGAGCGCCGCGTGGAAGATCACGGTGCTACACAGCGCCCGACCGCAAGATATTGAGGAAGCGCACGACGTTTCTGCTGCCGCGTAGCTTCGCGTCGCCACGGGCGTTTTGCCGTTCAAAGCCGTGGCGCGCGTCCCGCGCTACACTGCGCCGGGCGCAGCGTTCACCGTGTGACATAGTTCAAGAGAGATCGCGTTATGCGTACTGATGTGAGCTTGCCGTCGCAGACCGAGAAGCGGAGAATGCGGCCATGAGCACCGTCCGCAAGGAGATCCAGTCGCTGAGCGTTGCCGATCGGCTACAGCTCCTCGAAGAAATCTGGGACAGCCTCGTCGAGACACCGGAGGCGGTTCCGGTGACGGACGCCCAGCGCAAGGAGCTTCAGCGGCGGCGACAAGCCCACGCGCGCAATCCATCTGCCGCGAAATCTTGGGCGCAGGTACGTGCCAGGCTCCGACGCCGTAAGTGAAGCGACTCCGCCTCACGCCCGAGGCCGAGCGTGATGTCGACGCGGCTCACCTCTGGTACCACAGGCAGGCGCCCCATCGCGCGGCTGCCCTTCTCGCCGCCGTCAACGCGTGTCTGGCAACGATCCAGCGCCATCCGCAGGCGTTCGCGCTCGTTGATCCGACCATGCGTCGAGCGCTCGTACGCCGATTCCCGTACGCGATCTTCTACGAGATCGAACGGCGGCAGATCACTGTGTTGGGCGTTTTCCATGGGGCCAGGGATCCGAGGGCGTGGAGGCGTCGGAGAGACGCATAACTTCGCAGTCGAGCGGACGCGCTGCGCGCGCCGCTCACCGCGGCGTTGAACTAAACCGCTGACGCGGTAGCTCGAACTCGACGCTGATCACGCGTTCGTTGTTCTGCTGATCCGCTCGATTGTCTTCGCCTCGCTCTGTTTCACGCCGTTCTTGTCGACGCACCATCACCTCCTTGCCGTTCATCACGCCAGGGAGGTGTCTCATGAGCGAGCTCCGCAACCGGATGGTCCGCGACATGACCGTACGTGGTTTTGCCCGGCGCACCCACACGGCGTACATCGCCGCCGTCGTACGCTTGGCCAAGCACTACCGCCGAGCACCCGATCAGCTGACGAACGACGAGGTCCAGGCGTACCTCGCGCATCTGATCCTGGAGCGGAAACTGTCCTGGAGCACGTGCAGTCAGGCGGCCAACGCCTTCCGGTTCCTCTCTCACGTGACGCTCGGCCATCCGCGGACTGACTTCCACGTGCCCCTCCCGCGACAGCCGCAGAAACTGCCGGAGATTCTCAGCCGAGAAGAGGTCTGGCGGTTGCTCGCCGCGCCCCCGCATCCACGCCATCGGCTGGTGCTGACCACCGTCTCCGCCGCCGGCCTGCGCGTCAGCGAGGCGATCGCCCTCAAAGTGTCGGACATCGACGCTGACCGCATGACGATCCGCATCGAGCAGGGGAAGGGCGCCAAGGACCGCTACGTGCCGCTCGCGGCGCCGCTCCTTCACGATCTCCGCGCGTACTGGAAAAGCGTGCCGCCCGGCGTCTGGCTCTTCGCCAATCGCCAGGGCACACGAGCGGGGATCACCAAGCAGGGCGGCATCCACGCCTTGCGCCACGCCTTCGCCACTCACCTCCTCGAAGCCGGCACCGACCTGCACCCCGTGCAGCGGCTGCTCGGCCATCGCCAGATGTCCACGACGATGCGCTACTTTCATCTCCGTCAGGGCCGCGTCGTGGGCACGCGCTCGCCCCTGGATCTCCCCAAGCCGCCCCGCCTCGAGTAGGCCATGCCCTCGGCGTCGGCGCCCACCTCGGCGCCGCGCCCGCGACGGCGTCCGGCGCTCGAGCTCGCCGACCTCTTCCGCGCTCACGGGTCGGCGTATCGCCGGACCCATGTGCTGTCTCGCGCGCAGCGCCGCGCCATGCAGGCCATCGAAACCTGTCGCACCGCCGCCCTCGGCGGCCATCGGGAGACCTGTGATACCTGCGGCGCCGAGCGCCTCGCCTACAATTCGTGCCGCAATCGACACTGCCCCAAGTGCCAAACGCTCGCGAAGGAACGCTGGCCCGCCGCTCGGCGTGCCGAACTGCTTCCTGTCGAGTATTTCCACCTCGTCTTCACCCTGCCACACGGCCTGAACGCGCTCGCCCAGGGCAATCCCCGCGTGCTCTACACGCTCCTCTTCCGCGCCGTCGCGGCGACGCTCACCACCTTCGCCCGCGATCCGCGCCATCTCGGAGGCGAGCTCGGCGGAACGGCGATCCTGCCCACCTGGGGGCAGAATCTCTCCCAGCATCTGCATCTACACTGCGTGATCCCCGGCGGCGCGCTCAGCGCGGACGGCACGCGCTGGCTCGCGGCGCCGCCGGGCTTCCTCTTCCCCGTCCGCGCCCTCGCCCAGGTGTTTCGTGGGAAGTACCTGCACGCGCTCCAGCGGGCCTTCACCACAGGCAAGCTCGTCTTCGCCGGCTCGGTCGCCGGCCTCGCCGACCCGGCCGCCTTTGCCGCCTGGCTCACCGACCTCCGCCAGCACGCCTGGGTCGTCTATGCGACGCGGCCCTTCGGCGGCCCCACACAGGCCCTCGAGTACCTCGGGCGCTACACGCACCGCGTGGCGCGCTCCAACGAGCGGCTCGTCAGCCACGCCGACGGCGTCGTGCGTTTTCGCTGGAAGGACTACACCGACGGCGCTCGGGTGAAGGTCCTGGCGCTCGGGCCGCGGAGTTTGTCCGTCGCTTCCTGCTCCACATCGTCCCCGGCGGCTTCGTCCGCATTCGGCACTTCGGCTTCTTGCCCAACCGCACCCGCCACGCCAAGCTTGCGCGGTGCCGCGCCCTGCTCGGATCCTCGCCGCCGCCGGCCCCTTCGTCGATCGAGTCCGTGCCCGCGCTGATGCTGCGGCTCACCGGGATCGACATCGAGCGCTGTCCCGTCTGCGCGCAGAATCGGCTCCGCGTCACCGAGATCCTCGCCCCGATCTGCCTGCCCACGCGATGTCCCCCGCTCGTGGACACGTCATGATCCCTCTGCCGCCACCTTCCGCTGGTCGCCCACGCGAGGCGCCCTGATGCCGCTTCCGTCCTGCGCGTGGCCACTCTAGAATCCCCATAGCCGTGAAGGGCCGGCGGTTTAGTCCAACTGGTTTTATCCGTCCTGCGCGGCGCACGACGGATAAAACCCTATTCGTTCGGCGACTGCGTAAAGTTCGAAGGCGTGAGCCACCGTGCTACCGTAGCGCGTGGACTTCGAGCTCCTTGGCCCGATCCGCGTCATCGAGACTATCGCGGCCGGGCGGGAGATCCGCCAGTTGAGGCGTCTGCGGCGCCTTTATTGATCTTTCTAGAAGTAATGGCTACTGCTCCACGGCCACGACAACTCCGCCGCGTGAATGCATGACCGCAGCAGAGACTGCGAGCGGCCGATGCGCTGCAGGCTCCGCACACCGGCAGCGTGAGCGGCACGAGGCCATCGTGAGTGCTGTTCGACCACTCCTGCTTGACCTTCGTCCAGACGAACTCGTCCGGATTGAGCTCGGGCGCGTAGCCCGGGAAGCGATGGACCTCCAACCGAG
>VGLJ01000005.1 GCA_016866775.1 Candidatus Rokuibacteriota bacterium | reverse complement strand
GCAGAAGTCCGGCGGGAGCTCCAGCGCGTCGTAGACCACGGCCGAGAAGAAGTCGACGTTCACGGGAAACGTGGTCCGCGCGGCGCGGGCGTCGTCCGCCTTGTAGACGCGATGCCCGAAGCCCGGCATGCGCGACTTCGGATCCACGCGCTCGGCCTTCGACATGGCGTCCCGCTTGCGCAGCCAGTCCTCCACGAACGCCTCGGCGCGCGACGGGTCGCCGATCGCGAGCAGCATCTCGAGGACGTCCTCGTTCGCGCCGCCGTGTCGCGGGCCCTTCAGCGTGGCCACCGCCGCGGTCAGCGCGGCGTGCATGTCCGCGAACGTCGCCACGGCCACGCGCGCGGCGAACGTCGACGCGTTGAGCTCGTGATCGGCGTGGAGGATGAGCGCGACGTCCAGGACGCGGGCGACGTCCTCCGCCGGCGCGTGCCCGTCGAGCAGGTGCAGGAAGCGCGCGGCGTGGCCGGCGTGCACGGGCGCGTCGACCGGCGTACGCCCCGTGCGGATGCGCTGCCACGCGGCGACCGTCTCGGGGACCAGGTTCATGAGCCGGTAGCCCTTGCGCAGGTTCGCCGCGCGATCGGACGCGCTGGTGTCGGGATCGAGGGTGGCGGCGAGCGAGACCGCGGTCCGCAGCGCGTCGAGCGGATGCGTGTCGCGCGGCAGGGTCTCGAGCAGCGCCTTGATCTCCTTCGGCAATCCACGCGCGGCCTCCAGCCGGTGTCGATGCTCGGCCGCCGCCGCCGCGTCAGGCAGCTCGCCGTGCCAGAGCAGAGAGGTCACGTCCTCGAACGTGCTCGCGCGCGCGAGGTCCGCGATCGCGTAGCCGCGATAGAAGAGCCGTCCCGCCTCGCCGTCGACCTGGCAGATCGCCGACCGCGTCGTGATTTAGATTGATTAAACTGTATGTCCATGGACGGGCGTGGACGGGCGGCCGACGCCGCTGCTAGCGTGGGGACCATGGTGATGGTCGACGGTGAGGAGTACCTGACGGTCGACGAGGCGGCGCAGCTGATGGGCGTGAAGCCCGCGACGCTCTACGCCTACGTGAGCCGCGGAATTCTGAAGTCCTACCGCCAGGGCATCAAGCGCCAGCGCCTGTACCGCCGTACGGACGTCGAGCAGCTCACCCGCATGGCGCCGGCCCGGATGACGCCCGGCGACGCCGATGAGCCCGGCGCGCGCAGGCTGCCGGACATCCCGCCCGCCGAATCCTGGATCCGCGACTGACGTGAAGACCGCCGCGTTCCTGTCCCCCGGAGGCGACTTCGCGGCCGGCGTCGAGCTCGCGCGACGCGCCGACGCGCTCGGCTACGACAGCGTCTGGGTCACGCACGGGCTCGGCCGCGACTCCTTCCTCGTGCTCGCGGCGTACGCCGCGGCGGCGCCGCGCGTCCGCGTCGGCGTCGGCGTGCTTCCGATCTATCCGCGTCACCCGGTCACCACCGCGCAGGCCGCGCTCACGCTCTCGGAACAGACCGGCGGGCGATACATCCTCGGCCTCGGCGTCAGCCACAAGGCGTCGATGGAGCAGCAGCTCGGCCTGAAGCTCGACGACCCGCTCGGCGTGACGCGCGAATACGTGGCCGTGCTGCGCGGCGCGTTCGGCGACGGCGCGCGCTTCGAGGGCCGCCACTATCGCGTGCAGTGGAGCATGGCGCTGCCGGGCCGCCTGCCCGCGCCGCCGATCTACCTCGCGGGCCTGTCCGCGAAGATGCTGGAGCTCGCGGGCGAGATCGCCGACGGCGTCGTGCTGTGGCTCTGCGACCCGCGCTATATCAAGACCGTCGCCGTGCCGGCGCTCGAGCGCGGCCGGCGCCGCGCGGGCAAGGCGCTCGAGGGCTTCGAGATCGTCGCGGCCGTTCCGCTCGCGGTGACCGACGAGCCGGCGAAGGCGCGCGACGCGTTTCGCGGCGAGCTCGCGCGCTACCTGTCGCTCCCGTTCTATCGCGCGATGCTCGAAGCGAGCGGCCACGGCGCCTCGATCAAGCGCTTCGACGCGGGCCAGCCCGCGGACGACGCGCTCGTGGGCGCGCTCGGCGCGATCGGCGACCGCGCGACGTGCCGCGCGTACGTGGACGCCTACCGCGCCGCGGGCGTCACGCTGCCCGCGATCCGCCCGATCACCTTCCCCGACGCTCCGTGGTACCGCCGCACGCTGGAGGACGCCGCGGGCGCGTAGGAACGCGCCGAGGGCGCATAACCCGCGCGCCTGATACGATCGCGCCCGCGCGGGCTCATCGCCGCGCGGGAGACCTCTCAATGGATCAGCTCCTCACGGGCGACGCGCTCGTCGCCCTCCTCACGTTGTCCGCGATGGAGATCGTCCTCGGGATCGACAACGTCGTCTTCATCGCGATCCTCGTCGCCCGCCTGCCCGCCGCGCAGCAGGCGATCGCGCGGCGCGTCGGCCTGACGCTCGCGCTCGTCATCCGGATCGGCCTGCTCTTCGCGATCTCCTGGATGATGGGGCTCACGGCGCCGCTCTTCAGCCTCGTCGGCCACGCGTTCTCGGGCCGCGACCTCATCCTCCTCGGCGGCGGCCTCTTCCTCATCTTCAAGGCGACGTGGGAGATCTACGACAAGCTCGAGGCCGATCACACCGAGGCCTCGGGCGCGGGCGGCCGCGCGAGTTTCACGTGGGTCCTCGCGCAGATCCTGCTGCTGGACATCGTGTTCTCGCTGGACTCGGTCATCACCGCCGTCGGGATGGCGCAGCAGATCGCGATCATGGTGATCGCGATGGTCATCGCCATGGTCGTCATGCTCGTGTCGGCCCGCGCCATCAGCGGATTCGTCGACCGCCATCCGAGCGTCAAGATCCTCGCGCTGTCGTTCCTGCTCCTGATCGGCGTCATGCTCGTGGCGGAGGGCATGGGCCAGCACGTGCCGAAGGGCTACATCTATTTCGCGATGGCCTTCTCGCTCGCCGTCGAGCTCTTGAACCTGCGGTACCGGCGGCGCCAGCGGCCCGTGACGCTGCACCACCGGTTCGAGAGCCGCTAGGAGCGATGCGACGCTATCTCGTCGCGCGCCTCGCGCAGACGGCGCTCGTCGTCTTCCTGTCGCTGTCGGCCGTCTTCCTCATGGTTCGTCTCTCGGGCGATCCGGTCACGCTGTTCATGCCCATGGACATCCAGGCGAAGGACGTCAACGAGTTTCGCCAGCGGCTCGGCTTCAACGACCCGCTCGGCGTGCAGTACGCGCGCTTCATCGCGGGCGCGGCGCGCGGCGACTTCGGCGAGTCCCTCCGGTACAGGCGCGACGCGCTGGGCCTCGTGCTCGAGCGCCTGCCGGCGACGATGCTGCTGGCCGGCACCGCGCTCGCGCTCACGTTCGTCGTCGCCGTTCCGCTCGGCGTGCTGTCGGCCGTGCGCCGTGACGGGCTCTTCGATCACGCCGGCACCGTGGTGACCGTGCTCGGCCAGGCGGTGCCGGGGTTCTGGCTCGGGCTGATGCTGATCTACGTCTTCGCCGTGCAGCTCCGCTGGCTTCCGACCGGCGGCATCGGCACGCCGAGCCACCTCGTGATGCCGTCGATCGTCCTCGCGGCGTTCTACTCGGCGCGCGTGGCACGGCTCACGCGCTCGGCCGTGCTGGACGTGCTGAACGAGGAGTACATCCTCACCGCGCGCGCGAAGGGCCTCGCGGAGACGCGCGTGATCGGCAAGCACACCCTGCGCAACTCCGCGATCCCGATCGTGACGCTCGCCGGGCTGGAAGCCGGCCAGCTCCTCGGCGGCGCGGTCGTCACCGAGACGATCTTCGCGTGGCCGGGCCTCGGCCGCCTCACGGTCCAGGCGCTGCTGAATCGAGACTTCCCCGTCGTGCTCGCGGCGGTGTCGTTCACGTCGATCATCTACACGCTCATGAACCTCGTCGTCGATCTGCTTTACGGCTGGCTGGATCCGCGGGTGCGCCGCGCGTGAAGGCGTGGCTCGGGCTGGGGCTCACGCTCGCCGCAGTGCTCGCGGCCGCGTTCGCGCCGTGGCTCGCGTCCCACGATCCGCTGAGCGCGAACTTCGCGGCGTTCCTCAAGCCGCCCGGAACGCCCGGCCATCCGCTCGGCACCGACCAGCTCGGGCGCGACCTGCTCGCGCGCGTGCTGCACGGCGCGCGCCTCGCGCTGTTCATCGGCGCGTGCACGGTGGTGATCACGGCACTCGTCGGCGGCACGCTCGGCCTGATCGCGGGCTTCGTCGAGCGCTGGCCGTCGACGGCCTTGATGCGCCTGGCGGACGTGCAGCTCTCGTTTCCGTTCATCCTGCTCGCGCTGACCATCAACGCGATCGTCGGCCTCGGGCTTCGCAACATCATCATCAGCCTCTCCGCCGCCGGGTGGGTCATCTACGCGCGCGTGGTCCGCGGGGAAGTCCTGAGCGTGAAGCAGCGCGAGTTCGTCCACGCCGCCGCGGCGCTCGGCATGAGTCGCTGGCGCCTCCTCTTCCGGCACATCCTGCCGAACGTGGCGCCGTCGATCATCGTGGTCGCGAGCCTGCAGTTCTCGCAGTTCATCGTCGCGGAGGCGGCGATCAGCTTCCTCGGCTTCGGCGTGCAGCCGCCCACGCCGGCATGGGGCAGCATGCTGTCGGAGAGCCGCGACTTCCTCTACATCGCGTGGTGGCTGGCGGCGTTTCCGGGCGCCGCGCTCGCGCTCACGGCGCTCGGCGTGAACCTCGTCGGTGACTGGCTCCGCGACACGCTCGATCCGAAGCTCCGCGTGTAGGAGGTCCGCCATGGAGCTGACGCGCTTCTTCTTCGGCTGTCATGCCGCGACGCACACGGGTGACGTCTCCGATGGTCGGACGCCGGGCGCCGACCGCTGGCTTGCGGGCCTCTCCGACGCTCAGCTGCGCGTCCGGCCGGGCAAAGGCCTGAACTCGATCGTGTGGCTCTTGTGGCACATGGCGCGCACCGAAGACGTCGCCGTGAACCTGATCGTCGCTGCGCGACCCCAGGTCTTCGACGAGGCGTGGAGCCGGCGCATGAACATTCCGCACGTGCAGATGGGGTCCGGAATGACGGAGGAAGAGGTCGCGGACCCTCCGAGCGCGCAGACGTGGCCGGCGTCCGAGCCTATCGCTCGGCCGTCGGCAGGCGCACCCGCGAGATCGTCGCGGCCCTGCGTCCGGGCACGTGGGACGAGATCCTCAGTCTCGATGACACCCGGCGGGCCGCCGACGTGGGCGCGTTCGGACCGAATGACCTGTGGATCAGCGGTATGGGCCATCCCCCGTGGCAGGGACACACGCGCGGTGACCAGCTCGGCAGCTCGGCCATCCGACACAACTCCGGGCACATCGGCGAGGCCGTGACGGTTCGCTCGCTCGGCGGCTATGGACTCGGGATATGATCGTCAACTCCGGACCCTCGATCGAAAGGAAGACGCTATGCGCGCCTTGCGTTGCGTGAAGGTCGCCACGCTCGTCGTTGTCACCCTCGTCGTTTCGATGGTGCCGCTGCTAGCGGTGGCACCGCTCACACCCGCGGAGGCGCAAGATCGCGCGCGGACGAAAGAGATCGTCATCGGCCTCGGCGCGGAGCCGCGGACCATGCTCGGCATGACGATCGTCGACTGGACGACCAACAACATGATCGAGCACATCTACGACCGGCTGCTCGATCGCGACGCGAAGACGTACAAGCCGAGGCCGATGCTCGCCACCGGCTGGAAGACCGTCAACGACACCACGTGGGAGCTCACGCTGCGCCCGAACGTGAAGTTCCACAACGGCGAGCCGTTCAACGCTCACGCGGTCAAGGCGACGTTCGACTACGCCCTCGACCCGGCGAACAAGAGCCACTATGCCGCCGCCGCGTACTGGGGCTCGATCAAGGAAGTGCAGGTCGTCAACGACCTCACCGTGCGCATCGTCACGAAGGCGCCGTGGCCGAACCTGATCGACCACGCCTCGCTCACCAACTCGCTCATCATGCCGGCGAAGGCGCTGAAGGAGCTCGGCCCGCAGAAGCTCGCGGAGAAGCCGATCGGCACGGGCCCGTTCAAGTTCGTGGAGTGGAAGCGCGACGAGCGGCTCGTCCTCGAGCGCAACCCGGATTACTGGCAGGGCCCCTCGGACGTCTCGAAGGTGACGTTCCGCTTCATCCCGGAGTTCAGCGCGCGGCTCGCGGCGCTGCTCTCCGGTGAGATCGACATCATGAAGGACGTCCCGCCGCACGCGCTCGACCCCGTCGAGCGGTCGGGGCGCGCGAAGATCCGGTCGACGGTGTCGTCGCGGATCAACTACCTGGCGCTCGTGAACCTGAAGCCCGGGCCCATGCAGGACGTCCGGGTGCGTCGCGCGATGAACCACGCGCTCGACGTCGACGAGCTGATCAAGCAGGTGCTGCGCGGCAACGCCACGCGCATGTGCGGTCCGCTGGCACCCGCCAACGTCGATTACTCGCCCGCCGAGTGCTACAAGCACGACCCGGCACGCGCGCAGGCGCTGTTCAAGGAGGCGGGCGTCGACCCGGCGAAGCTGAGCCTCACGCTCGACACGCCGTCCGGCCGGTATCCCCTCGACAAGGACGTGTCGCTGGCGATCGCCGCGCAGCTCCAGCGGCTCGGTGTCAAGACCAACGTGGTCGTGAACGAGTGGGGCACGCACCTGGACAAGATCAAGAACCGGAACACGGGCGACCTCTTCTTCCTCGGATGGGGCCCGGCGCTCTGGGGCCAGGGCACGATGCAGCCGCTGTTCCGCGGCGACCAGACGTACGCGTCGTACGGCAACAACAAGGTCGTCGACGACAAGATCGCGCGCGCGGTCACGCTGATCGACCCGAAGGCGCGCGCCGACGCGTACGCCGAGCTGCAGAAGCTGATCCGCGACGAGGCGGCGTGGGTCTTCCTCTGGCAGCAGCACGATCTCTACGGGGTCGCGAGCCACATCGAGTGGTCGCCGCGCGCCGACGAGAAAGTGTGGATGTACGAGGCGAAAGTCGTCGCGCGCTGAGGAGAAGCGGCATGAGCCTGACGGTATTCACGAACGCGTTCCTGATCGACTGCACCGGCGGCGATCCGGTCGAGGGCGCCGCGGTCGTGGTCGAAGACGAGCGGATCAAGGACGTCCTGCCCAGGGGCGACGTCGGCGCGCTGCCCGGCCCGGTCACGACGCTCGACCTCAAGGGCGCCACGCTGATGCCCGGCCTCACCGACGCGCACGTCCACATCTGCGCGGTGACCGAGAACATCACCGACCAGCATCGCTGGTATCCGCCGTCGTACATCGCGGCGCGCGCGATGAAGCGCGCCGAAGAGTGCCTGATGCAGGGCTTCACGACCGCGCGCGACGCCGGCGGCGCCGACTACGGCTTCCGCATGGTGCTCGAGGAGGGCCACTTCATCGGGCCGCGCCTGCTCGTCTCCGGGCGGTACATCTCGCAGACCGGCGGCCACGGCGACAAGCGGCGGCATTCGGAATGGATCGAGCCGATCGACTGCTGCGTCGGGATGGTCGGGTTCATCGCCGACGGTCCGGACGAGGTGCGGCGCGCGGCGCGCGAGAACCTCCGCCGCTCCGCCAACCAGATCAAGATCATGGCGTCGGGCGGCGCGATGTCGCCGGCCGACGAGCTCGACACCACGCAGTACACGGTGGCGGAGATGCGGGCGGCGGTGGAGGAAGCGCAGGCCGTCGGCACGTACGTGCTCGCCCACGCGTACTCGGACACGGCGGTGCGCAACGCCATCACGGCCGGCGTGCGCTCGATCGAGCACGGCAACCTGATCCGCGAAGCGGCGGCGAAGGCCATCAAGGACGCGGACGCGTTCCTCGTCCCCACGATGGTCACGTACGAGGCGATCTATCGCGAGGGCAAGAAGTACGGCATCGGCGATCACCAGATCGCGAAGATCAATCTCGCGCGGGAGCAGAGCCTGAAGGGCCTCGAGTACGCCTACAAGGCGGGCTGCCAGATCGGCTCGGGCTCGGACCTGCTGGGCGACATGGCGGCGCAGCGCACCGTGGAGCTCGAGCTGAAGGCGGAAGTGATGAAGCCGATGGAGGTGCTGCTCTCCGCGACGAAGGTCAATGCCGCGCTCTTCAAGATGTCCGACAAGATCGGCACCGTCGAGCCCGGCAAGTACGCGGACCTCATCGTGGTGAACGGCAACCCGCTGAAGAACCTGCGCGTCTTCCAGAACCAGGACAACCTGCGCGTGATCATGAAGGGCGGCCGCACGTACAAGCGGACGCTCTGAAGGACGGTATGACCACGCATCGGGACGCGATCCTCGACCAGTTCACCCGGCAGGCGGTGCCGTTCGCCACGTCGCCCGGCATCAAGGACGAGGCCGCGCTGACGCTCGTCGTCGACTTCTCCAGGGTCGGGCCGAGCGACACCGTCCTCGACGTCGCGTGCGGGCCCGGCATCCTCGCGTGCGCGTTCGCGCGCGTCGCGAAGCACGTCACCGGCATCGACATCACGCCGGCGATGCTCGATCGCGCCCGCCTGCTGCAGGAGGAGCGCGGTCTGACGAACGTGACGTGGCGTCAGGGCGACGTGCTTCCGCTTCCTTACCCCGACGCGAGCTTCAGCATGGTCAGCTGTCGTTTTGCGTTCCACCACTTCCTCGATCCGAAGGCCGTGCTCGCCGAGATGACGCGCGTGTGCGCGCCCGGGGGCGGAGTCCTCGTGATCGACAGCGCGCCGGCGCCCGACAAGGCCGATGCGCTCAACCGGGTGGAGCTCCTGCGCGACCCTTCGCACGTCCGCGCCATGCCCGAGGAGGAGCTGATCCACCTGTTCCGCGACGTCGGGCTTCCGGTGCCGCGTGTCACCGGCTACCGGCTGGAGGCGGAGCTCGAAGGACTGATCGCGCGCTCGTTTCCGAAGCCCGGCGATGAAGAGACGATTCGCCGGATCTTTTGCGACTCCGTGAAGCATGACGATCTTGGGCTCGGCGCGCGCATGGTCGTGGATCAGATCCGCTTCGGCTATCCGATCGCCGTGCTCGCCGCGAGGAAACCATGAAGCTCATCGACCTCAGCTTCTCGATCAAGCCGCACTTCCGGTGGAAGGCGCTCTCCGAGCGGCCGGCCACGCACGCCGCGGGCGATCCGCTGCAGTCGACGGTGATGACGATCTCCTGCCACGCGTACACCCACGTGGACGCGCCCCTGCACTTCCTGCCGGACGGGCGGGACATCGCCGGGATGCCGCTCGACCAGTGGATCGGCGACGCGGCGGTCGTCGACCTCACGCACCTCGGCGAGGACGGCGAGGTCACCGCCGCGGAGCTCGAGAAGCACGCCGGCCACGTGCGCGCCGGCGACATCGTGCTGCTGCGCACCGACTGGCCGCGCAAGATGAGCGTCGAGCGCGAGGAGTTCTGGAGCCGCGGCCCGTACACCGGCCCCTCGGGCTGCGACTGGCTGATCGCGAAGCGGGTCAAGGCCGTCGGCTACGACTACCCACCCGATTACTGCGTCCGCGACACGGTCACCACGCCGCGGCGCCGCACGCCTCGCCGCGACGAGTACACGACGCACGCGAGCTTTTTCCCGGCCGGGATCACCGTGATCGAGTACCTCACGAACCTCGACCAGATCGGCGCCGCGCGCTGCCGGTTCTGGGCGCTGCCGCTGAAGATCGAAGGCGCGGACGGCTCGCCGGTCCGCGCAATCGCGATGGTCGACTGAGGCGAGCGTGCGATGATGGACGCATGACCGTGATCGACCTCCGGCTGGCGCCCATGGCCGCCGTCACCAACGCGCCGTTCCGGCTCGTCGCGCGCGAGTGCGGCGCCGGGCGGCTCACGAGCGAAGAGCTCGACGCGCGCGCAGTGCTCCACGGCGACGACAAGACGCTGGACCTCGCGCGGTTCCTGCCGGAAGAGCGGCCGATCTCGCTGCAGCTCCTCGGCAACGATCCCGACGTGCTCGCGGAAGCCGCACGCCGGCTCGAGGCCACCGGCGCCGACGGCATCGACCTCAACATGGGCTGCCCCGTCGCCAAGATCGTGAGCAAGGGCCAGGGCGCCGCGCTCATGCGCGATTCGCTCGGCGCCGCCGTGGTGTTCCGCACGCTGCGGAAGGCCGTGCAGGGCGCGTTCACGATCAAGATCCGCGGCGGGTGGGACGAGCACACGATCAACGCGCCCGAGATCGCGCGACTGGCCGAGGCCGAAGGCGTCGACGGCATCACCGTTCATCCGCGCACGCGGGCGCAGCAGTACACCGGCCAGGCGCCCTGGGACGTCATCGCGAGCGTCGTCGACGCCGTGGCGATTCCGGTGACGGGCAACGGCGACGTGCGGTCGCTCGCGGACGCGCACGCGATGCGCGCCCACACCGGTTGCGCGGCGGTGATGATCGGGCGCGGTGCGCTCGGCCGGCCGTGGATCTTCCGCGGCGTCGACGTCGACCGCGACGAGCGCCGGCGCATCATCCGCCGGCACCTCGATCTCATTGACGCGCACCTGTCGCCGCGCGTCGCGCTGGTGCAGCTCAAGAAGCATCTCGCGTGGTACGCGGTCGAGCGGCCGGGGATGGCGCAGCTGCGTCAGCGGCTGTTCGAGGCGCGCGACGCAGCGGAGGTGCTCGACCTCTTCTGGAGCTTATGGTGAGCGAGCCGCACTGGTTCGAGGACTTCAAGGTCGGCGACGCGTTCGAGAGCCCGTCCAAAACGCTGAACGACGCGCACTTCATGTTCTTCGCCGGTCTCACGGGCGACGCGCACCCGATCCACTACGACGACGAGTACGCCAAGGGCACGCGCTTCGGGCGCCGCCTCACCCACGGCCTCCTGCTCACGTCGATGACCGCGGTCGGCGCGTCGACGCTGTCGCCGCTGACGGACCACTCGCTGGTCGCCTTCGTGGAGCAGACGATGCGGTTCCTCGCGCCGGCGTTCGTCGGCGACACGATCAAGCCGCGCCACGAGGTCGTCGCCCTCGAGCGCAAACGGTCGGCCGGCCTCCTCACGCTCAAGGTGACGCTGACGAACCAGCGCGGCGAGACGATCCTCGAAGGCCAGCACAAGTACCTGATCAGGTATCGGCCGAGCTAGTCGCTCCGTCCGCGCGCCGAGATCTCCCAGACGCTCTCGACCGCCTGCCCGCGCACGATGTAGATCCGGTCGTAGAGGTTGATCGTCGGGTCGCAGTGCGGCGGGAAGAACTCGATGCGCTCGCCGAGCTTCGGCGCGCGCGATGGGTCGGTGATCGTCAGCCGCCCGTGCTCGTCGCCGGCGAAGCCGTACGTGATGCCGGGGCGCTCCACGGGCTCGGGCGGAAACGGCTTGTCCGTCGAGAAGGCTTTGAGTCCCGCGTCGACCATCGCGCGGTCCGCCGTCGGCACGCTCACCACGGTCGCGGTCACCGTCAGCGCCATCTCGAAGTCCGTGAGCAGCTCACCGTTCCTGCCGCCGATGCGACGGTAGTCGAGGTCCATCACGCAATAGGAGCCGCTCTGCAGCTCCGTGAGGCCGTCGAGCTCGACGTCGATGTCGTGCGTGCCCGTCGACCCGCCGGCGACGATCTCGACGGGGATTCCCGACGCTTCGAAGAGCCGGCGTGTGTCCATCAAGGGCGCCATCGCCCTCAGCGACGCCTCGCGCCGAGCCGCCCAGCCCATCACGTGGGCGCAATGGCCGGCGTAGCCCTGGAGCCCGCGCAGGCGCAGGGACTTGTGCTCGCCGATGGCGCGCGCAAGCGCGAGCGCCGGGTCCCCGGGCTGCGCGCCCGTGCGCCGCCCGCCGACGTCGATGTCGACCATCACGTCGAGCGTGAGGCCGCGCGCGCTCATCGCGCGCCCGAGCGCGTCGACGTTCTCCGGATTGTCGACGACGACCATGGTGTCGGGCGCGCGCTCCAGCAGCCGGACGAGGCGGAACATCGCAGCCGGCGTCACGATCTCCGTCGTGATCAGGAGCCCGCGCACGCCGGCGCCCGCCATCACTTCCGCCTCGCCGAGCTTGGCGCAGGCGACGCCGAGCGCGCCGGCCTCGACCTGGCGGCGCGCGATCTCGGGACAGCGGTGCGTCTTCGCGTGCGGGCGATAGTTCTTGCCGGCGGCGCGGACGTGGTCGCGCATGCGCGCGAGGTTCCGCTCGAAGCGGTCGGCGTCGAGGAGCAGCGCCGGTGTGGGGATGTCGTCGCGGGTCATGGCGTTAGGGTACACTCCCCGCGCGATGTCGGGACGTCCGTTCCTCTCGATTCCCGGTCCCACGCTCGTGCCGGAGCGCATCACGCGCGCGATGGCGCAGCCGATCATCGACCACCGCGGGCCGAAGTTCGGGGCGCTGGTGAAGGAATGCCTCGCCGGCCTCGCGCGGGTCTTCCGGGCCGATCGCGGCCACATCGTCCTGTACCCGGGCTCGGGGACCGGTGCGTGGGAGGCGGCGATCGTGAACACGCTCTCGCCGGGCGATCGCGTGCTGGCGGTCATCAACGGGCACTTCTCCACGGGCTTCGCGAAGACGGCCGGCGCGTACGGCATCGACGTCGAGCGCATCGACGTTCCGTACGGCGCGGGCGTCCCGGTCGCCGACGTCGAGGCGCGCCTCGCAGCGGACACGGCGCACGAGCTCCGCGCGGTGCTCGTGGTGCACAACGAGACGTCGACGGGCGTGACGTCGAACGTGTCCGGCGTGCGCGAGGCCCTCGATCGCACGCGCCATCCCGCGCTGCTGCTCGTCGACACCGTGTCGTCGCTCGCGTCGATCGAGTTCCGTCACGACGACTGGCGCGTGGACGTCACGCTCACGGGCCCGCAGAAGGGCCTGATGCTGCCGCCGGGCATGGCGATCCTCGCGATCAGCGACAAGGCGCTCGCGGCCAGTGAGAAGGCGAAGTGCCCGCGCTCGTTCTGGGACTGGCAGCCGGTGCTCGAGCGCAACAAGCGCGGCGAGTTCCCGTACACGCCCGCGACGCTGCTCCTCTTCGGGCTCCGCGAAGCGCTGGCGATGCTCGAGGAGGAAGGTCTCGATCACGTGTTCGCGCGCCACGCGCGGCTCGCCGAGGCGTGTCGCCGGGCGGTGCGCGCGCTCGATCTCGAGATCCTCTGCCGCAATCCCGCCGAGTACTCGAACACGCTCACCGCGGTCGTGATGCCGCCGGGCTTCGACTCGGGCGCGCTCGTCCGCCACGCCTACGACACGCTGAACTTCTCGCTCGGTGTCGGCCTCGGCGCGGTGAAGGGCAAGGTCTTCCGCATCGGCCACCTCGGCAGCCTCAACGAGCTGGAGCTGCTGGGCGCGCTCGCGGGTGTGGAGATGATGCTGAAGGATTTCGGCGTGCCGATCCGCCTCGGCGCCGGCCTCGCCGCCGCGCAGGAGTATCTGCTGGGCTAAGCGCTCTGTATCGGAACAGACACTTGTGTGAAGAAAGCCCGCTGGATTATCGTCCCGACTGAGCGAGGCGGAGCGAGGTCGTGACAAGCGTTCCGTGGAACTTCCGCTCCAGTACCCGGTGCCGTCGCGATGCGACGCCGCATCCACGTGAGCGCTCCACGAGCGGAAGCGCCCTTACCCGGTGCCGCGTCTTGCCTCCGCACCTGTCGGGCTTCATCTCAAACCGGGCCAGAAGGGAACAAAGCGGCTCGTCGAGGAGTATGGAGCTCGCTTGATGTGCGTGCGCTACCGCTATGACTCCGCGCGGAAAAAGCGCATCAAGACCATCGAGCTGGTCGTCGCCGAGTCGGACTGGCAGCCCGGCTTCGCCGCTGACGAGATCGTCGCCGTCCAGGTCGCGTTCGCCGATAGTGCGACCCGAGCGCGCGTGAAGCACGCCGGCGGTGCGTGGAATCCTGACCGGAAGGTCTGGCACCTGCGCTACGACCGTGTTGTGTCTCTCGGCTTGAGGCGTCGGATCGTTGCGCCGTCGCATCCAGAACTGGATGCGACGGCCTCGAAAAAGAAGCATCCAGATGCAGATACCGCCGCGGCATCCATACAGTGATGCCGGCATCCAGGTCTGGATGTCTAGCATCCACCGGTGTATGCGATCGCGCGGTCGCCCGAGCAGTCGAATAATAGTTGGGCAGACCAATGGTGTGCACGGCGCAATTTGATGGCAATCGAACGGTCTCTCGAATGTCCGCCGCCCTGCTCGTCCAACTTCGCCGCAGCGGAGTACCATCAGGCGCCATGCTGACCCGTCGCCGGTTCCTCGGGACCGTGAGCGCGAGCCTTCTCGTCGCGCCGCTGGCGGCCGAGGGGCAGCAAGCCAAGAAACTCTCCCGAATTGGCTACCTGAGGAGTACCCCGCTGACCGCTCCGGAGATGGCGCCGATCTGGACTGCTTTCCTTGACGCGCTCCGTGAAGGGGGCTGGGTCGAAGGTCAGAACATGGTCTTCGAGCGTCGGTACGCGGAAGGGCGAGTGGAGCGGTTCGAGGAGCTCGCTGGCGAACTCATTCGTCTTCGCGTTGACGTCCTGGTCGTCGCCTCGCACCCCGCGGCCCTGGCCGCCCGGAAGGCCACGAGCGCGGTCCCGATCGTGATGGCGGGCGTCGGCGACGCCCTACGGTACGGTCCGGTCGGGAGTCTTGCCCGACCTGGCGGCACCGTGACGGGTGTCACGCTCATCATGCAGGACGTCACCGCGAAGGGATTGGAACTGCTCAAGGAGCTGGTCTCCCCGCGCGCCCGTGTTGGTTTCCTCTGGAACGCCGCCTTGCCGTTCAGCGACGTGATTTGGAGCGAGGCGCAGACGGCCGGCGAACACCTGGGCCTGACGCTCCGGCCTCTCGACGTGCGCCGTCCCGAGCACATCGAGTCAGCGTTCGCCCTGGCGGCGCGCGAGCGCGTTGATGCGCTCTTTGTCAGAGCCGACCCTCTCACCCTCGTCAAGCGCGAACGAATCGTCCGACTCGCCGCCCAACACAAGCTCGCCACCATGTACAGCGCCGCCGAGTTTGTGCGGGTCGGCGGCCTCATGTCGTATTCGGTCCCGCTCTCGGCGTCGTTTCGCGGCGCCGCGATGTATGTCGACAAGATTCTGAAGGGTGCCAAGCCCAGCGAGCTGCCCGTTCAACAACCCACGACGTTCGAGCTCGTCATCAATATGAAAACCGCGAACGCGCCGGGGCTCACTGTTCCGCCGCCGCTGCTGGCCCGCGCGGATCAGGTCATTGAATGATTTCACGCTGCCCAACATCGCGCTTCAACGGACCGGGGGCTCGCGATGCTCGCGCCCCGGCCGCTGACCGCAACGTTCCAGCGAGACCAGATGGCTGAACTGACGACTTGACCGCGAGAGACCGCGCCGTGTATTCATTGTATATCCGGGGAGGTGGTGGGTATCCAGACGAAGATCCAGAAGTGGGGGAACAGCCTCGGGCTGCGGATTCCGAGGTCCTTTGCTGCGGAGGCCCAGGTGGAAGAAGGGGCCGCCGTAGATTTATCGGTAGAGGACGGTCGACTCTTGGTCCGTCCGCTTCGAATGCGCAAATACTCCTTGAATGCCCTTCTCCGAAAAGTGAGCCGGCGAAACCTGCACGGCGAGATCTCGACGGGTAGAGCAGTTGGCCGCGAGGCCTGGTAGTGGCCGCCTATGTCCCCGCGCGCGGGGAGGTGATCTGGCTGCAATTCAATCCCCAGGCGGGTCACGAGCAGGCCGGCCGTCGCCCCGCCGTGGTGATCTCACCGAGCTCGTACAATCGCCGCGTGGGGCTGGCTCTCTGCTGCCCCGTCACCTCCCAGGTGAAGGGATACCCTTTCGAAGTCCGCCTCCCGCCGGAACTTGGCGTGGAGGGAGCAATCCTCGCGGATCAGATCAAGAGCCTTGATTGGCGCGTCCGAAAGGCGAGGCGCATTGGCATGCTGCCGGCGGATGTGTTGCAGGAAACAGTGGGTAAGATCCTCGCCCTCGTCGACGCGAACGGGGCTCGCTAGCTTTGTGGCTCTGTCTGCCCCCTTCGGAGCAGATTAGCGACCTTTGAGGGCGTCGCCGACGCGCTGGGACTGGATGCCGGTCCTCACGTCGTAATCGAGATCCGGGCGCGCGGACGGACGCACCGGCGACGTCTCACGCACGATCCGGCCCGTGGGACGCGCGGCTGCGTAGTCGCTCACCGCGCGGTCGGCCTCGGTGCGCACCTGCCCGGATGTCTGCTTCGGAAGGACGACGGAGCGCTTTTGCTTGCGCTGCAGCTCGAGGTCGCCACTGCCCGCCGGCGGCTTCGACTGCGCCGCCGCGACCACGGGAAGCGTCGCGCTGAGGATCGCCACACCCAGAATGATCGTCGGCTTCATGCTCGCATCCCTCCTGCGCCCCTCGAATTCAGGGTACACCCGCGCGCGTCAGCTCGTGCTGACTTCGTCGGCGAGCTCGTTGGGATCGTCACCGGGCCGCCGGGGGAAATGTTCGGCCAGCACACGTCCCAGATCCTCGACCGCCCGCACGATCGCGTCGCGCGCGGCCCGGGCGCGGAGGTGCGAGACCATCAGGTCGCGCATCGACGTCCAGTACGCGTCGCCCACGCGTGCGTGAATGCCGGCGTCGCCCACGATCGCGAGCTTCCGGTCGTCGAGCGCCAGGTAGATCAGGACGCCGTTGCGCTGGCGGGTGCGATGCATGCGCAGGCGCCGGAACACTTCCTGCGCGCGGCCGAGCGGCTCGCGGCCCTTCGGCACGCGCTGCTCGAGATGGACGCGCAGCTCCGCGGTCGTCGTGGCCTCCGCGCGGCGAACCGCGGCCGCGATCGCGTCGAGATCGGCGTCACTGAATATCGTGCGGACCCACGCCGGATGCGCCATCACCACTCTCCGCTCGCGCCGCCGCCGCCGAAGTCTCCGCCGCCGGCGCTGAAGCCGCCACCACCTCCGCCGCGGCCCCAGCCTCCGCCGAACGGCGGCAGGATGACGATCGGCGGCACGCCCCATCCGCGCCGGCCCGCGGTGTAGCCGCGCGCGAGGCCGCGCGTTCCCGCCGCCTCGCGGTAGAGCATCACCGCGATCACGGCCAGGATCGCGAAGAAGCCGACGACGCCCCAGAACGGGAAATTGCCGCCCCGCTTGCGGGTGCCGCGCCGCTCGGCCGGCGCCTTCGTCTCGACACGCGCGTAGAGCGCGCGCGCCGACGCCTCGAGGCCGGCGTCGTAGCGGCCCTCGCGGAACCGCGGCGCGATGGTCTCGCGGATGATGCGCGACGCTTCGACGTCCGGAATCGCGCCCTCGAGGCCGTAGCCGACCTCGATGCGCACGCGCCGCTCCTTCAGGAAGACGACGACGATGGCACCGTCGTCGAGCCCCTTGCGGCCGACGCGCCAGCGCTCGGCCAGACGGATCGAGAAGTCCTCGAAGCTCTCACCCTCGAGCGACGGAAAGATCGCGATGACGACCTGCGCGCCGGTCGCCCGCTCGCCCTCGGCCAGCACGTTCTCGAGCCGTGCCCGCGCGCCGGCGGCCAGCGCGCCGGCGTAGTCGTTCACACGAACGGTCGGCGCCGGCGGGACGACGAGGCCGAGGACGACGAGCAGGGTGCCGAGAAGCAGGCTAGAACTTCACGCGCGGAGGCGTCGCCGCGTCGGGCGCGGCCTCGAAGAACGACTTCGGCGCGAAGCCCGCCACGCGCGCGACGATGCTGCCGGGGAACAGCCGGAGCCGCGTGTTGTACGCCGCCACGGCGTCGTTGAAACGCTTACGCTCGACCGCGATGCGGTTCTCGGTGCCCTCGAGCTGCTTCTGCAGATCGAGGAAGTTCTGATTCGACTTCAGCTCGGGGTAGCGCTCGACGGTGACGAGCAGCCGGCTCAGCGCTCCGGACAGCTCGCGCTGCGCGGCCTGGAAGCGCTCCATCGCCCGCGGATCGTTCAACGCTTCCGGCGTGAGCTGCACGCCCGTCGCGCGCGCCCGCGCCTGCGTCACGCTCTCGAGGACGCCGCGCTCCTGTGCTGCAAAGCCTTTCACGGTCTCGACGAGGTTCGGAATGAGGTCCGCGCGCCGCTGATACTGGTTCTGCACCTGTGCCCAGGCGGCGTTCACCTGCTGGTCGAGGCCGACGAGCTGGTTGTTGATGCCGATGCCCCACACGGCGACGCCGATGAGGAGGACCAGCACCACGATGCCGACGATCAGTCCGCGGCTCACGCTCGTGATTATAGCTGCGAGCCGCGCGCCCGAGGACTGGCCGGATGTCGAGGCCAGAGCGCCCGATCGGGGCGGAAGAACTACATGCCTCTGTCCCCCGGAGGGGTTTTCGACGATAGTGTCCGGCGGCCATGTCACGGGGCGGATTCTTCGCCGTCGATTCGCTCTCCAGCGTCCACGTCCTTGTGGTCGACGACGATGCCTCGTTCCGCGAGGTGCTCGTTTCCCTCCTGCGGTACTGCCGCTCGCTGGTGACGGCGTTCGCCACGCCGGAAGAAGCGCTCGCCGCGATGGACCAGGTGAAGCCCGACGTGCTCGTCATCACCGTCGGCCCCGGCAGTCCTGCCGCGGGGCTTCCGCGCCGGGAACGCGGCCGCAAGCCCGAGGACGGCGGCAACGCGCCGATCGTGGTGGTGTTGCGCGAGGGCGCGGGCGACGTCGTGCTCGAAGGCGTCAACCTCCACTTGCGCGAGCCGCTCAATCCGTGGGAGCTCTGCGGCGAGATCTCAGCGCTCCTCGCCTCGGGCTGATGGGCCGCCGCGATCCCCTTCCGCGCGAGAGCCTGGTCGGCACCCAGGTCCTCGTCATCGATGACGACAGCGGCCTCCGCGGACGCGGGCCTGGCGAGCCTCTCCCGCGTGCTTCCCGACGTGGTCGTCTGCGACATCATGATGGCGTCGCACGACGGGTACTGGCTGCTCTCCGCGCTGCGCGCGACGCAGTGGGGCGCGTCCCTCCCCGTCGTCGCCGTGACGGGATTCGACGACGTCCACCCGGCCGCGCGCACCCTGCCCGCCGGCTTCAACGGCCACGTGCGCAAGCCGGTCGATCCGTGGGAGCTCGCGCGCCTCGTGGGCACCCTCGCCCGCGGGCGGGGCTGAGAGCGCGCGCGGACGCGCCTGCGGTACACTCCGCCCCATGCCGGAGGCGCTCCCGGACTATCGCGTCAAAGCGGTCAACACGTCGTCGGACAGCGAGAACAAGATCCACGACGACGCGACGGCCCGCCGCTACGGCTTCGCCGGCGGGCTCGTGCCCGGCGTCACGGTCTACGCGTACCTGACGCAGCCGCTCGCGGTCGCCTTCGGGCACGCGTGGGTCCAGCGCGGCACGGCCAGCGTGAAGTTCGTGAAGCCGGTGCTCGACGGCGAGGACGTGCACGTGAGCGGCGAGGTCACCGCGCGCGATCCGCAGGGCGGCATCACCGCGACCGTGCGCGCGACCACCGCGAGCACCGGCGAGTGCGCCGTGCTGAACGCGACGATCCCGGCCGGCTCGCCGACGCCGCTGAACATGGCGATGTACGCCGAGGCGCCGCTACCGGCCGAGCGCACGCCGGGCACTCGCGAGTATTTCGACGCGCATCCCGTGCTCGGCACGTTCGCCGTCCGCTACGACGCCGCGGTGGCCGAGGAGTACGTCGCCTCCGTGTCCGACGCGCTGCCGCTCTATCGCCCTTCGGGCAGCGGCGCGGTGCATCCGGCCTTCTACACGCACCTCGGCAATCGGTGCCTGCGCGCGAACGTCCTCATCGGGCCGTGGATCCACGTCGGCAGCGTCGTGCGCCACCTCGGCGCCCCGCGGATCGGCGACGCGCTCGCGGCGCGCGCCCGCGTGCGATCGCTGTGGGACAAGAAGGGGCGCGATTTCGTCGAGCTCGACATCGCGATCCTCGCGAACGGCAAGCCCGTCGCGCACGTGCTCCACTCCGCGATCTACCGTCTCCCGGCGCCCGCTTAGCTGTCTGGAGGTCTCCCCATGGATCTGAACTACGCCCCCGAAGATCGCGCGTTTCGCGAGGCCACCCGCCGCTGGTTCCAGGCGAACACGCCGAAGGTGGAGCCGAAGACGCTCGCCGAGCGCAAGGCGTGGCATCGCACCATGTACGACGCCGGCTACGTCGGGATGCTGTGGCCGAAGGAGTACGGCGGGCGCGGCGCGACGCCGATGCAGCAGGCCATCGTGCAGGACGAGATGGCGCGCGCGGAGGCGCCGCCGCCGATCAACGGGCTCGGCATCGGCTTCATCGGCCCGACGATCATCGTGCACGGCACCGAGGCGCAGAAGCAGAGATATCTGCAAAAAATGCTGACGGCCGAAGAAATTTGGTGCCAGCTGTATTCAGAACCAAATGCAGGGTCCGATCTGGCCGGACTGAAAACACGCGCCGAGGACGCCGGCGACGACTTTTTCGTCATCAGCGGCCAGAAGATCTGGACGTCGAGCGGCCCGATCGCCGACTGGGGCATCCTCCTCGCGCGCACCGACTCGAAGGTGCCGAAGCACAAGGGCATCTCGTGCTTCCTCTTCAACATGCGGCAGCCCGGCGTGGACGTGCGGCCGCTCAAGCAGATCACCGGCAGCTCGCTCTTCTCCGAAGTGTTCATGACCGGCGCGCGCGCCGAGAAATCCGACCTGATCGGGAAGCTGAACGGCGGCTGGGAGATCGCGCAGACCACGCTCGGCTACGAGCGCGGCGCGAACTCGCTCGGGCGCGTGACGCGCTATCTCACGGCGTTCCACCACCTGGTGCGGATGGTCAAGGAGCTCAAGCGCAACGGCAAGGCGCTGATCGACGACCCGGTGGTGCGGGCGAAGCTCGGCAAGATCTTCACCGAGCTCGAGGTCCAGCGCTACGCGGCATTGCGCGTGCTCTCGGCGCTCTCGAAAGGCGAGCCGATCAGCGCGGCCTCGTCGATCACCAAGCTCTCGTACACGGAGTTCGAGAAGCGCTTCTTCGAGCTCGGCGTCGAGATCCTCGGGCCGTGGGGCCAGCTCATGCCGGGCTCGCCCGACGACGTGGTGGAGGAAATGTCGACGTCCTCCGGCGAGCCGGGCACGTTCGCCACCGCGTACCTGTGGTCGCGGGCGGGGACCATCTACTCCGGATCGTCGGAGATCCAGAAGAACGTGATCGGGGAACGCGTGCTCGGCCTGCCGAAGGAAGTGCGCGCCGACCGGATGAAGGGCTAGCGCCATGGACTTCGCGTTCACGTCCGACCAGCAGCTCCTGAAGAGCTCCGCGCGCGCGTTCCTCGACGAGCGCTGCAAGCCCGCCGCCGTGCGCCTGCTGTGGGAAGACGCGCGCGGCGCGAGCGACGCGATGTGGAAGGAGATGGCGCAGCTCGGCTGGCTCGGCCTCGCGCTGCCCGAGGCGCACGGCGGGAGCGACCTCGGCATGGTCGAGACGGCGCTGCTGCTGGAAGAGCTCGGCCGCGCGAGCTATCCGGGGCCGTACCTGCCGACCATGCTCGTCGCGACGGCGATCAACCGCGTGGGCACCGACGCGCAGAAGGGCCGCTGGCTGCCGGCGGTGAGCTCGGGCAGTGCGCGGGGCGCCGTCGCGCTGCTCGACGGCGAGCTGTCGTGGTCGCCGGAGGCGATCACGACGCGCGCTTCGAGCGCCGGCACCGGATGGAAGCTCTCCGGCACCAAGCCGTTCGTGGCATGGGCGCACCTGGCCGACGTGCTCCTCGTCCCCGCGCGCGGGGCCGAAGGCACCACGGTGTTCCTCGTCGACCCCGCCTCCCCCGGCATCAAGCAAACGCCGGTCACGGGCATGGACCTCGCGACGCGGTGGGTGAACCTCACGCTCGACGGTGTGCCGGTCGGCCTCGACGCGGTGCTCGGCGGGCTCGGCAAGGGTCAGGGCGTGCTGGAGTCCATGCTTCGGATGGGTGCCGTCGGCGCGGCCGCGGAGATGCTCGGCGCCGGGCGGCGCTGCCTCGACATGGCCGTCGAGTACGCGAAGGTGCGCGAGCAGTTCGGACAGCCGATCGGCTCGTTCCAGGCGATCCGGCACAAGTGCGCCGAGATGCTGCTCGAGGTCGAGAACACGCACGCCGCCGTCTACTACGCCGCCTGGGCGCTCGATGCGGGCGCGGACGACGCCGACCTCGCGGCGTCGGTCGCGAAAGCCTATGCGGGCGACGCCAGCCGCAAGGTCTGCGGTGAAGCCATCCAGGTGCATGGCGGCATCGGCTTCACGTGGGAGTACGACCTCCATCTCTACTTCAAGCGCGCGAAGGCGCTCGAGGTGCAGTACGGCGACGCGGACTACCACCGCGAGCTGATCACGAGGCGCGTCACCGCGTGACACCGCTCGAAGGCATTCGCGTCGTCGACTGCTCCGGGTACATCGCCGGCGCGTACGCCGGGATGATGCTCGCCGACCTCGGCGCCTCGGTCGTCAAGGTCGAGCCGCTCGAGGGCGAAGCGTTCCGCGAGCTGCCTGGCTTCTACGCGTGGAACCGCGGCAAGCGCTCGATCGCGCTCAACCTGAAATCTCCCGAAGGGATCACGGTCGTCGAGCAGCTCGTGCGCGACGGCGACGTGTTCCTCGAGAACATGCGCGCCGGTGTCGCGGACCGCCTCGGCCTCGGCTACGAGAAGCTGGCGACGATCAACCCGAGGCTCGTCTACTGCTCGGTGACCGCGTTCGGCTCGACGGGCCCGTACGCCGACCGGCCCGGCTTCGATCCGCTGCTGCAGGCGATGTCGGGGATGATGGCGCTGCAGGGCTTCGGCGGGCCTCCGCAGTATCTCCGGATCGCGGTGACCGACTACTACACCGCGTCGCTCGCCGCGCAGGCGATGCTCACCGGGCTCTTCGTGCGCGAGCGCACCGGCCGCGGACAGCGCGTGGAGACGTCGCTGCTCCATGGATCCTTGTCGCTCCAGTCGGGCAACACCGTGGAGTACGCGGGAAAGCCGACCGGCTTCCGCCCGAGCCCGGCGTACCGGCTCTACCAGGCGGGAGACGAGCAATGGTTCTTCCTCGCCTGCGGCAACCAGCCGATCTGGGTGCGGCTCTGCAGGGCGCTCGGCCTCGACGACCTCGCGCACGACCCGCGCTTCGCCTCGTGGCTCTTGCGCAACGACAACGCCGCCGATCTGATGCCGCTGCTGGAAGCGCGCTTCCGCACGGCGTCGCGCGCGCACTGGCTCGCGCTGCTCGCGCAGCACGACGTCCCCGCCGCGCCCGTGCAGACGCTGACGGAGTTCATGGCGAACGATCCGGCCGTGCGCCATCACGACCTCGTGCGCGAGTACGACCATCCCGAGCGCGGCAAGCTGCGCATGGTCGGAACTCCGATCGTGCTCTCGGACACGCCGACGAAGGATCCGGGACGTCCGCCCACGCTCGGCGAGCACACCGAGGCGATCCTGCACGAGCTCGGCTACGACGACGCCGCCATCGCGGACCTCCGCAACCGGGGAGTGCTGAGATGAAGTCCTACGAGACGATCCTCTACCAGGTCGAGGAGCAGGTCGCGACGGTCACGCTCAACCGGCCCGACGTGCACAACGCGCAGAACGACACGCTGCGCCGCGAGATGTACGACGTGTTCGCCGCGCTGAGCGTCGACGACGACGTGAAGGTCATCGTCGTGACCGGCGCCGGCGAGCGTGCGTTCAGCGCGGGCGCGGACATCCGGGAATTCGTCGCGCCGGCCTCGCCCACGCAGCTCCGCGAGCGGCGCAAGCGCATCGAGTACCGCGCGATGATGGACCGCTGCGCGCAGCCGATCATCGCGGCGATCAACGGCTTCGCGCTCGGCGGCGGCCTCGAGCTGGCGCTCGCCTGCGACCTCCGCATCGCCGCCGAGAACGCCACGCTCGGCCTCACCGAGATCAACCTCGCGATCATCCCGGGCGGCGGCGGCACGCAGCGCCTGCCGCGGCTGATCGGCAAGGGCAAGGCGCTCGAGATGATCCTCACCGGCGCCCGCATCCCCGCCGCCGAGGCGCTGCGCATCGGGCTCGTCGAGCGCGTGGTCCCCGCCGGCGAGGCGCTCAAGGCCGCGACGGAGCTCGCGCGGACGATCGCCGAGAAGGCGCCGATCGCGCTGCGCTACGCGAAGGAGGCCGTCGTCAAGGGCGTCGGCATGTCGCTGGAAGACGGGCTGCGCCTCGAGGGCGATCTCTCGACGCTGCTGCGCACGACCGACGACCGGCTGGAAGGCGCGAAGGCGTTCCTCGAGAAGCGGAAGCCACGGTGGACCGGCAAGTGAGATGCCGTTCGCGTACTACGCGCGGCTGACTCGCGCGCAGCAGGCCGTCTACCGCAAGAGCGACTCCATCACCGACGTCCGGCTGCCGCGCCCGGCGGATCTCCATCCGCTCGTCGGCGCGCTGGACACCGCGTTGCGCACCGAGGACCGCGTCGACACGCAGCGCGCCAGCGACCGCCTCATCCGCGGGCTCACCGACGCGCTCGCGATCCCGTCCGTCAAGGTCGAGGTGCTCGCGGCACGGCCGCACGCGAAGTGGGGCGAGCTGCACGGGCTCTACACCGCGGAACGCGGCAAGACGCCGAAGATCCAGCTCTGGATGCGCACGGCGAAGCAGAAGCGCGTGGTCGCGTTCCGCACCTACATGCGGACTCTGCTGCACGAGGTCGGCCATCACATCGACTACGTGCTGCTCCGGCTCCCCGACTCGTTCCACACCGAGGGCTTCTACAAGCGCGAGTCGAGCCTCTTCTACCAGCTCGTGCCCGAAGCGACACGTCCCGAAGCGCAGTCCGCCGTTCGACCGGTGGACGAGTGGGCGGCGTTTCCCGTAGCCGAGCGGCTCGAGCGGCTCGAGCGGACGCCGACGGAGCTGGCGCGGCTCATGCGCGGCCAGAGCGACGCCGCGTTGTCACGCCGGCCCGCGCCCGAGGCGTGGTCCGCCAAGGAAGTGATGTGCCACGCCCGGGACGCGGAGGAGCATCTCGGGGGATGGATGGCGCTGATCCTGTTCAACGACGATCCGGTCCTCGTCGAAGCGGGCACGGTCGCGCGCTGGGCGGTGGACCGGCAGTACGCGCGCCAGCACGCCGGCGCGGCGTGGGACGCCTTCGGGCGGCGCCGTGACGAGACGCTCGCGCTGCTTCGCGCGTTGACGCCGAAGCAGTGGGAAGAGAGCGGCCGCCACGCGCGCATGGGCCGCGTGAGCATCGATCGCCTGCTGAGCCTGATGGCGTGGCACGATGACAACCACCTGGATCAGCTCCGCCGTGCGTTGAAGGGGGATTGGGGGTCCTGAGTTGTGGGGCCCCCATGTTCAAGGAGACCCGTGATGCCGACCATGGAGGAGTACGCGAAGCAGCCGGTCACAGACCGCCTGAAGCGTCTGGAGCGCGCGCCCGACGAGCTCGCCGCGGCGATCCGCGGCCAGTCAGCCGCCGTGCTCGCGAAGCGGCCGGACGCGAAGAACTGGGCGGGCGTGGAGGTCATCTGCCACCTGCGCGACGCCGAGGAGTCGTTCGGCGGCCGCTTCCAGATGTTCCTCGCGATGGAGGACGTGAAGCTGCTGCCGATCGACACCGACCGCATCGCGGTCGACCGGCAATACCTCCGCTGCGACGCCGGCGAAGCCATCGAGGCGTTCCGCGCGCGCCGCGCGGAGAGCCTCGAGACGTTCCGGACGCTGACGCCCGAGCAGTGGAAGCGCGGCGGCACGCATCCGCAGCGCGGCCGCATGACATTCGACGACTTCCTCAGCCTGATGTGCTGGCACGACGACAACCACCTCGACCAGCTCCGGCGGGCGATCGCCGGGCAGGCGTAGCCTAGCGCCGGAGCGCGGGCGCCACGTCGCTCATGAACCTGTCGAGCAGCGGGCGCGGGTCCTTCGGGAAGAACATCGTCGGCACGAAGAGCTGGCCGACGCCGGCCTCCCGCATCGCGCCGAGCGTGTCCTGCACCTGCGCGACCGAGCCGCCGAGGATGGTGTCCTGCGCGCGCGCCTCGTCGAAGCCCATGCGCCGCATCGACGCCTGACGCACCTTCTCGACGTCGGCCCTGTCGTCGCTGATGACGAGCGGCATGACGGCCGAGCGGAGGACCTGCTTTGGATCGCGCCCCACCGCCGCGCAGTGCTGGTCGAGGATCGCGCTCTTGTGCCGCAGGATGCGCGGGCCGCCCCACGTGTTCCAGTGGTCCGCGTACTTCGCCGCGATCTTCATCGTGACCTTCTCGCCCCCGCCGCCGATCAGCAGCTCGGGATGCGGCTTCTGCACGGGCTTGGGACTCGCCGGGGCGTCGTCGAGCTGGTAGAAGCGTCCCTTGAAGTTCGCCCGGTCCTGCGTCCACAGCGCCTTCAGCACCTGGCAGGCCTCGTCGAGGCGCGCGAGCCGCTCGCCGACCGTGTAGAACGGGATCCCGTACTTCTGGTGCTCGTTCTGTTGCCACGCGCCGCCGAGGCCCGCCACGAGGCGCCCGCCGGAGATGACGTCGATGGTGGTGAGCGTCTTGGCGAGCACGGCGGGATGACGGTACGTGTTTCCGAGCACGATGCTGCCGAGCCGAATCCGCGGCACCACGGCGGCGAGCGCCGCCAGCGTCCCGAGGCATTCGAGGTTGTCGCCGGCCGCTTCCGGCGTGTTCGGCATGAAGTGATCGGTGAGACACGCGGCGTCCCAGCCCGTCGCCTCGGCGTGGCGCGTGAGGCTCGAGACACCGTCCCACGTCGTTCCCCCGAGTCCGACGAACAGCGCGAACTTCATCTCAACCCTCCATGGTGATGCGCCGCGCGGTCGCCAGCTGCGGCGCGTCGGCGCACGCGATGAGCACGTCGCCGGCCGAGAGCGGGCGGTCGGCGGCGGGATTGAACACGTGACGGCCGGTGGCGCCCTCGCGCATCGCGAACACGATCACCCCGGCCCGCTCCTGCAGGTTCAGGCGCGCGAGCGACGTGCCCGCCGCGGACGGGCCGACCGGAATCTCCTGCACGCGCACGTCGCTGGGCTCGCGCAGCATCGCGTCGAGCACGCTGACGACGTGCGGCCGCAGCATCTCCGACGCGAGCCGCAGCGCGCCGATCGCCTTGTTGGAGACGACGGCGTCCGCGCCGGCCTTCAGCAGACGCGCGCGCGCCTCGTCCGTCGACACGCGGGTGACGATCCGCAGTCCCGGATTGAGCTCGCGTGCCGTGAGCAGCGCGAAGAGGTTGTCCTTGTCGGCCGGCATGGTGAGGATCAGCCCGCGCGCGCGCTCGACGCCGGCGGCACGCAGCACGTCGGACTCCGTCGCGTCGCCCGCGACGCAGGGAACGTTGGGGATCGCGCGGCGCAGCGCTTCGCCGTGCGCGGCGTCGAGCTCGACGCACACGAAGGGCGTATGGGTGGCGGCGAGCTCCCGAACGATGTGCCGCCCCGTCTCGCCACCGCCGCACACGACGATGTGGTCCCGGAGCTCGTGGATCTGTCGCTCCATGCGTCGCTTCTCCCAGAGGTGCGAAAGATTGCCCTCGACGATGAGCGCGGTCATCGTCGAGAGTCCGTAGGCAACGACCCCGAGGCCGCCGACGATCAGGACGATCGTGAACGCGCGGCCCGGAGTGGTCAGCGGATTGGTCTCGCCATACCCGACCGACGCCAGCGTGATGACGGTCATGTAGAGCGCGTCGAACACCGACCAGCCCTCGATGACGACGTAGCCGACGGTGCCGAAGACCGTGACGCCGAGGAGCAGGGCGAGGAGGACCGTGAAGCGCTGCTGGACGTTCACGCGCGCGGCGCGGAGGGCTCGGCGCTAGTAGCGGCCGCCACGCGACCGCCCGAGCGGATCGGTGGGCTTCGGCGGCTCGGACTTCGACGGGTTGACGGCGACCCAGCCGCGCTGGCGCATGCAGGCCTCGTCCAGGTCACCCTTGCGCGAGCACTCCCTGTGATCGCGCTGGAAATCCGTCTTCGTATAATGTGTGCCCACCTTCATCCACTCGCGGTCGTCGGTGGCGCCGCAGCCCGCGATCGCGAGACCGGAGAACACGGTCAGGAGGAGGGCGGTCCGTCGCATGACGGGCGCGATTGTACCCCGGGTGTACGCTGGACAAGGAGTTCGCCGACGGGAAGCCGATGGGGAGAAGGCAGGTGGGGCGCGCTCGGGGCGCTGGGTGAGCGTCTGGCCGTCGTCGCGCCCACCGTGCTCATCATGATCACGCTGGTGGCGCTGGGCCTGCTCCTCGGCGGCCTCCTGCGCGTCATCGTCAGCCGTCTCGTGCACGCGATCGGTTTCGACCGGCACGTCGAGCGCCTCGGGCTTGGCGCGTCGCTCCGCGGCGCCGGCGTCCTCCGCGCGCCGTCGGACGTCCTCGGCCTCATCTTCTTCTGGACGACCTTCGTGGTCTTCGCGAGCCTCGGTATCGACTCGCTCGGGTTCGGCGGCGCGAGCGCCTTCCTCCTCGCGTTCGTGCCGCCGCTCTTCGCCGCGGTGCTCATCCTCATCGTCGGATGGCTGGTCGCCAACTTCCTGAGCCAGGCCTCCTGATCGCCGCCGTGAACCGCGGCTTCCCCGAGGCGCGGCTGCGCGCGCGCGCGGTGCACTGGGGCGTGCTGCTCTTCGCCGCCGCGACCGCGCTCACGCACCTCGGCATCGGCAAGGAGATGGTGCTGGTGGCCTTCGGCATCACGTTCGGCGGCCTCGTCTTCGCGCTCGCGCTCGCCTTCGGCCTCGGCGGCGGCCGCGTCGCGCGCGAATTGCTGGAGCGGCGCCTCCGGCGCGACACCCCGCCCGCCCGCGAACGCTCAACGCACCTCTAGTCGCGGCAGGAACACGTAGCCGACGCCGTTACGCTCGAGCCAGGCGCGCGTCATGTCCGCGCGACGATAGCGGCGAGGGACCTCGGCGGCAGTCGGCGCGGCGGGATCATTGACGAGCACGTCGTTCCCGTCGAGGCCGGTGATCACGATCAGGTGGCCCGTCGTCTGCGGGACCGGCGCGTTCGCCAGCTCGCCGTCGGCGTACCCGATCGACGCGACGATCGGGAGCCCGTGAGACAGACACCACGCTGCCGTGTCCCAGTCCGGGAAGCGCAAGAGATAGCCGGGCACACCATGCGCGGCGGCCGCGCGCACCGCCGCCGGCCAGATCCCGTAGCGATTGGTCTCGCGGTGAAAGATCTCCTCGGCGAGTGTCATCGTCGGCACGTCGCACCCGTGGAAGGCGAGCGCCATCCCGACGCTGGTCGGCGAGCAGACGTGCAAGCGGACCGCCGCGGGCTCGTTCATCTGCGTGCGAGGCGGCACGCGGAGACGCGCCGTGGCGCCCTGGCCCGCGAAACCGGCGTCGTGCCCGGACGCCGGCGCACTCCCGTCCCACGCGGACATCGTCGCGAGCCACGGTGCAACGTTCAGCGCGTCCGCGTCAGAGCGTTGCACACGGATGCGCAGCCGCACGGCATCGAGCGGGGGCGTGGCGGTGATCTCGTCGACGTCGACGGTGATCCCGTCGGCGAACGCGGGCAGTGCGCTGAACGCGGCGTCGCCCAGCGTCACCGTCGTCACCCACGGCGACCAGGCGTCGCCGCGTCGGCCCGAGAGCTCGAATCGCACCGCCGGCGGACGCGGCACCAGCGCGGCGAACGAAGGCAGCAGGTGACGCGCCGGGGCACGCGGCGTCCATGGACCGAAATCGAGAATCACGTCGTCGCCATCGCGATGCGGCACGGGCACGGGGTCGAACGGTCTCAGGACCGACGGAGGAATCGCGTCGCGGATGGCGCCGGTCTCGAGGCGCGCGGGGACCACGAAGAGGTCAGTCACGGAGGAACTCGCCAATAACGGCAAGAAAATACCACGCGCGTCGATGAGCGCGGCACGAAGTCCCTGGTTCTTCACGCACGCGCTCGCGGCACATCGCTTGCACCTCCCCGGTCCACCTTCGAAAGGAGCGCCCATGACCTGAACCAGCGTTCTGTTTCCTTCTCGGCCGTCATCCTGCACGGGAACGAAGCCGCCGATGGCGTGCATGCGTGGCACCCCCGTTGCACCTTGCGAAGGCATGCTCCCCGCGCCGGACTTCGACAAGGAAGCGCCCGCCGAGCCGAGGGTCTATCACTTCACGGTGCAGCGCGGGATGGCGATCGCGCTGGTGATCGAGACGTGCGACTGGTACGCGGGGCTGCTGCAGGCAGCGATGACGCGCGTGAGGATCGAAGGGCAGAAGTGACCGGTCAGTTCGGGGGGGTGGGCGGCGTCTTGCGCGCCGCCCACGATCCACCCCTCTATTACTGCGCAGCACCTGCTGCGCGGCCCGGCGTGCGCCGGGCTCTTGGTACGACTCGACCCCTACGGCGTCGCCCGGAGCTGCTAGCTAGCGCCGCGCGACGCGATCTCGGAGTCCGGTGGCGTCTGCTCCATCCACACCTCCTGGATCGGAGTCTCGGCCACGATGGGAGAGCTGCGGTACAGATTGCCTCTCCCCCATCAACCCCTCTCTACGCCCGCCGCGGAGTCTCGTCAAGCCCCTCGCAGACGCGGGTCGAGCACGTCGCGAAGCGCGTCGCCGAGCATGTTGAACGCGAACACCGCGAGCGAGATCGCGACGCCGGGCCACACCGCCATCCACGGCGCGCGATACATGTACGTGCGCCCCGAGCCCGAGAGCATCGAGCCCCACGACGGATACGGCGGCGGCACGCCGAAGCCGAGGAACGACAGCGCGGACTCAGCGAGGATGATGCCGCCGAGGCCGATGGTGGAGAGGATGATGATCGTCGCGGCCACGTTCGGGAGGATGTGGCGCAGCACGATGCGCGCGTGGCCGCAGCCCATCGCGCGCGCGGCCTCGACGTAGGCGTGCTGCGCGACGGCGATCGTCGCGCCGCGGATGACGCGCGAGCCCGTCGCGGCCACGATGATCGACAGCGAGAGCACGACGTTGAGGAGTCCCGGCCCCAGCACCGCCATGACCGACAGGATGATGACGAGATAGGGGAAGGACATCCACGCATCCACGATGCGCTGGACGACGAGGTCGTACTTGCCGCCGAAGTAGCCGCTCGACACCCCGAGTGCCGCCGCCGCCGCGGTCCCGAGCGCGATGGTCGCGAAGCCGATGGTGATCGACACGCGCGCGCCGTAGACGATGCGGCTCCAGATGTCCCGGCTCAGGTTGTCCGTCCCGAGCCAGTGCGCGGCGCCCGGGGGCTTCATGCGCGCCCCACGGATGGTCTCGTCGTAGCCGTACGGCGCGATCTGCTCCGCGAACAGCGTCATCACGAGCATCGCGATGACGATCAGGCCGCTGATCGCCCCGATCGGCTTGCGCCGGGCGAACAGCCACAGCGCCCGCGCGATCGCGGCTCCGCGCGACCGCTCCGGCCGCCGCGCGAGTTCGCGGCGACTGTCGAGTGCGGATCCGGCCTGCGCAACGGCGTTACCGGCCACCACATTCCTCCACACGTTCGCGCGGCGGCTTCGCCGCCGCAATCCACCTGGGGGGTTAATAACGGATGCGAGGATCGAGGACGGCGTAGAGCGCGTCCACGACGAGGTTGATCGCGACGATGAACGACACGACCACCAGGTTCACGCCCTGGATCACCGGATAGTCGCGCTGGTTGATCGCGTCGAACAGGAAGCGGCTCATGCCCGGCAGACCGAAGATGGTCTCGATGACGACGGTGCCGCCGATGACTTGCGGGAGCTGCGTGCCGATGTACGTGATGACCGGGATGATCGCGTTGCGCAGGCCGTGCTTGAGGATGATGACGCGCTCGCGCAGCCCCTTCGACCAGGCGGTGCGCACGTAGTCCTGACGGAGCACCTCGAGCAGCATCCCGCGCGTGAGCCGCATCATCGCCGCCGCAAAGGCGATGCCGAGGATGACGGCGGGCAGCAGCATCTGCGTGATGTGGCCCACGACGTCCTTGCCGATCTCGACGTAGCCCGTGAGCGGACGCCAGCCCCACCAGATGGCGGGCAGCACGATCACGAGCGTGGCGAGCCAGAAGCCGGGCACCGA
This sequence comes from Candidatus Rokuibacteriota bacterium, assembly GCA_016866775.1. Classification (GTDB taxonomy): domain Bacteria; phylum Methylomirabilota; class Methylomirabilia; order Rokubacteriales; family CSP1-6; genus VGLJ01. Next base: position 95,517 of record VGLJ01000005.1, on the reverse strand, counting down.
CAATCCGAGGATCGCGGCGCTGCGGAACGTGTAGTCCTGCACGGTGTCCTGGCGCGCCGCCGCGATCACGCCGATGGGGACCGCGATCAGGATCCCGACCACGAGCGAGAGCAGCGCGAGCTCCAGCGTGATCGGCAGCCGCTGCCCGATCTCCTCGAGCACCGGCCGCCGCGTCCACAGCGACTCGCCCAGATCGCCCGCGACGGCGCGCCCCAGCCACTCGAAGTACTGCACGTAGATCGGCCGGTCGAGGCCGAGCTTGGCGCGCAGCTCCTCGAGGTCCTTCGCGTACGCCTTCTCCTCGAGCATCATCGCCACCACGTCGCCGGGGATGAGCCGCGGCAGCGTGAAGACGATGAGCGAAGCGATCAGCAGCGACGGGATCGCCACCACCAATCGCTTCGCGAGGTACCGTCGCAGCATCGGTCTACCGATTCAGCCACGCGGCCATCAGCCGGCCGCCGTAGTCGTAACCGATGTTCGGGCCGTAGTTCTGCAGCGCCCCGTCCCACACCGCGACGTAGACGCCGGAGTTCGTGGTCACGTAGTACTGCTGCTTCGCCAGGTAACGCTGGATCTCGGCGATCTGCTCCTTGCGCTTCGGGACGTCGAACGTGCGGCGCTGGCGCACGAGCATGTCGGCGAGCACCGGGTCCTTGATGTGGCTCTGGTTGCGCGGCTCGTCGGGGTAGTACTGGCCGTAGAGGAAGCTGTCGGGCTCGAGGAACGGCGTCTGCGGCCCGTACGTCATCGAGTCGAACTTCCCGTAGAAGCAGCTCGTGATGTACGCGCCGTACTCCTTCGTGTCGAGCTTCGCGTCGATGCCGACGTCCTTCAGGTTCTTCAGGATGATCTGCGTCGAGTCGACCAGCACGGTCGAGCCGTACGTCGTGAAGCAGACCGTGCCCTGGAAGCCGCTGGGATAGCCGGCCGCGGCGAGGAGGCGCTTGGCCTCGGCGGGATCGTACTTGAAGTACTTTGCGCCCTCGCCGAGCTGGTTCACCTGCACCGACCAGTCCTTGAGCGCGTTGGGCACGGCCGCGTTGAACACGCCGACACCCTCGGCGACCGCTTCGATGATCCCCTGGCGGTCGATCGCGTGCGAGATGGCCTGCCGCACGCGGACGTCGCTGAACGGCTTCTGGTCGGTACGCATCGAGATGTGGCTCATGACGTTCGCGGGGAACTCGACGGTCTTGAGATTTGGACGCTTCGTCTTGAGGTTGTCCTTGATCTGCACCCAGTCGGTCCGGTTGATCTGGCCGGGGAACTCCCAGCCGAGGTCGTACTTCCCCGCCATGAACGACGCGGTACGCGAGGCGTTGTCCTCGTCGACGAAGACTTCGATGCGGTCGATGTGGGGCAGGCCCGGCATGAAGTAGTTCGGGTTGCGCACGAGCGTGTAGCCCTGGTTCGGGCGGTAGCTGTCGAACATCCACGGGCCGGTGCCGATGAACGACTCCGGCTTCTTCAGGTCGCCGAACTTCTCCGACGTCTCCTTGTTCACCATGCCGACGACCATCGGGCTCGCCAGCGTGTCGAGGAACCAGGCCGACGGCTCCTTGAGCGTGAACTTCACCGTGTACTTGTCGACCGCCTCGACCTTTTCCACCGCCTTCAGCATGTGCGCGTTGGCGTGGCCCTTCGTGGTCTGGAAGCGGCTGATCGTGTACACGACGTCGTCGGCGACGAACTCGCGGCCGTTCGCCGGCGGCTTGTTGTGCCAGCGCACGCCGCGCCGCAGCTTGAAGATGTAGGTGTTCTCGTTCGGCTGCGTCCACGACTCGGCGAGGTCGGGCTCGAACTGGAACGTGCCCGGCGTGACGGACGGGCCGGTCCTGTGGCGCACGAGCCGGCTGTGCGTGAACGTCATCGGGATGTGGAGCTTGTACGAGAGCCCGCCCGCGGCGTGGAGGTCGAAGTGCGGCGGATCCCACAGGCGCAGGTTGAGCGTGCCGCCGCGCTTCGGAGCCTGCGCGCGCACGATCGACGGGACGATCACGGCGCCGGTGGTGGCGAGTCCACCGGCGATCAGAAGCTCACGACGGCTCAGGGCCATGGAGATCTCCTTTGAAGGTTAAGCAGTCCGGCGCCTCACGGCGGCCAGGGCTTCGTCGAAGATGCCGAGCGTCTCGTCGACATCGGCGTCGGTGTGGGCGAGCGACACGTAGATCTTGTTGACGGCCTTCACCACGCCACGGCGCACGCACTCCTCGTTGAACAGCGCGATGCGGCGGCGGTCGGCGGTGAGCGTTGCGCGGTAGTCGACGACGTCCTGGTCGGTGAAGATGATGTCGAACACCGGCGCTTCACCGGAGACGCGCGCGGGTATCTCGTGCTTCGCCGCGAGACGCGTCAGGCCATCCTTCAGCCGGTTCCCGGTGCGATGCAGCTTCTCGTACTGCCCGGGCTTGCGCAGCTCCGCGAGCGTGGCGAGGCCCGCGACGGCGGCGACGGGATTGCCGTTGAGCGTCCCCGCCTGCCACACGTGCTCGGGCGAGCCCTCGAGCGCCGGATCGAAGTGGCGCATGATGTGCGCCGGACCGGCGACGCAGCCCAGGGGAAAGCCGCCCGCGAGGATCTTGCCGAACGCGGCGATGTCCGGGACGACGCCGTAGTACTCCTGCGCGCCGCCGTACGCGAAGCGAAAGCCGGTCACGATCTCGTCGAAGACGAGCGGCACGTCGTACCGGCGCGTGACCTCACGGAGCCCTTTCAGGAACTGGCGGTCGGGCACGATCACGCGCTGGTAGGGCTCGAGGATGACGGCGGCGAGCTCCTGGTGGTGGGCCGCGATCAGGGCCTCGGTCGTCGCGAGGTCGTTGTACGGCGCGATCAACATCGTGTCTTCGATCGCGTGCGGGATCCCGCCCGAGTCGCGGACGGCCGCGGGAAACGCCTTCGGCGTGCGCGGCGTCACGCTCATGAGCGCGTAGTCGTGCGTGCCGTGGAAGCCGCCCTCGAACTTCATCACCTTGTCGCGTCCGCGGAACGCGCGCGCCACGCGCAGCGCGAAGAACGTCGCTTCGCTGCCGCTGGAGGTGTACCGCACCTGTTCGGCGCAGGGCACCGCGCGGACGACTTCCTCGGTCAGCTCGATGATCGGCTCGTTGAGCAGCATGAACGTGGAGCCGTGGGGGACCTGCTTCTGCACCGCCTCGACCACCGCCGGATGCGCGTGGCCGAGCACCATCGGACCGGAGCCGAGGAGATAGTCGAGATAGCGCTTGCCGCTCGTGTCCCAGAGGTACGCGCCGCGCGCATCCTTGACGACGAACTCGAGCCCCGGGCCGTGCTTGTGGCTGCCGAGCACCCCGCCGGGGAGGACGCGCGCCGCACGCTCGACGAGCTCAGGATTCGCTTCTGCCATTGGACCTCGGTGTCCTGCCGGACCGGAAAGTTGCGGGATTATACACTCTGCCGCCTTCAGGGAAGCAAGACGCCGGAGCCCGCAAAGGCACCTCGTTTCAGGGCCAACAGGGCGCCGTTGGCCTCTTCGAGCGGGAAGGTCGTCACCGCCGGCCGGATCGGGATCCGCGCGGCCTCCGCCAGCAGCTCTTCGCCGTCGGCACGCGTGTTGGCCGTGACCGTCACGATGCGCTTCTCGTTGAAGAGGTCCGCGTACTCGAGCGGCGGGATCCGGCTCATGTGGATGCCGGCGAGCGCCAGCGTCCCGCCCCGCGCGAGGCTCCGGAGCGCGATCGGCACCAACTCGCCCGCCGGCGCGAAGATGATCGCCCCGTCGACGGGCTCGGGCATCGCGTCCGTGGTGGCGCCAACCCAAGACGCGCCCAGCGCGCGCGCCAGCTCGCGATGGGACGGCTCGCGCGTGCAGACGAAGACGTCCGAGCCTCGCGCGCGCGCGACCTGGATCGTCACGCTCGCCGACGATCCGAAGCCGTAGATGCCGAGTCGACCGCCGGTACCGCGGCCGCCGCGGGCGTCGCCGGCAACGCCGCTCAGCCGCAGCGCGCGATAGCCGATGATCCCCGCGCACAGCAGCGGCGCTGCCTCCGCGTCCCCGAGTGTGTCGGGCAACGCGTAGGCGAACGCCTCGGGCACGACCGCGTAGTCCGCGAAGCCGCCGTCCGCATGCCACCCCGTGAACCGCGCGCGCTCGCAGAGGTTCTCTCGGCCGCTCGCGCAGTACGCGCACGCTCCGCACGTCGCGCGCAGCCACGCCGCGCCGATGCGCGCGCCCGCCCGAAATCGCGGCCGGCCACCTCGCATTGTGCCGACGCGTTCGACCGTGCCGACGATCTGGTGGCCCGGCACGAGCGGCACGGTGACGAGCGGGAGATCGCCTTCGACGACGTGCAGGTCGGTGCGGCAGATGCCGCACGCGGTCACGCGGACGAGCACCTCGCCGGCCCCCGGTGATGGCAGCGCGCGCGCTTCGCGCACGAGCGGCGCGGCTTCGATCGGCGCCTGCTCGCGAACGGCGAAGGCGCGCACTAGCCGGCGCGCGCGATGACCTTGCGGGCGAGGGCGAGGTGCGGCGCGTCGACCATCTGGCCCTTGAAGCGGAACGCGAAGAGCCCGCGCTTCGCGTGCTCGTCGAACTGCGCGACGAGCTCGCGCGCGTCCGCCAGCTCCTCGGCCGACGGCGTGAACGCCGCGTTGATCACCTCGATCTGGCTCGGATGGATCGAGATCTTTCCGCTGTAGCCCATCGCCACGCCGTCCTCGCACTCGCGCCGCAGGCCGACGAGATCGGCGATGTCGGTGTACACGGTGTCGATCCAGTCCACGCCCGCAGCCGACGCGGCGACCGCGCACATCACCCGCGCGTACCGCGCGATGTCGAGATACTGGTTCCGCGCGTCGCGCACGCGCGGCAGGCCCATCGCCGCCCCCAGATCTTCGACGCCCCACGAGATCGCGACGATGCGCGGGCTCGCGGCGGCGACCTCGCCGATGTTCAGCAGGCCCTGCGGCGTCTCCGTCGCGATCACCACGAGCTTCGTGCTTCCTGCGGGCAGGCGGTGGCGATGCTCGAGCCGTTCGAGCTGATGGACGATCTCGTGGATGTCGCGCGCGTTCCGTGGCTTCGGCACGACGTAGCCTTCCGGTCGGCCCGCGATCGTCTCGTCGAGATCGGCCACGGCGAGGTCGGTGAAGATCGGATTCATCCGGACCCACCGCTCGCGGCCGCCGAAGTCGAGCTTCTGCAGCCACTCGCGCACGATCGGACGCGTCGCGGCCTTGCGATCCGGCGGCACCGCGTCCTCGAGATCGAGGATGAGGCCGTCGGCGGGCAGCGTCAGCGCCTTCGCGATCATCCGCTCGTTGCCGCCGGGCACGAAGTGGAGCGAGCGCCGCCGGGCCATCACGCGGGCTTCTTTCGCATCATCGCCTGCCGCACGCACCGCACCACGAGGTCGCCGTGCTGGTTCTTGCCGCGGTGCTCGAACGTGACGATGCCCCACTGCGGCCGCGACTTCGACTCGCGCCGGTCGATCACCTCGGTCTCCGAGTAGATCGTGTCGCCGTGGAACACGGGCTTCGGGAACTCGGTCTTCTCGAAGCCGAGGTTGCCGACGGTGGTGCCGAGCGTGGTCTCGCCGACGGAGAGGCCGATCACGACGCCGAGCGTGAAGAGGCTGTTGACCAGCGGCTTGCCGAACTCGGCCTTCGACGCCGCGTGGAAGTCGACGTGCAGCGGCTGCGGATTCATGGTGAGACAGGAGAACAGGACGTTGTCCGCCTCGGTCACCGTGCGCCCCGGCTGGTGCTGGAACGTCAGCCCCACCGTGAGCTCTTCGTAGTACTTGCCGGCCATCGCGCTCCTCCGATCCGGGCTTCGTCGCGGCGTAGTGTACGTCCGATAATCGCCTCATGCGCATCGGCGTCATCTCGGACACGCACGGTCTCCTGCGGCCCGAGGCCCTCCGCGCGCTGCGCGGCGTCGACCGCATCATCCACGCGGGCGATGTCGGAGCCCCGGAGGTGCTGGAGGGCTTGCGCGCGATCGCACCGGTGACCGCCGTGCGCGGGAACAACGATCGGGGCGCCTGGGCGCGCGCGCTGCGCGAGACCGAGACGCTGACCGTCGCCGGCGCGCGCATCCACGTCGTTCACGACGTGAAGAAGCTCGCGATCGATCCCGCGGAGTCGGGCGTCGCGATGGTGATTGCGGGCCACTCGCACCAGCCGAAGGTCGAGACGCGCGACGGCGTCACGTTCCTGAACCCCGGCAGTGCGGGGCCGCGACGATTCACCCTGCCCGTGACCATCGCGCGAGTCGACGCGTCACGTGGCCGAGCCCGCGCGCGCATCGTGCCCCTCGCGGTGGCGCCGCCGAAGTCTCGCGCGCGCGGTGCTATCATCGCGGCCACGAGGAGGAGCCGACGTGGCGGACAGGTACGACATCGCGATCATCGGCACGGGCATCGTCGGGCTGGCGACCGCGCTCGGGCTCACGGAGCGGTTTCCACGGCTGCGCGTGGTCATGCTCGACAAGGAAGCGACGATCGCCGCGCACCAGACCGGGCACAACTCCGGCGTCATCCACTCCGGCATCTACTACAAGCCCGGCTCCTACAAGGCGCGGCAGTGCGTCGAGGGCAAGGGCCTGATGCGGCAGTTCTGCGAGAAGCACGCGATCAAGATCGTCGACTGCGGCAAGGTGATCGTCGCGACGACCCCGGAGGAGCTGCCGCGCCTGCAGACGCTCTACGAGCGCGGCCAGGCGAACGGCGTGCCCGTCGAGATGATCGAGCCGGAGCGGCTGCGCGAGATCGAGCCGCACGCCGCGGGCATCCGCGCGATCTGGTCACCGACGACCGCGATCGTCGACTACGTCGAGGTCGCCGAGGCGATGGCGCGCGATCTCCGTCAGCGCGGCGTCGAGATCGAGACCTCCGCGGGCGTGAGCAACATCGCGCGCACGGGTGACGGCGTCGATCTCTGGGCCACGCGCCGCGCGGTGCTCGCGAAACGCCTGATCAACTGCGCCGGCCTCTATTCCGACGTCGTCGCGCGCATGGCGGGCGCCGCGCCCGACGTGCAGATCGTCCCGTTCCGCGGCGAGTACTACATGGTGCGGCCCGAGCGCCGTCACCTCGTGCGCACGTTGATCTATCCCGTGCCCGATCCCGAGTTCCCGTTCCTGGGCGTCCACTTCACCAACACCGTGCACGGCGAGGTCGAAGCGGGGCCGAACGCGGTGCTCGCGTTCGCGCGCGAGGGCTACACGTTCTGGAAGGTGCGCCCGGTGGAGCTCGGCCACACGCTCGGCTACTCGGGCATGTGGCACATGGCGCGGAAGTACTGGAAGACCGGCGGCTACGAGGTCTACCGCTCGCTCTCGAAGAAAGCGTTCGTGAAGGCGCTGCAGCGGCTCGTCCCCGAGATTCAGCCGCAAGACGTCGAGCGTGGCGGCGCCGGCATTCGTGCGCAGGCCGTCGCTCCGGACGGCTCGCTCGTGGACGATTTCCGCGTCGTCGGCGACGCCACGGGCATCCACGTGCTCAACGCGCCGTCGCCCGGCGCGACCGCGTCGCTGTCGATCGGGCGCCACATCGCCGGCCTCGCCACGGAGCGATTTGGTCTGACCTAACGGGTTGTAGGGCGCGCCGCGACGCTCACGCTACCCGTTGCGCTGTACCGAAAAAGCCTCTATTGACAGGGGTTTGCGTGGCGGTTAGCATGTAAGGACCATGATCACCGTGCCCGCCCGCCGCATCAAGCAGTTCGGCGTGGAGTTCTACCAGGCGGGTCTTTCCGCGAAGGACATCGATCGCCTCGTGAAGTTCGAGGTCCTCGGGTACTCCGGGAACGACCACCAGGCGCCGCCGAAGCCCACCAAGGTGAAGGCCAGCGTGCGCGGACGCGTGAACTGGGACAGCCTCGAGAAGCGGATCGGCGAGAGCGAGAGCGCGTACCAGCGGCCGGTCATCCGCAAGAAGATCGACGAGCTCGCCGCGTACTACCGCGAGTGCAAGGACGCGGCGACGCTGCCCGCGATCCCCGGCGCGGTCATCATCACCTCGGAGAAGCGCTTCACGTTCACGCCGGTGGCCGGCCACCACGATCTCGGGCTCTTGCAGATTCCCGAAGAGCACGGCGTGCTGCGCGTGCTCGACGGTCAGCATCGCCTCCTCGCGCTGCACTCGCTGAACCAGCAGGGCGAGAACGTCGGCATCGAGGTGCCCGCGGTGCTGTTCGACTCGCTCGACGCGCGGCAGATCGTCGAGCTGTTCGTGACGATCAACGCCAAGCACACGCGGCTCAACCCGTCGCACATCATCAGCCTCGCGGGCCGCAAGCTCTACCCGGATCCGAACCAGGCGCTGGCGCACGACGTGATCCGCTCGCTCAACGAGGACGACTCGTCGCCGCTCTCGGGCGAGATCAAGATGCTCGGCACGGGCCGCGGCCGCGTGAGCCAGGCGCCGCTCGCCGAGGAGATCGTCGACTTCCTCGAGACGGTGGAGAAGCTGGGCGGCGGCGCGCGCCTGTCCGAGATCCGCAGCGGCGCGAAGCGCTTCTTCCTGAACTACATGAAGGCGCTGTCGAACACGTTCCCGCAGGCGTGGGTCGGCCGGAAGTATTCGATCAAGACCGGCGCCGCGCTCCGCGCGTTCATCCGCGTCGCGCCGGACGTGATGGCGCGCGCGAAAGAGCTGCGCCGCGACCCGTTCGACCTCAACGCCATCCGCGAGGCGATCAAGCCCTGGGGTGAGCGTCTGCGCGACCGCCGCTTCGAGACCGAGGGCGAGTGGAAGCTGAAGCTCGCCGGCGGCACGCGCGGCACGGTCGAGGTCCTGTCCCGCGAATTGCGGGACGCCCTCCGCTAGTTCCTCGGAGGGGAGCTTCGCTCCCCTTCCGACGCTCCTCACCGGCTTCGCCGGTTCGTCGCTGCCTCCCCTCAGGATTGCGCGGGCAAAGCCCGCGCTCGAATATTGACTCGATCGCGTCGCGGTGAGATTCCCGCGCGGGGCAACGAGTACCGCGCTGAGCAGACACATCCCATCGACATTCGCTCAGTCGGTCGCTTCCAGCTCGTAACTCGTGCCATGGGATGCGTGATTCGCCTCGACACTGCAGCTGGAGACATGAAAGCCTTCCGCGTAATCGCGGCGGAAGATGGCGAGGGAACTTTCAAGAAAGTCGCGGCGAGCCTCTCCTATCTGAAGTACGTGACTGAGGAAGAGCGGCGGACGCTTGAGTACGCTTGCTCAAGCTTCCCGACACTAGTACCCGCCGATCGTCTCCAGCACGAGCAGGTCACGCGCGGAGTCGGCGCGCGTCTGGTCCACGATCTGGGCGAGCGCGTCCGGTGCCAGACCGAGGAGCGCGATCGCCTCCTCGATCGTGCCGACGCGCGAGCCCTCGCCCATCGCCGAGGTCTCGTCCTCGTTGCAGAGCGCGTCGGCGAGCGCGACCACCGCGGAGAGCCACTGCGCCTCCTCGGGCGCCGACGCGAAGTCGTGGTGGCAGGCGATGACCGGCGTGATCGTCTTCGGGAACGCCCAGTGCATGGCCAGTCGCGCGCCGATCTCGGCGTGGTCGACGCCGAAGATCTCGCGCTCGACGTGCGAGCGCGCCACGCGATCCTCCGCCACGCGCGCCATCACCATCTCGTTCTCCTTCGGATAGTGACGGCCGAGTGCCAGGAGGCCGAGGTCGTGGAGCAGCGCGGCCAGGAACGCCTGTTCCATCTGCGTCCCCGCCGACCACGTCGGGACGTGGCGCGTGACGACGTCGGCGGCGTACGCGACCGCGAGGCTGTGGCGCCAGAACGCCTTGCGCTCCGCGGGCTCGACCGGAACGGCGTTGTAGAGGCTCAGCAGGAACGCGAGCCGGCGCACCGCCAGCACGCCGAGCCGCATGACCGACGCGTGGATCGAGGTGGTCGGCGCGTGGCCCGCGTAGGCGGCGGCGTTCGCGGCGCCGATCACTCGCGCCGTGATCACCGGATCGCGGCGGATGATGCGCTCGAGGTCGCGGAAGTCCACGTCGTCGCCACTCAGCGTCGCCGTGAGCTGGGCGACGACGGGCGACAGCGGCGGAAGCTTGGACAGGCGCTTGAGATCGGCGATGACAGGACGCACGCGGGTAGACATGACGCCCACGTTATCGGCCCGAAGGGGCGCTGAGTTGAGCCCTCAGCCCGCGTCTATCTGCTCGGGATTCTTGAGCTTATCCCCCGGCCGGAGGTTCAGGACGGCCTCCGGGAAGATCTCCGCCAGCCAGCGCACGACGTCGTTGACGGTGATGATGCCGATCGGCCGGTGTGCCTCGTCCACGAGCGGCAGGCTCCGGAAGCCGCCGGCGTGCATGCGGTTGATGGCGTAGCCGATCCGATCGTCCGGCCGGAGCGATTCCGGGTCCGGCGTCATCACGTCGGCCAGCAGCGTGTCGCGCGCGACGCGCCCGGCGCCCATCACGCGCGTCAGCACGTCGCGCTCCGTGAAGATGCCGATGAGGCGGTCGGCCTCGTCGACGATCACCACGGCGGCGCGGCGGTTCTGGACCATCGCGGTGATCGCGCGCGCGACGCTCTGATCCGCCTTCAGGCGCAGCGGCTCGCTGGGGGCGAGCAGCCGCACCGTGTCTTCGAGGAGCGAGCCTGCGAGCTCGCGGAACTCGGTCTCGAGCGATTCGGAGTACTCGTCGTCGAACTCGCTCATGTCACACTCCCTGAACATGGGGGCCCCACAACTGAGGACCCCCAAGCCCCCACGTCTAAATGGTCTCCTCTTTTCGCAGGCGCGTGATCTCGTCCGCGCTGTAGCCGAGGTCCCGCAGGATCTCGTCGTTGTGCTCGCCGGCCTCGGGCGTCGGCAGGCGCACGGAGCCCGGCGTCCGCGACAGCGTCGACGGCACGCGCTGGACGAGCAGGTCGCCGAGCTTCGGCGACTTCACCGGCACGGCGAGCCCGAGATGCTGCACCTGCTCGTTCTCGAACACTTCCTTCACGTTGAGGATCGGGCCGGAGGGCACGCTCGCTCTGTTCAACGCCTCGACGAGCTCCGCGCTCGTCTTCCGGCTCGTCGCCTTCTCCAGCTCCGCGGTGAGCTCGTGGCGGTTCTTCGAGCGATCGGGCGGCGTCTTGAAGCGCGGGGCGTCGATGAGCGGCTCGGTCCCCAGCGCCTCGCACAGCCGCCGGAACATCTGCTGCCCTGACGCCGCGATGTTGATGTACCCGTCCTTCGTCTTGAAGACGCCCGTCGGAATGCCGGTCGGGTGATCGTTGCCGGCCTGGGGCGGAATCTCCTTGCCGATGAGCCAGCGCGCCGCCTGGAAGTCGAGCATCGTCACCTGCGCTTCGAGGAGCGAGGTGTGCACCCACTGCCCCTTGCCGGACTTCGTGCGCTCGTAGAGCGCGACGAGAATGCCCTGCGCGAGGAAGATGCCCGCGGTGAGGTCGGCGATGGGAATGCCGACGCGCACCGGGCCTTGCCCCGGCAGGCCGGTGATCGACATCAGCCCGCCGAGCCCCTGCGCGATCTGGTCGTAGCCCGGACGATCGCGATACGGACCAGACTGACCGAACCCGGAGATCGACCCGTAGATCAGGCGCGGATTGATCGCCGACAGCGTCTCGTAATCGATCCCCAGCCGGCGCTTCACGTCCGGCCGGTAGTTCTCGACGACCACGTCCACCTTCGCCACCAGCTTCTTGAGGATCGCCACGCCCTCCGGCTTCTTCAGATCGAGCGTGAGCGAGCGCTTGTTGCGGTGGAGGTTCTGGAAGTCGAACCCGTGGCGCGCGAACGTCTGGTCGGGATCGTCGCGCGACTCCACCTTGATGACGGAAGCGCCCATGTCGGCGAGCTGGCGCACGGCGGTGGGCCCGGCGCGCGCGCGCGTGAGGTCGATGATCGAGACGCCGTCGAGCGGAAGTGTCATGGTTTCCTGGTTTGGAGGATCGCCGAGCTGCTGATCGAGTCCGGGTTGCGCCGCGCCCAGCGTCCCGCGTCCACCGCGGCGACGAAGTCGAGCACGGCCCGGTTGAACGCGTCGGGGTCCTCGAGGTTGATGGTATGTCCGGCCTTCGGGAGGATCACGAGCCCGGCCGTCGGGATCGTGCGCTTCATGTGGATCGAGGGCTCGAGGCACGGCTCGTCCTCGTCGCCCGTCATGACGAGCGTCGGCACCTCGAGCTTCGCCATGCGGTCGGTGAGCTCGTAGACCGACGGCCGCTGCATCTGGACACCGCGCATCGTCAGCGCGTGGCCCTTCGCCGACTGCTTCGCCAGCAGGTCGCGGAACTCCTGCCAGCCGAGCGGGTCCTTGTCGCGGAACTGCACGCGCGTCGGCCCCATCGAGTACGTCTCGGCCACCTTCGCCATGCCCTCGCGCTCGAAGCGCTCCACGATGGTGGCGGAGTCGCGCTTGAAGCCCTCGCGCTCCTCGACCTTCGAGCCGTAGCCCGCGCCCGCGACCACGAGTGACAGCGCGCGAGTGGGATACGTGAGCCCGAAGTGCAGCGTCGCGTAGCCGCCCATCGACAGGCCGACGACGTGCGCCTTGTCGATCCTCAGCGCGTCGAGCATCCCGCGGATGTCGTCCGCCGCCTGCTGCTGCGAGTACGCGGCCTCATCCTCGGGCACGTCCGACGGCGGATAGCCGCGGGCGTTGTACGCGATCACGCGGTAGCGCCGCGAGAAGAACCGCATCTGCGGCGCCCAGCTCGCGGCCTCGCCCGCGAACTCGTGAACGAAGATCATCGGGAGGCCCTGCCCCGCCTCCTCGTAGTACAGCCGGACTCCGTTGACTACGGCGTGGGCCATGGGAAGTTCACCTGCAACACGTCGAAGGTTTTCTTGCCGCCGGGCAGCTGCGCGGTCACGGTCTCGCCGACGCGCTTGCCGATCAGCGTGCGCGCGAGCGGCGAGAGGATCGAGATCCGCCCGTTCGCCGGCTCGGCTTCGTCGGAGCCGACGATCTGGTAGCGCACTTCCTTGCCGCCTTCGTCCTCGAGGAGCACGGAGGAGCCGAACGTGATGCGCTCGCCGCCCGTCGGCGGATCGATCACCTCGGCGCCGCCCACCTTGGCCTCGAGCTCGTTGATGCGTCCCTCGATGAAGCCCTGCTTCTCGCGGGCGGCATGATACTCCGCGTTCTCGCTGAGGTCGCCGTGCGCGCGCGCTTCCGCGATGGCCTTCACGATGGCCGGCCGGTCGACGCGCTTGAGCCGATCGAGCTCGGCGCTGAGCTTCTCGTAGCCGGGGCGCGTCATCGGGGTGCGCTGCACGGACATGGCGTTACGTTAACACGGCGCCTCGGGGGCCCCGGAGCCTCAGCCGCGGGCTTTGACGAGCTGATTCCCGACGAGCGTCATCACCGCGTCGCCGTGCTGATTGAGCGTCGTGTACGCCATCCTGACCACGCCGCGGTCGGGCTTCGACGTCGAGCGCCTCACCTCCACGACCTTCGCGACGACGCGCAGCGTGTCGCCGGGACGGACCGGCTTGAGCCAACGCAGCTCCTCGAGACCCGGCGAGCCGAGGCTCTCCGCGCCGAGGGTCCCCGTCTGCCAGAACAGACGAAACGTCAGCGCGGCGGTGTGAAAGCCGCTCGCGATGAGGCCGCCGAAGGGCCCCGCGACCGCGGCGGTGACGTCGAGATGGATCGGCTGCGGATCGAACCGCAGCGCGAAATCGATGATCTGTGCTTCGGTGACGGTGATGCCGGCGGAATGGAACTCGTCGCCGGCCTTGAAGTCGTCCAGGTACATCGGGGCCGGCGCTAGCCGCGGCGCGGCGCGGGCGGCTTCGGCGCGACGTCGATCTTGGCGCCGGTGCGCGCGGCCTCGATCCACGCCTGCCACGCCTGGCTCTGCTTCTGCGAGAGCACCTCGCGCGTGACGCGCTCCTTGTCGGCGGCGAAGCCGCCCGGCTCGGCCGGCGTGCGCTCGAGCACCTTCATCACGTAGAAGCCCTGCTGCGTCTTCACGGGATCGGTCGTGCCGCCGAGCGGCGTCTGGAACGCCTTCAGCATCGCGTCGCCCGGAATGCTCGAAGCCGGATTTTGCAGCGAGAACCGCGGCGTCTCGCCCGTCGTCGCCCCGGCCTTCTTCGCCGCCGCCGCGAAGTCGCCGGCCTTCGCTTCGGTCGTGAGCTGCTTCGCGCGCTCGAGCGCGACGCCTTCCGCGCGCTCGCGCTTGAGCGCGGCGCTCACGCGGTCCTTGATCTCGGCGAGCGGCGGCACGGCCGCCGGCAGCGTCTCGCGGCCCTTCATCACGATCCAGCCGGCCGGCGTCTTCACCGGCGCCGAGACGCCGTCGGGCGCGAGCGCGAACGCGGTGTCCGCCATCACGTCCGACGGAGCGCCGGGCGCGGGATCGATCCTGGGCAACGTCGTGTCGAGCGGGCTCAGCCCGAGCGTCTTCGCTTCCGCGCCGAAGTCCGCGGCGCCCTGCAGCTTCGCGCGCACCTCGTCGGCCTTGGCCTTGGCCGCGCGATCGGCGGCCTCGGCGCTGAGGCGATCGCGGATCTGCCCGATGACGTCCTTCAGCGGCGTCTTCCCGCCGGGCTGGACTTCCGTGACCTTGATCGCGTGCCAGCCGAACGGCGTGCGGACGGGCTCGGCGGAGATCTCGCCGGCTTTCATCGCGAACGCCGCCTGCTCGAACTGCGGCACCATCTCGCCCTTGCGCACGAGGCCGAGATCGCCGCCGTTGGCCTTGGAGCCGGGATCCTCGGAGATCTCGCGCGCGAGCTTCGCGAAGTCCTCGCCGGCCTTCGCGCGCTTGATGACGTCGACGATCTTCGTGCGCGCCTTGTCTTCGGCCTCGCTGCCGCCGGTGTCGGGAATGCGCACGAGCACGTGCGCCGCCCGCACTTGCGGCGGCTTCTCGAACTCGCCGCCGCGCTCCGTGTAGAACTTCTCGATGTCCGCCTCCGAGACCGGCTTGATGTAGTCCCGGATCGGGATCAGCACGTACGTGACCTTCCGCCGCTCCGGCTGCCGGTACTCCGACTCGTGGGCCTTGAGGTACGTCTCGAGCTCCGCGTCGGTGACCTGCACGCCGGCGATCAGCGGCGTGACCTCGACCAGCGCCCACGACGCGCGCACGCCTTCGTTGCGGAGCCGCCACGCCTGCTCGACCTCCGACTCGGCGACCTTCACGCCGCTCCGGATCGTGGTCTCGGCCTTCATGCGCGTGAGCTCGCGGCGCACGTCGGCCTCGAACGCGGTCGCGCCGAGTCCCCGGCGCCTCAGAAACTCGTGGTAGCGCTTGATCGTGAAGCGGCCGTTCTCCTGGAACGCCGGAATGGCCTGGATCTGCGCGTTGAGCTCGACGTCCGTGACCTCCAGGCCTTCGGCGCGCGCGCGCTGAACGACGAGCGTTTCCTGCACGAGGTCGTTCACGACCTGCTGCGGCAGCCCCATCCGTTCGGCGAGCTCGGGGGTGAAGCGATCGCGATAGACCTGCGCGTATGCGTCGAGATACGCCTGGTAACGGCGCTGAAATCGATCGGCCGGGATCGTCTCGCCGTTGACGGTCGCCACGCTGTCGGCGGGGACGTCGCCGCGAAACGTGTTGGAGCCGGACACGACCACCGAGGTGATGACGAACGCGGCGATGACGACGAGCAGACCGACCTGCAGAACGCGCCGGTACTGGCGCATGAGCGTGATCATCGTGAGCCCCTACTCCTCCTCGTCCTCGCGGCGGATCACCCCGCCCGGCGGCGTCGCGTCGTGCTCCTCCGGCGCGACCCGTCGCGCGACCGTGATGAACCCGGTGTGCGCGACCATGCGGTGGAACGGCCGCACCGATTGCCCTTCGATGTTCCACGGACGGAAGAGCGTCTCGAACGTCTCGACGAGCGCCCAGTGCCGATCGCGCCGCAAGGCCTCCGACGTCTGGTGCGACTGGATGATCGTCGGCACGTACGAGAGGAAGATGCCGCCCGGCCGCAGGATCTTCGGCAGCTCGCTCGTCAACCGCCACGGCTCCGGCAGGTCGAGCACGACCCGGTCGACCGGGTCTTCGTCCGAAAGCCCGTCCTCGACGGGCCTCAGACGCACCATCAGGTTCGTGACCTCGCCCATCCGCGTGTGGATGTTCGCGAGCGCCCGGCGCGCGAACTCGTCGCGCTGCTCGTAGGTGATGACGCGGCCGTCGGGCCCGACCGCGCGCAGCAGCGCCATCGTGAGCGCGCCCGAGCCCATGCCCGCTTCGAGCACGCGGCATCCGGGATAGATGTCGGCCCAGAAGAGGATGACCGCGAGGTCCTTCGGATAGATGACCTGCGCGCCGCGCGGCATCTCGAGCACGTACTCGGCGAGCGTGGGACGCACGGCGATGTAGCGCAGCCCCATCGAGCTCCGCA
Organism: Candidatus Rokuibacteriota bacterium; assembly: GCA_016866775.1. Taxonomy (GTDB): domain Bacteria; phylum Methylomirabilota; class Methylomirabilia; order Rokubacteriales; family CSP1-6; genus VGLJ01. Next base: position 79,222 of record VGLJ01000005.1, on the reverse strand, counting down.
CCCAGCTGCCTTCGGGCTGCCCGATGATCGCGTCGTGCGGCACCCAGCCGCGGTCGGAGTGAAACGTCTCCGACTTGCGCAGGAAGATGAGGTGGCGCTTCCCGCGCTGGTCGATGAGCAGGATCTGCTCGCCGTCCTGGAGCGCCGTCGCGTCTTTCACTGGGCGAAAGCGCGCGGCGCGGGCAGCGTGCGCGCGGCCGCGAAGCCGGCGAGCGGCATCAGCGCGCTGATCCACAACGCCGTCGCGACACCATAGTGGTCGGCCACGACGCCGAGCAGCGTGACGGCGAGCCCGCCGGTGCCGACGGCGAACCCGACGATGAGACCCGACGCCATGCCCGCGTTCTTCGGCAGATACGCCTGCGCGAGGACCACGGACACCGAGAAGCTCGCCGTGAGGATCGCGCCGAAGATCCCGAGCATCACGAAGCGCACGATCCCGTCGGTGAGCATGAACAGGACGCCGAACGGCAGCGCCGCCAGGAGCACCCACCGGGTGAACGCGCGCGCGCCGAGGCGATCGGCGATGGGCCCGCCGAACACGCTGCCGAGCGCGCCGCTGCCGAGGAACACGAAGAGCAGCGGGCCGATGAGCCGCGGGTCCTGCTTCAGGACGTCGATGTAGAAGAACGGTACGAACGTCGTGAACCCGAGCGTGGACCACGAGCGCAGCGTCACCACGAGCATGAGCAGCGCCATCGCGCGCGGCATGTTGACGCCGGCACGCGCCGACGCGACCGCCGGGCGCGGCGCCGCGCTCGTCCGGGCGATGAGCGGCAGCATCATCGCGAAGAGCGCTGCGGTCACCAGCGTGGGGGCCAGCAGTCCGAGCGTCCCCGCCACGCCGAGGCTCATGACGAGCACCGTCATCACCGGCGGCCCGAGCGCGAAGCCGACGTTGCCGCCGAGCGAGAACCAGCCGATCGCCGTCGCCTTCTTCGGGCCCGCGACACCCGTCGCGGTCTTGTAGCCCTCGGGATGAAACGCGGCGGTGCCGATGCCGCTCAGCACGACGAGCGCCAGGATGGCGGCGTAGCTCGGCGCGACGCCGGTGAGCCCGAAGCCGAGCCCGGCGAGCGCGATCGACACCGGCAGCAGCCAGCGCCGCCCGGTCTGATCCGAGAGGTAGCCGAAGAGCGGCTGGATGATCGACGACGTCAGCGTCGACACGAGCACGATCGTCGCCGCCTGCGCGTAGCTGAGGCCGTGCGCGTCCTTGAGGAACGGCAAGAGCGCGGAGAGCGCGCCGCCGTTCACGTCGATGACGAGGTGACCGAGCGCGAGCAGACCGATGAGCTTGACGTTCGGTCGCGCCCGGGAGCCTACCTCGGCGGCGAGGACCGGTCCGGCGGCCTGGAGCGCCGCCGGCTTGGAATCAGCCATGACGCTCGCAATGGTACACTAACTCGCCCCTCATGCTGCGCGTTCGAGAGCTCGGTCACGTCTCACTTTTCGTGCGCGATCTCGACGCGACACGCCGCTTCTATCGCGACATCCTCGGCCTCGCGGAAACCGGCACCGGCAAGCAGGGACGCATCGTCTTTTTCTCCGCCGGCGTGCATCACCACGACCTCTCGTGCGAGCTCGCGCGCGCCGACGGGCCCGGACCGCAGCCGAAAGGTGTTCCCGGCCTCTATCACATCGCCTTCGCGGTCGACGACGTCGCCGCCGCGCGCCGCTGGGTGGAGAGCCACGGCCTCACGCCGTTCGGCGAGTACGAGCGCGGCTTCTGCGTCCGCGACCCCGACGGCCACGAGATCGAGCTCTATATCGAGAACATGGGGGGCTCCGGGCGCCCCCCAAGCCCCCCAACGAGCGCGCCGTCGGCGTAGCCGCCGTCGCGCTCGGGTGTCTAACTCAGCCGCTTCCGCATGACGCGCGCGAACGCGTCGATCTCCGCCGTCGGCATCGCGTAGCCGCCCTCCCGGTCATGCGCGGGGAAGAAGAAGACGTGATCGACGCCTGCCTCCTCCTTCGCGCGGAGGAGTCGCTCCGCGCAGTGCTCCGCCGGGCCGAAGCAGCCGAACGCGTCGGCGACACGGCGCGCGAGCTCGTCGTCGATCGCGGCCGGATCGAGGTCGTCGGCGAACGGGAGGCCGGCCTCGCGTAGCCAGTGCAGGTTGCCGGCACTCGGGTACGTCAGCAGCGGCTTGCCGGGCTCGAACCACCGGCGGATCCACGCGGCACCTTGCGCGATCGTCGGCGCGAGCCCGAGCGTCACGATGAAGATCACCGGAAAGCCCGCGAGCACGCGGCCGGCGCGGCGCGCGCCGATCTCCAGATGACGGCGCGCCGCCGCGATCGCGTCGCGGTGGAGTCCGACGAAGAGCATGGCGCCATCCGCCACCTCGCCGGCCAGCTCGACCATGCGCGGCCCCGCCGCCAGCAGGAAGACGGGCACCGGCCGTGCGCTGACGTTGCGCAGCCGCGTCTCGGTCGCGCCCACGGATTCGGCCTTGCCGGCGAGAAGCGAGCGGATCTGGCCGATGGCTTCGCGCATCGCTGCCACCCCCGCGCGAGGGCGCCCGACACTGCGCGCCGAGAGGAATCCCGGCGCGATCGTGAGGCGGGCGCGGCCGGGCGCGATCTCCTCGAGCGAATGCGCGGCGGACGCGAGCAGCACCGGATGCCGGACGGCGGGGCTCGACGTCGCCGGATAGAGCGTGATGCGGCGCGTGCGCTGCGCGGCGAGCGCGAGCGCCATGTAGACGTCGCGGCCGCTGTGCGGATGATCGTGCACGCCGACGCCGTCGAAGCCCGCGTCTTCCGCGCGCGCGATGACGTCGGCCACCTCGGACAGCGGCGCGCCGACGGGGACGCGGAGGTCGACCTTCACGTCACCCGGCGGCGCGCGAGCGCGGACACCGCTTCCGACAGCAGCACGACCGCGAGGACGACGAGGATGATCAAGCCCACGCGCGCCCACTCGAGGCCGAGGATCGCGTCGTTCAGCGTGAAGCCGATGCCGCCCGCGCCGACGAGGCCGAGCACCGTCGACTCGCGGATGTTGATGTCCCAGCGATAGATCGACACGCCGAGGAACACCGGCTTCACCTGGGGCACGATGCCGTAGAGCAGCGTGGCGAGCCGGCTCGCGCCGGTCGCCGTCACCGCCTCCACCTGCCCGCGGTCGATCTCCTCGATGCCCTCGGCGAAGAGCTTGGCGAGGAAGCCGATCGAGCGCATCGCCACCGCGAGCGTGCCGGCGAGCGAGCCCGGCCCCACGACGATGATGAAGACCAGCGCCCAGATGAGCGTGTCCACCGAGCGGCTGACGACGATCACGACCCGCGCCAGCGCGTAGGCGACGCGGCCGGGCGTGGTGTTGAGCGCGGCGAAGAACGCGATCGGCAGCGAGAGCACGATCGCGCCGGCGGTGCCGAGCGTCGCGATGTTGATGGTCTGCGCGAGCGGGTGGAGCAGCGAGCCGGCGAACGCCCACTCGGGCGGCAGCATCCGGCCGAGGAGGTCGCCGACCTGCGCGGGCGCGTCGGCGAGGTATTCCCATCGTACGCCGACGTGCCACAGCATCAGCGCCGTCACCACGGCGAGCGCCAGCTCCGCGCTCCACCGCGCGGCGGTCTGCGCCGGCGAATAACGGCGCCAGACACGAGCGCCGACCGCGGTGTCGCCCACGCTCACTGCACCTTCGCTCGCGCCGCCGCGCTGACGCCCTCGCCCACCAGGACGATCGCGACGATGATGATGAGGATCGCGAGCGCGAAGTCGTAGTCGTACCGCGCGAACGCGTTGTAGAGCGTGGCGCCGATGCCGCCCGCGCCCACGATGCCGATGATCGTCGAGTGACGCAGGTGCACGTCCCATTGATAGATCGAGAGCCCGATGATGCGCGGCAACACCTGCGGCAGCACGCCGTAGATCAGCACCGCCCCGCGCGAGGCGCCGGTCGCGCGGATCGCCTCGATCGGCCCGCGGTCGATCGTCTCGATCTGCTCCGCGAGCAGCTTCGCGAACGACGCGACGGCGCCGACGGTGAGCGTGAGCACGCCGGCCAGCGGCCCGAAGCCCACGGCCTTCACGATGATGATCGCGAGGATCAGCTCGTGCAGCGTGCGGCCGAGCGTGACGACGCCGCGTCCACCCGCGTACACCGGCAGCGCCACCACGTTGCGCGCCGCGAGGACGGCCACCGGAATGCCGAGCAAGACGCCGAGGACGGTCGACAGCGTGGCGATCTCGATGCTCTCGATGACGCCGCTCGCGATGAGGCCCGTGCGGCTGAAGTCCGGCGGAACCGCGCGCGCGAGCACGGTGCCGAGCCGGCCGAGCCCGCGTGCGACCCGCGCCGGGTCCACGTCGAGACTCACGACGTTCCATGCAAGAAAAGCCAGGCCCAAGGTCCACGCGGCCGGTCCCATCCACGGATGCGGCCACGGCGACGGCCGCTGCCACGCGCGTGCCATCACGCGTTCGCCTCGTGCAGCCGCGCACCGTAAATCTTCTCGAGCGCCGGCTCGTCGAGCATCGCCGGCGGTCCGTCGAAGACGATCCGCCCGGCCGCGAGGCCGATGATGCGCCGTGCGAACGCGCGGGCGAGCGGCACGTCGTGGATGTTCACCAGCGCGGGGATGCCGTCCTCGGCGGCGAGGCCCGTGATCAGCGCCATCACCGTCTCCGACGTCCGCGGATCGAGGCTCGACGTGGGCTCGTCGACGAGCAGGATCTGCGGCCGCTGCACGAGCGCGCGCGCGATGCCGACGCGCTGGCGCTGCCCGCCGGAGAGCTCGTCCGCGCGCTTGTTCTCGAAGCCCTCGAGACCGACGCGCGCGAGCGTGCGATAGGCGGCCTCGACGTCGTCGGGCGGGAAGCGCCGCCGCCACGCGGGCCAGAGGCCGACGTAGCCGAGCCGCCCCGAGAGCACGTTCTCCATCACCGTCAGGCGCTCGACGAGGTTGAACTCCTGGAAGATCATGCCCATGCGCCGGCGGGCCGCGCGGAGCGCGCGCGTGTCGAGCGCGGTCACGTCGAGGCCGTCGAGGCGGACGACACCGCGATCGGGCTCGACGAGACGATTGACGCAGCGAAGGAGCGTGGACTTTCCGGCGCCGGACGGCCCGATCACGAAGACCGCGTCGCGGCCCTCGACGGTGAACGACACGCCGCGCAGCGCGTGGTCGCCGGTCGGGTACGTCTTCTCGAGCCCGGAGACCTCGAGCACCGCGCGCGGTTACTCGCTGCCGCGCTGCTGGAGCTTCTTGTACTCCGGCGAGTCCTTCGTGAACGCGGCGCCGTTGGCCACGAGGATGCCGACGACCGCGTCCCAGTCCTTCTGGTAGTTCACCGGCATGAAGCCGGTGCGGCCCTTGAATTCCTTCCCCACGCTCGTGCCCTCGAACTTGAAGGTCATGAAGGCCTCGCGGATCTTCTCCGCGAGCTTCGGCTCGAGGTTGTGGCTGTACGCGAAGCCCGCCGTCGGGAACACGGGGGAGGTGTAGATGACCTTGTAGTCGCTGGCCTTGATCACGCCGCGCGCGACCATGCGCTCGACGACGGTGTCCGCGACCGCGGCCGCGTCGTAGTCGCCGTTGACGACGCCGAGCGCGCTGTTGTCGTGCTTGCCGGAGAACGCGATCTGATAGTCCTTGCCCGGCACCACGCCCATCCTCGAGAAGAAGTACACCGGGGCCTGGTGACCCGAGTTCGACGTCTGCGAGACGTGCGCGACGCGCTTGCCCTTCAGATCCGCCACGCTGTTGATCTTGTCGTTCTTCGCCTGCGTCATGATGATGAGGTGGTAGCCGGACGGCCCCTTCGCGTCGCGCATGATCGCGAACGGCACCGCCCCCGCGATGTGGACGGCATAGACGAGGCTGCCGGTCGAGTACGCGGAGATGTGCAGCCGGCCGGAGCGCATGGCTTCGATCTGCGCGGCGTAGTTCTGCAGGCCGAAGTACCGCGTCTTCTTGCCCGTGACCTTCTCGATGTGCTTCATGAAGTCGCTCCACGCGCCTTCGTAGACCGCGGGATCCTCGACGGGCGCGTAGGTGTAGACCAGCGTGTCCGGGTTGGCGAGCTTCGCGGGGTCCTTCGGCGGGTCCGCGATGCCGTCGCGGTTCTCGTCGCAGTAGAGGGTGTCGAGCTTCCCGCGGTGCGCACACGGATCGGCCGCGAACGCCGTCGCGAACGCGAGGAGGATCATCCCGAAGATGGCGATTGGCATGGCGCTCACTCTATCAGGAGCACGACGTCCTCGGGAGCGATCGCGACGACGATGCGCTCGCCGGGCTTCGGCGCCTCCGCGCCGCCGTGGGTGGCGAGCTCCGCGCGCAGCGTGAGGCCGCCGGCCAGCGCCAGCTCGCACTCGTGCCGGCCGCCGAGGTACACGACCGTCAGGACGGTTGCGTCCAGGCGATTGGCGACGGCAGCGCCGGAAGCGACGCGCTGGATCGCCTCGGGCCGGACCACGCACACCACCGGCGCGCCGTCACCGGCGGCCGGATCCGCCACGCGCAGGCGCAGACCGTCGCGGCGTCCTTCCGCGCCGTGCACGCGCACGGTGTCACCCTGGACGGTGCCGCTCAGGAGATTCGCCGCGCCCAGGAACTCGGCGACGAACCGCGTGCGCGGGCGCCGATAGACCTCGGCCGGCGTACCCACCTGGATGACGGCGCCGCGATCGAAGACGGCCACGCGCGTCGAGAGCGCCATGGCCTCCGCCTGGTCGTGCGTGACGAACACCGTCGTGATCCCGAGCTCGCGATGGAGGCGCCGCAGCTCGATACGCATCTGCGCACGCAGCGTCGCGTCGAGGTTCGAGAGCGGCTCGTCGAGCAGCAGCGCGCGGGGGCGAAGGACGAGCGTGCGCGCCAGCGCGACGCGCTGCTGCTGGCCGCCGGAGAGCTGCGACGGGCGACGGTGCTCGAAGCCCTCGAGGCTCACGAGCCGGAGGGCCTCTCGCACGCGCGCCGTCCGTTCCGCGCGCGGCACGTGCCGCTCGCGCAGGCCGAACGCGACGTGCTCGAAGACGGAGAGATGGGGCCAGAGCGCGTAATTCTGGAAGACCAGGCCGAGGTCGCGCCGCCACGGCGGGACGCCCCTGACGTCCGCGCCGTCGATGAGGATCTCGCCCTCGTCGGGATCGAGGAAGCCGGCGATCAAGCGGAGCGCGGTCGTCTTGCCGCAGCCCGAGGGGCCGAGCAGCGTGAAGAACTCGCCGGGCTCGACCCGCAGGCTGACGTCGCGCAGCGCCCACGCCGCGCCGTACCGCTTGCCGATCGCGCGCAGCTCGATCGACGTCACAAGCGCCAGGCCGCGCCGGCGTTGCGCCCGGCGAGACGGTTGATCACCCACGTGCCCACCGCGACGAGGACGATCGCCACCACGCCCAGCGCCGCGCCCGGCCCGCGCCCCACCGCCGACTGCATGTAGATGTAGATCCCGTACGAGAGCGGGCCCAGCTCGATCCGCGGCACGAGCAGGATCGTCGACGCGAGCTCGACGGCCGAGGTGATGAAGGCGACGACGCCACCGGCCACGAGCCCGCGCGTGAGCAGCGGCAGCGTGATGCGCAGGAACGTCCGGCCCGGCGGCGCGCCGAGGCTCTGCGCGGATTCCTCCATCGACACGTGGAGCTGCTGCATCGTCGCGTAGGCCGCGCGCACCGTGTACGGCAACCGCCGCGCGGCGTAGGCGATGACGAGGATCAGCCACGTCGCCGTCAGCGGCTGGCCGAGGCCCGGCACGTCCCAGTCGTGGAAGACGCGCAGATAGCCGATCGCGAGCACGACGCCGGGCACCGCCAGCGGCACCGTGGCGAGCATGTCGAGCACGCCGCGCCCGGGCATGCGGCCGCGCACGAGCAGCCACGCGATCGCGGCGCCGAGCACGACGTCGATGCCGGCGGCGAGCAGCGCGTAGCGCAGGGTGTTCCACACGAAGTGCGGCGTGCGCACGAGGATCTCGCCGTAGTTGTCGAGCGTGAAGCGTGTGGGCAGATACGAGAAGCTCCACACCTTCGACACCGAGAGCGCGACGATGCCGAGGTGCGGGACGAGCGCGGGAATCAGGAGGACGGCGACGAGCGCCCACGCGGCCCACGCGCGCGCGCCGCGCAGCCGCGATGGATGCCGCTCCGGCCCGCGCGCGAGCGAGGCCCAGTCGCCGCGGCCGAGCAGCGCCTTCGCTGCCACGAGCGCTGCGAGTGACAGGGCAACCAGGATCACGCAGATCACGTACCCGTCGGCGTCGTTCATGCCGACGGTCGTCACGCGCAGGTACGCCTGCGGCGCCAGCATCTTGGTGTAGTTGAGCATCAGCGGCGTGCCGAGGTCGTCGATCACGCGGATGAACGCGAGCAGCGCGCCCGCGCCGAAGCCGGGCAGCGCGAGCGGCAGCGTCACGCGCCAGAGGAGCCGGACGCCGTGGCAGCCGAGCGACTGCGCCGCCTCCTCCGCCGCGGGATCGATGCCCGCGAGCGACGCCGCCGTGTTGACGAGGATGAACGGGAAGTAGTGGAGCGCCTGCACGAGGATGACGCCGGTGAGGCCTTCCATGAACGGCACCGTCGTGCCGAACGTGTCGAGCAGGAAGAGGTTGACCACGCCGCTGCGTCCGAGCACCTGCTGGAACGCGACGGCACCGACGAACGGCGGCACCACGAGCGGCAACAGCGCGAGGGTCTGGGCGATGCCGCGTCCCGGGAAGTCGACACGTGCCAGCAGCAGCGCCAGCGGCAGCGCGACGACGCTGCCGAGCACCACCGCCGCCGCGCCGGCGACGAGCGTGTTGACGAGCGCCTCGACGAAGAGCCCGCGCTGGAAGAACGCGACGAGGTGCGCGAGCGTGAAGCCGCCGTCCGACGAGACGGCGACGATCAGGACGCGCGCGAGCGGATAGCCGATGAAGACGACGAGCAGCGCGAGGATGACGACGAAGAGCGCCGCTTGACCGGGCCGGATCAGCACATCAGCCAGTCGCCGTACGTCCCGCGGATCGGTTTGCGCTCGGCGAACCGGGACAGCCGGAACGCGTGAACGTCGTCCTTCGGCGTCTTGCCGTCCGTGAGGAGCGCCGCCACCATCTCGCCGATCGCCGGCGAGAGCTTGAACCCGTGCCCGGAGAACCCGGCGGCGATCGAGAAGCCGGCGGGCCCCGTCGTGTCGATGATCGGATGCCAGTCCGGCGTCACGTCGAAGCACCCGGCGTAGGCCTTCATCACGGCGCCGCGCTCGAGCACGGGGAAGCGCGTCGCGGCGCGCGCGAGCAGGTCGGTCTTCTCGTCGAGGTTCAGCCCTTCGCGGTACGCGTCGGGATCGGCGCGATCGGTCAATTCCTCGGAGTCGAGCGGACCGACGAGGATCATGTCGCCCGTCTCGGGCCGCGTGTAGATGTTGGTGACGAAGTCGTAGACCATCGGGTGCGGTCCGCGCGCCTCCTCGGGCCATCCCACCAGCGCGATCTTGTGACGGCACACGGTGATCGGCAGGTCGACGCCGACCATGCGGCCGAGGGTGTGCGCCCACGTCCCCGCCGCGTTGAGGAGCTGCCGCGTCTCGATGCGGCCGGCGCTCGTGTCGACCGCGCCGATCCGATCGCCGTCGGCGCGGATGCCGGTCACGGTCGTCTGCTCCATGATCCGGACGCCCATCTCGCGCGCGGCGGCGGCGAAGCCCGCGGTCGTTTGCGCGGGATCGGCGTAGCCCGCCTCCGGCTCGTAGCACGCGGCGGTGATGTCGTCGACGGCGAGGCGCGGCTCGATCGCCTGCGCCTCGGCGGGCGTGATGAGCCGGCTGTCGATGCCCTGCGACTGCTGGAGCCGGACCGACGCCTCCATCGCCTTGCGCAGACGATCGTCGACGCCGAGCAGATAGCCGCTGCGCACGAAGCCGGCGCTGCGGCCGCCGGTGAGCTCTTCGAAGCGCTCGAAGAAGCGCAGCGCCTTCAGCACGAGGCGGCACGTCTCCGGTGTCGAGTAATGCTGACGCACGCACGCCGAGCTCCGGCCCGTCGGCCCCGAGGCGAGGAACTGCTTCTCGAGGAGCACCACGTTCTTCACCCCGCGCTTCGCGAGGTGATACGCGGTGCTGGCTCCGGTCGCGCCGCCGCCGATGATCACCACGTCCGCTGTCGTCGTCATAGGGCCCGTCCCACCGCGTGTCCTTCGAAGATCGCCTCGAGCGCCGTGCGCGGCGCGACGCAGTCGCCGACCATCCGGAGATCGGCGACGCGGCCGCGCAGCGCGTTCGCGAGCCCGTCGTCCGCCACACCGCCCGCGGCGGCGACGATCGCGTCGATGCCGTCGAGCCGCTCGAGCGCGCCGGTCGACACGTCCTCGAGCACGAGCGTGCCCTGCTCGACCGCACGGACCGCGCGGAGCGGCATCACGCGGATCCGCTTGTCGCGGAACCGCTGGCGCACGGCCAGCATGCTGTAGATCGTGATGCGCCCGCCGTACGCGGAGCCGCCCGTGATGAGCGTCACGGTCCTGCCGAGGTCCGCGAGATGCTCCGCCGTCGCCACGCCCGGCCAGTTGCCGTCGGCCTCGACCACGGCGACAGTGCGCCCGATGCGGTCGGGCTCGAGGAGCGCGTCCCAGACGGTGAAGACGCGGTCCGCGCCGGGAATGGCGACCGGCTTCGGGCGCGCGCCCGTCGCCAGGACGACCGCGTCGGCACCGAAGGCCACCACGCGCTCCGCCGTCGCCTCCACGCCGCACTCGATCCTGACCTCGAGCGTGCGGCACTGCTCCTCGAAGTACGTGCGCGCATACGTGAACTCGCTCCGCCCGGCGATGCGCGCGGCGACGTTGACCTGGCCGCCGACCTCCGGCGCGCGCTCCCACAGCGTGACGTCGTGGCCACGCAGCGCGGCCACGCGCGCGGCCTCCAGCCCCGCGGGCCCGCCGCCGACCACCAGCACGCGCCGCCGCACCGGCGCGGGCGTCAGCGTGCCCTCGCCCCACTCGGCCTCACGGCCCGCCGTCGGATTCATCAGACAGGTGATCGGCTGGTGCAGCTCGACCATCGCGATGCAGCCCTGGTTGCATGCGATGCACGGACGTACGTCGTCGAGGCGTCCCTCCCTCGCCTTCGTCAGCAGCATCGGATCGGCGATGTGCGCGCGCGCCATGCCGACGAGGTCGGCCTCACCGGACGCGAGCACGTCCTCCGCGAGCTGCAGCCGGTTGAAGCGACACACGGCGAAGACGGGGAGATGCGGCACCGCGGCCTTGATCCCCGCGGGGAGCGAGCGAAACGCGGCGCGCGGGAAATGCATGTCCGCCATCTGCGTGGCGAGCGAGAAGCTCGCGTGATACGCGGAGTGCGAGACGTTCACGAAGTGGATCGGCGTCGCGGCGGCGATGACCGGCACGATCCGCTGCATGTCCGCGAGCGAGAGGCCGGGCGTCATGAACTCCTCGGCGCTGATGCGAATGCCGACCGGGTAGTCCTGCCCCATCGCCTCGCGCACCGCCGCCAGCACCTTCAGCGGAAAGCGCAGCCGGTTCTCCTCGCTGCCGCCGTAGGCGTCGGTGCGCACGTTCGACGCGGGCGACATGAACTGCTGGAGCAGATGGCCATGGCCGAAGTGGACCTCGAGCCCGTCGAAGCCGGCCTCCCGCAGGTGACGCGCGGAGTCCACGTGGCCGTCGATCACGGCGGCCATGTCGTCCTCGTTCATCTCGTGCGGGATCGGCCCGCCCGGCGCCCACGGGATCGGCGAGGCGCCCCACGTCGCGGTGCGCCCGAAGTAGCCTTCCGCGTGCCGGCCGACGTGAACGATCTGCCCGAAGAGCGAGGCACCGTGCGCGTGCACGGCGTCCGCGACGCGGCGAAACGGCGCCACGCAGCGCGGGTCGTAGCCGATCACGCCTTGCGCGCGGCCGATGCTCGTCGGATGGACGCGGATCGCCTCGAAGATGATCAGTCCGACGCCGCCGCGCGCCTTCTCGGCGTGATAGTGGACGTGGCGCTCGCTCGGCAGGTGGTCGTCGCCGTAGTTGGTGGTGTGCGCGGGCACGAAGATGCGATTGCGCAACTCGAGCGCGCCGATCCGGACGGGCGAGAAGACGTGCGGAAACGCCGGGGCCATACCGCTCAGCGCGCGGCGGCGAGCGCCTGCTCCGCGAGCGTGCGCGCCTTCGCGTAGCCCGCCTTCGCGAAGGCGTCCCACTCCGCCTCCTGCTTCGCCTTCACCTCAGCCTTGCCCTTGAACGCGTCGTTCAGCGCCTTGTCCGCCTTCTTGTCGTCGATCGGCATCACGGTCGCGGCCGTGCGCGCCTCGCGCAGGAGCCCCTCCGCGCGCTCGACGTTCTTGCCGCCCGTCTTCGCTTTCGCGACGGCCGCCTGCGCCTGGTAGATCGCGTTCCACGCGCTCTTCAGCTCCGCGTGACGGAACGTGACGAGCTGATCGAAGAGCGCGTTGACGAGGTTCACGCGCGAGGAGGAGAGCTTGGCGTCGAACTTCACGCCGCCGAGCTTGAGCTGGAACGGGTTCGGATAGCCCTTCGGCCCTTTCGCGTAGAGCGCGGGCACGACGGGGAGCCGCGCGACCTCCTGGCTGAAGAGCAGGGTCTGGCCGGGATCCGAGAGGAGGAACGCGATGAACCGCGTCGCGTTCTCGGCGTTCGGGCCGCCCTTCACCCTGGCGATGCTCGCGGGGACGACCGCGGTGAGGCTCGGATAGACGAAGTCGACGGGCTGCCCGGAGGCGATCGCGCTGAGCCCGAAGAAATCGATGACGACGCCGATGCCCGACTGGCCCGAGATCACGGCCTCGGGCGCGCCGAAGCTGCGCTCGGTGATCGTGGCCATGTTGCCGCCCGCGTTGAGCAGCAGCGCCCAGCCCTTCTCCCAGCCGTACGCCTGCAGGATCACCTCGACGGTGAGATGGGTGGTGCCGCTGCGCGACGGCGCGCTCATCACGAGGTGGCCGAAGTACGCGGGATTGACGAGGTCGACCCATTCCTTCGGCGCCGGGAGCTTGTGCGCCTGCATATAGCGCGTGTTCCACATGAGCCCGTAGCCCGAGATCGCGAAGCCGAAGTAGTGCGCGTCCGGGTCGTGAATCGGGAAGTCCGCGACCTTCGGAGGAATGCGCGCCATGATGTCCGCGGGCAGCATGACCTTGTCGAGCAGCCCGTCGTTCTTCAGCGTCAGAAACGCGTCGACGGACGAGGCCCAAAAAATATCGGCGTCGGGCCTCGCCTTCGTCTCGCGGAGATAGGTAACGCCTTGATTGGTTTGCTGCTGCTTGATGATGACCTTGGTTCCAGGCGTGGCCGCTTCGAACGCTTTCTTGTAGGTCTCGAACAATTCCTTGGGGAACGACGTGAGGACGACGACTTCATTGGCCGCGAAGGCCGGCGCCGCAGGCGCCGCAAGAATCCCGGCGATCGAGAGCAGCAGAGGGAGGACGACGAGGAGGCCCCAGATACGAGGCGCCGAGGAGGGCCCGACTGAGGCGCACTCCGAGTACGCCGCAGGGAGTGGCCCGACGAGGCAACGAAGTAGATGGGGTCTCATCGTCATCCTCCCGGACTAGACGAAATAAGGCACGAGCATGAGGACGGCGCCGCCGGCGATGACGGACGCGATCTGGCCCGCGGTGTTCGCGCCCGCCGCATGCATGATCAGGTGGTTGCTGGGATTCGTTTCGAGACCGACCTTCTGGACGACGCGCGCCGCCATCGGGAAGGCCGAGATCCCGGCGGCGCCGATCAGCGGGTTCACCTTCTTCCCCGACGCGAGATACATCACCTTGCCGAAGAGCACGCCGGCCGCGGTGCCGACGGCGAACGCGACGACGCCCAGGACGTAGATCATGATCGTCTCCGGGCGCAGGAAATCGTCGGCCAGCATCATCCCGCCGACGGCGAGGCCCAGCAGGATCGTGACGATGTTCGCCATCTCGTTCTGCGCCGCCTGCGAGAGCCGCTCGAGCACGCCGGACTCGCGCAGGAGGTTGCCGAACATCAGCGTACCGATGAGCGGCGTCGCCTTGGGGGCGATGAGGCCGGTGATGAGGATCGTCACCACCGGGAACAGGATCTTCGTCCGGCGCGAGACCTTTCGCGCGCGCGCCGGCATCTTCACCTGCCGCTCGGCATCGGTCGTGAGCGCGCGCATGATCGGCGGCTGGATGATCGGGACCAGCGCCATGTAGGAGTACGCGGCGACCACGATGGCCGGCGCGTACTTCGAGCTGAGCACCGTCGCGACGTAGATCGACGTCGGCCCGTCCGCGGAGCCGATGATCCCGATGGAGACGGCGTCCGTGAAGGTGAAGTCGAACGCGCGCAGCCAGCCGTCGCCCACGAGGTACGCGAGGAAGAACGTCGCGAAGATGCCGAACTGCGCGGCCGCGCCGAGGAAGATCGTGTACGGCCGCTCGAGCAGCGAGCCGAAGTCGATCATCGCGCCCACGCCGATGAAGATCAGCAGCGGGAACAGCTCGGTGTCGATGCCGAACTGCTTCAACAGCGCGAGCAGGCCGTGTCCTTCGGTGAGACCGCCGAGTGGAATGTTCGCGAGCAGCACGCCCATCCCGATCGGCACGAGGAGCAGCGGCTCGATCTCACGCGCGATGCCCAGATAGATCAGGAGCCCGCCGAGGCCGAGCATGACCGCGGCCTGCCACGTCAGCGCGAAGACGCCGAGCAGCTCGCTCTCAGGCACGGGGACCCAGCCAGCGATTGAGGAGCGTCATGACGGCGACCAGCGCGGCGAGGGTGGCGAACACGATGCCCATGCCCGCCAGCACGAACCAGGTGGCGTTGAGCACGGGCCGCCCGGCGGCTCAGCTCACGATGACGGCGAGCGTGTCCCCGGCCTCGACGGTTTGGCCGGCGGTCACGTTCAGCGACTTCAGCGTGCCGCCGACCGGCGCCACGATCGGCAATTCCATCTTCAGGGCTTCCATGATGAGGATCCGGTCGCCCTTGCCGATCGGCTTTCCGGCCTCGGCGTGGATGCGCAAGATCTTCCCCGGGGCGGGCGCTTCGACGATCTCGTCGGCCATGGCGGAGTCTCTATCACGCGGGCGGCGGGGAGTCAAAACCGCGTGATAGTGTGTCCGCCATGCACTTCGAGCTGACGGACGAGCTGAAGGCGCTCGTGCAGGTGGCGCGCGAGTTCGCCGCCGAGAAGATCACGCCGTTCGTGCACGAGTGGGAGCAGCAGCACTACTTCCCCTACCGCGAGGTCATCAAGCCGATGGCCGAGCTCGGCTTCCTCGGGACGGTGATCCCCGAGGAGTACGGCGGCAACGACATGGGCTGGCTCGCCACCATGCTCGTCACCGAGGAGATCGCGCGCGCGTGCAGCTCGCTGCGCGTGCAGATCAACATGGAGATGGTGGGCTGCGCGCACCCGATCCTGCGCCACGGCTCCGAGGCGCTGAGGAAGAAGTACATCCCGAAGCTCGTCAACGGGGAGTACCTCGGCGGCTTCGCGATCACGGAAGCGACCGCGGGCTCGGACGTCATCTCGATGAAGTCGCACGCGGAGGACAAGGGCGACCACTGGCTGCTCAACGGCGCGAAGGGCTGGATCTCGAACGCCAACGTCGCGGACGTCGTCATCTACTACGCGCACACCGAGCGCGGCGCCCGTGGCAAGGGCCTCTCCGCGTTCGTGCTCGAGCTGAAGAACACCGAGGGCGTCATCACCGAGGAGTGGGACAAGCTCGGCGCGTACCTCTCGCCCACCGGCGGCATCACGCTCGAGAACGTGCGCGTGCCCAAGGAGAACATCCTCGGCAAGCCCGGCGAGGGCGCCGCGATCGTGTTCGGCTCGCTCAACAACACGCGCCTGCAGGCCGCGGCGGGCGCCGTCGGGCTCGCGCAGGCGTGTCTCGACGAGGTGACGAAGTATTGCAACGAGCGCGAGCAGTTCGGCCAGAAGATCGGCCAGTTCCAGATGAACCAGGACATGGTCGCGCAGATGGTGACCGAGATCGAAGCCGCGCGGATGCTGGTCTACAAGGCGGCGTGGCAGAAGGACCAGGGCCACCTCGGCAACGCGCTGGAGGTCGCGCAGGCGAAGTACCTCGCGGGCGAGGTCGTCAGCAAGGCCGCGAACTACGCGATGCGCATCCTCGGCGCGTACGGCTACTCGACCGAGTATCCGATCGCGCGCTTCTACCGGGACACGCCGACGTACTTCATGGTCGAAGGCTCCGCGAACATCTGCAAGATGATCATCGCGCTCGACCAGCTCGGCTATAGAAAGGCGAATCGCTAGGGCGCTCGCGGAGCGCCACGGCTTTGCCGGGGCGCGGAGCGCGGGGGGCTTGGGGGGCGCCCGGAGCCCCCCAGGGAGATCAAATTGCGCCAGTACTTCGAGAAGATGGACGCGCTCGGCAAGCCGCTCAAGCCCTTCGAGCTCGACGAGATGGCGGACAACCGCGCGCAGGTCGCGGCGATGCTGAAGGAGCTCGACGCCGAGGTCGGGCGCGTGAAGAACGCCGGCCTCCCCGCCGAGAAGATCCGCGAGCGCGGCGAGATGACGGTGTGGGACCGCATCGAGTACCTCGTCGATCCCGGCAGCTTCTGCCCGCTGCACACGCTGTACGACCCGCGGGAGAACGAGGAAGGCACCACGGGCGTCGTCGACGGGCTCGCGCGGATCCGCGGCAAGTGGTGCGTGCTGATCGGCTTCGACAACAAGGTGCTCGCCGGCGCGTGGATCGCGGGGCAGGCCGAGAACCAGCTCCGCGTGACCGACCTCGCGCAGCGCCTGCGCGTCCCGCTCGTCTGGCTCGTGAACTGCTCGGGCGTGAAGCTGCCGGAGCAGGACCAGGTGTACGCGGACCGTCGCGGCCACGGCACCACGTTCTTCCGCCACGCGGAGCTCGAGAAGCTCGGCATTCCGATCCTCGCGGGGATCTACGGCACCAACCCGGCGGGCGGCGGCTACCAGAGCATCAGCCCGACCATGCTCTTCGCGCACAAGAACGCGAACATGGCCGTGGGCGGCGCCGGCATCGTGAGCGGCATGAGCCCGAAGGGCGGCTTCGACGAGGAGAGCGCGGAGCAGATCATCACCGCCACGCGCGCGTTCAAGGAGGCGCCGCCCGGCAGCGTGCGCGTCCATCACGACGTCACCGGCTTCTTCCGCGCGGTGTTCGACACCGAGACCCAGGTGCTCGACGCGCTGAAGGGCGCGATGGCGCAGCTCCCCGGGTACGATCCGACGTTCTTCCGCGTCGCCGCGCCGGCCGAGCCCGCGTATCCGCTCGCCGATCTCGAGTCGATCGTGCCGATGAACCCGAAGGCGGTGTACAGCCTCGGGGACGTGCTCGCGCGGCTCGTCGACGGCAGCGAGCACATGGAGTTCCGTCCGGACTTCGGCCCCGAGGTCTACACCGGCCTCGTGAAGGTCGACGGCTTCCTCATCGGCGTCGTCGGCAATCGCCAGGGCCTGCTCGGCATGCAGTATCCGGAGTACGCGACCGACTACATCGGCATCGGCGGCAAGCTCTACCGGCAGGGCCTGATCAAGATGAACGAGTTCGTCACGCACTGCGGGCGCGACCGCGTGCCGATGATCTGGCTCCAGGACACGAGCGGCATCGACGTGGGCGACACGGCGGAGAAGGCGGAGCTGCTCGGTCTCGGCCAGTCACTCATCTACTCGATCGAGCAGACCGGCGTGCCGATGATGCTGGTCGTGCTCCGCAAGGGCACCGCGGCCGCGCACTACGTGATGGGCGGACCGACGGCGAACAACCACAACGCGTTCACGCTCGGCACGCCGAGCACCGAGATCGTGGTCATGCACGGCGAGACGGCGGCGGTCGCATCGTGCGCGCGGCGGCTCGTGCGCGAGAAGGACGCGGGCCGGCCGCTGAAGCCGGTGATCGACCAGATGAACGCGCTGGCACGTCAGTATGCCGAGCAGTCGCGTCCGATCTTCTGCGCGAAGCGCGGCTTCGTCGACGAGGTCGTCCGCTACGAGGATCTCCGCCGCTACATGGTCGCGTTCGCCGGCAGCGCGTACCAGAATCCCGCGTCGCTCTGCCCGCAGCACCACCTGATGCTGCCGCGCCTCATCCGCTCGCAGATCGTGAAGGGCCACGAGCGGCCGAAGAAGGCGCGCCCGGCCAAATGACAGCGCCCGAGCAGCCCGCTCGCGCGGACGAACGGCGGGCGCGCGCGGACGTCGCCGCGCTCGCGGGCCTGATCGAGCGCGCCGGCGCCGCGATCGCGCTCGGCGAGGAGCCGTCGAACTTCGCCGCGGCGCTCGAGAGCGGCGCGGAGCCCGAGCGTGACTGACTGGACGATCGTCGGGCTCGCGGAGGCGATCAGGACGAAGAAGATCTCCGCGACGGAGGCGACGCGGGAGTACCTCGACCGCATCGCGCGGCTCGATCCGAAGATCCGCAGCTTCATCACGGTGGACGGCGACGGCGCGCTCGCGGCCGCGCGTGCGCTGGATACCGACGCGGCGGCCGGCCGGTGGCGGGGCCCGCTCCACGGCGTGCCGCTCGCCTACAAGGACCTTTGCCACGTCGCCGGGCTGCCGACGTCGTGCGGGACGAAGACGGCCGAGTACTTCACGAGCCCCCGCGAATGCACGGCCGTCGTGCGCCTTCGGGAAGCGGGCGCGATCACGCTCGGCAAGCTCAACATGAGCGAGCTCGCGCTCGGGCCGTTCGGAGACAACGCGCACCACGGCGACGTGCAGAATCCGTGGCGCCTCGGCCACGTCTCCGGCGGCTCGTCGAGCGGCAGCGCCGCCGCCGTCGCCGCGGGATTCGCACCGGGCACGCTCGGCAGCGACACCGGTGGCTCGATCCGCCTGCCCGCCGCCGTGTGCGGCATCGTCGGGCTCAAGCCGACGTACGGGCGCGTGAGCCGCGCCGGCGCGATGCCGCTCTCATGGTCGCTCGACCACATCGGTCCGATGACGCGGACCGTGCACGACGCCGCCGTGATGCTCGCGATCATCGCGGGTCACGATCCCGGCGACGCCACCAGCAGCCATCGACGGGTCCCGGACTACGCCGCCGCGCTCGACGCGCCGGTGAGAGCGCTGCGCGTCGGCGTTCCGGAGAGCTACTACTTCGAGGGGCTCGCGCCCGGCGTCGACGCCGCCGTGCGCGAAGCGCTCCGCACGCTCGGCACGCTCGGGATCGCGACCCGTCCCGTCCGCGTCCCCGATCCCGCGGTGCAGAGCGGCATCGCGAACGTGCTCGCGCGCGCCGAGAGCGCCGTGATCCACGAGCGCGTGGTGCGCGAGCGCCCGCACGAGCTGCAGCCGGCGGTTCGCACGCGGCTCGAGGTCGGCTTCCAGATTTCCGCGCACGACTACCTGCAGGCCGGGCGGCTGCGGGCGCAGCTCGCGCGTCAGTTCGTGGCGGACGTGTTCGCAGAGGTGGACGTGCTCGTCGCGCCGACGATTCCCGAGGCCGCGCCGGCGCTCGCGAACGCGAAGGCCGGCACGGCGGAGGACGTCGTCGCGCGCATGGGCACGTTCTCGCGGCTCACGCGGCCGTTCAACGGGCTCGGCCTGCCCGCGCTCTCCGTGCCCTGCGGCTTCTCAGCGGATGGGCGGCCGTTGGCGATGCAGCTCGTGGGACGGCCGTTCGCCGAGAGCACCGTGCTGCGCGTCGGTCATGCGTACCAGCGCGTCACCGACTGGCACACGCGCCGCCCCGCGCTCGGCTGAAACGCGGCGCCGCACAGGAAAGCGGCGGAGCACTCCACACGCTCGCGAGGATCACCAGTCCGTCGCCGGCCTTGGCGCCCTTGACGTGCTGGCCCACCACCTGCGCGGCATTGTGGTACGAGGATCCGCCACCACCGGCGACGTTGGCCGAGATCACGCCCGCCGCGCGCGCGGTGTCGCCCTCCACGATCTCTTCGTCCCACGCCGAGGCCGCGAGTGATCGCACGACCTCGCGCGTGCGCCAGCCGACGGCCGAGCGATACGCCGCCAGGGCGTCGAGATCGATCCGTCCGCTGAGCGCGGTGACTTCCTCCGACGTCATCGCGGTGCCGATGTCGCGGCGCTCGATCGCGAGGCGACGGAGCCAGCCGTCGTCCAGCACTTGCGCGCCGGCGACGATGACGTGGTTGACGACGACGTCCTCGACACGCGCCATGTGCCACACGAGCCACGCGACCGAGTTCACGCTGGGCCGCGGGCGCGCGCGCAGCGTCTTGGCGTCGAGACCCCCGAAGACCCGTTCGGAGAACGAGGCCGGCGAGCCGCCGCCGACGTCGGCGGCGTGGAACCGCGCGTGCTGGTCGAGGAAGAACCCGAGCGCGTCCATGACCTGCTCCTTCCTAGAGGCGGATCGGGTTGAAGTCGGTCTGGCGGTCGTAGGCATCGACGCCCTCGCGCGCCTTCAGCCAGCCCACCACCGCGTACACGAGCGGCGTCCCCGCCGCTTCGTACAGGACCTTCGCCAGCCACTGCCCGACGACGACGCCGCCGAGCACGGGCCCCGGCATCGTGCCGGCGAACGCGAGCGTGACGAACACGGCGCTATCGAGCGCCTGCCCCACGATCGTCGAGCCGATCGTGCGCAGCCAGAGCCAGCGGCCCTGCGTCGCGATCTTCAGCTTCGCGAGCACGAAGGCGTTCGCGAACTCGCCGACGAGGTAGGCGACGAACGAAGCGAAGAGGAGGCGCGGCGCGAGACCCAGCACCTCGTCGTACGCGAACTGCGAGGCGCCGAACGGCGCGGCCGGCACTTCGCCGCCGATCCAGATCGCCGCCACCATCACGGCATTGCACGCGAAGCCGAGCCAGATCACGCGGCGGGCGGCGGCATAGCCCCAGACCTCGGTGAGGACGTCGCCGAGGACGTACGAGAGCGGGAAGATCACGATGCCGGCGGTCAAGACGACGCCGGCGACGACGATGAGCTTCGCGGCGATGACGTTCGCCGTGAGGAGGCACGTGACGAACAGCGCGGCGCAGGTGACGAAGCGCCAGCTCATGGCCGCCCGATCATACACTGGGGGTCATGAGCGGCCGGCTCCGCGCGGTGGTCCTGCTCAGCGGCGGTCTCGGCTCGTCGACGACGCTGGCGCTCGCGCAGGGCACCGGCTTCGAGTGCTACGCGCTCTCTTTCGACTACGGCCAGCGCCACCGGCGCGAGCTCGACGCGGCCGCCGCCGTCGCCAAGGCGCTCGGCGCCGCGCGCCACGAGATCGTGACGTTCGACCTGCGCCGCTTCGGCGGCTCCGCGCTCACCGCCGACATCGCGGTGCCGAAGGATCGGCCGAGCGACGAGATCGCGCACGGCATCCCGGTCACCTACGTCCCCGCGCGCAACACGATCTTCCTGTCGTTCGCGCTCGCGTGGGCGGAGACGCTCGGCTCCAGCGACATCTACATCGGCGTCAACAGTCTCGATTACAGCGGCTACCCCGACTGCCGCCCCGAATACATCGAGGCCTTCGAGCGCATGGCGAACCTCGCGACGAAGGCGGGCGTCGAGGGCACGCAGCGGCTCACCATCCACACGCCGCTGATCCGCATGACCAAGGCGGAGATCGTCGAGACGGCGGTCCGCCGCGACGTGCCGCTCGGGCTGACGTGGTCCTGCTACGAGCCCGCGGCCGACGGCGCCGCGGCTTCGCGGAAGCCGGCCTCACCGACCCGCTCCGCTACGCCTGACCCGCGTTACAGCCTTCCCGGCGCTTCCGCTTAGTTCTTCCGGAACGCGTCGAACATGTCGCCGTAGAGCTCCCACTTCTCGCCGTTGAACCGGGCGAGCTGCTCCTGCTCGATCGGCGCGAAGTCCGTCGGGCTCGTGTTGACCTTGATGCCGGGCAGCAGCAGCGGCAGCTCCACGTTCTTCAGGCTCGCCGCCTGCTTCATGAGGTTCTCGCGCGACGGGTCGTTGCCGGCCTGCTTGAGCACGATCGTCATCAGGATCGCGACGTTGTAGCCGTACGCGTTCGCCTGGTCGTCCAGCGCGCCTTCCGGGTAGTACTTCTTCATGAACGCGACCCAGTCGGTGAAGCCCTTGTCGTTGCGCCACTGCGGGTCGGTGACTTCCTTCATGTAGAGCGCCGTGATCAGGCCCTTCGACGCTTCGAGACCGGCCGGCTTCAGCACCGTCGCGAGCGAGCTCGACACGTTGTTGAGGTAGTGCACGGGCTTCCAGCCGATGTCGTGCGCCTTCTTGATCGCCTGCACCGCGAACTTCGGGATCGTGATGTTGAAGAACACGGTCGCGCCGCTGTTTTTTAGATTAACGATCTGCGAGTCGATCGTGGGATCGGTGACCTCGTAGCTCTGCTTCATCACGATGAGCTTCTTGCCGGCCTCGCCCATGCCGTCCTCGAAGCCCTTCAGGTAGTCCTTCCCGTAGTCGTCGTTCTGGTAGAGGATGCCGACCTTCGCGTTCGGATGGTTCTTCAGCACGTCGGCCGCGTACACCCGGCCTTCCGTCTGATAGTTCGGCTGGAAGCCCATCGTCCACGGGAAGTTCTTCGGGTCGTTCCACTTGGTGGCGCCGGTCGCCACGAAGAGGTGCGGCACCTTCTGCTGGTTCATGTACTTGTGGATGGCGCTGTTGGGCGGCGTGCCGAGCGTCTGGAAGAGGAGCGCGACCTGGTCCGCCTCGACCAGCTTGCGCACCATCTCGACGGTCTTGGGCGGCGCGTAGCCGTCGTCGTAGGTGATGTAGTTGATCTTGCGCCCGTTGATCCCGCCCTCGTCGTTCACCTTCTTGAAGTAGGCGCCGATGACCTTGCCGATGGTGCCGTAGGCCGAGGCCGGACCGCTGTACGGGTTGGTGTTGCCGATCTTGATCTCGGTGGCGGTCACGCCGACCACCGTTTGTGCGGACACCGCCGGCGCCAGTGCCATGCCGACGACGCCGACAGCCGCCACGACCGCCAGGAACTTCCGTGCGAACGTCATGAGAGCCTCCTTCAACTCGAGGTAGGGGCCTGCGTGGGAGCAGTCTCCCGCGACTCCGGTACCTGCGCAACGCGCGAGCGGCGCGCGCGGATCCAGAGCAGCCGGATCGCTCCGGCGATGCCGAACGGCATCACGTACATGAACACGATCAGGAAGACGCCGAAGATGGCCCACGGCGCCGCCTTCGAGATGTCCTGCGCCCAGTTCGGGACGAACTGGATGAAGAAGGCGCCGAAGATGGCGCCCGAGATCGACGCGAGCCCGCCGATGACGCTGCCGATCAGCAGCGTGATCGACAGGAACACGTTGAACGAGTCCGGCGCCACGTAGGCGATCGCGGAGGCCGACAGCGCGCCCGCCACGCCGGTGTACGCCGCGCTCACGCCGAACGTCAGCGACTTGTAGAGCGCGCTGTTGACGCCCATCGCCTCGGCCGCGATGTGGTTGTCGCGGATCGCCACGATCGCGCGCCCGACCCGGCCGCGCAGGAGGTTCGCCCCGAGCCAGAAGAGCACGACGAGCACGGCGAGCGTGACGAAGTAGAGCCACTGGTCGGGATTGAGCGGCAGGCCGAACGGCGCGCTCGGCTTCGACAGCACGAGGCCCTGCGAGCCGCCCGTCCAGTGCTCGAAATATTTCAGGATTTGCGGCACGGCGAGCGCGAGCGAGAACGTCGCGAGCGCGAGGTAGAGGCCCTCCAGGCGCAGCGCGGGCAGGCCGAAGAGAAAACCGACGACGAGGCAGAGCACGCCCGCGACCGGAATCGTCCAGCCGTAGTGCACGTTCCACCGGTCCATCATGATCGCCGAGATGTACGCGCCGATCGCGTAGAACGCGCCGTGGCCGAGCGAGAACTGCCCGTTGTAGCCCGTGAGCATGTTCAGGCCGAGGATGGCGATCGCGTAGATGTAGACCTGCGTGAACTGGAACAGGCGGAAGTTGCTGAGCGTGAACGGGAGCGCGCACGCCACCGCGAGCGCCAGCAGCACCACGACGAGGCGCGTCCCGCGCGACATCATCAGACGCGCTTCACGACCGAGATGCCGAAGAGACCCGTCGGCTTCACGAGCAGGACCACGATGATCATCGCCAGCGCCACGGTGAACTTCAGCTCCGTCCCGATGAAGCTCACGTAGGTGCCGACGAGGTTCTCGACGACGCCGACGATGAAGCCGCCGAGCACCGCCCCGCCCGGGCTCGTGAAGCCGCCGAGCGTGGCGCCGGCGAACGCGTAGATCTGGACGCCGCCCATGAGGTTCGGCTCCAGCGTGAGCACGGGCGCGATCATCATCCCGGCAACGGCGCCGAAGACTGCGGCCAGTCCCCATCCGAGCGCGAGCATCCAGCCGACGCGGATGCCGACGAGCCGGCTCGAGACGGGGTTGTGCGCGGCGGCGCGCATCGCCAGCCCGAGCGGCGTGAACTTGAAGAAGAGCCAGATGCAGAGGAGGACGAGCAGCGTGACCACGATCTCCCCGATGTCATGGGCGCTGAAGAAGACGTTCCCGGCCTTCAGCGGCTTCGACGGGAACGGGCTCGGGAATGGCTTCTGCACGTAGGTCCAGATCCAGCCCGCGACGCTGTTGAAGATGACGAGCAGCCCGAGCGTGACGATGACGATCGAGAGGATCGGCGCGTTCTCGACCGGGCGGATCACCACGCGCTCGACGACGATGCCGCCGAGGAAGGCGAGCACCAGCGTGCCGAGGAACGCGCCCCAGTACGGCACGCCCGCGTTCAGCATCGACCAGCAGATGTACGTCGCGAACATCGCCATCTCGCCCTGCGCGAAGTTCACGACGTCGGTCGCCTGGTAGATCATCACCAGCGCGAGCGCGAGCGCCGCGTAGATCCCGCCCGTCGCGAGCCCCGAGACGACCTGCTGGATGAAGACTTCCACGCTAGTACCCGAGGTACGCGCGCCGGATCGCGTCGTCCTTGCGAAGGACCTCCGACGGTCCCTCCATCACCACGCGGCCGGTCTCGAGGAGGAAGACGTGGTCGGCGAGGTCGAGCGCGAGCGCCGCGTTCTGCTCGACGAGGAGAATGGTGACGCCCGCGTCCTGGTTCACGGCGCGCAGGATCCGGAAGATCTCGCGCACCACCATCGGCGCGAGGCCGAGCGACGGCTCGTCGAGCAGGAGCAGGCGCGGCCGCAGCATCAGCGCGCGCGCCACGGCGAGCATCTGCTGCTCGCCGCCGGAGAGCGTGCCCGCCGCTTGCCGCCGCCGCGAGGCGAGCACCGGGAAGTACGCGAACACGCGCGCGAAGTCTTCCTCGAGGCTCCCGCGCTCGCGCCGGCCCCACGCGCCGAGCCGCAAGTTCTCCTCGACCGTGAGGTGCACGAACGTGCCGCGCCCTTCCGGCGCGTGCGCGATGCCGAGCCGCACGACGTCCTCGGTCACGCGCGGCTCGAGCGACGTGCCGTCGAAGACGATCGATCCGGCGGTGCGCACCATGCGCGAGATCGCGCGCAGCGTGGTCGTCTTCCCCGCGCCGTTGGCGCCGAGGATGGTCGTGATTCCGCCCGCGGTCATCGAGAAGCTCACCCCGTGCAGCGCCTTCGTCCGGCCGTAGTAGGCCTCGAGGTCGCGCACCTCCAGAAGCGCGGTCACGCGGCCTCCGTGCCGAGGTAGGCCTTGATGACCTCGGGGTCGCGCTGCACCTCGGCCGGCGAGCCTTCCGCGATCTTGCGGCCGAAGTCGAGCACCACGACCTTGTCGGAGACCTGCATCACGAGGCTCATGTGGTGCTCGACGAGGAGGAGGGTGAGGCCGAGCTCGTCGCGGATGCGGCGGATGATCGCGCCGAGCGCCTCGACCTCCTCGTGGTTCAGGCCGCCCGCGGGCTCGTCGAGCAGGAGCAGGCGCGGACGGCTCGCGAGCGCGCGCGCGAGCTCCACGCGCTTCAGCGTCGCGAACGGCAGCCCCGCCGCGGGGTGATCGGCCACCGCGCGCAGGTCGAGGAAGCGCAGCAGGTCGTCGGCGTGCGCGCGGCACTCGTCCTCTTCGCGCGCCACCCACGGCAGCTTCAGCGCGTTCGAGAGGAAGTCGCTGCGCGTGCGGCTGTGGGCGCCGATCATCACGTTCTGCCGGACGGTCTGCGTGGGAAAGAGCGCCAGGTTCTGGAACGTCCGCCCGATGCCGAGCCCCGCGATGCGGTGCGGCGGCACCGCGAGCAGCGGGCTGCCGTCGAAGGTGATGGCGCCCGCGGACGCCTCGTAGAGCCGGCTCACGCAGTTGAAGAGCGTGGTCTTCCCCGCGCCGTTCGGGCCGATGAGTCCGACGATCTGTCGCGGCTCGATGTCGAACGACACCTGGTCGAGCGCGATGATTCCACCGAACCGTACGGAGACGTCCTGCACGCTCAGGATGGCCACGGCCTGCCGAGTATAAGCGAAGTAAGATGACCCGCATGATCCGCGTCCGGCACAAGCTGATTCTCCTCGGCGCGCTGGTCGTGCTCGCCGTCTCCACCGGTTTCACGTGGCTCAGCCTGGCCCTCACCCAGGTCGCGATCGAGGAGGATCTGCGGCGGCGGGCCACCGTGTACGCGCGCGAAGTCGCCGTCACCCTGGGCGAAGGCCACCGCCTGGAGGGCGGGAGCGAGGTGGAGCGGCTGATCGTGCGCCTCCGCGACATCCGCAGCAGCGTCCTCCAGCTCGACGTCGTGTCCTTCACCCCGGACGGGCCAGTGGTCGTGGCCACCAGTCACGCGGGCAAGACGCTGCCGCTCGTCGAGCGGGATACCCCCGAGGTGCGTCAGGGCACCGTCGTCACGCGCGCCGTGACGAGCGGGGCCGACCGTCACTGGGAAGTCATGGCGCCGATCGCGCTCGACGGATCGGTCGTCGGCGCGGTCGCGGTGAAAGTCTCGGCGCAGCGCGCGGACGAGCTGACCTCGCGCATCCGCTTCTGGGCCGTGACGCTGGCCGCGGCGTCGGTGATCGTGATCGGCGTCCTGATCGGCGTCGCGATCCACTTCGTCGTCGATCGCCCGATCGGGAAGTTCATGCGGGCGATCTCTGATTGGGGGGCTCAGAGCGCGCCGTCGGACACGGGGCCCCACAACTGGCGGACCCCAAACCTCTCAGCCCCCCAGCGCTCCGGGCCGGGAGTGAATCCCGGCCCTCCGCCTCTGGTCGACGTCAAGACGGGCGACGAGTTCGGCGTCCTCGCGCGGCAGTTCAACGAGATGGTCTCGCGCATCGGGCGCTTCAACGAGGAGCTCCAGACGCGCGTGGCCGAGGCGACCGGTGAGCTCGAGCGGTTGAACGGCCTGCTCTTCGCGATGCAGCGCCGTCTGAGCCACGCCGAACGGCTCGCGCTCTCGGGCCGCGTGATGGCCGAGGTCGCGCACGAGATCGGCACGCCGCTCCACTCCGTCGCCGGCCACCTCGAGCTGCTCCGCAAGGACTTCGGCCCGAGCGGCGCCCCCGACGAGGCGGCGCGACGGCTCGGGATCATCGACGCCCAGCTCCATCGCGTGAACACCATCATCGCCGGCCTGCTCGACGTGACGCGGCGGGCGCCGGGCGAGCCCGGGCCCGTCGACGTCGAGCGCCTCGCGCGCGACACGGTCGAGCTCGTGCGTCCCGGCGTGACGAGGGCCGGTGTCGCGCTCGACGTGCGCACGGGCGCAGGATCCGCGCACGTGCAAGGGCGGCGCGATCAGCTCCAGCAGGTGATCCTGAATCTCTTGACGAACGCGATCGACGCGACGCCGACCGGCGGACGGGTGGAGGTCCGCACGCGCGCCGTGGCGGACACGGGCGAGGTCGAGATTGCTGAATTCTGATCCGCGCCGAGCCGCGGCACCCGGCGCGCGGCGTCGAGCTGCTGGAGGAGGGCCGCGACGTGCTGGCGCTCGTGGCCCGTCGACAGTCCGTCGCGGCGCTCCGCGATCGCGTCCAGCTCGTCGAGGAAGAGCATCGCGGGCGCGCGCTCGCGCGCCTCGCGGAAGACGGTCTCGAGCTTCGCGGCGGCGCCGCCCACCCATTGCGTCTGCGCGTCACCGAGGCTGACGCGAATGAAGGCCAGCCCGAATTCGCCGGCGATCGCCTCGGCGAAGAACGTCTTGCCGCATCCGGGCGGCCCGTAGAGGAGCACGCCGTTGCGCTCGATGCCGTAGCGCCGGGCGTCGTCGCGCTTCGTGAGGATCACGTCCATGATCCGCCGGACCTGTTCCTTGAGCGCCTGCATGCCGCCGACGCCGGCGAACGTGAGCGCCGCGGAGGGGGACGCCGGCCCCGAGAACGGCGCCGCGGCGGGCGCGGTCGGCACGCCGTTTCGCCGGCGATCGCGCAGGGCCTTGTACTCGCGCTGCGGCGAGATGGCGAGCGCGCGCTCGACGGCCGCGAGCGCTTCGCGATGATCTCCCATCCGCTCGAGGTAGACGGCGAGATTGCGATGCGCGGCGCCGTCGCGGCCCGTGGAGTTCGTGTCCGGATCCAGCTCCACCGCGCGGCGCGCGGAGCGCACGGCGCCCGCCGCGTCCTCGAGCCCTTCGAAGAGGATGACGCCGCGTCGGTTGTGATAGGCCGCGCTCTCCGGCTCGCGCGCGAGCGCCTCGTCGAGCCGGCGGAGCGCTTCGTCGGGCCGTCCCTGGCGCAGGAGGGCATTGCCGAGCACGAAGCGCACGCGCGCATCCTGTGGATCTCGATCGCTGCCGGTTTCCGCGACGGCGGCGGCGAGGACGGGATCGTTGGTGAGCATGCACCGCGCGAGATACTCGTGGACCGCGGCGGCGCGATCGGGCACCGGTGGAGCGCCCGCTGCCACGAGCTCCTCGAAGACCGGCCGCGCGAGGTGGACGTTCCCCAGGTGGTACTGCGCCGCGGCCAGCCAGAAGCGCGCGCCGGTGTCGTCGGGCGTCTTGCGAGCGGACTGCTCGAAGTGCGTCCGCGCCGCGCGAAAGTCACCGCGGTCGAATGCGGCACGTCCATCGCGGACGAGCTGTGCGAGCGTGGCGTTCGGCACGACGCTCAGGCCGCGGCGATGAAGCCGGGAACGCGCGGAGTGAGCTGTTCGTGGAGGCGCTCGATCGCCGCGTCGAGCAAGGCTCCGTGCACGTGGAAGCCCTTCGACCCGTCGGCGTCAGGCGCGAGCCACACACCGTCGGCGTAGACGGCGGCGTTCTGGTGGAAGACCGACGATTGCCAGCGGTGCGATATGGGGACCGGTTCCCACTCGCCTTTCACGATGCCCGCGAGCGTATGGAATCCCACGAACTCCCTGCAGGAGAGCTCGTTCGGGAAGACCGGCAAGGCGTCGACCTGTTGCATCCGAAGCCCCATGAAGCCGCCGTTCGCGGTGCGCTGGACGGCGATGAACCAGCGCGGCCAGTCCGCGACGGCGCGCGCGGCCGCGCGTGGGGTGAGCGTGCCATCCGCGAGCCGTGCCGCCGCGCCGGTGACGAGGTCGGCCGCGCGCGGCTGGCGTCCGTCGCGGCTCCAGAGATCGAGCGCGAGCAGCGTGGTGTGGTCGAGCGTCAGTGGATGCGCCGCCGCGGGGTCGAGCACGACGCCGTCGACGTCCCGCACCGCCGCGAGCCGGCGCCCGAACGGCGCCTGCGCGTCGGCGCGGACGGGCACGCCGTCGAACGCCCGGTTCCTGCGTCCGTAGTCGAAGAACTGGTCGTCCGTCGTGAACGCGGGGAGCCAGCGCCCGCCGTCGTGCTCGACGAGCGGTGGCGTGTCGCCCGCGCGAGCCTTCGCGCCGAGGAGATGCTTGAAGCCGCTCAGCAGCGCGCGCGCGACCTCGGGGCGCAGGCCGTGGGCCCCCGGCAGTGACGTCACGCGCGCGTCCGACGCCCGGCACGGATTCGAGACGCTCGACGTCCCGGAACAGCGGATAGAGAAACTGCAGCGCGAGCTCGATCGGGATGCTGAACGCGCCCGCCGTGCCCGAGTACCCGTCGACGTGAACGAAGTCCGGCAGCATCGGCGCCGCCCACGCCCACCGGATCACCTCGACTCCGGAGAGGCGGAGGTAGGCGCGGCGCTCCGGCGGCTCCGCACGCACCTGGGCGATCATCGTTGCCTCGCGCGTGTACGTGTGCAGCGCGGTCGTCCCCTTCTCCAGGTGGTTCTCGAATCGCTGCGGCCAGACGAGGCCCTGGACGGGCTTCGGCTGCGGCTGCACGTAGAGGTCGAGGTCGTGGCCGAAGGCGCGCACGTATTCGTGGATCGACACCTCTTGCTTCTCGAGGCGCGCCCGCAGGGCGCCGAAGACGCGCTCGGACTCCGCGTCGGATCGACCGGGCGGCGGCACCATCGGCCGCGCGGGATGGCGTCGGGCCCACGTGACGGGATCCTCGGTGACCGGCGGGCGAACCGCGCCCGCGACTTCGCCGCCAGGCAACGGCTGGAGCGCGGGGTCCGGGCCGCCGAGCGACGCGAGCATGCGTGTCAGCTCTTCACGCTCGTACCAGCGCTCGGTGGTGAAGCCGTTGTTGACGTTGAGGCGCGTGACGCCGGCCGCGATGAGCTTGCCGAGCACCTCGCGGGTGGGCAGCGTCTGTGCCGCCACGCCGGGAATGCGCGCGCGAAGCTGCTCGGTGCCGAGCGTCGCGGTGCGCTCGGAATCGAAGACCAGCGCGCGCACCTCGCCCTCGACGCGCTCGGTGAACTGCGCGCCGACGCCGACGAGGTGGAGCACGGGAAGCTGCGCGAAGTCCTCGAGCGCGAGCAACGCGTAGAGGCGGCGCATCGACGGCGCGTCGAGCCTCGTCTCGTGCGCCGTCCCCGCGTCGATGACCCAGCCGCCGTATTGCCCGTTCACGCTGTCGATGAGGAACCCGAAGGGATCGCGCGTGTTGGTGATCATCATCGTGCCCGGCTCGATGAGGCCGCTGGTGGTGGCCCATTCGTGTGCCGCGGCGCTCGTCGAGAACACGCGCGGGACGAAGCCGCCGTCTTCCGTCGAGCCGGCGACGCGCGGCGCATCCAGGTCGCGCGCGTTGACGATGGCCCCGGTCTTCGCGATCGCGTCCATGTCCTGGAGATAGCGCGTCGCCTCGGCGGGGGGCATCACGAGCACGAGATGATCCGTCTCGCGCAAGACCTCGCCGAGATCGCTCAGCGTCGCCTCGCCGCACGCCATGCGCGCGAGCGTCTCGGCGATGTGCGTCGTTTCCTGAAACGGTGTCGTCGGTGGGGCGCGCGTCGTTGGCCATGGTACTTCGATGCTCACACGCCGCCGCGCGGACCACCAAGCACGAATCGTCACGACGCGGGTCACTGGGTACTTCGTTCCGCGCGCGGAAAGGTTTTCCGGGTGCGCTACCCGCGCGCCGCGTCCATCAGCGGCTTCTGCTGGCCCCCGTCGATCTCGATCATCGTGCCGTTCACGAAGTGCGCGAGGGGCGACGCGAGATAGACGCAGAGGTTCGCGACCTCGTCCACTTCCGCGATCCGGCCGAGCGGGATGCTGCGCGGCGCGAGCTGATCGGCCTGCTCGTAGGTGAGCTTCATGTCGCGCGCCATGGCCTTCACGAGACCATCCCACCGCTCGGTCCGCACGGGGCCGGGATTGACGGCGACGAACGTGATGTGGTGCTTGCCGTACTGTCCCGCGAGCGCCTTCGTCAGGTTCTGGCCGGCGGCGTTGCACGCGCCCGGCACGATCTCCCAGTACGAGTCCTTCACGCCGTCGTTGCCGATCAGGTTCAGCACGCGGCCGCCGCCCTGCGCCTTCATGATCGGCAGCGCCTTCTGCAGGCAGCGCACGTAGCCCATGAACTTGAGCTGCAGGCCCTGCTGCCACGCGTCCTCGTTCAGCGACTCGATCACCCCGCCGGGCGCGGACCCGGCGTTGTTGACGAGGATGTCGAGGCGGCCCAGCTGGCGCGCCGCCGTCTCGACGAAGGTGTGCGCGTCGGCGGCCCTGGTGAGGTCGGCGGGAATCGCGAGCACGCGCCGGCCGGACTCCTTGCGGATCTCCTCGGCCGCGACCTCCAGCGCCTCCTTGTGCCGCGCGCAGATCGCGACGTCGACGCCTTCGAGCGCGAGCCCGCGCGCGATGCCTCTGCCGATGCCCATGCTGCCGCCGGTCACCACCGCCGTCTTGCCCTTGAGTTGCAGGTCCATGCGTCACCCCTTTCGTGCGAGATTCTACCGAAAGGAGCGCTGATGCCGATCGACGTGCACGCCCACTACGTCCCCGCGACGCTCCTCGATCGGCTCGAGCAGGACGGCGCACGGTTCGGGATCTCGATGGTCGAGACCGAGCCGGCCTGTCGCGTCGTGCGCTTCGGGTACGGCGTCACGCTGCGGCCGTTCTTCGCGAAGCTCACCGAAGAGCCGGCGCGCAGGCTCGCGAGCATGGACGCCGCGGGCATCGATCGCCAGCTGCTGTCCACGTGGTGCGACGTCTTCGGCTACGGGCTCGACAAGGCCCACGGCATCGCGTGGCATCGCGCGCTGAACGAGACCCTCGCCGCATTCGTGCAGCGGCACCCGTCGCGCTTCTCGCTGCTGGCGTCCGCGTTCCTTCCGGACGCCGCCGCCGCCGCGCGTGAGCTGGAGCACGCGGTCACGACCCTCGGCGCCGTGGGCGCGATCGTCTCGTCGAACGTCGAGGGGACGAACCTCGGCGAGCAGCCGCTCGACGAGTTCTGGGCGGCGGCCGTCCAGCTCGGCGTTCCGGTCTTCGTACACCCGACGCAGCCGAACCCGACGCCGCGCACGCGCGGCTTCGCGCTCAACACGATCGCGCAGTACACCTTCGACACGACGCTCGCGGTGGGCTCGCTGATCGGCGCGGGTGTGCTGGACCGGTTCCCCGCGCTCCGCCTGATCCTCGCGCACGGCGGCGGCACGTTCCCGTACCTGGCGGGACGCTTCGACTGCATGTTCGAGCGCACGAAGATCCGGACGGCGTCGCCGCCGTCGGCGTATCTGGACCGGCTCTTCTACGACACCCTGCTGCACGACGCGGCGGCGCTGCGCTACCTCACGAGCCGGGTCGGCGTCGATCGCCTGGTGATCGGCACCGACGAGGGCTTCCCGCCGGCAGACTACGATCCGCTGGGCAGTCTCCGCCGCGCGGGCTTCACCGACGACGAGGCGCGGCGCATCGCAGAATCAAATCCGCGAAGCCTCTTCACACGCCTCCCGTAAGCCTCACGCAACAAGAGAAGCGTTTCCTCGGGAACCGCCGGCCACGTCTGACCGTTCGTGGGATGTCCCCACCGTTCACGTTCCGCCACCGGTCTCGCAGAGGGAGGCGTCCCATGAGCAAGCGTTGGCTCTTCGTGGTGTTCCTTGGCGTCCTCTTCCCCGTGTCGGCGCTCGCCGAGGACAGCCTCGCGAGATTCGAGGGAGGGATCGGCGTCGTCCCCGTCCGGGCAGGCCCGGCCGCCAACACCGTCAGAGGCATCAACCCCGGCGGTCAGCCGTGGGTGATCGCGGACCTGAGCGCCGACGTCAAGACCGATGGCCGCATCTCGGTCGATGGCCGCGGCGTGCTCCTGGGCGGTGGCGACAACATCGGGACGACGGGCAACCAGATCGTCGGGGCCACGCTGTTCTGCGTCAACGACGGCAACATCCAGCACAAGTCTCCCGCCGTCCCTCTCGAGCCCAATGGGGACTTCCGGATCGATGGCGCGCTCTCGCCGGCGCCACCAGTTCCTTGCACCAATCCCGTGCTGTTGATCCGGGGCGGCGGCGGCGAGGGCAACTGGTTCGCCGCCGGAATCCCGAAGCTCGAGTAGCGCGGCACTCGCGGAGGGCCTCGATGCACTCGGGGCCCTCCCCCGAGTCACACGTTCGTGACGATCGACGCGGGCTCTTCGCTCAGCGCGCGCTCGAGCGCGACCGCGAGGGCGCTGTCGTGCTCGTGCGACATCGCGAAGATGCGGCACTGCGCGACCTTGCCCGGGAGGTACTTCAAGAGCTCGGTGAGCGGCTCGGCGGTGACTTCGTTCTTGCGCTCGTCGTAGACGTAGATCTGGCGGTCGCCCATCTTGAGGATGTTGAGCGGGCGCGGGTCCTGCAGCGCCATGTCGATGCGGAACGGGAACTCTTTCAGGCGCGCGGGGAGGAAGTGACGCACGCGCGACTCGACCTCCTCGGTCTTGAGGAACCCCTGCCCGCGCTGCTGCTCGAACATCGGCAACACCACCTCGTGCGACATCCGCCACTTGAGCTTGCGCTCCAGGATCTGCGCCCACTCCGCGCCGAGCGCTTTCTTCTCCGGCTCGCTCGCGTCGTGCCAGCGGCCGACCTCCTCCAGCAGCGTCCACTCGGTCACGTGCAGGTAGGGATGCAGGTCCTGGCGCAGATCGAAGGGGAACGCGAGCTTCATCGTGTCGCGGAAGATCTCCTTGAGGTGCAGGTCGATCCCGCGCGTGGTCCGGTGGTAGTACACGTTCGTGTACATGTAGAAGCGGGCGTTGAGGAACATGATGAACGCCTGCAGCCCGCTGCGGTCGAGCGTCAGCCCCTTCTCCGAGAAGAACGAGTAGTAGATGATCCGCTCGATGTCGATCGGGCCGATCGCGACCCCGCACATGTACGAGTCGCGCAGCACGTAGTCCATGTTGTCGGCGGTGTACACGCCCGACAGCAGCGGCTTGAGGAACGGCAGCCACCGCGGATGCGATTCCAGCGGCGTCGTGTAGCTCTTGCCCATCAGGTAGCAGATCCACTCGGGATCGATCGCCTCGTTCGCCTCGAACGCGCCGTTCGGGCTCCGACGCAGCCCGCGCAGCACGTCGCCGAGCGCCTCGCGGATGATCCGCTGGCCGACGAGCTCGTGCGTGAGGTCGTAGTCGACGAGGAAGTTGTCGTCGAAGAAGTGGCCGAACGGGCCGTGCCCGATGTCGTGCAGCAGCCCGGTCATGCGCAGCAGCTCCTCGAGCAGCGGCGCCGACGGCCCGTCCGGGAAGATCGCCTTCAGCGAGGGATAGAGCTGAGTCGCGAGGCGGCCCGCGAGGTGCATCGCGCCGAGCGAGTGCTGGAACCGGCTGTGCTCCGCGGCGGGAAACACCCACCGCGCCGACTGGAGCTGCGGGATGCGGCGCAGGCGCTGCACCCACGCCGTGTCGATGACGTCCTGCTCGGTCGCCTCACCGGGGACCGCGCCGGGCCGCGTATAGAGGATGTAGCGATGGATCGGATCGGCGATGAGCGCGCGGCCGCCATACGTGTCCGCGGCGCCCTTCATGCCTCCGCGGCGGCCGTGACTGCTCAGGGGCGCGGGCCGGTCAGCGCGCGATGGCGATCCATCGACTGCACCGGAATCACCACCACGCGGTTGTCGCGCTGCACGGACACCTTGATGACCTCGCCCGCGCGGTTCTTCCACAGCGCCTCGTAGAACTCCTCCTGCGACTTCACGTCGACGCCGTTGACGCCGACGATGCGGTCGCCGCGCTGGAAGCCCGCCTGCGCCGCCGGCCCGATCGGCGAGAAGCCGTTGACCGTGATGCCGTCGCGATCCGCGGAGGTGTAGAGGCCGAGCCACGGGCGCGGCGTGCGGCTCTGCACGCGGCCGCTCGCGATGATCTCGTCCTTCACGGGCAGGAAGCGCTCGAGCGGGATGAACATGTTCGTGTACGGCGGCTCGCCGAGACGCAGGGAGCCGATGGCCACCACCTCGCCGCGGTCGTTGACGAGCGCGCTCCCGCCCCACTGCGGGCTCGCGGGCGAGACGATGAACGCGCGCTCCAGCATGTACTCCCACGACGCGCTGAAGCGCCGCACCGACTGGACGGCGCCGGTGATGTGGATCAGGTCGTTGTCCTCGTCGACGCCGACCGTGCCCGTCAGCGTGCCCACCGCGATGTCACCCGACTGCCCCACCGCCGCCGCCGTCCAGCCCTCGCCGTCGAGCTTCACGACGCCGAGCCCGGAATCGACGTCGAACCCCGTCAGGCGCGCGGACACCGTGCGGCCGTCGCGGCGGAACGCCTCGATCTCGACCGCGTCCATCAGCACGTAGCTCACCGTGACGGCATAGCCGCGCGGGTCGAAGACCACGCCGCTCGCGAAGCGGTGGACGCCGAGCCGCGCCGACGACGTCGCGTTGGCGCGCGCGCGCACCTTGAGCCCGACGATCGCCGACTCGATCTTGCGCACGTACGTCGGCACCGGCGCAGCGTCGCGCGGGTGCACGCGCGGCTCCGGCGTGCGCGGCACGGCGAGCGCGGCGGCGGGCAACAGCGCGAGAGCGACGAGCGCCTGGACGAGCCTGCGCGTCATGGAGCCTCCCCGGAGCCTCATCGGTGCGCGTACTGCTGACGATAATAGGCCTGGAACTGGCCCGACTTCAGCGGGCGCCACCAGGCCTCGTTGCGCTTGTACCAGTCGACGGTCGCGGCGAGCGCGTCCGTGAACCGATGCCGCGGCGTCCAGCCGAGCGCTCGAATCTTCGTCGTGTCCACCGAGTAGCGGCGGTCGTGCCCGGGCCGGTCCTTCACGGGACGGATGAGCGTCTCGGGCTTGCCGGTGAGCCGGAGGATGTCGCGCGTGACCGCGACGTTCTCCACCTCGTGACCGCCGCCGATGTTGTAGACCTCGCCGTCGCGCCCCTGGCGCAGCACGAGGTCGATCGCCTCGCAGTTGTCGAGCACGTAGAGCCAGTCGCGCACGTTCCTGCCGTCGCCGTAGAGCGGCAGCGGCTCGCCGTCGAGCGCGTTCGTCACGAAGAGCGGGATGACCTTCTCGGGGTACTGGTACGGGCCGAAGTTGTTGGACGACCGCGTGATCACCACGGGCGTCTTGTGCGTGTGCACGTATGCGAGGGCCAGCAGATCACCGGCCGCCTTCGCCGCGGAGTACGGGCTGGTCGGCGCCAGCGGCGCGTCCTCCGCCGCCGAGCCCTCCGCGATGCTGCCGTAGACCTCGTCGGTGGAGATGTGGAGCAGGCGCGCGATCTCCAGCGCGCGGACGGCCTCGAGCAGCGTGTAGACGCCGTGGACGCCCGTGCGCAGGAACGCGTCGGGATCGAGGATCGAGCGGTCGACGTGCGACTCCGCGGCGAAGTTGACCACCGCGTCCACGCCGCGCGCGACCTCGCGCACGAGCGCGGCGTCGCAGATGTCGCCCTTCACGAACGTGTGACGGGCCTCGCCCGCGAGGCCGGCGAGGTTCGCCGGATTCCCCGCGTACGTCAGCTTGTCCAACGTGAGGATGCTGTCATCGGGATACTTCGACAGCACGTGGCGGACGAAGTTGGAGCCGATGAAGCCCGCCCCGCCGGTGACGAGCAGCTTCACGGAGCTAGCCTCGCGTCACGTCCCAGACGTCGGCGCCGAGGTAGTCCCACGGCAGCCGCCCCTCGTCGCAATCGGAGGGATCCGGCGAGAAGTGGAGGTCCGTGAAGTAGATGATGCGGGCCGTCGCCGGCCCCAGGTTGCGCGCGCCGTGCGCGACGCCGGGCGGGATGCGCACGAGGCGCGCCGCGCCGCTGCCGAGCACGAGGCGCATCGTCGCGCCCTCGGTGCGTGAGCCCTTCCGCACGTCGACGAGGACGAGCAGCACGCGGTCGCTCGGCGGCACGAACCACACGTCCGTCTGGCGCGTGTGGAGGTGGAACGCCTTGATCGCGCCCGGCTCGATCTCGCTGAAGTTGATCTGCCGCAGCGTGAATCCGGACAGCCCCTCGGGCGCGCCGTCGACGAGACGCGCGAGCTCGGTCATCGAGCCGCCGTCGTCGTGGAAGCGCTTGAGCTCGACGATCTGCACGCCCTCGATCGCCGGGCGCGGCGCGTACGACTGCATCTCGAAGACGCGCTTGGCCTGCGGCGAGAGGTCCATCGCTAGTTCGCCTCGACGAGGCGCAGCAGATACTGCCCGTAGGAGTTCTTGCGCATCGGCTCGGCGATGCGCAGCACGTCGAGCGCCGTGATGTAGCCCATCTTGAACGCGATCTCTTCGAGGCACGCCACCATGAGGCCCTGCCGCTCCTCGATGGTCTGGATGAACGTCGACGCCTGCAGCAGCGCCTCGTGCGTGCCGGTGTCGAGCCACGCGATGCCGCGGCCGAGCCGCTCGACGTGCAGGTCGCCGGCCGCGAGATACGCCGCGTTCACGTCGGTGATCTCGAGCTCGCCGCGCCCCGACGGGGTGAGACCCGTCGCGATGTCGACGACGCGGTTGTCGTAGAAGTAGAGGCCGGTCACCGCCCACGGCGAGCGCGGCTTCGCCGGCTTCTCTTCGAGGCTGACCGCCTGCCCTTCCGCGTCGAACTCCACCACGCCGTAGCGCTCGGGATCGCGGACCCAGTACGCGAACACCGTCGCGCCGCGCTCTTCGCGCGCCGCGCGCCGGAGGATCAGCGGAAATCCGGCGCCGTAGAAGATGTTGTCGCCAAGTGCGAGCGCCACGTGATCGCGGCCGATGAAGCGCCGGCCGATGATGAACGCCTGCGCGAGCCCCTCGGGCCGCGGCTGGACGTCGTACGCGACGTCGAGGCCGAGCTGGCGGCCGTCGCCGAGCAGACGCTGAAACGATGCCTGGTCTTCCGGCGTCGTAATGACGAGGATCTCGCGGATGCCGGCCAGCATCAGCGTCGAGAGCGGGTAGTAGATCATCGGCTTGTTGTAGACAGGGACGAGCTGCTTGCTCATGGCCAGCGTCAGCGGATAGAGGCGGGTCCCGGAGCCTCCGGCGAGGATGATGCCCTTCATGAGACGGTGTTCGAGTATAGCAGCGGCATAGTAAGATCGCGTACATGAAGACGCTGAAGGAGATGATCGCGGAGGCGCGGCAGGTCGTCCCCGAAGAGGGGCCGGACCAGCTCGAGAAGCGCCTGAAGAACGGCGAGCCGGTCGCCGTCATCGACGTGCGCGACCCCGACGAGTATCGCGACGGCCACATCGAAGCGGCGACGAACATCAGCCGCGGCTTCCTCGAGTTCCGCATCGCGGGGACGGTGGCCGATCAGAAGACACCGATCGTGCTCTACTGCCAGACCGGTCTGCGCTCCGTGCTCGCGGCCAAGCAGCTCAAGGAGCTCGGCTACGAGACGGTGATCAACCTCCAGGGCGGCTACGCGAAATGGGCGCAGTCGGGGCTTCCCGTCGTGAAGGAGATCCCGCTCACGCCCGACCAGATCCAGCGCTACAGCCGTCACTTCCTCCTGAACCAGGTCGGCGAGAAGGGCCAGGGGAAGCTCATGCGGAGCAAGGTGCTGCTCATCGGCGCGGGCGGCCTCGGCTCACCGACGGCGCTCTATCTCGGCGCGGTCGGCGTCGGCACGATCGGGCTGATGGACGGCGACACCGTCGACATCACGAACCTGCAGCGGCAGGTGCTCCACACCACGGCGGACGTCGGCAAGCCGAAAGTCGAATCCGGCACGCGCACGCTGAAGGCGCTGAACCCCGACGTCAACGTGATCTCGTTGCCGTACCGCATCACGGTCGACAACGTGATGGACGTGATCAAGGACTACGACCTCGTCGTCGATGGCTCGGACAACTTCGAGACGCGCTACCTCGTCAACGACGCGTGCTACCTCGCGGGCAAGACGAACGTGCACGGCTCGATCTTCCAGTTCGAGGGCATGGCCACCGTCTTCGCCCCGAACCAGGGCCCGTGCTACCGCTGCCTCTATCCGTCGCCGCCGCCGCCGGGCCTCGTCCCCTCCTGAAGCGAGGCCGGTGTCCTGGGCGTGCTCCCAGGAGTGATCGGGCTGGTGCAGGCGACGGAAACGGTGAAGCTCGTCCTCGGGCTCGGCGAGCCGCTGATCGGCCGCCTGCTCACCTACGACGCGCTCGGCATGCGCTTCCGCGAGGTGAAGCTCCGTCGCGATCCGAAGTGCCCGCTGTGCGGCACGTCGCCGACGATCAAGGATCTCTCGATCCACCACGCGACGAGCGACACCTGCGCCACCGAGCCGGCCGGCGCGAGAGGCTAGTCGATAACCACCGTCCTGCTGTGGAACGACGAGCCGCAGCCGTATCTCGCCGCCGCTGAGGCGGCGGGCCTCACGCGCGAGCTCGAGTTCGTCGTCGCCCCCTTCCCGGCCGAGCCCGACGACGCGCTGCTCGCGCGGGCCGACGTGCTGCTCGCGTGGCGCCCGCCGAAAGCGATGGCGACGCGCGCGCCGCGCCTCACCTGGGTGCAGTCGCTCACGGGCGGCATGGATCAGTGGCTCGCGTCACCCGACGTCCCGCCAAAGGTGACGCTGACCTGCGCGCGAGGGACGCACCGGCTGCAGATGCCGGAGCACATCCTGGGCGCGCTCTTCCTGATCACCAAGCAGTTCGGCCCGATCGTGCTCGATCAGCGCGCGCGCAAATGGACGCGGCGGATCAATCCGACGCTGGGCGGGATGACGCTCGGCGTCCTCGGGCTCGGCGCGATCGGCGCCGAGGTGGCGCGCAAGGCGAGCGCGCTCGACATCCGCGTCATCGGCACCAAGCGCGACGCGGCGAAGGTGCCCGGCGTCGAGCGTGTGTACGGACCGGACGGGACCGACGAGGTGCTGCGCGAGGCGGACTTCGTGCTCCTGCTCCTGCCGTCGACCGCCGAGACGCGCGATCTCATGAACCGCTGGCACCTCGCGCGCATGAAGCGCTCGGCATGGCTCCTCAACTTCGGGCGGGGCGACCTCGTGGTGGACGATGACCTCATCGCGGCGGTGAAGGGGAAGACGATCGCCGGCGCGGTGCTCGACGTCTTCCGCAAGGAGCCGCTCCCGTCCGAGCATCCGTTCTGGACGACCGAGGGGATCGTGGTGCTGCCGCACGTCGGTGGTCTCCACCCGACACGCGACCGCTTCGTCGCCGCGCTGTTCGTCGAGAACCTGAAGCGCTTCGCAGCCGGCCAGCCGCTCCGCGAAGTCGTCGACCGCGCGCGGGGGTACTGACCTAGCGCGCGCCGGCCAGCGCGGCCGCCGGCCGCGCGAGATCGGCGCGCAGCGGCGACGCCGAATTCCGGATCGGGCGCTCGAAGAATCGGCGTCCGCAGTCGAGGCAGCGGTACGGACGTCGCCCCCGTGACGGCGCGCAGGAGCTGCTCACGCCAGCCGAGCACCATGTCGCGAACCACGGGGGCGTTGGGACAGCGGCGGCACGGGTGCATGCGCCTCTGCGTCTTCATCGCGCGGCGTGCGTCGTCGCCAGCGTGGCGGTCAGATGTTCGATGCCCTCCGTCGCCTGGGCGGCGCGCGCACGGGCGAGAGCGAAGCGATAGATCCGCTCCGCCTCGTCCGGATACCGCGTGCGCCCGCCTGCCATGGCGTCGATCACGAGCGCGCGATCGGCGACGTCGGCAAGCGGCTGCCACTTCATCGTCCCCAGCGCGGCGCCGTAGGCTTCGCGCCACTCGTACGTCGCGCGACTGAGCGAGCGCGCGGCGATCGCCTCGTCGAGCGTCTGCAGGCGCTCGGCCCAGAGACCGGCCGCGGGCGGCTCGACGATGACGATGCGGCTCAGGCGCGCCACCGTCTGCGGGCTCGCTTCGAGCGCCATGCCGAGCGCCGCGACCGCCGCCACCGTGATCAGAGCGATTCGTCGTGTCCGGGAGAACATGATCATCTCCTCCTTGCGAGCGGGAGATGAGCGCAAAGCGGGGGCCAAACCGAACGCTCGGAGAATCAGCCACTTAGACGCCGAAATCGGGCGGACCACCCGGAGGTGGTTCGTCCTTGAACAGCGCTGACCAGCCGGTCAGGGCCCGGACGCCGCGGCGACGGCCGGGGGCAGGAACCACAGCAGGTGCCCGTCGCGCCGCGCGAGCGAGACCACGTCGACGAACGCGGCGGCGCCCGGGCTGAACGAGAGCGGGTCGCTCGAGCTTCCGCGGATCAGCTCGGCCAGGAGGCCGGACATCGTCGGCTCGTGGCCCACGAGCGCGACCGTCGTCGCGTGCTCGTGCAGCGACAGCGCGTCGAGAATCACCTCGACGCTGCCCGAGGCGAGCGCGTTCTCCGGCGTCACGCTGAGGTCGCCCCACGCGGCGGCGAGGAGCGCGGCGGTCTGGCGCGCGCGGAGCAGCGGGCTCGAGAGGACGACCTCGGGCACCGGCACCAGGCGCGCGAGGCCGCGCGCGGCGGCACCGAACCGGCGCTCTCCCTCGG
This sequence comes from Candidatus Rokuibacteriota bacterium, assembly GCA_016866775.1. Taxonomy (GTDB): domain Bacteria; phylum Methylomirabilota; class Methylomirabilia; order Rokubacteriales; family CSP1-6; genus VGLJ01. The sequence continues at coordinate 37,341 of VGLJ01000005.1, read as the reverse complement.
CGGTGAGCGCGCGGCCGCGATCGCTCCCGCCGGCGGCCGCGGGCATCGCTTCCGCGTGGCGCACGATGAGCAGGCGCATGCAGGACTACAATAGCCGCCCGTGCTCCTGACCAACGGCCGAATCCACACCCTCGACGCCGAGGACACCGTCGTCGATACCCTCGTCATCCGCGACGGGCGCGTCGCGTTCGCGGGGCGCGGCACCGAGGTCAACGCGGTGCCCGGCGAGCCGGTGCTCGATCTCGGCGGCCGCGCGGTCCTCCCCGGGCTCGTCGACGCGCACGCGCATCTCGCGATGCTCGCGAAGACGCGGCTCGAGCTGCGCGTGGCGCATCTGCCGTCGGAAGACGCCGCCGCGGCCGTCGTCGCCCACGGCGCCCGCACGGCGAGCGCCGGTGAGTGGCTGATCGGGCGCGGATGGGACGAAACGCTGTGGCCGGGTCGCGCGCGTCCCACACGCGCAACGCTCGATCGCGCGGCGCCCGGCAATCCGGTCGCGCTGACGCGCGTGGACGGGCACGCGACGTGGGCGAACTCCGCGGCGCTGCGCGCGGCCGGCATCGACCGCCATGCCGGTGATCCGGCCGGCGGGCTCGTCGTGAAGGACGCGGCCGGCGAGCCGACGGGCATCCTCGTCGACGCGGCGCAGGATCTCGTGCGCGCCGTGATCCCCGCGCCGTCCGAAGAGCGCTTCGAGCGCGCGGTGCTGGACGCGCTCGCCGAGTGTGTCGCGAAGGGGCTGACCGGCATTCACGAGATGGGCGTCGATCTCACGACGCTCGGCGCGTACCGGCGGCTCGTCGAACGCGGCCGCTTTGCGCTCCGCAACTACGTCGCGGTCAGCGGCAGGAAGGCGTGGGCGGAGTATCGCGAGCGCGGGCGCGAGACGATCGGCGACGGCCGCGTCGTCGTCGGCGCGCTCAAGCTCTGGCTCGACGGCGCCCTCGGCTCGCGCGGCGCCGCGCTGCACTCGCCGTACTGTGATGCGCCCGGCAACCTCGGCCTCGTGCTGATCCCGCCCGACGAGCTGCTGCGTCTGCTCGGCGAAGCGCGCGACGCCGGATTCCAGGCGTGCGTCCACGCGATCGGCGATCGCGCGAACACGCTCGCGCTCGACGCGATGGAAAAGACGGGCGTGGCCGGACGTCGGTTCCGGATCGAGCATGCGCAAGTGCTGATGCCCGCCGACATCCCGCGCTTCGCACGGCTCGGCGTGCTCCCGAGCATGCAGCAGACGCACTGCACGTCCGACATGCGATGGGCCGCCGAGCGGCTCGGCGCCGAGCGCCTGCCCGGCGCGTACGCGTGGCGCTCGCTGCTCGAGACCGGTACGATCATCGCCGGCGGCTCGGACTTCCCCGTGGAGGACGCGAATCCGTTCCACGGCCTGCACGCGGCGGTGACGCGGCGTCCGCTCGACGGCGATCATCCGGGCTGGCAGCCCGAGCAGCGCATGACGCGCGTCGAGGCGGTGCGCAGCTTCACGAGCTGGAACGCGTGGGCGGCGGGACAGGAGGCCGAGCTCGGCTCGCTCGAGCGCGGCAAGCGGGCGGATCTCGTGGTGCTCTCGGACGACGTGATGACGTGCGACGAAGCGAAGATCAAGACGATCGCGCCGGTCATGACGCTGGTCGGCGGCGCGACCGTATTTTCGAGAGAGGAGTTCTCGTAATGGCACGGATGACCGGTGGCGAAGCGCTCGCGAAACAGCTCGCGATCGAAGGCGTCAAGGTGATATTCGGAGTCCCCGGCGTGCAGCTCTACGGCGCGCTGGCCGGGCTCCGCGACGAAGGCAAGATCCGCTTCATCACCACGCGCCACGAGCAAGCCACGAGCTACATGGCGGACGGCTATGCGCGGGCGGGCGGCGGCATCGGCGTCGCGCTGGTCGTCCCGGGCCCCGGCCTCTACAACGCCGGCGCCGGGCTCTCGACCGCCTACTCCGCGTCCTCACCCGTGCTGATGATCTGCGGCCAGGTGCCCCGCGCGCAGATCGGCAAGGACATCGGCGTGCTGCACGAGATCAACGAGCAGCTCGACGCGATCAAGCCGGTCACCAAGTGGCGCAAGCGCGTGCTGCAGGCGCACGAGGTGCCCGGGCTCGTGCACGAGGCGTTCGAGCAGCTCCGCACCGGCCGGCCGCGTCCGGTGCACATCGAGATGCCGCCCGACACGATGGAAGAGGAAGGCGACGCGGAGCTGCTGCCGCCCAGCACCGCCGAGCGGAAGGCCGCGTCCGCATCGGACATCGAGCGCGCCGCCGAGATGCTCCTCGCCGCGCACCGCCCGGCCATCTACGCCGGCGGCGGCGTGCTGCTGTCGGGCGCGCAGGAGGCGCTCGCGGCCATCGCGGACTATCTGCAAGCGGGCGTCGCGACCTCGGCGGAGGGCAAGGGCGCGGTCAGCGACGACAACGACCTGTCGCTCGGCGCGGCGCTGTGGAAGAACAGCAAGCTGCGCGCGTACCTCGACCGCGCGGACGTCGTCCTGGCCGTCGGCTCGCGGCTCGCGGTCGCGGGCTTCCAGCCCGACCAGCAGGTGATCCACCTCGACGTCGATCCCGAGGAGATCGGCCGCAACCACAAGAAGAGCTTCGGCCTCGTGGGCGACGCGAAGAAGACGCTCGAGGCGCTCATGGAGCGGCTGCGCAAGGGGGCGCCGCCGCGCGCGACGCGCAAGGACGAGCACTCGACGCTGCGCGAGGAGATCGTCCTCGACGACACGCTGCAGCCGCAGTCGCAGATCCTCAGGTCGCTGCGCGCGGGCGTGCCCGAAGACGGCGTGTACGTGTCGGGCATGACGCAGATCGGCTACTACTCGCGGCCGTTCTGGCCGGTGACGCGCGCGCGGACGTTCTTCACCTCGTCCTACTCCGGCAACCTCGGGTACGAGTTCCCGTTCGCGCTCGGCGCGAAGGTGGCGCGCCCCGACAAGGCGGTCGTCGCGTCGGTCGGCGACGGCGGCTTCATGTACAACTGCCAGGAGCTGTCGACCGCGGTGAGCGAGAAGATCAACGTCGTCACCGTCGTCTTCAACGACAACGCGTTCGGCAACGTCGCGCGCGACCTCGACGAGACGTGGGGCGGCGCCTGGAAGGCCGACCTGAAGAACCCCGACTTCGTGAAGTTCGCGGAGTCGTTCGGCGTGACGGGGATGCGCGCGAAGAAGCCGACGGACGTCGGCACGCTCGTGCGCGACGCGATCCAGCTCGACCGTCCGGTGCTGATCGACGTGCCGGTGGGCCGGATGCCGCGCCCGCCGTTCTTCATGCAGCTCCGCGCGCCGGCGAAATACCGGAAGAGCTAGGCCGGCAGGACCTCGAATCGCGGCAGCCACTCCATCGGCACGAGCTTGCGGTGGAGTGGATCGACGTTCAGCGCCAGGCCTTCGAGCGTGTATGCGCCGAGCAGTGGTTCGGTGTCCGGCTCCGCGAACAGCACGAGCGTGATTTCCGTTCGGTCGCCGACGCGGACCCACATGTGGCCGATGTCGTTCTCGCCCACACGCCCATCGGCGAGCATGAACCGCTCGCGCTTGTGTGGCCTGATGCCGAGCGACTCCAGGAGTGGGCGGGGAACGTTCGTATAGAACGCGCCCGTATCGACCCACGCGGTGAGCCGCTCGACGCGGCTCCACTGCAGATCGCTCACCTCGATCGGCACCTTGAACACACCCATCGACGCCCTCCCAGCGTGATCAGACGCGAGGTCGAGACGGCCGTCAAGTGTGAGACTCTTCAGACATCAACACGTGAGTGGAGGGACGACGTGATCAAGCGCATCGGGATCATCGGCGCGGGCGCGATCGGGAGCGTGGTGGGCGGCTTTCTCACGAAGGCGGGACGCGACGTCACGCTGATCGACCAGTGGCCGGAGCACATCGAGACGATCAGGAACAAAGGCCTGCACCTCTCCGGCACGCCGGGCGACTTCGTCGTCCCCGTGAAGGCCCTGCACATCCACGAGCTGCAGAGCGTGCGCGAGCCGTTCGACGCCGTGTTCATCGCGGTGAAGTCGTACGACACCGAGTGGGCGACGGCGATGGCGCTGAACTATCTGACACCCGACGGCGTGGTCGTCGACTTCCAGAACGGGATCAACGACGAGCGCGTGGCCGCGGTCGCGGGCAAGCACCGCACGCTCGGGTGCGTGATCACGATCAGCGCCGGGATGTACGAGGCCGGCCACGCGATGCGCACGGACAGCGGCGACATCGGGTTCAAGATCGGCGAGCACGACGGCAGGGAGACCGCGCGCGCGAAGGAGCTGGCCGAGATCATGGGCGCGGTCGCGGGCACGAAGGTGACGACCAACCTCTTCGGCGAGCGGTGGTCGAAGCTCGCGATCAACTGCATGGCCAACCCGATCGCGGGACTGACGGGCTACGGGACGCTGCAGGTCCGCACCGATCCGAAGATCTCCGCGGTGGGCGTGCACGTCGGCGCCGAGGCGATCCTGGTCGGGCGCGCCGTCGGCCACGAGGTCGAGCCGATCTACGGCATCCCCACGCAGCGTTACGTCGACGCCTACAACGGCAAGGGCCTGGCGCCGCTGCTCGAGGAGATCGCGGACATCGCGCGCAAGCGCGGCGGCGGCCAGCCATCCCTGCTCCAGGACGTGATCAAGAAGCGCCGCACGGAGATCGACGACCTGAACGGCTACGTCTGCGCGCAGGGCAAGCAGCGCGGCGTGAAGACGCCCTACAACGACGCGGTGGTCGCGACGATCAAGGCGCTCGGCGTCGGGTTCACGCCCGACCCCAAGCACCTCGATCCCGTCATCGCGATGCTGCCGAAATAAGCGCCGGCTTCCGATCGAACCACGGCCGCGCGGCCTCGAGCTGCGCGGCCAGCCGGAACAGCGTCGCCTCGTCGCCGAAGCGTCCCACGAGCTGCGTCGCGAGCGGCAGCCCCGCCTCGCTCGTCCCGAGCGGCAGCATCATCGCCGGCTGCCCGGTCAGGTTGAACCACACGGTGAACGGCGAGAACGTGAACACGCGGCGCCAGTACTCCGCCGCGTCGTCGAGCATCATGTCGATCCACCCGAGCTTCACCGCCGGCGCCGCGAGGCCCGGCGTGAGCAGCACGTCGTGCGTCGCGTGGAACGCCGCCATCTGCCGGCCCAGGCGGTGCGCGGCCTGCGTCGCCCGCACGTAGTCGGGCCCGCTCACGCGCTGCCCGCGCTCGTACATCGCCCACGTCACCCTCTCCATCTCGTCCGCGCGCGGCCGCTTGCCGCCCGGATGTCCCTCGACGTTCACGACGGTGTTTGCCGCGATCAGCGTGAGGAACGTCGGCACGATCGCGTCGCCGTCGACCTGCGGATCCGCCTCTTCGACGTGATGGCCGAGCTCCGCGCACACGCGCGCGGTCGCGTCGAGCAGGCCGAGACTGTCGGCGCCGACCTTCGCGCCGTTCGGCGCGCGGCGCGTGAACGCGATCCTGAGCCGGCCGGGATCCGTGCCCACCTCGCCGAGATACGGGCGCGTGGGTGGCGGCGCCGCGTACGGATCGCCGGCGCCCGGACCGGCGGTGGCATCGAGCAGCGCGGCGCAGTCGCGGACGCTCAGCGTGACCGCGTGCTCCGCCGCGAGGCCGCCGAGACCTTCGCCCGTGAACGGCGTCATCGTGTTGCGGGCGCGCGTCGGCTTCAGTCCGACGAGGCCGCAGCACGCCGCCGGCGCGCGGATCGAGCCGAAGCCGTCGGTCGCGTGGGCCATGGGAACGATGCGCGCGGCCGTCGCAGCGGCGGCGCCGCCGCTCGAGCCGCCGGAGATGCGGGAGAGATTCCACGGGTTCTTCGTGGGGCCGTAGAGCTGCGGCTCGCAGGTCAGGCTCAGCCCGAGCTCGCAGGTGTTCGTGCGCCCGAAGATCACCAGCCCCGCGCGCTTGAGCCGGGTGACGTGCTCGCTGTCCCCCGCGGCGGGCGGGCTGTCGGCGAAGAACCTCGAGCCACGGGTCATGCGCACGCCCGCAAGGGAGGCCGTGAGGTCCTTCATCAGGTACGGCACCCCGCGGAAGGGGCCGGCGGGCAGACCGTCCGCGATCGCCTTGCGCGCGTAGTCCTCGAGCGGCATCACGACGGCGTTGACGGCGGGATTCCGCGCCGCGACGCGGGCCAGCGCCGCGTCGAGCAGCTCGTGGGGCGTCACGTCGCGCCGCCGCACGAGCTCGGCGAGCCCCAGCGCGTCGTATCGCTCGTACTCGGCGAATCCGCTCATTAGACTCCCTTTCAGTTCGGGCGGCGCTTCGCGAGGAAGGCGCGCGCGCCCTCCTTGAAGTCCTGGCTCAGATAGCACGACAGGATGATGTCCTCCGCGTCGTCGAGCGCGAAGTGGTCGCGCACGTGGCGGGTCGCTTCCTTCACCGCGGCCATCGTGAGCGGCGCGTGGCCGGTGAGCGTCTCGGCCTGCTCGCGCACTTTCGCCTCGAGCTCCGCGGCCGGATGGACCTCGTCCACGAGGCCGATCTGCCGCGCCTCCGCGGCGCCCACGAGCCGCGCGCGCAGCAGGATCTCGCGCGCGCGGACCATGCCCACCGTGCTCGCGAGCAGCGTGAAGCTGAACGGCGCGGTGCAGTTGCCGAGCGTGCGCGCGACCGGCGCGCCGAAGCGCGCGTGCTCCGCGGCGAAGCGGAGATCGCACGCCAGCGAGAGGAAGAGGCCGCCGCCCACGGCGTCGCCCTGCACCAGCGCGAGCGTGGGCTTCTTCAGCGCCGAGAGCCGGCGGAGCACGCGGCCGATGCGCGCCTCGTAACCGAGCGCGTCCTCGCGCGTCTCGAACGCGAGGAACTGCCGGATGTCGGTGCCGGCCGCGAAGGACTTGTCGCCCGCGCCGCGGACGACGACCACACGGACCTCGGCGTCCCCGTCGAGCCGGTCGCAGAGGTCGTGCAGGTCGTCGTACATGTCGAAGGTCATCGCGTTGCGGGCGTCCGGGCGATTGAACGTCACCCAGGCGACCTGGCCCGTGCGTTCGACCACGAGATCTCCGGCGTCGACAGCTCTCATTTGAGCCCTCCCGGGCCAGAATACGGCATGATCTTCAAAGGCACGCGCTCGGCGCGGCCGCCCCTCGAGCGGCTCGTCTTCCGGCGCCGCTTCTACCTCGAGCTCGCGCGCATCGCGCTCGCGCGCGCGCGCCACCCGCGGCGCGGCGTCTTCGTGTCGCTGATGGGCGGGATCGGCGACCTCGTCAACGCGTTTCCCAGCATCGACGCGCTCGCCGCCGCGCACGCGGTCGACATGGGCACGGGCGCGCCGCCCTATCGCACGCTGGTCGAAGCGAACCCGCACGTCGCGACCGTCTACGCCCCGTTCGTCTACAAGCCGGCGCGGCGCGCGCATCGCGCGCTCATCACGCGCGTCCTCGGCCGCTTCTACGAGCGCGTCGTCCTGCTCGACAGCGGCGACGCGCGCTGGTGGACGCGCGGCAAGCACCTCACAGCCGTCTACGCTGAAGCGTGCGGCGTGACGCCGCCGCGGGAGGGACGCATCCACCTGACCGACGCGCATCGCCGCGAGGCCGACGATCACCTCGAGCGGCTGGGCGTGCGCGAGTTCATCTACGTCGTGCAGCTCGTGCGCGGGCGCCGCGCGTTCCGCTCGTGGCCGCTCGCGCACTATCACGCGCTGTACGAAGCGCTGCGCGCGCGAACGGATCTGCCGATCGTCGTCGACACGACCGGCTCGGACGAGACGGCGCTACCGCCCTTCTGCCGGCCGCTCGGTCGGCTCGGGATCCTGCCCGCGTGCGCCGCCGTCGGACGCGCGCGGCTCTTCATCGGCCCCGACACCGGGCTCACGCACGTCGCCGGCGCGCTCGGGACGGCGACGGTCGCCATTCACCTTGGATTTCCGCCGGAGTCCTGTGCTGCCCGGGGGCCCCGGGTCGAGGTGGTCGCGCAGTCGGAACCCTTCGCGGACCCGGCGCTCACGACGCCAGCCCAGGTCCTCGTCGGGGTCGACCATCAGCTTCAGCACAGATCCTGAGCGACGCGGAACGCACGCTCGGCGAGCTCGTGGTCGCCGAGGCGAGCGAACGCCTCCGCGATCCGGCGAACGCCGGCCGCCGAGTACTCGGCGCGCGCGCGGACCAGGGCCGCGAGGTACACGCGCCGCGCGTCCGCACGGAAGTCCACGGCCGAGCCCATCGCCGCGTCGATCCGTGCGGCGGCGTCTCCGACGGCGAGCAACGCTTCCCACCGGCCGCTCCTGAACGCTTCGCCGTGCGCCTCGTGCCACTCGTAGAAGGCCTGGCTCATGGTGCCGGCGGCGAGCGCGTGGTCGACGAGGGTCAGCCGGTACACCCACGGTGCCTGCGGATCGAGTTCCTTGGTCATCATTCAGTCGTCCTCCTGCGCCGTCTCTAGCGCAAGGGGCGAGCCAGACCAGGGATTCATGAAATCAGATAGTTATGAGTCACGCTCGCCCTGCCCACCGCTCAGGTGGTCAAGGTCTGAATAGCTCGGACCACCCCGCTGGACAGGGGGCACTGGCGTGACGTGGTCACTGGCGTGACGTGGTCACTGGCGTGACGTGGTCACCAACGTATAGTCCGGGCATGAGCCGGGTGGTGGGACGCGCGCTGACGCCGTCGCTGGTGGGCCGCTTGTCGCAGGAGGATCTCGCGAGCCGGGTGGGTGCGGCGCTGCCCCTCGTCACGGTCGACGGTGACGGCCGGCCGCACCCGATGATGGTGTCGTACCTCGAGCTGCGCGCGTACGACGCCACGACGGTGGGCCTCGTGATCCACGCCGCGAGCGACAGCGCGCGGAATCTCGAAGCGCGTGACGTCGCGACGTTGCTCATCGTCGAGCCGGACGTGGTCGCGTACGTGAAGCTGCGCCGCGTCGACGGTCCGTTGCCGGTCGTGGAGGACCCGCGGCTCGCCTACTTCCTGCTCGGCGTGGAGGAGGTGCGCGAAGACGCGGCGTCGCCGGAGGAAGGAAGCGCGCGGATCGTGGCCGGGCTGCGCTTCGCGCCGGTGGTGCCGCTCGACTCGGCGTGGGCGCGGGTGACGCTCGCGGCGGTGGCAAGGCCGCGGGCGCGCGTGTAGGCGCGCGCCCGCGGCGCGGAGCTACTTCTTGTCGTCCGGCTCCCGGTAGCGGCCGATCTCCACTTCCACCTCGCTCGGCTTGCCGTCCCTCAGGACGACCACACGGACGCGCTTGCCGACCGGCGACGCCGAGACGATCCGCTGCAGGTCGCGCGGCGTGTTGAGCGTGGTGCCGTCGATGGCGGTGATGACGTCGTTGGCCTTGATGCCGCCCTTCTCCGCGGGCTCGCCGGGCACCACCGAGCGAATGAGGACGCCGCGCGCTTCGGTGAGCTTCAGCCGGGCGAGGTCGTCGTCGGTGATCTCGGCGATGCTGACGCCGAGCCAGCCCCACTCGACCTTGCCCTTCGACGCGAGCTGCGGCACCAGGACCTTGAAGAGGTTCGACGGGATCGCGAACCCGATCGAGCCGTTGCGCGCGGCCATGCTGTTCACGCCGACCACTTCGCCGGCCATGTTCACGAGCGGGCCGCCGGAGTTGCCGGGATTGATCGCCGCGTCGGTCTGGATGAAGTCGAAGCCCGCCGCCGCCGCGCTGAGCGGTGTGCCCTTGCGGCTGACGATGCCGAAGCTCACGGTCTGCTCGAGACCGAAGGGGTGACCGAGGGCCAGCACGAACTCGCCGACGCGCACCTTGTTGGAGTCGGCGAACCGGAGGGTGGGCAGCTTCTCGACGCCGTCGATCTTCACCAGCGCCACGTCGACCCGGTTGTCGCGCCCGATCACCTTGCCTTGAAAGCGGCGGCCGTCGAACAGGCGCACCTGGATCCAGTCCGCGCCTTCGACGACGTGCGCGTTGGTGACGATGAGCCCATCGGGCGTGATGACGAACCCGGACCCGCTCGAGCGCCGCGGCTCGGTCGGCGTCTCGGAGTCGTCCTTGTCCTTGGTCGCCGGCCGGCGCACGCGCACGTGCACGAGCGCGGGCTTCAACCGATCCGCCAGGTCGGCGAGCAGATCGTTGAAGCGAGCCAGCTCGGGGGGCGCTGTCAGGACCGTCGGCGACTCCTGCCAGCTGAACGTCACCCCGCCCGGATCAGAGGCCGTGGCGGGCGCAGCGCACCCGAAAAGTGAGAGCGCGAGGACGAGCCCGATCACAGAATTCATCGACCGCCGCATCAATCAACCTCCTTCGGACACGGAGCGGACCGAGTATAGCGCCAACCGTTTACTCGGCCACGTCCTGGCGCCGCGTTAGCGACTGAGCTCCCTGACCAGGTGGCCGAGCTCGGGGAGGAGGAGCTTTTCGAGGGCCAGGCGGCAGGCGTTGGGGGAGCCCGGGAGGGAGACGATGATCCGGCCCCGGGCGATGCCGAGCTGGGCCCGGGAGAGCATCGCGGCCCCGCCGACTTCCTGGTAGGAGAGCATCCGGAAGAGCTCGCCGAACCCGGGCAGCCGCTTGTCGAGCATGGCCTCGACCGCTTCGAACGTGGAGTCGCGCGACGTGATGCCGGTGCCGCCGGTCATCACGACCGCGCGGACCGCGTCGTTGGCACACGCCTCGCGGATCACGCGCTGCACCTCGGTCGGCTCGTCGCGGACGATCTCCGAGCCGACCACCTGATGGCCGGCCCCGCTCAGCAGCTCGCGGATGAGCTTGCCCGAGGTGTCGGTCTCAGGCGTCTTCGAGTCGGACACGGTCAGCACCCAGCATCCGATCGACTTCGGCGCGGTCGCCTTGTGCTCTTTCGGCGTCGACGCGGGGTCCATCATCCGCCGTAAGCCTTCTCGAGGATCTCGACGAGGTGGAGGACCGCCACGTCGCGTCCGCGCTCGCGCAGCCCCTGCTGGATCTGAAGGATGCAGCCCGGATTCGCGGTGACGACCGCCTGCGCGCCGGTGCTCTCGACGTGACCGACCTTGCGCGCGAGCAGGCGCGCCGCCATCTCCGGCTGCGTGAGGTTGTAGATCCCGGCGGAGCCGCAGCACCAGTCGGCCTCCGGCAGCTCGACGAGCGTGAGGCCCGGCACCTGCGCGAGGAGCTGGCGCGGCTCCTTGCGGATCTTCTGGCCGTGCACGACGTGACAGGGGTCGTGATACGTCACCGTCATCGGCGCCGGGCGCAGCGGACCGCGGAGCGGCGCCTTCGCGAGCAGCTCGCTGATGTCCTGCACGCCCGCGGCGAAGCGCCGCGCGCGCCCGGCCCACGCGGGATCGTCGGCCAGCAGCGCGCCGTACGCCTTCATGTGGGCGCCGCACCCCGACGTGTTCACGACGACCGCGTCGGCGCGCGCGGCCTCGAACACCCCGATCGTCTCCTTCGCCATCGAGAGCGCGCGCGCGTGGTCGCCGCCGTGCGCGTTGAGCGCGCCGCAGCAGCCTTGCGCCTGCGGCACGACGAGCTCGTACCCGTTCTTCGCGAGGATCCGCGCGGTCGCGCGGTTGTGCGCGCCGAACACGACCGACTGCACGCAGCCGGTCAGCAGCGCGACGCGCCCGCGCCGCTCGCCTTCGGCGGGAATGTGCGCGGGCAGCGGCGCGCGATCGACCGCGCGCGGCAGCGACGGCAAGAGCGCTTCCCACGCGGACAGCGTTCCCGGCAGGCGGCTCACCAGCCCGCTGCGACGCACGAGGGCTTGCAGGCCGCTCGCCTGATAGAGGCGAAGGCCGGCGGCGGCGGCGCGAAGCATCTTCGGGTGACCCAGCAACACCCCGAAGTTCAGCCAGCGGAACGCGCGACGCACGGCGCCGCCCGGACGCTGGCGCTCGATCTCGGCCTTGGCCGCTTCGATCAATCGTCCGTACGGGACGCCGGACGGACAGGCCGTCTCGCACGCGCGACAGTCGAGACAGAGCGACAGATGCTCGACGGCCGGATCGGTCAGCGACATGCGCCCCTCCGCGAGCGCCTTGATCATGAAGATCCGGCCGCGCGGCGAGTCCATCTCGGTGCCGAGCTCGGAGAACGTCGGACAGTACGCGAGGCAGAGCCCGCAGTGGACGCATTGATTGACGCCTTCGACCGAGAGGCCGCGGAGCGTGAGCGGCGTGTGCGCCATCAGATGCTGTCCACGAAGCGGCCGGGGTTGAGCACGTTCTTCGGGTCGAGCTCCTCCTTGATCCGCCGCATGATCCGCCCGGCCGCGCCGGCATCGTCCCAGACACCGACCGCTTCCTTCACGGCGAGCGGTGCCGTATCGAGCACCGCGAACCCGGAGCAGCCGCGCGCGATGCCGCGCCACTCGCGCAGGACGGCGGCGACCACGCCGAGATCCTGCCGCCCGTCGGCAAGCGCCAGCGACGCCGTGACGACGCCGACGCCGGCGTGCGCGCTCCACGCGGACGCCATGCCGCGTCCGCGCGCGAGCTCGCCGCCCTGCTCCATCGCGTCGGCGACCTGCGTCGGAAGCACCGAGAGGCGCATGACGGCGCACGCCGGAAACGCCGCCGCCGCCGCGCGTGCGAGGCGCGGCCACGTCTCGGCGGGAACTTCGCGAACGTCGCGGCCGCCGGTCGCCGCGACGAGACGTCCGAGCTCGCTCACCTGCCACGCGACCTGATCGGGGACGCCGTCGAAGCCGACGAGGAGCGCCGCGGACGCGCCCGCGCCGGGCGCCGGCGGGGCGCTCGCGGTGAGCGCGCGCAGCGACGCGCCGTCGAGCAGCTCGATCGCGTTCGGAATGAGATCGGACGCCATCAGCGCGCGCACGGTGGCGCCCGCGTCCTTCATCCGATCGAACGACACGGCGACGAGGCGCTCGTCGTCCGGGCGCGGACGCAGCTTGACCGTGCATTCCACGATGATCCCGAGCGTGCCGTACGAGCCGACGAAGAGCTTCGGCAGGTCGTAGCCCGCGACGTTCTTCACGACCTTGCCGCCGCCGCGCACGACGGCGCCCTCGGCGGTCACGACCGTGAGGCCGATGAGGAGATCGCGCGCGGTGCCGTAGAGCTGCCGGCGCGGGCCCGAGGCATTCGCGGCGAACACGCCGCCGATCGTCGCGCGCGTCTCGTCGGGCGGGTCGAGCGACAGCCACTGCCCGCGCTCGCGGAGGGTCGCCTGCAGCGCGGCGACCGTGCGTCCGGCCTCGACGGTGGCCGTGAGGTCGCCGGGCTCGTGCTCGACGACGCGGTCGAGACGCGTGAGCCCGAGGACGAGCCCCGCGCGCGCCGCGGCCACGCCCGCCGCCGCGGCGGTGCCGCCGCCCCACGCGATGACCGGAATCTCGGACTCCGCCGCGAGCGTGACGACCGCGCGCACTTCGTCGACGGTGCCGGGGAACACCGCGGCTTCGGGCGTGCGGCCTTCGACGACATAGGGCGAGAGATCCACGCCGGTCAGGACGTGAGGAGCGCCGACGATGCTGCGCAGCTTTTCGAGGACAGCGGGCTGCACGCGCGGCGCTTCAGAACCGCTGGGCCAGGCCCTGCTCTTCGATCGCGTGCGGCCGGTACGCGACGGCGCCCGCCTCGCCGCACGACTTCCGCGTCGGGAACACCTTGCCCGGGTTGCAGAGGCCCTGCGGGTTGAAGGCGTGCTTCAGGCGCTGCATCAGCGCGAGGTCGGCCGCGGAGAAGATGAACGGCATGAAGTCCGCCTTCTCCAGCCCGATGCCGTGCTCGCCGGAGATCGAGCCGCCCACCTCCGCGCACACCTTCATGATCTCGGCGCCCGCGGCGACGACGCGCGCCTCTTCGCCGGGCTTGCGCGGATCGTAGAGGATGTTCGGGTGCAGGTTGCCGTCGCCCGCGTGGAACACGTTGCCCACGCGCAGCCCGTGCGCGTCGACGATCTCGTTCACGCGCCGGAGCACGTACGGCAGCCGCGTGCGCGGGATCACGCCGTCCATCACCATGTACGCGGGCGAGACGCGGCCGTACGCGCCGAACGCGGACTTGCGGCCCTTCCAGAGGAGCTGCCGCTCGGCTTCGTCCTTCGCCGTGCGGACCTCGCGGGCACCGCTGTCGCGGCACGCGGCCACGATGCGCTCGGCTTGCGTCTCGATGCCGATGGCGAGGCCGTCGAGCTCGACGAGCAGCGCGGCGGCCGCGTCGCGCGGGTAGCCGCAGCCGAACGCGTCCTCGACGGCGCCGATCGTGAGCTGGTCGATCATCTCGACCGCCGCCGGCACCAGCCCGCGCGCGATGATCTCGGACACCGCGGCCGAGGCCTGGTCGACCTCGTCGAACACCGCGAGCACGGTCTTCACCGCCTGCGGCTTCTTCAGGATGCGCACGACGATCTTCGTGGCGATGCCGAACGTGCCCTCGGAGCCGACGAAGACGCCGATGAGGTCGTAGCCCTGGCTCTCGCGGGTCTTGCCGCCCAGCCACACGATCTCGCCGTCGGGCATCACGACCTCGAGCCCGAGGACGTGATTGGTGGTGACGCCGTACTTCAGCGTGTGCGGCCCGCCCGAGTTGTTCGCGATGTTGCCGCCGATGGTGCACGCCTGCTGGCTCGAGGGATCGGGCGCGTAGTAGTAGCCCTTCGGCCCGACCTTCCACGAGAGGTGCAGGTTCACGAGCCCGGGCTCGACGACCGCGAGCTGGTTGTCGTAATCGACCTCGAGCACGCGGTTCATCCGCATCAGCGAGAGCACGATGCCGCCCTCGGCGGGGAGACAGCCGCCCGACAGCCCGGTGCCGGCCCCGCGCGCGACGAACGGCAACCCTTCGCGATGGGCGAGCTTGACCACGGCGGACACGTGCTCGGCGGACTGCGGGAAGACGACGAAGTCGGCGAGCGCGCGGAAGAGCGTCAGCCCGTCGGACTCGTAGACGAGCAGCTCGTCGGGGTCGGAGAGCACGGCGCCGCGCCCGAGCATCCCTTCGAGCTCGGTGCGGAGCGCGCGCTTTCGATCGGCGGTCAGCGTGGCCATGGCGTCAGGCAGAGTATAGCGCGATGAATCACGCGGTGGCCCCGCCCGAAGTCGGCGCGCTCCTGCGCCGGCTGCTCGACGGCGCGCGCGCGATCCTCGCGCACCGCTTCGTCGGTCTGTACCTCGACGACTCGCTCGCGGAGATGAGCGACGACACGCCGTGCGGAGCGTCTTCGACGAGTGGTGGGCGCCGATGCTGGCCGACCCCGCGCATATCCGGCGCTCCGTGTTCGGCTATCGCTGCTACGCGGTGCTGACGATGTGCCGCATGCTCTACACGTTCGAGCACGGTGCGATCGTGTCGAAAACGAGCGCCGCGCAGTGGGTGCAGGCGTCGCACGACCCACGGTGGCGACCCGTGATCGACGACGCGCTCGCGTTCTCCGCCGGGAGAGCGCCCGATCTGGAGACCACGCTCGCCTTCATCCGCTACACGGGCGAGCTGCGTCCGCGCGCGTGACGCGATCTCAGGCGGCGCGACGGCGACGAAGGACCGCGCCCACGGGCTTGAGATCCGCGATGAAGCGGTCCATCTCGGCACGACGGGCCCCTTCGTCCGGGGCGCGGAGGATCGACGAGGGGCGGACGGTCGCGATCACGTACGTCGCGAGCGCCGAGACGACGAAGCGTCCGCGCTCCTTGCTCACGCGGAACTGTCGGCCGAGCAGCGTCTGCGCGGCCGTCGCGCCGAGGCAGATCAGCACGTCGGGCTTGATGAGGCCGAGCTCCGCGTCGAGCCACGGCCGGCACGCCGCGATCTCGCCCGCGTTCGGCGTGGCGTGAATGCGGCGCTTGCCGCGCGGCTCCCACTTGAAGTGCTTCACGACGTTCGTGACGTAGACCCTGCGGCGGTCGATGCCGGCCGCCTCGAGCCCGCGAGGTCTTCGTCGTTCCCCGGCTGCTCGCCGACGAGCATCACCTTCGCGTGGCGATCGCCTTCGCCGAACACGGTCTGCGTGCCGCGCTGCCAGAGGTGACGTGAAGGATCACGGAGGCCTCGTTGCCTCCATGGTACCCGGAGCGACCAGCTTGCCTAGCGCCTCCCGCCGGCCATGCGGCGGGCTTCGGGCAGCGCGCGGAGGCGTCCCATCGCGATCACGCCGAGCACGGGGCCGATCGCGAGGAACGCGAACGCCCAGCGCCAGCCGACCGCGCGCACCGCGAGCGGGATGAGCCAGATCGAGATCAGCGTGATCGAGAAGCCGACGCAGGTCTGCGTCGTGAGCGCGGTGCCGACGTACGCGGGCGGCGAGAGCTCGGTGATCGCCGTCGAGAACTGCGCGGAGTCCGCGATGACGCTGATCCCCCACACGATCGCGATCGCCAGCGTGAGCGCGGGCGCGGCCGCGAACGTGAGCCCGATCAGCGCCGCGCATGCGCCGCTCACCGCCATCGCGGCCATCGTGAGCGTCGTCCGGCCCCACCGGTCCGCACCGGCGCCGGCGGCGTAACAGCCGAGCGCCCCGGTGCCGATGACGACGAACGTCGCCGTCGCGGGATTCAACGGCGTCCCCGCGTGCGCGAAGCTCTCCGCGAGGAAGACGCCGATCCACGCCCACATCGCGTAGAGCTCCCACATGTGGCCGAAGTAGCCGAAGCACGCGAGGCGCGCGCCGCGCTCGCGGAAGACGGCCAGCGCCATGCGCGCGTCGAAGCGGGCGGACGGGAAGCGATGCGGACCTTCACGCACGATCGCCATCACGAGCACGGCCGCGAGCAACGCGAGCCCCGACGCCACCAGCAGCGTGACCCGCCAGTGCACGGCCGTCGCGCCGCGAATCAGGTGCGGGGTCGCCGAGCCCACCGTCAGCGCCCCGACGAGGATGCCGATCGCGAGACCGCGGCCCTCGCGGAACCAGGTCGCCATGATCTTCATCGCGGGCGGATACGCGCCGGCCATCGCCGCGCCGGTGACGAAGCGCAGCACCAGCGCCGGCGTCAGCGTGTCCACCCAGAGCGCGAGCGCGGCGTTGGCGAGCGCGCCGACGAGCGCGCTCGCGGCCATGAGCCGGCGTGGCGACCAGATGTCGGGGAGATTGCCGATCGCGCTGACGAGCGTGCCGACGATGAACCCGAGCTGCACCGCGAGCGTGAGCCCGGCGCGCCCGCCGTCACCGAGCGACCACTCGCGCGTGAGCGCGGGAAGGACCGCGGACGCGCTGAACCACAACGAGAAGGCGCCCAGCTCGGCGAGCGACAGGTAGGCGAGCTGCCGCCAGCGATCCGTCAACCGAGAAGGGTGTGGGCCGCGGCCGCGAGCGCGTCGGCGTCGATGCCGTACTGGCGGTAGAGATCAGCGCGCGTGCCCGACTGGCCGAAGTCGTCCGCGCCGAGCGCGATCTGCGTGACGCCGAGCGCGCCACCGAGGAAGGCGAGCGCGTGCGAGTGTCCATCGAGGGCGGAGACGACCGGGACGTCCTCTTCGTCCGCCGTCACGAGCTCGTGGAGGTAGGGGCGCGGGTTGCGGAGATCGCGATAGAGCCGATCGGAGCTCGTCACGGCGATCACGCTCGCGAAGACGCCGTCGTCCGCGAGCCGCCGCGCGGCCGCCACCGCCTCCGGCACCATCACGCCGGCGGCGAAGATGTTCACGGCGCGGTCCGGAGCGTAGCCCGCGCTCGTGCGCGCGTCGATCAGCCGGTACGCGCCGCGGACGGCGGCGGCGCGCAGCCCTTCGCTCGGCGGTGGCGCGAGCGCCTGCGAGATCGGCCGCGTCGAGAGACGGAGGTAGAGACTCTCGCCGTCGCGGCGGTCGACCAGTGCTCGCAGGCCGTGCAGCAGGATCCACTCGACGTCCTGGGCGAAGACCGGCTCGTAGAACGCGATCGCGGGCAGCGTGACGCCGATCCCCGGCGTGATCACCGACTGATGCGCACCACCTTCGGGAGACAGGCTCACGCCCGACGGTGTGGCGGCCACGATGAATCGCCCGCCAGCATAGAGCGCGTGATAGAGCGCGTCGAGCCCGCGCGTGACGAACGGATCGTACAGCGTGCCGATCGGCAGCAGCGTCACGCCGGAGAGCTCGCGCATCAGACCGAGCGCGCCCAGCAGCAGGAAGAGGTTGTGCTCGGCGATGCCGAGCTCGATGTGCTGCCCGCGCGGCGACTCCTTCCACTGCACCGGCTGCGGGAGGTCGGCGAACGCGTCGGTCTTCGCGCGCGGAAACCAGACGCCCTTGCGCGTGATCCAGCCCGCGATGTGCGTCGTGACGGAGACGTCGGCGGAGACGGTGACGATGTGGTCCGCGGCGGGCAGGCGGCCGAGGGCGCCGAGGACGCGCCCGAACGCTTCCTGCGTCGACGTCTCGCCCGCGAATCGCTCGCCGAGCGCATCGGGAATCTCGGGATCGGGCCGGCGCGCGGGCGGTGCGCTGAAGAGCGGCGGCAGCGCGCCGATGAGCCGTGCCTCGGCGCTGTCGTCGGCGAACCGCGCCCACTCGTCGCCGGCCGTCACGCCGAGCGTGTCGCGCACGGCCTCGATCTGGGCCGTCGTCATGAGCGCCGTGTGGTTGAGCGGATCGGCGGCGAGCGGCGTGCCCCAGCCTTTCACGGTGTGCGCGAGGATCATCGTCGGCCGATCCGCGTTCGCCCGCGCGCGAGCGAGCGCGTCGAGGACGCGCGCGAGATCGTGGCCGCCCACATCGGCGACGAGCGCGGCGAGCGTGGCGTCGGAGAGCGCGGCGAGCGCGGCGTCGAGCGCGCGGTCGATGCCGCCGTCCGCGCCCGTGACGAGCGCCTTGCGCAGCTCGCCCGCCGGGCGACGCAGCAGGCGGTGGTAGTCCGTGTGCGGCAGCGCCTCGAGCCGCGCGCGCAGGCGGTCGTGCGACGCGACGCCGGAGCCCCAGCGCAGGTCGATGACGTCCCAGCCGTTCGCCTCGAAGAGCGCGGCGAGCTGGCGCGGGCGCGCGTCGGGCGTGATGCGATCGAGGCTCTGACGGTTGAGGTCGACGATCCACGTGACGTTCGGCACGCAGGGCACGACTTCCTCGAGCAGCGCCTCCCACACGTTGCCTTCGTCGAGCTCGGCGTCGCCCACCATCACCCACACGTGCGCGGGTGATCCGACGCCAAAACGATCGTCCAGATAGCGGCCCGCCAGCGCGGCGAACGTCGCGGCCACGGCGCCGAGCCCCATCGACCCCGTCGACAGCTCCACGATCTCCGGGTTCTTGCGCCGGCTCGGATACGCCTGCAGCCCGCCGAAGCTCCGGAGCGCACGGAGATCGTCCGCGTCGAGGCGCCCGCGCAGGTACTGGATCGCGTAGAACGCGGGCGACGCGTGCGCCTTGAGCGCGACGAGGTCGTCGGCGCGCAGCACGCCGCCGAAGTAGAGCGCGGTGAGCACGCTCACGAGCGACGCGGACGACGCCTGATGCCCGCCCACCTTCGTGCCGTCCGGATTCGGGCGGACGTTGTTCGCGTGGTGAACCATGAAGCTCGCGAGCCACAGCACGCGCTTCTCGATCGACCGCAGCGTCTCGAGCGACATCATCGGGTCCAGAATCCTCGCGGGTCGCAGTCGCGCACGATCGCCAGCTCGTGCGCGGTGGGGGTCGCCGTCTCCGTGGCGTCCGGCGCCACGCGCAGGTTCCAGCCCGTCGCCGCGCGCACGGTCTCCACGCTCTGCCCCGGGTGCCACGACGCGAGGTACGCCTCGCGCGTCTCCGCGTCGAAGCGGAATACGCCGAGCGTGGTGATGAGCGCGACCGGCCCCCCGCCGGGCAGGCGATGACGGCGGCGCCAGTCGCCGCCGTCGCCGTGGCCGACGGACGTGATGTAGCTCACGCGCTCGACGAAGCGGTGCCGCTCCTGCGGCATCACGATCACGAAGCGCTTCGCGTAGCACGCGATGTCGGGCGCGCCGCCCGAGCCCGGCAGCTTCACCTTCGGCGCGCGCCAGTCCCCGACGTAAGACGTGTTGAGGTTGCCGAAGCGATCGACCTCGGCGCCGCCGATGAACCCGAGATCGACGAGCCCCTGCGCGAGCATCCCCATCATGTTCGCGGTGCTCGTGGACCACGTGGCGCCGACGAGATTCGGCGGATCGGACATCGTGAACAGCATCTCGTCCGACGGCGTCTCGCGCACGATGCCGTTCTCGAAGTAGCCGAGCGCCGCCGGCGCGTGCGTGCGCTTCGCGAGCGCGAACGCGAGCAGCGGCAGCCGCATGCCGACGAACGTCACGTCGCCGTCGCGGATCTCGCGCGCGGCGGCGATGACCATCAGCTCCCGGTCGGTGTAATCCACCGGCCTACGCTCCGTAATCCAGCGGCTCCGACAGGAGGACGCGCCTGGGCACGAGCGCCTTCAGCGCGTCGGTGCCGAGCTTGTCGAGGAAGCCTTTCCAGTCGACGACGCCGAGCACCCACTCGTCGAGCCAGCGCGCGAAGCCCTCCGGCGTGCGGGAGGCCTCGTGGTACCGCGTGAAGAATTCGGTGTACCGGCCGTAGAAGCCCTGCAGCGGCGCCGGCAGCGCGCCGAACGGCTCGTGGACGACCGCCGCCACCTTCACGTCCGGGACCAGGATGAGATTCGGATCCGCGACGATGCGCTCCGTCGGCCAGATCTCTTCGGCGACCACGATGACCCGGCGCGCCGCGAAGGCCGCCTCGCGCGAGATCCCGACGGTCCCCCAGAGGTGGCAGCGGCCGTACGCGTCCGCGCGCTGCACCTGCAGGATCGTCACGTCGGGCACGAGCGCCGGCACGAGCACGATCGGATCGCCGGAATAGGGATCCTCCGCGCGCTTGAACGCGGGGTTCGAGTCGAGGAACCCGGTGCCGAGCAGCGCGCGCGTCGGGATGTAGGGCGCGCCGAGCGTCGCCGCGAGCAGCGACAGCGCGATCGTGAAGTTCGACTGGTCTTCGACGGCGATCGGGCGCGGAATGCCCTGCTCGAACGCCCGCCGGTAGTTGTGGCCGAGCCCCGACGACACGTTGCCGACCCACGCCCCGATGAACCGCGCCACACAGCCGGCGCCGATGAGCTGGTCGAAGAGCATGTCGGAGATCGGGCCGATCAGCGTCAGGTTCTGGAGACGCTGGCGAATGATCTCGTGGCCCGCCGCGAAGGGGATCGCCGCTTCGAGCGCCGTCCCCATGCACACCGACGCGCCGGACGGGACGACGCGCGCGATCGCGTCGGCCATCGACGTGATTTTCGAGGGAATCATGGAGTCTCGTATACTACCCGGACTCATGTTGCATTACGCGATCCGGCGCCTTCTGTGGCTGGTCCCGACCCTCCTCGCCATGGCGCTCGTGACGTTCACGATCATGCACGCCACGCCCGGCAGCCCCCTGGATCCGGTCGCCGAGGGCGCGAATCCGCTGTCGCCGGAGGCGCAGAAGAACCTCGCGGAGCACTACGGCCTCGACAAGCCGCTCTATCACCAGTTCGGCATCTTCCTGTGGAAGGCGCTGCGCTTCGACTTCGGCAACTCGTTCGTCTACAAGTCGCGCACGGTCGCCGAGATCATCGTGACCACGTTCCCCATCTCGCTCTTCCTCGGCACCATGGCCTTCGCGCTCGCGGTGGTGGGCGGGCTGACGTTCGGCATCCTCGCCGCCACGTACCAGAATCGCGGGTGGGACTACGTGTCGGTGAGCCTCGCCACGGTCGGCGTCGCCGTCCCGAACTTCGTGCTCGCGGTCTTCCTCATCATCCTGTTCTCGTTCGTGATCCCGCTGTTCCCGACGGGCGGCTGGGGCCACTGGCGCAACTGGGTGCTGCCGACCGTGACGCTCGCGCTGGGGCCCATGGGCGTCGTCGCGCGCTTCACGCGGGCGAGCATGCTCGAGGTCATCCGCGCGGACTACACGCGCACCGCGCGCGCGAAGGGCCTGGGCGAGCGCGCGGTCATCTTCCGGCACGCGCTGAAGAACGCGTTCATCCCCATCGTCACGCTCCTCGGCCCGATGTTCGCCGCCGTCGGCACCGGCTCGTTCTTCGTCGAGGCGATCTTTCGCGTGCCGGGGATGGGCAAGTTCTTCGTCGAATCGATGACCGGCCGCGACTACCCGATGATCATGGCGGTCGTCCTCACCTACGGCGCCTTCCTCGCGCTGATGAACCTCGTCGTCGACCTCGCCTACGGCTTCATCGATCCGCGGATCCGGTACTGAGCATGGCGTCGGTGTCACCCACCGCGGCGTCCGCTGTCCGGCTCGGCGCCGCGCCGCGAGAGAAGGGCACGAGCCTCACGCGCGATGCCCTGCGGCGCCTGCGCCGCAACCGCCTGGCGATGGCGGGCCTCCTCGTGGTGCTCTTCCTCGCGCTGCTCGCGATCTTCGCCGACGTGCTCGCGCCGTACCCGTACACCAAGACGAACTTCAGCCGGCTCAACGAGGGGCCGTCGCGCGACTATCCGCTCGGCACCGACCTCATCGGACGCGATCTTCTCTCGCGCATGATCTACGGCGCGCGCGTGTCGATGCTGGTCGGGCTCGGCGCGCAGATCATCGTGGTCTCGATCGGCGTGCCGATCGGCGCGCTCTCGGGCTACGTCGGCGGCCGCACCGACCTGCTCCTCACCCGCTTCATCGACGTGATGTACGCGTTCCCCCGGCTCCTCTTCGTCATCCTCGTGATGTCGATGCTCGGCGCCGGCCTCATGAACATCTTCATCGCGATCGGGCTCACGGGCTGGGTCGGCATCGCGCGCCAGACCCGCGCGCAGGTGCTGGCGATCAAGGAGAAGGAGTTCGTGGACGGCGCGCGCGCGATCGGCGCGGGCTTCACGCGCCTGCTCGGCCGTCACGTCCTGCCGAACGCGCTCACCCCGATCGTCGTCGTCGTGACCTTCGGCATTCCGGAAGCGATCTTCACCGAGGCCGCGCTGTCGTTCATCGGCGTCGGCATCAATCCTCCCACGCCATCCTGGGGCCAGATGGTGGGCGAGGGGCAGCAGTACCTGCGCTCGTACTGGCACCTGTGCGTCTTCCCGTCCATCGCGATCGCCGTCACGATGCTCGCCTTCACGTTCTTCGGCGACGGCGTGCGCGACGCGCTCGATCCCAAGCAGAACTGAGCTCATGAGGAGGCCGTCATGAATCGACCCCCGATCTCGGACCAGCAGATGGCGCTGCTCGAGCAGCGTCTCGCCTCGGCCGGTCTCGGCCGCCGCGCGTTCCTCCAGATCGCCGGCGGCTTCGCGGCGATGGGCGCGCTCGGCTTCAACGCGACGCCGGCCGCCGCGGCGCCGAAGCTCGCCGCCGGCGAGAAGCTCGCCAAGGACCAGATCATCCGCATCGGCGGCGGCGGCTGGTGGCAGAGCGATCCGTCCAGCCACGACTACAACAAGGACCTGTACTGCTCGGGCGTGCCGGCGCTGTGGGCCGGCCTCATGAAGTTCACGGCCGACTTCCAGGCCGTGCCGTACGTGGCGAGCAAGGTCAGCGCGAACAAGGACGGCTCGGTGTGGACGTTCGAGATCCGCAAGGACTCGCGCTGGTCGGACGGCACCGCGTGCACGGCGCACGCGTTCGAGTGGGCGTTCAAGCGCCAGCTCGATCCCGCGACGGCCGCGCCGTACGCGTCGTTCCTCTACGACATCAAGAACGGTGAAGCGTTCAACAAGAAGCAGATGTCGAACGCCGGCGACGTCGGCGTGAAGGCCAAGGGCGACTGGACGCTGGAAGTGACGCTGGAGGGACCGCGCGGCTACTTCGCCGTGCTCGCCGCGTACCTGGCGGCGCTGCCCGCGCACCAGCCGTCCGTCGAGAAGTACAAGGACAAGTGGACGGAAGCCGGCAACCTCGTGTGCAACGGACCGTTCACGCTCGAGAAGTGGGACCACGGCAAGGAGATGGTGCTCAGGAAGAACCCGCACTTCTTCGGCGCGAAGGACGTGACGCTCGAGCGCATCGTGATCCCGATCATCCCCGTGGCGTCGGGCGCGCTGCCGTACGAGAACAACGAGCTCGACGTCACGGCGCTCCAGTCGGGCGACCTGCGCCGGCTGCAGAGCGGGGCCGCGAGCAAGGAAGTGTTCCGCTATCCGTTCCCGGGCACGTGGTACCTGCTGCCGCAGGTGACGAAGCCGCCGTTCGACAACATCAAGGTGCGGCGGGCGGTGTCGCAGGCCGTCGACCGCGAGAACGTCGTGAAGGTGTCGCAGGGCTTCGCGTTCCCCGCGCACTCGATGATCCCGCCGGGGTTCCCGGGCGCGGTCGACACCCCGAAGATCCGCGCGATCCAGAAGTTCGACCCGAAGGCCGCCATCGCGCACCTCAAGGGCACGCCGTTCGAGGGCGGCAAGAACTGGCCGAGGATCGTCCTCTCGATGCGCGACGAGGCGCTCGGCTCCCGGCAGCTCGCCGAGGCCGTCCAGGCCGTGCTGCTCGAGCACCTCAACATGAAGACGGACCTGGAAGTGCTGGAGCCGCGCGTGTTCCGCGAGCGGCTGTGGAAGCAGGACCTCCAGTTCGTGTGGATCCGCTGGTTCATGGACTACCCGGACCCGCACAACGAGTACTTCGACACCTTCTACGGCAAGAAGACGACGGGCAAGCGGCAGGCGTGGGTCAACGACGCCTTCGACAAGGAGCTCGAGGCCGGGCGCGACACGCGCGACGCGAAGAAGCGCATGGAGCACTACGCGAAGGCCGAGGAGATCATGCAGACCGACGTCGGCTACGTGCCGATCGCGTGGGTCGCGCGCTACGCCGCGGCGAAGGCGAAGGTGAAGGGCTTCGAGAGGAACAAGGCGGGCGAGCAGCTGGTCGACGGCAACATCTACATGGACATGCTGACGAAGCTCTACGTGGTGGAGAAAGCCTAAGACCCGGCCAGCGTGATGCACATGGGGGGAGCGTCTCGGCGCTCCCCCCACCCCCCTGTCATCGCGCGTTGAACCGCCAGCGGCGAAAACGCCAGGCGCTGTCCGGGCTCGTCGCACCTTCCGCCACGAGCTGAGCGCCGTCCGCGTCGAAGTCCACGATCCTCAGGACGTCCTCGTGCGCCGACTCGTCGATGACCGCGTCGGTCACGGTCACGAAGACCTCGTCGAGAACGCCGGCCGCGTGGAGCGCGCGCAGGATCGTCTCGCCGCCCTCGCACGCGAGGTAACGCACGCCGTGATCCGCGAAGAGCCGCGCGTGCGCGCGGCGCAGCGCTTCCGGATCGATCACGTGCTCGGTGACGAACGCGACGCCCTTCTCGCGCGCGCCGCGCGCGGTGAGCGTCGCCTCCGCGACCGGCGTGCCGACCACCATCACGTCCAGGCCGGGCGTGTTGAAGACGGGATGCGCGACGTCGAGACGGCCGAAGAGCGAGTAAATGACGGCGCGCGGGTGATACGGCAACCCGTGCGCGAGCCGGAAGTCGTAGAGCTCCGGCACGGGCTCTTCGCCCGGCTCCTGCGGTGTCTGGACGAGGTCCGGCTGCGCGCGGAGCGTCTGCGCGCCGATCCCGACGTCGCCGAAGCAGCGGAGGTGGCGCATGTGGCGACGATCGGCGATGCGCTCGGGACGCGTGTCGTCGCCGCCGAGCACGGCGCGCACGGGATCGTCGTCCGGTCCCGCGCGCTTCCACGCGACGACGTCGTTCGCCGAGGCGACCATCACGCCGAAGATCCACGGGCGATCGGGCCACGGCGCCGGAAAGCCGATCGGCTCGAACCTGTCCGGATCAGGCGACCGCTCGCCGAACGGGTAGCGCGTCTCCGCGTTGTGATGCCAGTGAATCAGCGCCACACCGCCCAGACGAGCAAGCTCCAGCCCACGAGGAAGCACACGCCGCCGAGCGGCGTGATCGCGCCGAGCGGGCGAATGCCGGTGACCGCGAGCGCGTAGAGGCTGCCCGAGAAGAGCACGATGCCCGCGACGAAGAACCAGCCGGCGGCCGTCGTGGCGCCGCCGGGCCACCGCGTGGTGGCCCACGCGACCGCGAGCAGCGCGAGCGCGTGGTACATGTGGTACCGCGCGCCGACCTCGAAGACGTCGAAGAGATCCGGCGGCAGCTTTCCCTTGAGGCCGTGCGCGGCGAACGCGCCGAGCGCGACCGCGGTCAATCCCGCCACAGCCCCGAGCCCGACGAACACTCGCTCCATCTCCGCCTCCTCGTAGACCCGCGATGTCGTGGCGCGTGTCGTTTGTACCTCGCGGACGGACCGCGCGTCGTTCCACGGCACCCGGGTTGCCTCGGCTGTCCGGAACAGGAGGTACGCGCCATGAAACCAGCCGTCATGGTGTCGGGGCTGTTCGCGGTCGCCACGTGGGTCCAAGACGCCGCCGCGCAGGCCAGACCGCCCGCCACGCCGATCTCGCCGCCGGCGTCCGCCGCGCCCGCGGGGGACAACAGCGGGATCCTGATCGCGCTCGCGCTGATGGGCGCGATGCTCCTGCTCGTCGGCATCGGCGTGAAGCTCTGGGACTACCGGCGCAAGCGCGAAGCGGACGCGGTTCACCTGCAGTCGCAGATCTCTTGACGCGCTGCTGCGCGAGCAGGACTTCTTCGGCCTGGCGATCACGCCGACGGTGCACGCGGGGATGCGCCGCGGCGCGCCGATGACGATCGAGATGACCGGGCAGGCGCCCTCGCCGGCCGTCCGCGATGCAGCGCTCCGCATCGTGCGCGACGAGGCGTCGCGCATGGGCGGCGAGTTCGAGATCGACGACCGCGTCGAGGTGAGGCCCGATGCGGTGCGCCGCGTGGCCTAGCGCCTACTCGGCATCCTCGTACTTCTGCTTCAGGTCCGCGACCACGGCCGGATCGGCCAGCGTGGTGGTGTCGCCGAGGGCACGTCCCTCGGCGACGTCACGCAAGAGCCGACGCATGATCTTGCCGCTGCGGGTCTTCGGCAGCTCCGCGGCGTAGATCACGTCGTCGGGACGCGCGAGCGCGCCGATCTTCTTCGCGACGTGCGCCTTGATCTCGTCCTTCAGTGGATCCGTCGCGGTGACACTGCTCTTGATCGTCACGAACGCGGCGATCGCCTGGCCCTTGATGTCGTGCGTGCGGCCGATGACCGCGGCCTCGGCGACAGCCGGGTGATCGACGAGCGCGGACTCGACCTCCATCGTCGACACCCGATGGCCGGAGATGTTCATCACGTCGTCGATGCGGCCCAGCAACCAGAAGTAGCCGTCCTCGTCGCGCTTGGCGCCGTCGCCGGTGAAGTACACGCCGGGCACCTGGCTCCAGTACTGCTTCACGAAGCGCTCGGGATCGCCGTAGATGCCGCGCAACATGGCCGGCCACGGCTTCTTGAGGACGAGATAGCCGGCGTCCACGGACTCGCCCTTGTCGTTGACGACATCCGCGCTGACGCCGGGGAACGGCCTCGTCGCCGAGCCGGGCTTCGCGACGGTGATCCCGGGCAGCGGCGTGATGAGGATCTGTCCGGTCTCGGTCTGCCACCACGTGTCGACGATCGGGCACTTGCGCCTGCCGATCACCTGCCAGTACCAGACCCACGCCTCGGGGTTGATCGGCTCGCCGACAGTGCCGAGCAGCCGGAGTGACGAGAGATCGCACCGGTTCGGGAACTGTTCGCCCCAGCGCACGAACGTCCGGATCGCCGTCGGGGCGGTATAGAGGATCGTGACGCCGTACTTCTCGACGATGCGCCAGAAGCGATCCTTGTCCGGATAGTCGGGCGTCCCTTCGTACATCACGCTCGTCGCGCCGTTGGCGAGCGGGCCGTACACGATGTACGAGTGACCGGTCACCCATCCGATGTCCGCCGTGCACCAGTACACGTCGTCTTCGCGGAGGTCGAAGATCATCCGGTGGGTCGCGGTGATCCCGGTCAGGTAGCCGCCGGTCGTGTGGATGATGCCCTTCGGCTTGCCGGTCGAGCCGGACGTGTAGAGGAGGTACAGCATGTCCTCGGCGTCCATCGGCTCGGGCTTGATGTAGGCGTCGCCGGTCTTGATGAAGTCGTGCCACCAGACGTCGCGCCCGTCCTGCCACGCGATCTCCTGTCCCGTCCGCCTGTAGACGATGACGGTCGACACGAAGCTGCACGCTTTCAGTGCCCCGTCGGTGTTCTTCTTCAGCGGCACGGTGCCGCCGCGGCGATACCCGCCGTCGGAGGTGATCACGATCCGTGACTTGCAGTCGTTGATCCGGTCGCTGAGCGACTCCGGCGAGAAGCCGCCGAAGACGACGCTGTGCGGCGCGCCGATCCGGGCGCACGCCAGCATCGCGATCGGCAACTCGGGAATCATCGGCATGTAGATGGTGACGGCATCGCCCTTCTTCACGCCGTGCTTGCTGAGCGCGGAGGCGAAGCGGTTGACCTCGCGCCAGAGGTCGCGATACGTGAGCACGCGGCTGTCGCCGGGCTCGCCTTCCCAGATGAAGGCGGCCTTGTTCTTGTGCGGGCCCTCGACGTGCCGATCGAGGCAGTTGTCGGAGACGTTCAGTTTGCCACCGACGAACCACTTCGCGTACGGCAGCTTCCACTCGAGCGCCTTCTTCCACGGCCTCATCCAGCGGAGCCGCTTCGCCTGCTTCTCCCAGAAGCGGACGAGATCGCCACCGGCGTCCTTGTAGATCGACGCGGACTTGACCTGAGCCTGCTTGACGAAGTCTTTCGACGGCGGAAACTTTCGCCCTTCCTTGAGCAGCGCCTCGATCGGCTCGGTCTGTCCGGCTTTGGCCATGAAGACACCTCGGCGTGTGCGTATGGTTCACGCGGGCCGCTCGGCCCGTCGCGGCCGTATTCTATGCCACGTGTCACCCGCCCCCAACTCCCTGCTCCGCGACGGGTGGCTCGTTCGACTGTGCCTCGCGCGCGCGCTGATGATGCTGCCCGCGATGAGCTACGCGGGCGCGCTGCCGCTGCTCCGCACCGAGTGGTCGATGTCCGCGACCGCCGCCGGCTCGATTTCGACGAGCTCGCAGCTCGGCTACGCCGTCTCGCTCCTCGCGCTGTCGTGGCTCGCCGATCGCGTCGGCGCGCGGCGCGTGTTCGTCGTGTCGAGCGTCGTGAGCGGCGTCGCCGCGATCGCGTTCGCGCTGTTCGCGCGCTCGTACGCGTCGGCCATCGTCCTGCACACCCTGGCGTCGATGGCGCAAGGCGGGACGTACACGACGCTGATCATGCTCTTCGCCGATCGCTATCCGCCGGAGCGCCGCGGCACCGCGGTCGGGTGGCTGATCGCGGCGCTGTCGCTCGGCTACGCGCTGTCGCTCGCGGTGACCGGCCTCATGCTGCCGTTCGGCGGGTATCCGGCCGCGTTCATCGTGACGTCCGCAGGCTGCGTCGTCGGCGCCGTCATCGCGATCGCGGCGCTGCGCGACACACCGAACGTCGTGCACGCGCGCAGCGCCACGCGCGGCTTCGGGGGCGACGTGCTGACGAACCGTCACGCGATGCTGCTGATGGCCGGCTACACCGCGCACAGCTGGGAGCTGCTCGGCATGTGGGCGTGGGTGCCAGCCTTCATCGCGGCCACCCTGGTGTTGTCGGGCTCGCAGGCGCTCGAGGCGACGCAGCTCGGCGCGTACGCCGCGGCGGCGTTCCACCTCGTCGGTCTCGTGGCGTCGTCGTCGATGGGACGCCTCTCGGATCGGCTCGGGCGCCGCGCGGTTCTCATCGGCTGCGCCGCGATCGCCGCCGCGTGCTCGTTCACGTTCGGGTGGCTCGTCGCGGCGCCCGCGGCCCTCGTGCTGATCGTCGGCGCGATCTACGCGTTCACGGCCATCGGCGACTCGCCGGTGCTCTCGACGGCGATGACCGAAGCGGTGCCGGCGACGTATCTCGGCTCAGCCCTCGCGATCCGCTCGCTCCTCGGCTTCGGTGCCGGGGCGATCGCGCCGCTGACGTTCGGCGCGATCCTCGACGCCACGAATCCGGCGCGCGCGACGGCGAGCGAGTGGGGCTGGGCGTTCGTCGCGCTCGGCGCCGGCGGGCTCATCGCGACCGTGTGCGCGTGGACGTTGCCGCGCGCGCGGGCGTCGGCACGCGCGGTGCGCGCGTAGGCACGCGCGGTGGACCGGCGCGTCGGGCTCAACCGCGCGGTCATCACGATCGTCGTCGTGCGGGCGCTGCTCTCGGTCACGGGCCCGGTGCTCGCCGCGCGCCGGCGCGGCTGATCAGTCCCCCGGGATCGTGAAGAGCGCCGCGTCGAGGATCTGCTCGGGGCGGGCGTCGAGCACGCGGCTCGTGGTGGTCCAGTCGGTCCACGCGTCGGCGGGCGCGCAGCCGACCAGCTCCCACTCACGGACTGCCACCCCGCGCGCCTGCGCTTCCCGCTCCACGCGATCCGCGACCGCCGCGGGCGACGTCCGGCGATGGTCGAGCAGGTTCATCGCCACCTGCGCGATGCCGCGGCTCGCGAGGGACACCCCGAGCGCGCGTACCGCCGGCAGCCCACCGGGCGCGGATTGGCGGACGACCGCGGCGATCGACTTGGCGGTCGCGACGTCCGGCGTGTCGAGCATCGCGTTGAACGCGATGAGCGGGCCGCGCGCGCCGACGACGGTCACGCCGGCGCGCGGGTGCGGCGCCGCCGCGCCACAGTCGGGATACCACGCGGGGTCGACGAGACGTTCCGCGAGACCTTCGAAGCCTCCCCAGCGGATGACGGGCAGCTCCCGGCGCGCGGGATTCGCCGCGGCCTCCGCGTAGAAGAAGACCGGCACGCCCGTCGCCTCGCTGAACGCCCGGCCGACACGCCGCGCGCACTGCACCGCCTCGGCCATCGACGTGCCCCGAAGCGGAATGAACGGCACCACGTCCACCGCGCCGACGCGCGGATGCACGCCCTGGTGACGGCGGAGGTCGATGCGCTCGACGGCGACCCGCGCGAGCGCGAGCGTCGCGCGCTCGACGGCATCCGGCGCGCCGAGATAGGTGAAGACCGAGCGGTGATGGTCGACGTCGGCGTGGACGTCGAGGAGGCGGACGCCGGCGGCTTCGACCGCGTCGCCGAGCGCGCGGATCACACCCCGATCGCGCCCCTCGCTGACGTTGGGAACGACTTGAAGATGGGGGGCCGCTGGAGGCGGCCCCCCAAGCCCCCCTGCGCTTCGGGCTCGGAGTGAATCCGAGCCCTCCGCGAGTGCCATGACTCTCTAGAACAACCCGACGACGTTGCCGTGCTCGTCGAGGTCGATCGCCTCGGCGGCGGGCACCTTCGGCAGCCCCGGCATCGTGAGGATGTCGCCCGCGTACGCCACGACGAAGCCCGCGCCCGCGGCGACCTTCGCGTCACGGACGGTCACCGTGAAGTCACGTGGGCGGCCGAGCTTGCGCGCGTCGTCGGACAGCGAGCTTTGCGTCTTCGCCATGCAGACGGGGAGCCGCCCGTAGCCGAGCTCGGCGAAGCGCTTCAGCTTCGTCGCCGCCGCGGGAAGGATGGAGACGCCGCTCGCCCCGTACATGCGCGCCGCGATCGTCTCGATCTTCTTCTCGAGCGGCAGGTCGTCCGGATAGAGCACCGAGAACGGCGCCGGCTTCTCCATCACGTCGAGCAGCGCCTTGGCGACCTCCGCGCCGCCCGGCCCGCCGTCCGCCCACACGCGTGAGATCCGCGCGGGGATGCCGAGCCGCGCGCACGCGTCCATCACCACCGTGACCTCGGCGTCCGTGTCCGCGGTGAAGTGATTGAGCGCGACGACGGCCGGCACGCCGAACTGCCGGACGTTCTCCACGTGCTTCTCGAGGTTCGGCAGCCCGCGCTCGACGGCGCCGACGTCTTCCTTGCCGAGCGCGTCCCGGGGGACGCCGCCGTGCATCTTCAAGGCGCGCACGGTCGCGACGATGGCCGCCGCCGACGGCGTGAGCCCGCCCGCCCGGCACTTGATGTCGAAGAACTTCTCGGCGCCGAGATCGCTCCCGAACCCCGCCTCCGTGACCACGATCTCGCCGAGCTTCAGCGCGAGCCGCGTCGCCGCGAGGCTGTTGCAGCCGTGCGCGATGTTGCCGAACGGGCCGCCGTGCACGAACGCCGGTGTGCCCGCGATCGTCTGCACGAGGTTCGGACGGATCGCGTCCTTCAGCAGCACGGCGAGCGAGCCCACCACCTTCAGCTCGCCGGCCGTCACCGCCTTCCCGTCGGCGGTGTCGGCGACGATGATCCGCGCCAGCCGTGCCTTGAGATCGGCGAGATCGGCCGACAGGCAGAGAATGGCCATGATCTCGGACGCGACGGTGATCTCGAAGCCGGACTCGCGCGGAATGCCGTGTGCGGTGCCGCCGAGCCCGAGGACGATGTTCCGGAGCGCGCGGTCGTTCATGTCGAGCACGCGCTTCCACACGATGCGGCGCGGATCGATCCCGAGCGCGTTGCCCTGGAAGACGTGGTTGTCGAGCACCGCCGAGAGCAGGTTGTGCGCGGCGGTGATCGCGTGGAAGTCGCCCGTGAAGTGGAGGTTGATGTCCTCCATCGGCACGACCTGCGCGTAGCCGCCGCCCGCCGCGCCGCCCTTGATGCCGAAGCACGGGCCGAGCGACGGCTCACGGATGGCGACGATCGCGCGCTTGCCGAGCGTGCGAAACGCGTCACCGAGGCCGACGGTGTTCGTCGACTTCCCCTCGCCCGCAGGCGTGGGCGTCATCGCGGTCACGAGGACGAGCTTCCCGTCCGTCTTGTCGCGCAGCCGCTGGATCGCGGCGGTGCGGATCTTCGCCTTCGTCTCGCCGTAGAGATCGATGTCGCCGGTCCCGAGCCCGAGCCCGGCCGCGATGTCCTGGATGGGGCGTAGCGTGGCCTCGCGCGCGATCTCGATGTCGGATTTCATGGCCGTGAGGTTACGCGAGGCCCATGGCCCCGCGCCAGACCGGCCGCGAGTCGTCACCGAGCGCCGCGTCCAGCCGGCGGCTTCGTCGAGGATCCCGGTGATGTGATGCGCGGCGAGATACGCGAGGCGCCCCGGCGTCACCAGCACGACGGCGCCGAGGATCGGCGCGTTCAGCCGCGCCTGCCACTCGGCGACGATCTCGCGCTCCGACAGATCCCAGCTCACCTGGGCGATGAACGCGTCGGCGCCGGCGGCACGCTTGGCCGCGACACGCTCCCACGAGACGGGACCGCGCACGTTCCGGGGCAGCGTGGCGACGGCGATCCGCGTGAGCGCCGGCGTCGCAGCCGCCGCGACGCGAAGCATCTCGACCGCGTCGAGCCCGGCGGAGTGAGGCACCGGAGCGGGCGGGGCGCCCGAGCCGGGCGGGCGTGAGCCCGGGTGCCCGCGAGTTCAATCGGTCGCCGCCGGTGAGCAGCACGCTGCCGACCCCCGCGGCCTCGCAGCGCCGCAACGCGTGTTCGAGATCGCGCGCGTCGCGCGCCTTGCCCGCGAGGTGAACGAGCGGCGCCGACGGCGCGCGCGATCACGTCGGCGGCGAACGACGCGGGATCCGCGGTGAGCGACGTCGTGCGGTCGGTCAGCGTCAGCGCGGCGATGCGGTCGTCGTCGCGCAGCGCGTCCGCGAGCGTGAGGATGCGCGCGCGCGCGGCGTCGTCATCCGTGGCGGGCGTGACGACTTCGACGGTGATCGCCCACTCGCGCCCGAGCCGGGCGCGGAGCCGATCGACGGGGGCTGCGGTCAAGCGGCCGTCAGGCGCTCCACGCGGACCGCGCAGACCTTGTATTCGGGGATCTTCGAGGCGGGGTCGAACGCCGGGTTCGTGAGGAAGTTCGCGGCGGAGTCCGCGAGCTTCACGAACGGCACGAAGAGCGCGCCGGGCCGCACGGCCTCGGTGACGCGCGCGTAGCCCGTCAGCTCACCGCGGCGCGACGAGACCCGCAACGGAGCGCCGGTGTCGACGCCGAGACGGCGCGCGTCCGAGGGATGAATCGCCACTTCGAGCCGCGGCGCGAGCTCCATCAAGCCTTCCACGCGACGCGTGAGCGTGCCGCCGTGCCAGTGATAGAGCAGGCGGCCCGTGTTGAGGAGGAACGGGAAGTCCGGATCCGGAAGCTCCGCGGCCTCGGCCGTCTGCAGCGCCGGAATGAAGCGTGCCTTGCCGAGCGGGAAGGTCTCTCCGTAGAGGAAGCGCGTGCCGGGGTGATCGGCCGTCGGACACGGCCACTGCAGCCCGCCCTCGCGATCGAGACGCGCGTGCGAGAGACCGCCGAGGAACGGCGTCAGCCGCGCGAGCTCGTCGAAGACCTCGGACGCCGAGCGCCACGCGAACTGCGTGCTCACGTCGCGCCCCAGGCGGCGCGCGACGCGCTTCGCGAGCTCGGCGGTGATCCACCAGTCCGGCCGCGCGTCGCCCGCGGGATCGATCGCCTTGCGCACGCGCTGCACGCGCCGCTCGGAGTTGGTGAACGTCCCCTCCTTCTCGGCGAAGGCCGCGGCGGGCAGGAAGACGTCCGCCTGCTCGGCCGTCTCGTGCATGAACAGGTCCTGCACGACGAGGACGTCGAGCTGGTCGAACGCCTTCTCGGCGTGGTGGAGGTCCGGCTCGGAGAGCAGCGGGTTCTCGCCGACGACGTACATCGCCTGGATCTCGCCGGAGAGGAACGCCTCGACCATCTCGGTCACGACCTTGCCGGTCATCGCGGGCGGCCTCAGACCCCACTCGCGCTCGAAGTGCCTCAGCGTCGGCTCGTCGTACTTCTGATAGCCCGGCAGGTTCGTGGGAATGCATCCCGAGTCGCCGCAGCCCTGCACGTTGTTCTGACCGCGCAGCGGCGAGATGCCCGAGCCCGCGCGCCCGAGCTGTCCCGCGACGAGCGAGAGGTTGAGCAGCGCGTGCGCGTTGTGGATCCCGTTCGTGTGCTGCGTGATGCCCATGCCCCAGATGAGGCACGAGCCAGAAACCGGTGGCCGCGCGTACCAGCGCGCCGCCTGCGCGATGTGCTCGGCGGACACGCCCGTGACGGCGGCGGCGCGCTCGAGCGTGGCCTCCGACAGCGACGTGTGCCAGGCGCCCACGCCTTCCGTGCGTCGCGCGATGAAATCGGCGTCGGCGAGCCCTTCGTCGACGATGACGCGCGCCATCGCGTTGAAGAGCATCACGTCGGTGCCGGGGCGCGGCTGCAGCCACAGGTCGGCTTGATCGCAGAGCTCGACGCGCTTGGGATTGACGACAACGAGCTTCGCCCCGCGCTTCATCGCGCGGCGGAAGCGGATCGCGATCACGGGGTGGTTGGCGGAGGCGTCGGCGCCGACGACCATCAGGCAGCCGGCTTCCTCGTAGTCCTGGTACGAGTTCGACGTCGCGCCGGAGCCCATCGACACGAGCATCGCCTCCACCGACGGCGAGTGGCAGAGCCGCGTGCAGTGGTCGACGTTGTTGGTGCCCATCACCGCGCGGACGAACTTCTGGATGACGTACGCGTCCTCGTTGGTCGCCTTCGCGGACGCGAGGGCGCCGAACCGGCCGTGGTGACGTGCGAGCCCGTCGGCCGCCGCGTCGAGCGCCTCGTCCCAGCCCACCTCGTGCCAGCGCCCGTCGCGCCGGACGCGCGGCGTGCGGATGCGATCGCGCGCGTGGACGAAGCCCGTGCCGAAGCGGCCCTTCACGCAGAGCATGCCCTCGCTCGAACGGTTGACGGGCACGTCGTCCGCCATGACGGCGAGGCGGTGGTCGGTGCGGACGCCGAGCTCGATGCCGCAGCCGACGCCGCAGTACGGGCACGTCGTCTCCACGCGCCGCGCGATCGGCGCCGCGGCGTCCTTCGGCCGCAGCGCGCCGGTGGGACACGTCGCCACGCACTGCCCGCACGACGTGCACACGGACGTGGCCATCGCGCCGCCACGCGCGACGCCGACCTTCATCGCGTGGCCGCGGCCGAGGAGCGCGATCGCGCCGATGTGCTGCACGTCGTCGCACGCGACGGCGCAGCGCCCGCAGAGGATGCACGCTTCGCGATCGAGGACGAAGAACGACTTGCTGCCGTCGATCGGCGCCTGGTGCAGCGGCGTCCACGTGGGCCGCGCCAGCTCGTGACGCTCCGCCGCGCCGCCGAGCTGGCCGAAGCCGTCGCGCTCGGCGCTCGGCGTCAGCATCGACAGCGTCAGGTCGAGGACACCGCGACGGACGCGCACCGCGTCCGGATGCTCGGTCGAGACGACCATGCCGTCGCGGGCCGGCAGATGACACGCCGCGGGCACGCCGCGGACGCCCTCGACGTGGACCAGACACGTGCGGCACGCGCCGAGTGGCGCGCGATCGTGATCCTTGCAGAGCTGCGGGAGCGCGATCTCGAGCCGGTTGACGGCGTCGAGCACGGTGGCGCCGGGGCGCACTTCGACGGTGCGGCCGTCGACGGTGAGTTTCATGCGCTCAGCAGCCACGTTGACGTTCACAGGCCCCCCAGGTATGCGCCGACGAGCGCGATGCGATCGCCAGATTTCAGCTTCGAGTCGAGCTCGTGGCTGACGCCGAGCACCGCGTCGTTGACGAGGACTTCGACGTGCGGACCGATCTCGCCGTCGCTCCACAGCGCGTGGTGCAGCTCCGGATAGCGCGCCGAGAGCCCGCGCAGCACCGAGCGCACGGTAGCCTCGGGCGTCGCGGGCTCGTCGAACACGCGCCGTTGCGATCCGTTACCGCCGACGAACTTCGTCACCCACGCCACGACTTCGACCGGGATCGTCTCCGCCGTCATGGCGCCCATTGTCGCCCGGCTTACGACGATGCGCAGCAACCTCCGGACGACACCACCCGTAGGCCCTTCGCCGTCGCGGCGGTCGCATCGGTCGCGCATCCCGCCGTCGTCGGCTCGTCGATATCGTGGTTGAGGACGTAGACTTCCCACTCGACGCCGTCCGGATCCTGGACCCAGAACTTGTCCTGGTTGGCGTGGCAGCAGTTCACGCTCATCTCTTCGCGCACCGGCAGTCCCGCCGCCTTCACGCGCGCGAGCTCGCGCATGACGATGTCGGCGGAGTCGACCTGGATCCCCATGTGATCGACGTGCCCGCGCCCTTCGTGCGGCCTGGACTGCGACATCGCGAGGTTGAGCGGTCCGAACGCGGGCAGGAACTTCACGTACCCCGGCTTGACCTTCACGGGCTCGACACCGAAGAAGCGCGTGTAGAACTCGCGGCTCTTCTCGAGGTCGGACACGGTCATGTGCACGTGCACACGCGGCAGATCGTTCATGTCACTTCTCCTTTCAGGTCTCAACAACAGGCCGTGAGCAATCGCACGAGCTCCGACGCCGTATCCGGCCGGCTCGCGTAGTAGACGTACCGCTCTTCCTTGCGGGAGGAGATCAGTCCGGCCCGGCGCAGCAGATCGAGGTGATGCGACAGGGTCGGCCCCGGAATCTCGAGCTCGGCCTGAATCTCCCCGACGGAGACTTCACGCCCCGCCCGCACGAGGAAGAAGACGATCTGCAACCGCGACAGATGGGCGAGCGCCTTGAACGCTTCGACGTGGCTCTCCCGCGCCTGGAGCTTCGCGAGCGGTAGTGTCTTCATATTTCGAGGATTATAGAAGTATCGATCTGAATGTCAAGCGGCTGTGCGCGGGGCGGGCGGCCGGGGCGGGCGTGGCCTCCGCCCCCTCTGACCCCCGCCAGTCGGCGGCGCGGGGGCGGAGGCCACGCCCGCC
>VGLJ01000004.1 GCA_016866775.1 Candidatus Rokuibacteriota bacterium | reverse complement strand
AGGACGAAGTAGTCGAGCACGAGCCACAGCGCGCCGATCACGACCATGCCGAGCATGATGCGCGCGGTGAGGTGGAAGTTCTGCGCGCTGAAGATCATGAAGCCGAGCCCGTGCGCGCCCACCAGCATCTCGGCGGCGATCAGCGCGCGCCACCCGTACGCGAGCCCGAGCCGCATCCCGGTGGCGATGTTCGGCAGGGCACCCGGGAGGATGACGTCGCGCGCGATCCGCCAGCGCGAGGCGCCGAGCGTGCGCAGGCCGTTGACGTAGATGCGCGGCACGCTGCGCACGCCGAGCAGCGCGCTGAGCGCGACGGGGAAGACGACGGTGTAGTTGACCGCCACGAGGATGGTCCGCTCGCCGAACCCGAACCACACGAGCATCAGCGGCAGCCACGCGATGCCGGACACCGACTGGAAGAAGTTCAGGATCGGGAACGCGAACTCCGCGAGTCTCCGGCTCATGCCGAGCGCCACTCCGACGGGCACGCCGATCGCGAACGCGACCAGCGCGGCCGTCACCATCCGTCGCACGCTCTCGGCGACGTAGGTCGGCAGGATGCCCTTCACGATCAGATCGCGCGAGGCGCTCAGCACCGCGCTCGGTGGCGGCAGCACGTACGACGGCACGGGCAGCGTGGCCGCCGCGAGGCTCCACGCGCCGAAGAACCCGGCGAGGAGGAGGATCCACGTGAGGACGGTCTCGCGCGCGGTCACTCTACGGCCCTCGTCAGGCGCTCGCGCAGCGGCTGGGAGCCCTGCGAGAGGAAGAACGCGCGTGGGCCGGCGTTGAAGTGATACACCTCCAGGTCAACGGCACTGACGCCGAGCTCGCGCGCGAGCGCGACGCCGGCCGCGAGCAACGCTTTCCCGCAGCCCTGGCCCTGCGCGCCCGTCTCCACCGCGATCTGGTCGATGACGACGACGCGGCGCGCATGGAGAGCTTCCACTTCAGGACGCTCCGCGATCGTGGCCACGAGATACCCGATCGGCTCGCCGGCGAGCGAAGCGAGCAAGACATGGATGTCGGCGCGGCTGAACCACGACTCGGCGAGGCGCGCCGCCACGTCACGGCTCAACGGCTTGAAGTAGTCAGGGTGCGCCTGCACGTGCCTGTCGTGCACGAACGGGCGCAGTGACGCGAGCGCCTCCACGTCGTCGCGCGCGGCCCGGCGGATCTCGAGCGCCGCCGCGTCAGGCACGAGCCTCGCTGGCGGGATCGACTTCCGCGCGCACCAGCTTCAGCACGTGCTCGCGGGTGGCGTCGAACGACGGCTCGGAGGCGAGCAGCTTCCACGTCCGCCGGTCGCGCGGGATGGGCACGGGGACGAGCGCCTTGATGCGGCCGGGGTGACGGGAGAGCACGCAGCACCGGTCGCCGAGGAACACCGCCTCCTCGACGTTGTGGGTGACGAAGAGGATCGTCTTCTTCGTCGCCTGCGCGATCGCGTTGAGCTCCTCGCCGAGCGTGATGCGCGTCTGCGCGTCGACGGCGGCGAACGGCTCGTCCATGAGCATGACCTCGGGGTTGGCGGCGAGCGTGCGCGCGACCGCCACGCGCTGCTTCATCCCGCCGGACAGCTCGTGGGGATACTTCTTCTCGAAGCCGACGAGCCCGACGAGCTCGACGAAGCGCCGCACGGTCTCGACGCGCTCGTCCCTCGCGACGCCCTGGATCTCGAGCCCGTGCGCGATGTTGCGCTCCACCGTGCGCCACGGGAGGATCGCGAACTCCTGGAAGACGACGCCGCGGTCCGGCCCGGGGCCGCGCACCGGCCGGGCGTCGAGCAGCACCTGACCGCGCGTGGGCACGACGAGGCCGGCGACGATCGAGAGCAGCGTGCTCTTCCCGCAGCCGCTCGGCCCCACGACGGAGAGCAACTCGCCCTCGGCGACGTCGAGGTCGATCCCGTCGAGCGCCACCACCCGCTCGCGCGTGAACGGGTTGACGTATTCGTGCGCCACCACCCGCTCGCGCGTGAACGGGTTGACGTATTCGTGGCGAAGCCCCTTGACCGCGATCTTGGCCACTTTCACGGCACTCGGCGCCGGGCGGACTTCACGTCCGCCCGGAGCCGTGGGGGGGCTTGGGGGCGCCCGGAGCCCCCCAACTCACTTGGGCAGATCGGCGAAGAACTGCGGATGCGACTTCATCACCTTCTCGATGAACCGGAGCTCGATCCCCTGCTGCCACGGCAGCGCCGCGCGCATCTTCTTCTGCTCGACGAGGATCCGGTTGTTGTCCTCCCACGCCGCGACCGTCTTCGGCGTGATGCGCGCGTCGAACACCATGTTCGCCAGCGCCTTCTTCGCGACGGCGGCGTCGAGGCCCGGCACCCAGCGCGTGGAGATCTCCGCCGCCTCGTCCCGGTTCTTGCGCGTGTACCACGTGGCCTCGGCCATCCCGACGACGTAGCGCTCGACCACGTCGGCGCGCTTGTCGATGACGTCCGCGCGCACCGACATGTTGATGTAGTAGCCGACGTGGCCACCGCCGCGGCTCACCACGACCGCGTCGGGCACCTTGCTCTCGACCAGCGAGCCGAACGGCTCCCACGTGACGACCGCGTCGACGCTGCCGCCCTGGAGCGCGGAGACGAGGTTGCCCGGCGGCACGTTGAGGAGCTGGATCTTGTCGCGTCCGATGCCCTTCTTCGCGAGCACCACGCCGAGGTACTCGTCGCCCGTGCCGCCGACGGGCGTGCCGATCTTCTTTCCCGCGAGGTCCTCGACCTTCGTGATCCCGCCGCCCTTGCGGGCGAGGATCGCGACGGGCTGGTCGGAGTACATCGAGCTGCGGTCGCCCGTGAGCCCGACGACGCCGCGCGCCTGCATGCCGCGCTCGACCGCGACGGGGAAGTTCGAGAAGGCGGCGCCGATGATCTCCACCTCGCCGGCCTGGAGCGCCTTCGACATCTCCTGCCCGGTGTTGAGGACCTTCAGCTTCACGTCGACGCCGTGCTTGAGGAAGATGCCCTTCTCCACGCCGACGAAGCTCGGGACGTGGTTCATGTTGCCGCCGACGGCGGCGTTGAGCACCGCGGGCGACTGGGCGCCCGCGCTCCACGCGAGCGCGACCGTGACGACGAGCGCGACCGCGACGCTGACGATTCGTTTCATGGGCTCCTCCCGGAGATGCGGTCCATAGAGTAGTACACTCCGCGCATGGCACTGACGAGAGTGCTGGTCACGGGCGCGGGCAGCGGCATCGGACGCGCGGTGTGTCTGCGCGTGGCGCGTGACGCTGCCGCGCGCGGCGAGGCCGCGAAGATCGCGGCCGTCGACCTGGCGTCGTCGCCCGGGCTCGCGGGCGTCGCCGAGGAGCTGAAGACGCTGGGCGCGCAGGTGGCGGCGATCCACGCTGACATGGGCACGGCGGACGGCCCCGGGCGCGCGGTCGCCGACGCCGTGCGAGCGCTCGGCGGCCTGGACGGCCTCGTGAGCAACGCCGGCGTCAATCGGCCCGGTGCCCTCAAGGACTACAAGGTCGAGGACTGGGACGCGCTGTTCGCCGTGAACGTGCGCGCGACGTGGTTGCTCGCGAAGGCGGCGCACGCCGCGCTCACCGCCTCGCAGGGAGCGATCGTCGTCACCGGGTCGATGTCGGGCAGCAACGCGCACGCGAACCTCGGCGCGTACGGCCCGAGCAAGGCCGCGGTCATCATGCTGATGCGGGTGCTCGCGCAGGAGTACGGCCGCGACGGGATCCGCGTGAACGCGGTCTCGCCGGGCATGGTGAGAACGGGGATGACCGAGCCCGTCTATCGCAACCCGGAGCTCGCGAAGCAGCGGGACGAGCTGGTGCCGATCGGCCGCGTCGCGACCCCCGAGGACATCGCCGACGCGATCGTGTTCCTCCTCGGTTCCGACGCGCGCTACGTCAACGGCCACGACCTCGTCGTGGACGGCGGCGTCGCGGGCAACTTCCTCGGCCGGCTGCCCGGTCTCTCCCAGATCCCGCGCGGCTGATTTCCTCGCCGACGCGCGCCGCGCTCCGCATCGCGGATCGGCGTCGGGCCGAGCCCGCGGCGATGGACGGTCTGCCGGCCGCCGCCTAGCGCTGCGCGCCCAGCAGCTTCTCCCGCAGCTTGCCCGCCTGCTGATCGAACGGCACGCCGCGGCGGTCCGTCATCGGGGTCTTGTCGGCGAGCGTCGTGATCAGCTCGGCGAAGATCGGCCCCTCCTCCGTCAGCATCTTCGGAAAGCGGCGCTTGAACTCCTCGAGGTCGCCGATCTGCAGCGTGGTCTTGTAGCCGGCGCCCTTCGCCATCGTCACGAAGTCGACGACGAGCCCGCCGGGAATCTCCTGCGAGCCGGACGTGTGATAGACGCCGTTCTTGAACAGCAGGTGAATGAGGTTGCGCGGGCGCGCGCCGGCGATCGTCGCCAGGGAGCCGAGCTGCATCAGGAGCGAGCCGTCGCCGTCGAAGACGACCACGCGCCGCTCGGGACGCGCCAGCGCGAGCCCGAGCCCGAGTGACGACGCGCCGCCCATGAAGCCGACGCAGCCGACGGAGAAATCCTCCGGCTGCATCTCGCGCCACGCCGGGCCCGTCGTCATCGTGGGAACGCAGATCGCCTCACCGCGGTGCGCGGCGATGACCTTCAGGACGTCCTCGGGCTTCATCGCCATCAGGTCGTCTCCAGGCCGACGAGCACGGCGGCGGGACCTTTCCGCTGCCGGCTGAGCCGGTAGTACTCGGGGATGAGGTGGACGTCGTTCGGGCCTTCGAGGCGCGCGTGCGGCACGCTGAACGTGTCGAGCAGCGGCTCGGCGAAGCGCACCATCGAGTGGCGCGACTCCTTCGGGTCCTTGTCCTTCTCGCGGCTCAGGAGCCCGATCATGTAG
Organism: Candidatus Rokuibacteriota bacterium; assembly: GCA_016866775.1. Taxonomy (GTDB): domain Bacteria; phylum Methylomirabilota; class Methylomirabilia; order Rokubacteriales; family CSP1-6; genus VGLJ01. The sequence continues at coordinate 130,321 of VGLJ01000004.1, read as the reverse complement.
AAGACCGGGATCTTGCCGTCCATCGACACGCCGCGCAGCGTGTTCACCGACGCGTAGAGTCCCGCGTGCTGGATCATCAGCACCACCGGCTCGCCGCCCAGGTGCAGCCCCGCCGCGATCGTGCACGCCTCGTCCTCCGTCGCGCACGTCACGGTCTTGATGGTGTCTTCCTTGTCGAGCGCGGCGAGCACCGTCTTCTGGTGCGTGTCGGGCACGCTCAGGATCCAGCCGAGATACGGGCTGGTCGGATTGCGCCAGCCCTCCGCGGCGAGCGCGGCGCGCGCTTCCTTGAACGTGTCCTTGAGCGCGTCGATGACGAGCGGCGCGGGAATGGATTCTGGCATGGCACGGACTATACCAAGCGTTCCGCGGCGCGTGCTAGCCTCGACGCCCTATGTGGATGTGGGCGCTCAGAACGGTGCCATGGCGGATGCTGCTTCGCCACGCGCCGACGATCGTCGAGGCCGCGCACCGCTACTACACGGGAGCCCGCCGGACGGCGGACGACCACGCCCCGGCCTCGCCCTCGCGCGCGCGTGACGAGCTCGAGCGCGCCGTCGATCGGCTCGAGCAGCGCGAGGTCGAGCAGGCCAGGATCGTCGCCGATCTCGCCAAGCAAGTGGCGGAGATGACCACCGCGCTCGAGGTCATCCGCGCGCGCCTGACCATCGCGCTCTGGGGGGTGGCGATCAGCGGCGGCGTCGCGCTCCTGTTCCTCGTGCTCGCGCTCGCGCGCGGATGATCGTCTCCGTGCCGGCCGTCGAGTTGCCGAGCGCGGAGCGCCGGTAGTATCGTTCCCGGCCATGGACACACTGGAGCTCGGCCTCAAGGGCAAGGTCGCGATCATCACCGGCGGGAGCGAGGGGCTCGGCAAGGCGACGGCCGAGAAGTTCGCGAAGTGCGGCGCGAAGGTCGCCATCTGCGCGCGGCGGGCCGACGTGCTCGACGCCGCCGCCAAGCAGATCGAGAAGAGCGGCGCGGAAGTCCTCGCGATGCCCACCGACGTCACGAAGAGCGACCAGGTCGCGAAGTTCGTCGACGCGGTCATCGGCCGGTGGGGCGGCGTCGACGTGCTGCTCAACAACGCCGGCACCTCGCAGGCCGCGTCGTTCCTGGACGTGACCGACGAGACGTGGACGTACGACTGGGACCTGAAGGTCATGGGCGCGATCCGGTTCTGCAAGCTCGTCGTCCCGGCGATGAAGAAGCGCGGCGGCGGCGCGATCATCAACGTCACCACGATCGGCGGCAAGACGCCGCTCGCGAAGGCCCTGCCGACGTCGATGACCCGCGCGGCCGGCATCAACCTCACGAAGTCGCTCTCGAAGGAGTACGCCGCCGACCAGATCCGCGTGAACACGATCTGCCTCGGCGTGGTGAAGAGCGCGCAGTGGACGCGCCGCTTCAAGGGCGGCGACCTCGACGCGTACTACGCCGACATGGCGAAGCAGCGCGGCGTGCCGCTCGGACGGCTGGGCGAGGCCGAGGAGTTCGCGGACCTCGCGGCGTTCCTCGCGTCCGATCGCGCGAAGTGGATCACGGGCACGGCGATCAACTTCGACGGCGGCGCCGCCGCGGCCGTTTAGGAGAACGACGATGGCAGCCAAGATCGAGCCCTATTGCCCGTCGGGCGTTTACAAGGCGCCGGGATACAGCCAGGGCATCAAGGTCACCGGGGCGCAGACGATCCTCTTCCTCGCCGGGCAAGTGTCCTATGGCCCGGACGGCAAGCCGGCGCACAAGGGCGACTTCAAGGCGCAGGCGCGCGAGGCCTTCCTGTGCATCAAGCGCCTCGTCGAGGGCGCGGGCGGGACCATCAAGAACGTGGTGAAGCTCAACACGTACGTCCTCGACGTCGCGAACCGCCCGGCCTATCGCGAGGCGCGCAAGGAAGTGTTCGGCGACCACGAGCCGGCCTCGACGCTGGTGCAGATCGGCGCGCTGGCCGAGCCGGAGTACCTCATCGAGATCGAGGCGATCGCGGTCGTTTAGTTGGAGATGGGGGGCCGCCTCCAGCGGCCCCCCAAGCCCCCCACGCTACGGGCGCGGAGTGAATCCGCGCCCTCCGCGAGTGGCCAGCGTAAACAGGACCCAGCTGATCACGACGATCGCCGGCGCGGCGTGGAACGCGCCGGTATACGAGCCCATGGCGTCGTAGAGGAAGCCGGCGGCGGCCGGGCCCAGCGCGGCGCCGCAGCGCCAGCCGAGCGTCAGCATCCCCGTGATCGCGCCGATCGCGCGCAGGCCGAAGAGGTCGGGGATCGCGCGCACCAGCATGTTGTCGGTCGCCGCGGCGCCGACGCCGAACACGACCATCGCGATCAGCAGCATCGTCGGCGACGGCGCCGTCGCCAGCAGGATCAGCGCGGTGAGCTCGAGCACGTAGCACGCCGACGTCGTGAGGCGCAGGTCGAAGCGGTCCGAGACGACGCCCGCCGTCAGCCGGCCGATCACCGAGCCGATGCCGTACGCCGTCAGCGCGAGCGACGCGACCGCGAGCGTCACGCCGCGGTCGCGCGCGAACGGCACCGCGTGGACCGACAGCATGAAGATGATGCCGCCGAGCAGCAGCCAGGCGACGTTGAGGCACCAGTAGCGCGGATCGCGAAACGCCTCGCGCAGCGTGACGCCGCTGAGCGCGTGCGGTGTTCCCGTCGTGGTGGCGGCCTGCACCTCGAATGTGCGCGGCAGACGGACCGTCGACGCCGCGAGCAGCGTCACCATCGCGCAGCCGCCGCCGAGGAGCGCGTAGGCGGGACGCCAGCCGAGCCGCGCGATCAGCCACGCGGCGAGCGGGCCCGCCGACATGTAGCCGACGTTGAAGCCGATGAGCACGAGCGCGATCGCGAGCCCGCGGCGATCGCGAAACCAGTGCGCGACCGTCGACGTGCTGAGCAGGTAGAAGCTCGACATCCCGACCCCGCCCACGAGGCCGACGAGCACGTAGAGGTGCCAGAGCGCGCCGATCGTCGACACGAGCGCGAAGGCGGTGCCCGCGAGGCCGGTGGTGAGCAGCATCATCACGCGGGGGCCGTGGCGGTCGGCGAGCGTGCCCACGACGTACCCCGCGAGGCCGCCGACGACCAGGTTGAGCGACAGCGCGCTCGCGATCGCGCCGCGGCTCCAGCCGAACGTCTCGGCGATGACCGGCAGGAACACGCCGAAGGCGGCAAGCGGCGTCGAGATCCCGAGCGTCACGGTGAAGAGCGCGGCCACGATCAGCCAGCGCCGGGAGAGCGAAGGCACGTGACACGTTATACTCCAGCCCAATCGCCATGAGCCGTATCGAGACGCGGACGATCAGCGTCGCGGTGACGTTCTTCGCGGATCTGCGACGATTCCTGCCCCGCGGTGCCGACGGCCCGCAGCGCTACGCGCTTCCCGACGGGGCGACCGTCAGCGATCTGCTCGCGACGATCGGGATCGCGCCGGACACCGACCTCACGGCCGCGGTCGACGGCGAGCTCGCCGATCGCGAGACGCGCCTGCGCGACGGCGCCGACGTCATGCTGCTGAGCCCGATGGAAGGCGGGGCGGCGACGACCGTCGAGCGGCACTACGGGCGCGGGCCCGGGCTCGTCGACGCGATCCGGAGGGCGCTCGCGGGGATGGGGAAGGATCCCGCCCGGCTCGCGCCGGCCGACCTCGCCCCCATCGACGAGTTCCACCTCCGCGGCCGCGAGGCCACGATCGAGCTCGCGCAACGCGCGAAGCTGGCCCCCGGGCTCCGCGCGCTCGACGTGGGCTGCGGCCTCGGCGGCTCGGTGCGCTATCTCGCCGCGGAGCACGGCTGCCGCGCGACGGGCCTCGACCTCACGCCCGAGTACGTCGACGCCGCGCTGGAGCTCGCGCGCATGGTGAAGCTCGACGGCGCGGTGAGCTTTCGCCAGGGCAGCGCGCTCGCGCTGCCCTTCGACGCCGCGTCGTTCGACATCGTGTGGACCGAGCACGCGCAGATGAACATCGCCGACAAGCGGACGTTCTACGCCGAGATCGCGCGCGTGCTGCGCCCGGGAGGCCGCCTCGTCTTCCACGACATCTTCCAGGGCCCTGCCGGCCCGCCGCACTTTCCCGTGCCCTGGGCCGACGAGCCGTCGATCAGCCATCTCCAGACGCCGGACGAGGCACGGGCGCGGCTCGCGGACGTCGGACTCACCGTCCACGACTGGGTGGATGAAACGGTTCCGTCGCTCGCATGGTTCGCGGCGACGGTCGAGCGGCTCCGCGCGACAGGGTCGCCGCCGCTCGGCCTTCACCTGCTGATGGGATCGAACGCCAAGGACAAGTTCGCCAACATGCGCCGGAGTCTCGAAGAGCGGCGCATCGTCGTCGTCCAGGCCACCGCCGAGAAAACGTAAGGGGTGTGGGCTCCCTCAGTCGCGGGGCCCCATGGGAAAGGACATCGATGGACCGCTACGGCTACTGGAACAAGATCCTGCACGTGAACCTGACCGAGCGCCGCACGTGGATCGAGGAGCCGGGCGACGTGTTCTTCCGCAGGTACGGCGGCGGGCGCGGCATCATCGCGCACTACCTCCTCAAGTACGTCCCCAAGGGCGCCGATCCGCTCGGTCCCGACAACGTGCTGATCTTCGCCCCGGGCGTGCTCACGGGCGCGCCGGTGCCGGGCGCCGGCCGCCACAGCGTCGGCGCGAAGTCGCCGCTGACCGGCGGCTTCGGCGAATCGGAGTCCGGCGGCTTCTGGGGCGCCGAGCTCAAGCGTGCCGGGTGGGACGCCATCGTCGTCCACGGTGTCTCCCCCGCCCCGGTCTACGTCGGGATCAACGAGGGCCGGGTCGAGATCCGCGACGCCGCGCACCTCTGGGGCAAGATCACCGGGGACGTGCAGGACGCGGTGCTGGCGGAAGTCGGCGATCCGCGCGCGCGCGTGGCGACGATCGGTCCCGCCGGCGAGAACCTCGTGCGCTTCGCGTGCATCGCGAACGAGCTGAACGAGGTCGCCGGACGCACGGGCATGGGCGCGGTCATGGGCGCGAAGAAGCTCAAGGCGATCGCCGTGCGCGGCAAGACCGCGGTGAAGCTCGCCGACGCGAAGGGCCTCAACGCGGTCGCGAAGTGGGTCTCGTCGACGATGGACGAGAAGCACCGCGCGTTCCACGAGTTCGGCACGGGCGCCGCGATGCAGGGCAAGAGCCTCGAGGGCGGCATGCCGACGCTCAACTACCGCCTCGGCAGCTTCGAGCACACCGCGAAGGTCGACGCGATCGCGGTGCGCGACCAGATGCGCGTGAAGATGGAAGCCTGCTACGCCTGCTCCGTGCGCTGCAAGAAGGTCGTCCATATCGAGAAGAAGGAAGAGCTCGCGCGCGAGGCGCAGGAGAAGGTCCACGGGGGCAAGGGCACGGTCGGCTTCGATCCCTTCGGCCGCTACAGCGTCGATCCGAAGTACGGCGGGCCGGAGTACGAGTCGCTGGCGGCGATGGGCGTGAACCTCGGCCTCGACGACATCATCGCGATCGCGAAGTCGAACGAGATGTGCAACTACCTCGGCATGGACACGGTCTCGCTCGGCTCCACGCTCGCGTGGGCGATGGAAGCGTTCGAGAAGGGCGTGTTGACGCTCGCGGACACGGGCGGCGTGCCGATCAAGTTCCACGACGCCGACGGGGTGATCACGCTCGTCGAGATGATCGCGCACCGCCGGGGCGTGGGCGACCTGCTCGCGGAAGGCTCGCAGCGCGCGGCGAAGAAGCTCGGCCGCGGCTCGGAGGCGTTCCTCACCACCGTGAAGGGCATGGAGATGGCCATGCACGACCCGCGGCACATGCCGGTCATGCGCGCCTCGTACATGATGGCGCCGACGGGCGGCGACCACATGCGCCAGAGCGGCAACCGCAACGGCGTGCGCAACCAGATCGCGCTCTGCCACTTCCTCGCCTACGAGGACGACCAGACGCTCACGATCCTCAACGCCGTCACCGGGTGGAACGCGACGCAGGACGAGGTCGTCACGACCGCGCATCGCGGGCTCACGCTCGCGCGGCTCTTCAACCTGCGCGAGGGCTTCAGCCGGGCCGACGACCGGCTGCCCGCGCGGTTCAGCGAGCCGCTGCCGAAGCACCCGGGGCTCACGCGCGAGCAGCAGGACAAGATCGTCACCGACTACTACGTGGAGTACGGCTGGGACCCGGCGACGGGCGTGCCGACGCCGGAGACGATCCGGAAACTGGAGATCGAGCAGGACGCGGCGCTGGCAGTGTGAATCTGATTTTCGATCTCGGCGGCGTCCTGGTCACGTACGACCGGCCCGCGCTCCTCGCCGAGATCTTCAGCGATCCGGCCGCGCACGATCGTGTCCACGGCGCGCTCTACGCCGACTGGGTCGAGGTCGACCGTGGCACGCTCGCGCTCGATGACGCGATCACGCGTGCGGCGACGCGAGCCGGCATGTCCGAGCGCGACGTCGCGCACATCTTCCGCGGGATGTCACATCGCTGGGTCGGCATGCCGGAGTCGATCGATCTGCTGTACCGCTTGAAGGACAAGGGGCATCGGCTCTTCTGCCTGTCGAACATGGGCGTCGATTCGATCGAGTACCTGGACGTCACGCAGACCTTCTGGGACGCGTTCGACGGCATCGTGGTCTCGCGCCGCGTCGGCCTGTGCAAGCCGGAGCGCGAGATCTTCGCGCACGTGCTCGAGCGCTTCGGGCTGAACGCCGCCGCCACGGTGTTCATCGACGACGTGGACGTCAACGTCGAGGCCGCCGCGCGCCTCGGCATTCACACCATCCGCCTCGAGAGCGCCGCGCGCTGCGAGCGCGCGCTGCGCGCGCTGGAGTGCCTATGAGCACGTTCCTCTACGTCGGCAACACCGAGAGCAACGAGATCATCGTCCTGCGGCTCGACCGGCCGAACGGCGACCTGACGCCGGTGGAGAAGGTCGCCATTCCCGGCGTCACGACGCCGGGCGGCTCGACGCCGATGGCGGTGAGCCCGGACAAGACGCTCCTCTACGCGGGCACGCGCGACGAGCCGAAAATCGCGGCCGCGTTCGCCATCGACCCGGCGAAGGGCACGCTGAAGCACGTCGCCAGCGGTCCCCTCGCCGACAGCATGGCGTACATCGCGCTCGACCGGACGGGCCGCTACCTTCTCGGCGCGTCGTATCCGGGGAACAAGGTGACGGTGAGCCGCGTCGATCCGCCGGGCACGGTGCAGCCGGCGCACCAGGTCCTCGAAGGGCATCCGAAGGCGCACTCGATCCTCGCCGACCCCGCGAACCGGCACGTCCTCGTGCCGACGCTCGGCAACGATCAGATCACCGTGTTCCGGTTCGACGCGTCCGCGGGCACGCTGACCCCGATCGCGCCGGCGCGCGTGCAGGACAAGGCCGGGCCCCGGCACTTCCGGTTCCATCCGAACGGCCGGATCGTGTACTTGCTCGGCGAGACCGACGCCGCCGTCTACGTCTTCGATTACGACCCCGCGACGGCGGCGCTGAAGGAGAAGCAGCGGATCAGCGCGATCCCGCCCGGGTTCCAGGAGAAGACGGCGGCGGCGGACATCCACGTCACGCCCGACGGCAAGTTCCTCTACGCGTCGGAGCGCCGCTCGAGCACCCTCGCCGGCTTCCGGCTCGATCCCGCGAGCAGCACGCTGACGCCGGTCGGAAACTTCCCGACGGAAACGCAGCCGCGCGGCTTCGCGATCGAGTCCTCGAGCCGCTATCTCTTCGCCGTGGGCCAGCTCTCGCGCGCGATGTCGGCGTATCGGATCGATCCCGAGCGCGGCACGCTGACGAAGCTCCGCGAGTACCCGATGGGCAAGAACCCGAACTGGATCGAGATCGTGGACCTCCCGTGAGCCTCCGCGTGGTCCGGCTCGGCTCGCCGCGCGCGAAGGACGAAGGCCTGCGGCTCGGAACGGTCCGCCGGCCGCCGCGGGGCGTGAAGAAGACCGACTACGCGCGCCGCGACTTCTACGACGTCTGGCTTCCCGACCTCGCGCCCAGCGCCCCGCTCGTGAGCTGGGCCCTGTCGACGCCGTGGACCGATACGCGGTGGGCGAGCTACGCGAAGCGCTATCGCCGCGAGATGCGGACGCCCGGGCGACAGCGGCTCCTGGAGATGCTCGCGCGCCTCTCGCACCAGGCGAACCTGTCGGTCGGCTGCTACTGCGAGCGCGAGGATCGCTGCCACCGCTCGATCCTGCGCGACCTGCTCGCGGACCACGGCGCCACGCTCGCATGACGGAGCGGTGCGCGTGGGCGCGGAGCCCGCTCGACATCGCGTATCACGACGCCGAGTGGGGCGTGCCCGTCCACGATGACCGCGTGCTCTTCGAGTTCCTGATCCTCGAAGGCGCGCAGGCCGGGCTGAGCTGGTCCACCATCCTCAACAAGCGCGCGGCATACCGGCGGGCGTTCGCGGAGTTCGACCCGGCGAAGGTCGCGCGGTTCACCGCGGCGCGCAGGGACCGGCTCATGCAGGACGCCGGCATCGTGCGTCATCGTCAGAAGGTCGAAAGCGCGGTGAGCAACGCGCGTGCGTTCCTGAAGGCGCAGCAGGAGCACGGCTCGTTCGATCGCTACGTCTGGGGATTCGTCGGCGGCGCGCCGAAGCGGAACGCGTGGCGACGCCCGCGGCAGATCCCCGTGCGGACGGGCGAGTCCGACGCGCTCAGCAAGGACCTCAAGCGGCGCGGCTTCAGCTTCGTCGGCTCGACGATCTGCTACGCGTTCATGCAGGCGGTCGGCATGGTCAACGACCACCTGGTGACGTGTCCACAATACGCGACAGTGTACGGAGGCGAGACGGCGTCACGCGGCCGATGACCGTCTCGCTCGCACCGACGAACGCGGCCAGCGAGCGGCACGCGTCGGCGACACCGGCCAGCGCCGCGTCCTGATCGACCCGCTCGCCCGCCACCGGCGACGGCGCGCCGGCCGCGAACCACGGCTCGAAGTGCACGTGGCGGACTTCGAGGCGGCCCTCCGCGCGGTGCGTCTTCGCGTCAACCCGGCCGATGAGGTGGCCGTCGTGGAGGATCGGCAGCGTGTAGTAGCCGTGCACGCGCTTGTCGCCCGGCGTGTAGACCTCGATCCGGTAGTCGAAGCCGAAGAGCCGCGCCACGCGCTCGCGATACCAGAGGAGCGAATCGAACGGCGCGAGGAAGGTCGTCCCGCGTGACGGCGCCCGGATGCGCGCCTCGCGCGCGAGCGCGGGCACATCACGCGCGAGCGCGAACCACGGCGCCGACGACCCGTCCACCGCGACCTCGCGCACCACGCCCTCCGCGAGCAGCGCGCGCAGGGCCGCGCGGCGGGCGCCCGGCGCGAATCGGGGGAACGTCAGGTAGCACCGCAGATCGGCCCCGGTCGCGGCTCCCATCGCGTGCAGCGAGCGCTCGACGTGCCAGCGCACGAACGCGTCGCGCGTGGCCGGGACCACGCCGGCCACGCCGGGCAGCGCACGCTCGAGCAGGTCGAAGCGCTTGTGGAAGTGGCGGCGCGAGTGGACCGTGAACGCGCCCGTCATCCAGAGGTAATGGAGCGCGTGCCGGGTCGGGGTCCAGTCCCACCACCCGCTCCTGCCGCCGGCGACGCGCCGGTGCTCGAAGTCGGTGTTGCCCATCGGGCCGTTCGCGGCGACGGCCGCCTTGACGCGCGCGACGACGCGCGTGTTGCGCTGGAGCCAGTCCGACCAGCCGGTGTGGCGGATGCGGTAGTCGAGCATCGCGCGGCGCCACCACGGCAACGCCGACGTGGGGACGAGACACGCCGCGTGCGCCCAGTACTCGAACAAGAGCCGGCGGCCGTAGACGAGGCGATCGAGGCGCGCGCGATCGTACGGGCCGAAGCGCGCCCACAGCGTCAGGTAGTGCGCGCGCTCCAGCACGTTGATGGAATCGAGCTGGAGGCCGCCGGCGTCCTCGACGAAGCGGACGAGGCGGGGGGCCGTGAGCGCCGCCGCGCGCGGCGCCACGAGGTGCTGGCGCCGGAGGAAGAGCCCGCGAGCCGCGCGCACGGGAATCGGGCGGCGTGGCATCCGCCGGAGATTATCATTGGGCCATGCCATGTGATCCCAAGCTGTTCGCGGACATTCCGATCTTCTCGCTCCTCGACGCGGACGAGCGGGCGGTCCTCGCCGAGCAGGTCGAAATGCGGCGCTTCGCGGCCCGCCAGCGCATCTACCGCGCCGGCGACGTCGGGGAGAAGGCCTACGTCGTCGTCAGCGGCCGGGTGGAAGTCATCGTGATCGACGAGGACAACCAGGAGGTCGTGCTCGACCAGCCGCTGGCCGGGGAGATCTTCGGGATGTCGTCGATGCTCTCCGCCGCGACGCACCAGACGACGGCGACGGCGCTCGAGGAGACGACGGCCATCGAGATCGACCGCAACGACATCGCGGGGCTGCTGCAGCGCAAGCCGCTGGCGGGCCTCGACATGCTGACGATGTCGGCGCGGCAGTTCCGGGCGGCGCAGGACCTCGTGCGCGCGCGGGCGGCGCGCAACCCCAACGAGGTGATCGCCGAGACCTTCACGGTCGGCGACCGCCTCGCGGACGGGGTGGCGCGCTTCGGCGGCTCGTGGTCGTTCATCATCGCGTTCGCCGTGGTCCTCGTCGCCTGGGCGACGGCGAACGTGGCCCTCGCCGTGCGCGCGTGGGATCCCTACCCGTTCATCCTGCTGAACCTGTTCCTCTCGATGCTCGCCGCCGTGCAGGCACCGATCATCATGATGAGCCAGAACCGGCAGGACGCGAAGGACCGGCTGCGCAGCGAGCTCGACTTCGCGGTGAACCGCAAGGCCGAGTCCGAGATCACGCAGCTCGCCGCGAAGCTCAACCGCATCGAGGACCGGCTCGACGACATCCACCGGGACCTCGCGCGGCCGTGAGCGGCGCGCCGGACTGGCTGCGCGAGAAGCTGTTCGAGCGCCGGATCGTGATGCTCACCGGTCCGCTCGATCACGCGCTGGCCACGCAGGTCGAGGCGCAGCTCATCGCGCTGGACGGCGGCGGGGACGATCCCGTCACCCTGCACGTCGACAGCGCCGACGGCACCCTCTCCGCGGTGTTCGTCGTGATCGACGCGGTCGAGCGGCTGCGCGCGCCCGTGCACGCGCTCTGCCGCGGCCAGATCGGCGGCCCGGCGCTCGGGATCGTGGCGTCGGCCGATCGGCGGATCGCGACGCCGCACGCGCGGTTAAGTCTCGCCCAACCGCGAGGCGGGTTCTCGGGCACGCCTCACCACATCGCGTCGCAGAACCGCGAGCAGCAGGATCTCTTGTGGCAGCTCTACGCACGCCTGGCGCGCGCGACCGGCCGCCCCGCCGAAGAGATCGCGGAAGACGTTCGCCGGAGCCGGTATCTCGACGCCCAGGAAGCGCTGGCGTATGGGCTGATCGAGGAGATCACCCCGACGCGCTGACTACATCGTCGGCGAGCTGAACTCCCCGCCCATCGCGACGAGCGCCCACGGGCCGCCCTGCGCGTCGAAGCTGAAGCCGATGTGCGCGGCCAGCGCGTGCTGGTCGCGGAAGAGGCGCTGGATCGGATAGCTGTCGTAGATTCCGTTCGCGCCGGCGAGCGCGTGGAGCGCGTCGACGGCGTCGGTGCTCTGCTCCACCGCCCACGCGACGTTGCGGCGATAGCGCAGCTTCTCCTCGATCGACGGCACCCCGCCCGCCCCGGCGATGCGATCGCCTTCGAGACAATCGCCGCGGCACACGAGGCGGGCGGCGTCGATCGTCGCGCCGGCACGCGCCACGCGGAGCTGCACGGCCTGGAAGTCGCGCATGCGCATCGCCGTGTAGCTCGTGCTCCGCTCCTTGATCGCGGCGATCGTCTGCTCGAGCGCGCCCTGCGCGTTGCCGATCCCGGAGCCGGCGAGGCAATGCGAGCTCAGGCCCGAGATCGGCACGCGATAGATCGCGCCGGGGTTCGCCGACGCGCCGGGAAACTCGCTGCCGCCCCGCGCGAGGTACATGCAGAGCGCGCGATGCTCCGGCACGAAGAGCTCCTTCGCACGGACCGACTTCGAGCCGGTGCTCCGCATGCCGAGCACGTGCCAGTCGTCGACGATCTCGTAGTCGCCGCGGGGCACGAGGCACATGCGGTGATCGACCACGCGGTCGCCGTCGCGCACCATCACCGCGAGCATGTTCCACTCGCAGTGATCGACACCGCTCGAGAAGTTCCAGAAGCCGCTCACGACGAACCCGCCGTCGACGCGGCGCCCGCGGCCCTGCGGGTACGCGATGCCCGAAGCGATGAGCGCGTCGGGGTTCGCGCCCCACACCTCCTCCTGCGCGCGCGGGTCGTAGAGCGCCAGGAGCCAGTGGTGGATGGCGAGGTTGCCGACGTTCCACGCGGTCGACGCGCAGCCGCGCGCGACCTCGTCCGGGATGTCGAAGATGGCCACGAACGGCAGCTCCATCCCGCCCCAGCGCTTGGGCTGGTGGAACCGCAGCAGGCCGGTGCGATGCAGGTCGTCGAGCGTCTCCTTCTGCATCCGGCGCGCGCCTTCCGCGCCCGCCGCGCGCTCGCGGAGGACGGGCACGAGATCGCGCGCGCGGCGCATCGCCTCGTCGTACGTCACGTCCGCGAATCCTCGTGGCATCGGCGCGCCTCCGGGCGCGATGGTACAGTGAACGCCGCGAGCCGCACAATCCGGGAGCCCCACACCACTCTGGAGGACGCGATGGATCCCAACGTCAAGAAGACCGCGCTGCGGATGATCCCCTACGGTCTCTTCGTCCTGACCGCGGCCAAGCACGACGGCAGCGAGGTGTCCGCCGCCACCGTGAACTGGGTGACGCAGACCTCGTTCGAGCCGCCGCTGGTCGTGGTGGGCGTGAAGAAGGACTCGCACGCGCACCCGCTGATCAAGGAATCGAAGTCGTTCGCGCTCAACGTGCTGGGCAAGGGGCAGCAGGCGCTCGCCTTCACGTTCTTCAAGCCGGCGGAGCTGAAGGACGGCAAGATCTCCGGCGAGGCGTTCCGGCGCGGCACGACCGGTGCGCCGATCCTCGCGAGCACGCCGGCGTACGTCGAGTGCACGCTCGAGAGCACCGTCGAGCTCGGCGACCACTCGGTCTTCGTCGGCAAGGTCGTCGACGCCGGCGTGACCAAGCAGCCCGAGGGCCGCGCCGACGACGCGACGCTCTGGCTGAAGGAGCTCGGCGACAAGCTCTTCTACGGCGGCTAGTCGAACCCGTACCGCCGGCGGTTGAGATCGACGAAGTCCGCGTCCGTCATCTCGCCGCCGGTGGCGACGTACTCCTCGTCGCTGACGCGGGTGCGCCCGCTCAGCACCTTGCGCGCGTCCTCACCGACGACGTGGCGCAGCTTCGGCGCATCCCCGAGCGCCGCGTCGTGGATCACCCGCGCGGCGTCCTCGGGCTGGCTCGGCGTCTTCACGAGCTGATAGAGGAGCAGGAGCCTTCGGACGTGCACCGCGTAGGGTGACGCGGGGTCGGTGAAGCGCCGCGCCTTCTTGAAGATCGGCGTGATGACCACGCCCGGCTCGACGATCGCCACGCGGATCCCGAGCGCGAAGACTTCCTGCGCGAGCGCTTCGCTCGCCGCTTCGAGCGCGTGCTTCGCCGCGCAGTAGTGGCCGTGGCCCGCGACCGCCACGCGGCCCCACACCGAGCTCACGTTGACGATGGCGCCGCCGCGCTGCGCGCGCATCGCCGGCAGCACGGCCTGCGTCATCCGGATGGCCCCGAAGTAGTTCGTCTCGAACATGGCCTTCGCGAAGTCGACGGGCACGTCGGCGATCGGTCCGCCGCCGCCGATGCCCGCGTTGTTGACCAGCACGTCGATCCGGCCGCTGCCGTCGAGGACCGCGCGCGCGGCCCGCGCCACCGACGCGTCGTCGTCCACGTCGAGCGTGACGATCCGCACCCGCGGCTTCTCGGCGTCGACGGCCGCCGCGAGCTCGGTGGCGGCGCTCGGAGCGCGGACACCGGCGTAGACGTCATGGCCCGCGCGCGCGAAGTGCAGCGCGGTCGCGAGCCCGATGCCGCTGCTGCTCCCGGTGACGAGGACGACGGCCATGCAGGTGCCTCCTAGCCCGGCGCGAGCAGCCCCAGCTGTCGCGATTGCGCGACGAGCTTACCGTCGGCGTCCCAGATCTCGAAATCCTCCTCGTGGTAGCCGCCGATCACGTGCCGGGTCACGACGCGGCACGCGAGCCAGCCCGGCGCCGGCCGCGCGCGCACGTGCACGGTGAGCTCGATCGTGGACGACGTGGGCTCGCCGATCTCGAGGATCGCGGGATACGCGGCATCGACGATCGCGACGAGCGCGATCGGGTCCGGCGCGCGGCCGTCCTTGAAGCGGATCCAGAAGCTCATGGTCGGGTCCCCGCTCGGCCGGCCTCGCATCCATCCGGGCCGCTCGGCCATGCGGTACTGAGCAACACGGCCCCGCGAGGTAATGCGCTAGCGTACCGTATCCGATCTCGGACATTGACCGCTGTTCGCGCCGACCGTACGATCCCGCCGATGGCGACCCAACTCGCCTACCGGCACTGGACGCGCAAGGAATACGACCGGCTGATCGAGCTCGGCGTCATCAAGCCGGACGAGCGGATCGAGCTCATCGGCGGGCAGATGATCGTCGCGGAGCCAAAGGGCAGTCCGCACTCGACCGCTGTCGGCTTGACCGCGGAAGCGCTCCGTGCGGCGTTCGGGCCGGGATGGGTCATCCGGGTGCAAGACGCCGTCGCGATCGCCGTTACAAGGGGAGCCTTTATGCCCGAGCGGCGCTCGAGGATTGCTGGATCGTCAACCTGCAGCGACGCGTCCTCGAGGTGTACCGCGAGCCGGTCGCCTCGCCATCCGCGCGTTTCGGATGGAGCTACGCAAGCGTTCGCTCCCTGAGAGAAAGCGCGACGGCCTCGCCGCTCGCCGCGCCGGCGGCGGTCATCGCCGTCGCCGACCTGCTTCCCTAGACCATCCACCTGACCGGAGAGCGACATGCCCAAGATCTTTCGCGTGTACAGCGGAGCCGACGGGAAATCGCACATCGCCGAGGAGCCGATGGACCTGAAGCCGTTCAAGGACGTCGAGGGCTCGTACGGTGAAGGCACGCCGATGCAGAGCGCAACGGGCATCGCGTTCCGGGTGTTCCCGCCGGGCTACGTCCTCCACTGGCACTGCGCGCCGCGCCGGCAGTATTCGATCACGCTCTCGGGCGCCGCGGAGATCGAGGTGGGCGACGGCACGGTGGCGCGCGTCGGTCCCGGCGACATCGTGCTCGCGGAAGATCTCACCGGCCAGGGCCACGTCACGCGCGTGGTGGGCACCGAGCCCCGACTCTCCGCGATCGTCCCTTTAACTTGAGGCCTTCGGCACTCGCGGAGGGCTCGGATTCACTCCGAGCCCGCAGCGGAGGGGGCTTGGGGGATCCGTCTCGGATCCCCCATGTCAATCAGTCGAACGTCAGGACCGTGCGGGCGACCTCGCCGGCCTTCATCGCGCGGAAGGCGTCGTTGATGTCGTCGAGGCGGCCGCGGCGCGTCACCATCTCGTCGAGCAGCAGGCGGCCCTGCCGGTAGAAGTCGAGGTAGCGCGGGATGTCGGTGCGGAAGCGGTTCGAGCCCATGCGCGACGTCTGCACCTTGCACTCCGGCCGGATCGCCATCCACGGGAACTCGATCGTCGCGTCCGGCGGCAGGACGCCCACGATCGTCGCCGTGCCGCGGATCGCGAGGCTCTCGATCGCCTGGCGCACGAGCGTGGTGTTGCCGACCGCCTCGAACGCGTGATCGACGCCCGCGCCGCCGGTGAGCGCGCGGATCGCCGCGACCGGATCGTCCTTGACGCTGTTCACCACGTCCGTCGCGCCGACGCGCCTGGCCATCTCGAGCTTGCCGTCGAATTGATCGACGCCGATGATCCGCCGCGCGCCGCCGATGCGCGCGCCCTGGACGATCGAGAGCCCGACGCCGCCGCAGCCGAACACCGCGACGGTCTGTCCCGCCTCGAGCCCGGAGCTGCGCAGCGCCGCGCCGACGCCGGTGAGCACGCCGCACCCGACGAGCGCGGCACGGTCGAGCGGCAGGTCCTGGTCGATCTTCACCACGGAGTTCTCGTGCAGGAGCATCCGCTCGGCGTAGCTTCCGATGCCCGCGAACTGCCGGAACGGCTCGCCGCGCTGCGAGATCCGCGGGGCCTCGCGATCCGGACGCGTGACGACGCCGCCGACGCACAGGTTCGGATGGCCCGACAGACATTGCTCGCAGGTTCCGCAGAAGCCGGAGAGACACGCGACGACGTGATCACCGGGTCGCACCGTCGCGACGTCGGCGCCGACCGCTTCGACGACCCCCGCGCCTTCGTGACCGAGCACGAACGGCCGGTCGAGCGCGTACCTGCCAAGGCCATCGACGACGTGCAGGTCGCTGTGGCAGACACCTGTGGCCACCGTGCGCACGACGACTTCGCGTCGCCACGGCTTGTCGACGTCGACGTCCTCGATCGTCAGGGGCGCGTGCACCTTCCGGAAGACGGCGGCTTTCATCCCTTTAACCCGCGGGCTCGCCGGCGTTCACGGCGAGGACCTGGCCCGAGATGCTCTTCGCCATGTCGCTGCAGAAGAACACCGTCGCGTCGACGATGTCGTCGGCCGTGACGAAGCGCTTGAGCGGGTTGCGCTCGATCATCGCCGTGCGCATCTGCTCGGGCGAGATCCCGCGCACCTCGGCCTGGCCCGCGATCACGCGGTCGATGCGGTCGCCCTCGACCGCGCCGGGCGCGACGCAGTTGACGCGAATCGTGGGCGCGAGCTCCAGCGCCATGCCGTACGTCATCCCCACCTGCCCCGCCTTCGACGCGCAGTAGCCGATGCGATACGGCAGGCCGCGACGCCCGGCACCCGAGGAGATGTTCACGATCGATCCGCCGCCCGCCTTGCGCATCTCCGGCACGACGAAGCGCGTGCAGAGATACGAGCTGGTCAAGCACGAGTCGACGGTGTAGCGCCAGTCCTCCATCGTGTACTCCTCGACCTTCTTCGTCGGACCGCCGTCGCCCGCGTTGTTGACGAGCGTGGTGATCTTGCCGAACGCCTTCACGCCGTCGGCGACCATCCGGCGGACCTGGTCTTCCTCCGCGGCGTCGCAGACGAGCGCGATCGCCTTGCCGCCCGCCTTGGTGACCTGAGCCGCCGTCTCCTTCACGAGATCCGCCGAGCGCGCCGTGCAGACGACGGCCGCGCCCTCCTGGGCGAAGCGTACGCTGAGCGCGCGGCCGATGCCCTTCGATGCGCCGGTGATGATCGCGACCTTGCCGTCGAGCAAACCCATCGATCTCTCCCGTCGAGTGATGATTTCTTCAGCGTCACGTCTTCGTCATGACTCCCGGATCGGATACGAAGGTGGGACGACCTCGTCGACGCCCTTGCCGGTCCAGTGCCACTGCGGGACCGCGTGCCAGAGCCGCTCGGCTTCCGCCTGGACGTCGCGGAGCAGCGCGGCTTCGTCCACGCGCACGGCCGTGCCGCCCTCGATCAGCGGCTGGCCGTCGACGATCACGGTCTCGACGTCGCTGCCGCTCCCACACTCCACCAGCGCCTTGATCGGATCGTGGACGGCGCCGTAGTGCATCTTCAACAGATCCACGACGATGATGTCGGCCTTCGCGCCCGGGACCAGGCGCCCGATGTCGTCGCGGCCGAGGTGGCGCGCGCCGCCGAGCGTCGCCGCGTCGAAGACGTCGCGCGGCTTGCCGACCATGAAGCTCTCGTCGGCCATGCGGCACATCAGCGCCGCCCACCGCATCTCGTGAACGATGTCCTGGGGATACGTGTCGGTGCCGAGCGCGATGTTGATGCCGCGCGCGCGGTACCGCGCGAAGGACTCGAACGTGATGCCCATCTTCGCGTACTTGTACGGCGCGTGGACCACGGTGGCGCCGGTGTCGGCGAGGATCTGCAGATCGTCGCCATAGGGGTAATGGCACCACGAGTGCGCGTTGTGGAAAACGCAGTGACCGAGGCCCGTGCGCTCCTTGAGGAAGCCGATCGAGTGCAGGAGCTGGATCGGCGTCTTGCCGTGCTGCTCGAGGATCTTGTGGAACTCGCGCTGGTTCATGGCCGTGTGGAACTGCACGGGGACGCCCAGCTCGTCCGCGGCCCGCCGCGCCTCGCGAAGCAGGTCGACCGTGCACGTGTCCATCTGGCCGGGATAGATCATGGCGCGAATGCGGCCGTCGTAGGCGCCGTCGAACTTCCGGACGTAGTCGATCGCGCGCGCGAGCCCGGCCTTCCCCTGCGCCTCGTTCCACTCCCACACGACGCGGTCGCCGTCGAACACGTACTCCGCCGAGCGGAAGCCGGGTCCGAGGTACGCGCGCACGCCGAGATCGCCGACGAGCTTCGTGAACGCTTCGGGACCGCCGGGCATCGTCCCGACGTCGAGGATCGTCGTGGCCCCCGCGCGCACGGCGGACCACATGCCATACCGGCCACCGATCTCCGCGTTGGCCATGGTGCGCGGCGGCTGCGCGCCGCGGCGCGGCGCCACGTAGCCGATGAAGTTGCTGCCG
Organism: Candidatus Rokuibacteriota bacterium; assembly: GCA_016866775.1. Lineage (GTDB taxonomy): Bacteria > Methylomirabilota > Methylomirabilia > Rokubacteriales > CSP1-6 > VGLJ01. Next base: position 111,802 of record VGLJ01000004.1, on the reverse strand, counting down.
AAGTAGTCCGCCTTGCCGTCCGCGATGAACACGGTCTGGCCGGCGTTGACCGCGGCATGGAGGTGACAGTTGATGAACCCGGGCGAGACCAGCTTGCCCGTGGCGTCGATCGTGCGATCGACCGCGCCGTCGAACGCGCGCCCGACGTGCACGATCCGATCGTCGTCGAAGACGACGCTGCCATTCGGGATCAGCTCGTGGCTACGCCCGTCGAACCCGACGACCCACCCGCCCCGAATCAGTGTGCGCATGGTCGGACCTCACTGGCCCTTCGGCAGGAACTCGTAGTGTCGATGCGAAGTCTCATCGCAGCCCGCGTATGCTAGCATCCGCCCCGCGCGTCCGTCAGCGCCGGGTGATGACGACGTCTCTGCCTCGCCTCGCTTGGACGTTCCTTCAGATCGGGACGCTTTCGTTCGGTGGGCTAGGGGTCGCGTTGACGCTGATCGAGAAGTTGCTCGTCACGCGGCTGGGAGTCGTCAGTGCCCGCGACGTCGCCGACGCATTGACCCATACCAAGCCGTTGCCCGGCTCGACGGTCGTGCAGGTCGTCGGCTATCTCGGCTGGCGGCTCCGCGGCTGGACCGGCTCGGCGACCGCGACGGCAAGCTTCGTCCTGCCGTCCGCGATCTCCATGGGCCTCCTCGCCTACGGCTACGCCGCGGCCTCGGACTTTCCGGGCTTCGAGTCGGTCCGCCGCGGCATCGTGGCCGTCGTGACCGCGCTGCTGCTCGGGACGATGGCGCGCCTCGCCCGCCAAGCCTTGAGCGGCCACGTCGCGCGCGCGGTCGCGCTGTGCGCGTTCGTCGTCGGCGTCGCATTCCCACGATCGTCGCCGTGGGTGGTCGCCACCGCCGGACTCATCGGGTTCCTGGTGGTACGGGACACCGGTCGTGGTCCACGCTGAGCTGTTTGCCCGCTTCGTGCTGGTCAGCCTCCTGGCCTTCGGCGGCGGTCAAGCTGCCCTGCCCCTGGTCGAGCGGATGGCCGTCGAGGACACGGGATGGCTCGCGCCGGCGACATTCGCCTCGGCCGTCGCGTGCAGCTACATCACGCCGGGTCCGATCCTGAGCGTGGCGACGTTCGTCGGTTACCACGTGAGCGGCATCAGGGGCGCCTTCGCCGCCACGCTGGGCGCGTTCCTGATGCCGTGGATGCTCGCGACGACGGTGGCACGGCAGATCGCGCGCTTTGTCGATCATCGCGGCTTGCGCTCGTTCGGCGCCGGCGCGACACCCGCCGTCATCGGCCTGCTCGGGGTGACGGCGCTCGATCTCGGTCGCGACGCCCTCGTGGGCTGGCCTCAGGTCGCGATCGCCACGGGCGCGCTCCTGTTCGGAGCGCTGACCCGGATTCATCCGGTCGCCCTGCTCGCCGCCGGCGGATTGGCGGGCTGGCTGATCGGCTGACCTCAGGCGGTGTGCTGCAGCTCAGCTTCCAGCTCGACCTGGACCTGCTGGAACTCCGCTTCGAGCGCGTCGATCTCTGCGATCGACTTGGGACAGTCGCCGGCGCGCGCCTGGGCCTCGAGCTCCTTGCAGAGGTCGGCCAGGCTCGTCGCGCCGAGATTGGCGCTCGCCGACTTCAGGCTGTGTGCCGCCTGGCGGATGGCCTCGGCGTCGCGCTGCTCCATTCCCGCGCGCATGGCGCTGAGGAGCTGCGGCGTCGTCGTCAGATAGACCTCGATCACCTTGCCGAGCATGCTGGGGCTGCCGGGCCGGTCGAGCGCGCGAATCTGCTCGAGCGCACGCGGATCGAGGCTTCGCGCGCCGGCGTCGTTCTTGGATTCGGACGCGGTCATGGCCACCTCCACAGTGTTGGGCTGCGCGACGGACGCCGCCGCCGCGGCTCTCGCCGGCTCCGCGGCCGCCGCGAGCGACACCCGACGGGACAACGCAGCGCGGAGCTTCTCGAGCGTGAACGGCTTCGCGATGTAGTCGTCCATCCCCGCAGCGAGACAGGCCTCGCGGTCCTGGACGAACGCGTTGGCCGTGAGCGCGATGATCGGCAGATGCTTCGCCTTCGAGCGCGTTTCGCGATCCCTGATGGTCGCGGTGGCGACGAGGCCGTCCATCTCCGGCATCTGCACGTCCATCAGCACCGCGTCGAACGCGGTCTGCTCCACCGCCCTGACGGCGGCGATGCCGTTGCCGACGACGGTCACGCGGCACCCGAGGTTCTCCAGCATGCTCTTCGCGAGCTCCTGGTTGACCGGGTTGTCCTCGGCCACGAGGACGTGCCCGGACAGCAGCGGCCCGACGCCGTTGCGCCGCGTCGTCTCCTGGAAGGGATCCTGGAGCGCCGCCCCGATGACCTGCACGAGCGTGCGCTGCAGCTCGCGGGCGCGCACGGGCTTCGTGATCACGCACGTGATGCCCGGACGGTTCGCCCACTCGCTGTCGACCGACGTCAGCAGCACGACGCGCAGCGCGGCCAGCGACGGATCGAGGCTGATCGCCCGGGCCGCGCTGAGGCCGTCCATCTGCGGCATGTGCTGATCCATGATGACCACGTCGTATGCGGTGCCGTGGGCGGTCGCCGCGCGCAGCGTCGCGAGGGCTTCGCGGCCGTCGTGCGCCGTCGCGCACACCATGCCCCAGCGGCCGCACTGTTCCTGCAGGATCTCGCGGTTCGTCGCGTTGTCGTCGACGATCAGCACCCGGAGCCCCTGCAAGTCCGCGCTGGGGCTCGGCCGTCCGGGGACGGTGCCTGCGACGCGGCCGAACGAGGCGGTGAACGAGAACGTCGAGCCTTCACCGGGCGCGCTCGTGACACCGAGCCGACCGCCCATCAACTCGACGAGACGCTTCGCGATGGCCAGTCCGAGGCCCGTGCCGCCGAACTGGCGCGTCGTGGAGCCGTCCGCCTGCGCGAACGACTGCGCGAACGACTCGAAGACGTGGTCCTGGAGGTGCTCGGGGATGCCGATGCCCGTGTCGCTCACCTCGAACCGGACGAGCATGCTGTCGACCATGGACTCGACGAGCGTGACGCGGACGACGACCTCGCCCTCGGACGTGAACTTGATCGCGTTGCTGAGGAGGTTCGCGAAGATCTGACGGAGCCGGAGCGGGTCGCCCTGCACGGTCGCCGGCACGTCGTCCTCGAGCGCGCAGACGAGCTCGAGACCCTTGCGGTGGCTCCGCTCCGCGAAGAGGCTGACCGTCTCCTCGACGAGCGCGCGCAGATCGAACTGCGTGAGCTCGAGGTCGAGCTTGCCCGCCTCGATCTTCGAGATGTCGAGGATGTCGTTGATGATGCTGAGCAGGAGCTCGCCGGACTCCCGCGCCATCGTCGCGTAGTGCCGCTGACGCGCGTTGAGGTCGGTGAGCAGCAGCAGCTCCGTCATGCCGAGCACGCCGTTCATGGGCGTGCGCAGCTCGTGGCTCATCCTCGCGAGGAACTGGCTCTTGGCGCGGCTCGCGCTCTCCGCGAGCTCGCGCGCGCGCTCGAGCTCGGTCGCACGCGCGCTGAGCTCCTGCGCCTGCCCGTCCGAAAGGTTCTTTGCCTCGCGCAGCTCGTCGAACGTCGCCTGCTGCACCTGCTCGTAGGTCTGCAGGCGGGCGCCCATGTCGTCGATGCTGCGCGCGCGCTGGCCCATGGAGTCCTTGAACGGCGTGTGGATCCGGTAGCCGAAGTTGCCGCGGCCGAACTCCTGGGTCGCGGTGAGGATCGCCGTGAGGTGGCGCTTGAACGTCGAGCTCAGCAGGATGCTCATGAGCAGGCCGGTGAGGGCGGCGACGATCGCGCCGACGGTCAGGCCGATCGTCGTGTGCTTCGCCGAGCGCAGGATCCCCTGGTTCGCCGTCTCGATGAGCTCGGACGTGCGGTAGGCGTAGAAGATCGCGCGATCGACGGCGTCGTCGATGATGACCTCGATGTCCTTGAACGCCTTGGCCGCCGTCTCCTGGGCCGGGTCGTCGACGCCGGACTCGAGGAAGACGTAGAGCGCGGTCCGCAACCGCTTCTCCTCGGTGCGGAGCTTGGTCACGCCCTCGGCCTCGACGACCGTGAGCGGCAGCCGCTCGATCTGCGCGAGGAGGCTGCGGATGTTGTTGAGCTGCTGGATGAGGTGCCCCATGTCCTTGCGCAACGACTCCGAGTGCTTGGCACGGTAGAAGTCGGCGCCGACCATCGCGAAGCGCAAGGCCATCTGGTGAACTGCCGCTCCTTCGCTTCGGCCTGCTCGACCTTCTGGTGAACCTCCCGCACCACGCGCCGCAAGCTCGTGACGGCGAAGAACGCGCCCACGATCACGATCGCCAGCAGCGTCCAGATGCCGAGCCGGCGCGCGGTGCTGAAGGAGATGCTCATCGAGCCGTCCTCGCCCCGAAGCTGAGGAACAGCTTGTCGAACGCGTCGCCCGTGCGATACAGCGGGCGCGACCATTCCTGGTGCGGCGTGTCCATGGCCATCGCGTAGCAGCTCACCGCGAAGAGGTACACGTTGCCCGGCGTGAACGCGACGTCGTCATCGTGGCCGGTCTTGAGCTTGCGGCCGAACTCGATCGTCCACTGCCCCTTCGCCCACACGCCCTTCGCCCGGATGTCGCCGCGGCTGCCCGACGGCGGGCGGGGGGAGAACTGATCGACCTTCTCGCCCTTGTGCTCGAAGTACATGTGGTTGTTCCAGGGCGGCTTGCCTTCGTCGCCGTAGCGATCGAAGTAGAGCGTTCCGTGACGTGGCGTGGAGATCTTCCGCGCGCTGGGGCTCGGCTTCGTGGAGATGCTCTGGCCCTTGTCGTCCGCGTAGCCCGAGGGGTTCGACCGGTGCGCCTTCCAGAACCAGATGTCGGCCACGTGCGGCTCGGGCTCGCGGAGCCGGAGGTTCACGGTGTTGCCAGACATGCTGAACTTGAAGATGAAGACGTCCTCGCGGTCCATCCCCTCGCGATAGATCTCTTCCTTCTTGTCCCAGACCCACGTCTTGTGCGTCTCGTGCGGGATCTCCTCCGGGAACGTCACGAGGAAGAAGACCTCGTCCTTCGTGTGAACCGAGCGCAGCGTAATCGGGCGCTGTGACGAGAAGTCGAGCGTCGTGATCGGCGTCGCGCCGCCCCAGACACCCTCCTCCACCTTCCCGTCGATCACGGGCGCCGCGGTGACGGGCGCCGACACGAGGGTCATCTCGCGCGGCTCGCGCCTCGGCGCGACGTAGTTGCGATACTTGTCGGTCGTTTGCCCGGGAAGCGCCATCCCGCCGTCTTCGTTCTCGCCGGCCTTCCCGGCGGCCGGAGCGACCGCCACCGGAGTGGCCGCGACCGGAGCGCTCGTCGGCGGCTTCGACACTTTCGGCGCCTCGGGCTGCGCGTCGTTGCAGCCGCCGACGGCGACGAGACCGAGACACAGAGCGAGCACGGACGTGCGAAGCCTCATCGCTGGTCTCCTTTCGTCTGGTCTACCGGCGCTTGAGCCAGTCCATCCAGCCGGGCGAGGCCTGGCCGCTGCCCGACTTCTTCGCTTCCGCCGACCACACTTCCGGCTGCACGACGCCCACGTAGGTGAACGTCCCGTCGCCCTTCGGCTTGAAGACGTGCGCGACGCCCTCCGGCTTGGGCCACACGCCGACCGCTTCCTGGAGGTTCGCGGTGTGCGAGACGAGGCCGATGTTCGTGCCCTGCGCGGGCACGGTCGCGAGCAGATCGAGGAGCTGCGAGGTCACGTTGCCGCGGTCGGCCGTGCGAAGGTGAATGGCGAAGTGCAGGGCCTTCGACGGCGTGCCCTTGCCGAAGATGTGGCGCGCGGTGTCGAGGCAGCGGCAGTACGGGCTCGAGAACACGTCGCCGACGGGGATCCGCAGGGCCCTGAACGCCCCGCCGATCTCCTTCGTCTGGGCCACGCCCGCGTCCGAGAGATTGCGCTGGCGCACGCAGTCGCTGAGGTCGGCGTCCGAGACGTCCTTCTCGCCGCTCTCGCTGGTGATCCCGGGACGGAAGTAGATGACGTAGCCGCCCTTCTGAAGCTCGGAGATCAGCGCCGAGCCGCTCAGCTTCGGTGACGTGTCACCGACGAGCTGGCCCGCCGACAGCCCCGCCGGGGCGCCGGCCACGAGGAGCAGCGCGACGGCGCACGGCATGAGCGCGCGAATCGGTGACGGCGCATGTCGTTCCATGACGTTCTGACCCTTCCGGACCACGCAGTTTGGCTGCTGGTAGACGCGGTCCCTCGCCACGCGTATCGGCCGCGCCGCGCCCGGGCATGAGCGCCAGAGAAACTTTTTCCGTCTGCTCATGCTTCGAGCATTCGGGCCGATGATGCAAGGGACGGCAGCACGCCCGCGTGCCGCTATCTCAGCGTCGCGAAAGGAGTCGCCCGTGCGGGACGAAGAGCTCGACGTTCGACGCAGGTCGGGGCATTCCGAGGTCGACCGGACCCACAAGCATCGCCCGCGTCCGGAGACCGATCGCCACCACGGCCCACGGCGCCCCGCGAGCGACCTGCCGCACACGCTCGGCAAGGTCAGCCTGGACGAGATCCTCGAGCGCAATCCGAAGGCGGATCGGCGCCGTGCTTCGCGCAGCGCCAAGGCGCGGCTGTTCGTCACCGTCTGTCACTGGTCGATGACGCTGCTCCTCGCGCTGAACCTTTTGTCGGGTATGCGAATCGGGTGGGGCTACGAGGAAAGTCCGTTCGGCGGCCTTCACATGGGGATGTGGTCGAAGGTCCTCGCGACCGTCTCGCCCGCCGGGGCGATGTTCGGGATCAACCTGATCGTCCTGCACGTGTGGTCGGCGTTCCTGATGCTGCTCGTCGCGGGCGTCTACGTTGGCTACCTCTTCAAGTCGGGCACCGCCCGCAAGCTGCGCATCTCGCGCTCCGACCTCCGGAAGCTCGTCGACGGACTGCGCCACCGCCGCTTCTTCAAGAGCAAGCCCGCGCTGTGGTCGACGTCGCGGACGTCTCCGTCAAGGCCGTGCACGACGGCGCGCACGTCTACTTCCAGTTCCAGTGGACGGATCCGGACGTCAGCTACAAGCGCTACCCGCTGCTCAAGACCGAGCAGGGCTGGAAGGTGCTCCAGACCGCGCTCGAGAACGCGGACGAGAACCGCTACTACGAAGACAAGCTGTCGATGTACATCACCAAGGTCCGCAACGGCAGCTGTGCCTCGACGTGCCACCTCGGCGCCGGCCCGCTGAGCGCCACGGGTGACAAGCACGGTCTGCACTACACGACCGACGGCACCCCGGGCGACATCTGGCACTGGAAGTCCGTGCGCACGAATCCGGTCGGTGAGCTCACCGGCGAGCCGGGCTACGTGGACGACCAGCACATCGGCCCCGCGCAGCCGATCAAGGCCGGCGAGCGCTATACGGGCGGCTACTACGCCGATCCCGACCAGGGCGGCGGCTACGCGTACAACTTCATGAAGGTCGACGCGAAGAAGCCGCTGCGGGACACGTACGTCGTTCCGAAGTTCCTGCCGCCGCCGCTCGGCGCCGCCGTCCACGTGAACCCCGATGCGAGCACGTCGGAGTTACGGCCGGATCTGGTGGATCCACAAGGCGGAGGCGATTCCGTACACGAAGGAGGCGGACACGTTCCCGGTCGGCACGCTGATCCCGAACATCGTGATCGGCCCGCTGACCGGCGACCGCGGCCACGTCCGGGGCAAGGCGCAGTGGAAGGACGGACGCTGGACGCTCGAGACCCGTCGCGCGCTCGACACCGCCAGCAAGTACGACGTGCCGTTCGTGCCCGGCGAGCCGGTCTACATCACCGTCGCGCTCTACAACCGCGTGCAGACCCGGCACAGCGAGCACATCAAGCCGGTGCGCGTGGTCCTGCAGCCGTAGGCATCGCGAACAAAGGAGGAGAACGACATGCGGAAATACGTGATCGCCCTCGTCGCCGCCCTGGCCCTCGCGGCGCTGGCGCCCGCCCTGCAGGCGTCGAGCATGGAGCCCGTGACGCTGCCCGGCAGCGGCGACCTCACCGACCTGCTCCGCGAGCTGGTCGCGCACTACACCGCGCAGTATCCGGACCGCAAGGTCGTCGTGCCGAACTCGATCGGCTCGGACGGCGGCGTGCGCGTCGTCGGCACGGGCGAGTTCCCGATCGGGCGCGTGGCGCGCAAGCCGACGCCCGAGGAAGTCGCGAAGTACGGAGACTTCAAGTACCTCGAGTTCGCGCGCGTGCCCGTCGCGTTTGTGGTGGGCGCGAAGGCCGGCGTGCGTGACCTCTCGGAGGCGCAGATCTGCGATCTCTACAGCGGCAAGGTGACGAACTGGAAGCAGGTGGGCGGCAACGACCTGCCGGTCGAGGTGCAGGCGCGCCCCGAGGACGGGTCGAACATGAAGGCGATCCGCCAGCACATGGCGTGCTTCACCAAGCTCGAGATCACGGGGGCCGCGCACCCGAACCTCCGCAACCCCGATCTGGTCGAGTCGATGAAGAAGTTCCCCGGCGCGATCGGCTTCATGCCGCTCAGCGAGGCCGAGATGCACCGCTTCCAGACCGTGACGGTCGGTGGCGTCGCTCCGACGAAGAAGAGTACAAGCTCGGCATCGGGCTCGGCTTCGTCTACAAGACCGACTTCACGCCCGGCATGAAGGCGTTCCTCGACTTCCTCAAGACCGACATTGCGCGCACGATCATGCGCAAGACCAACCACGTTCCGGTCGAGGGCTAGAAGGAATGAGCGACGCGAAGCCCCTTGTCCTGGTGGTGGACGACGACGCGGCATTGCAGATGCTCGCGCGCGCCGCGCTGGAGCAGGACGGCTTCGCGGTGGAAGCGGCGACCGACGGGGCGGCGGGCGTGGAGGCGTTCTCCCGCTGCCGCCCCCGACATCGTCCTCCTGGACGTCAACATGCCGAAGGCCGACGGCTTCTCGGTCTGCGGCCAGATCCGGCAGATGCCCGAAGGCGCGAACACCCCCGTGATGATGATGACCGGCGCCGAGGACGTCGACGCGATCCACAAGGCCTACGAGGTCAGCGCCACCGACTTCATCACCAAGCCCCTGAACTGGGTGCTCCTCGGCTATCGCCTGCGGTACGTGCTGCGCGCCGCGCGCACGCGCGAGAACCTGGCGGTCAGCGAGGCGAACCTCCGCGAGCAGGCGGTCGTGCTGCAGGCGCGGAACGCCGAGCTCGACAGCTTCGCGTGGGCGCTCTCGCACGACCTCAAGACGCCGCTCGTGAGCCTGCAAGGGATGGCCGGCCTCCTCGTCGAGGAGTGCAGCGACGAGATCGGCGAGCAGGCGCAGCACTACGTCGGGCGCATCGCGGCCACGGTCGGCGAGATGGGCGCGCTCCTGAGCAACGTGCTCGCGCTGTCGCGGATCGGCCGCGAAGAAGGCGCGATCGAGAAGGTCTCGCTCGACGAGGTCGCGGACCTGTCGATCGAGCGTCACGCGGCGACGATCCGGAAGCGCGACGTGAAAGTCACGCGCGGCGAGCTCGGCGAGGTGCGCGGGCTCCGCGTGCAGCTCGAGCAGGTCTTCGGCCACCTCGTCGGCAACGCCGTGAAGTACCTGGGCCCGGTGGCGGAGGCGTCGATCGAGATCGGCCGGCGCGCGGACAGCGGTGTCGTCGAGTATTACGTGCGCGACAACGGCATCGGCATCGATCCCGCGTACCACGCCAAGATCTTCGAGCCATTCCAGCGCCTCAAGGAGCTGCCGGTGGACGGCACGGGCGTCGGCCTCACGATCGTCAAGAAGATCGTGGACGGCGTCGACGGACGGCTGCGCGTCGAATCGGCCCGGGGCAAGGGCGCGACGTTCTGCTTCACGTGGCCGCAGACGTCGTGACGACGCGAGGCAAGCTCGACATCCTCCTGGTCGAAGACAATTCCGACCACGCGCGTTTCGTCCTGCGCGCGCTCCAGGAAAACACCGGGGTTCGGACGTCGCGGGTGAAGGAGGGCGAGGCCGCGCTGGATTTCCTCCGTCGTTACGTCGAGGAACGGCACACGGCACCCGCACGGCCCCTCGTCGTGCGGAAAGAGGCGATCGCGGCCGCCTGTCGCGCGGGAGCGAACGGGTACGTCACCAAGCCGTTGAAGCTCGGCGAGTTCGTCGAGAAGCGGACGTCGCTGGTCCGGCACTGGACGTTCACGAGCGAGATTCCCGCCGCGTAGTCACACGAGCCCGAGCGCCGCGCCGCCGAGCGCGGCGATCACGACGACGAGCCACGCCGGGAGGTTCCAGAGCGCGAGCAGCGCGAACGTCACGAGCGCGAGCGCGACGTCCGCCGGCGCGGTGATCGCGCTGGTCCAGACGGGATGGTAGAGCGCCGCGAGCAGGAGCCCGACCACCCCGGCGTTGATGCCGCGAAGCGCCGCCTGGAACGCGGGACGCGTGCGGAGCGCGCTCAAGAACGGCAACGCGCCCACGACCATGAGGAATGTCGGAAGGAAGATGGCGCCGAGCGCGAGCGCGGCGCCCGCGATGCCGTTGGGCGGCCGATGCATCACCGCGCCGAGGTACGCTGCGAACGTGAACAATGGCCCCGGCACCGCCTGGGCGGCGCCGTAGCCCGCGACGAACTCTTCGTTGGTCACCCACCCTGAAGGAACGACTTCCGCCTGCAACAGCGGCAGCACGACGTGTCCACCGCCGAACACCAGCGATCCGACGCGGAAGAAGCTGTCGAAGACGTCGAGCGCCGGGCTCGGCGAGGCCTGGCGAATGACGGGCAACAGGAGGAGGAGCGCGAAAAAGATCGTGAGCGACGCGACGGCGGTCCCCCGGCCGACCGTCGTGGCAAGCGCGACGCGCTCGTCGTGGCGTGAACCGCCGAGCAGGCGCCAGCCCACGAGACCGGCGAGGGCGATCACGAGAACTTGCCCCGGCGCGCCCGGCCAGGAGAGGACGATGATCGCCGCGGCGAGCGCGAGTGTCGCGCGTTCCCGATCGGGAGCGAGCGAGCGCGCCATGCCCCAGACGGCATTCGCCACCACGGCGACGGCGGCGATTTTCAGCCCGTGCAGCCACCCCGCATCGCTGACACCCAGCCGCTGCAGCCCGAACGCGAAGACCACCAGCGCGATGGCGGAGGGCACGGTGAAGCCGAGCCACGCGGCGACGGCGCCCGGCAGTCCCGCGCGGAGAATCCCGATGGCGACGCCGACCTGGCTGCTGGTCGGTCCTGGCAGGAACTGACAGAGGGCGACGAGGTCGGCGTACGCGTCCTCCGTGAGCCATTTGCGCCGCCGCACGTATTCCTCGCGGAAGTATCCGAGGTGCGCGACGGGTCCACCGAACGAGGTGAGTCCGAGCCTCGTCGAGACCGCGAGAACTTCCAGAACGGACCCACGACCGCTCATCGTTCACCTCGCTCACGGCGAACCACGCGAGGACTATATCCGCTTCGCGCTCACGTTCCGATCGGCGCGGGCATCGCCGGCAAGGGAGCGGCGCCTGCGTCGGTGGGCAACGACCGGGGGCGAGGTCGCCGCCAACCAAGCCCGCGTGTCTTTCCGTGTGGTAGCATCCGGCCGCTCATTCGTGAGACGGGGGATCAGCCATGCGCACGCTTTCGGTGACGGTCATCGCCGCGGTCATCCTGCTGTCGTCGCCCCTTGCCGTCCACGCCCAGAGCGACAAAGCCGCGCTCGACGCCGTCGCCAACGCGCTCGGCGCCGACCGCGTGACGTCGATCGCCTACGAGGGATCCGGGGTGATCCACGCCGTCGGTCAGAGCGCGACACCGGGCGGGCCGTGGCCACGCTTCAACCTCAAGAGCTCCTCGCGCTCGCTCGACTATGACACCGGCGCGATGCGCGACGTCATCGTGACGACCCAGGCCGAGAATCCGCCGCGCGGTGGTGGCGTCCAGCCGGCGCGCGGTGAGCGCCGGCAGGAGTTCGTCCTGCGTGGCGATCATGCCTGGAACATGGTGGGCGACGCCGCCGTCCCCGCGCCGATCACCGTCGCCGACCGGCAGTTCCAGCTCTGGGCGACGCCCCACGGCATCGTGAAGGCCGCGCTCGCCGGCAAGGGCTCGATGCAAGGCCGCACGATCACCGTCGCCGTGCCGGAGCGCTTCAAGGCCGAGGCGCTCGTCAACGACCAGAACCTCATCGAGAAGGTGGTCGGGACGGTGCCGAACGCGGTGCTCGGCGACATCCGGACGGAGATCGTCTACGGCGACTACAAGGACTTCGGCGGCGGGAAGTTTCCGACGAAGATCCGCCAGTCCTCCGGCGGGCATCCGAGCGCCGACGTCGTCGTCACCGACGTGCAGCCGAACGTCGTCTTCGACGCCGCGGTCCCCGCCCCGGTGCGGCAGACGCCGCAGCCCTACGCGCGCGTCGCGAGCCAGATGGTGGCGGACGGTGTCTGGTACATCACGGGCGGCACGCATCACAGTGTGCTGATCGAGATGAAGGACTACGGCATCGTGGTGGAAGGACCGCTGAACGACGAGCGCGCGTTCGCGGTCATCGGCGAGGCGCGCGCGCTGCCGCCGTCGAAGCCGATCCGCTACGTGGTCGTGAGCCATCATCACTTCGATCACCTCGGTGGCATCCGCGGCTTCGCCGCGCGCAACGTCACCGTGATCACGCACGAGAGCGCCCGGGAGTTCGTCGGCCGAGCCCTCGCGGCGCGCGCCACGGTGAGGCCGGACGCGCTCGCGAAGGCGGGGCGCACGGGCTCGGTCGAAGGTGTGAGAAGCCGCCGGGTGCTCGACGACGGCACGCGGACGGTCGAGATCCACCACATCGCCGGCAATGGCCACGCCGACGATCTCCTGATGGTCTACCTGCCGAAGGAAAAGCTGCTCGTCGAGGCCGACGTCTTCACACCGCTCGCGCCGAACGTCGCGCCGCCGACGCCGCCGAGCCCCTATACCCTCGGCTTCGCCGATCATCTCCGTAAGCTCAAGCTGGACGTGGCGCAGATCCTGCCGCTCCACGGCCGGATCGTGCCGTACGGCGAGCTCGACCGGACGATCGGACGGTAACGCATGCAGCTCGATCCGCGGACGCTCGACCCCACGTCGGTCTACAAGCTGCTCATCAGCTCGGTCGTCCCCCGCCCGATCGCGTGGGTTTCGAGCGTCGACGCGGACGGGGTCAGGAACCTCGCGCCGTTCAGCTACTTCATGGCGATCACCGACACGCCGCCGACCATCGCGTTCTCGTGCTCGGCGCGCGAGACCGGAAAGAAAGACACGTTGAGGAACGTCGAAGCCGTCGGCGAGTTCGTCGTCAACATCGTCGACGACGACTGTGCCGAGCGGATGAATCTCTCCTCGGGCGACTACCCGGCCGACGTCGACGAGTTCCTCGTCACAAGACTCACGCCCGTGCCGAGCGCGGTGGTGACGGCGCCGCGCGTGGCGGAGGCGCCGATCAACATGGAGTGCCGCGTGGTGCAGATCCTGCCCGTCGGCAAGAAGGCCCACCTCGTGCTGGGCGAGATCGTCCAGTGGCACGTGCGCGACGACGTCTACGATCCGAAGACCGGCCGCCTCGACATGCACGCGCTCCGTCCGCTCGGCCGGCTCTGCGGCAACCTCTACAGTCACATCCACCAGATCTTCGAGATGAAGCGCCCGAATCCCGACTACCGCGGATGACGATGCACGACCTCGTCGTCGAGAACGCCACGGTCGTCGACGGGCTCGGCGGCGCGGCGCGCGCGGGCGGCGTCGCCGTGCAGGACGGACGCATCGTCGCCGTCGGGACGGACCTGGGCGCCGCGCGCGAGCGCGTCGACGCGCGCGGCCTCGTGCTGGCGCCCGGCATCGTCGACATCCACACCCACTACGACGCGCAGCTCACGTGGGATCCCTTCGCCACGCCCTCGACCGCGCTCGGCGTCACCACGGTCGTGATCGGCAACTGCGGCTTCACGATCGCGCCGTGCCGCCCCGCGGACCGCGACCTGACCCTGCGCAACCTCACGCACGTCGAAGGCATGTCGCTCGACGCGCTCCGCGCCGGCGTGCGCTGGGACTTCGAGACCTATCCGCAGTTCCTGGACGCGATGGAGCGGCGCGGCGTCGTGCCGAACGTCGGCTCGTTCGTCGGCCACTCGTCGGTACGCACGTACGTGCTCGGTGAGGACGCGACGAAGCGTCCGGCGACCGAGGCCGAGATCGCCGAGATGCGCCGCCTGGTGGTCGAAGCGATGCATGCCGGCGCCATCGGCTTCGCCACCTCCACGCTCGAGCAGCACAACGGCGAGAACGGCATCCCGATGCCGTCGCGCCTCGCCGACGAGCGCGAGATGCTGGCGCTCACCGGCGCGCTCGGCGAGGCAGGCCGCGGCGTCTTCATGCTCACCAAGGGCATGACGTCGACGATCCCCTGGCTCGAGAAGATCGCGGCGAACAACGCGCGCCCGGTGATGATCGCGGCGATGTTCGTCGACCCGGGCGATCCCACGCGCGTCTTCCGCGAGCTCGCCGAGATCGACGCCGCGCGGAGCCGGGGGCGTGAGCTCTGGGCGCAGGTGGGCTGCTTCCCGCTCGGCATGGAGTTCGCGCTGCGGCACCCCTACCCGCTCGAGGCGTTCCTCGCGTGGCGGCCGGCCATCCAGGCGAAGGACGAAGCCGACTACCGCCGGGTGCTCGCCGACCCGTCGTTCCGCAAGCGTCTGAAGGACGAGGCCGCGACCACGGGCGTTCCCAACCGGTTCAGCAACAAGACGTGGCCGCACCTCACGATCATGGCGGTCACGCGGCCCGAGCATCGCCATCTCGTCGGCAAGACCATCGGCGAGCTCGCGCGCGAATCCGGCCGCGACCCCTTCGACGTCTTCCTCGATTTCGGCCTGGACGGCGAGCTGGACGCGATGTTCGACTGCCGGCTCTTCAACACCGACGAGGACGAGGTGAAGAAGCTCCTGCGTCACCCGCACGCGGCCGTCGCGCTCTCGGACGCCGGCGCGCACCTGTCGTTCCTCTGCGACGCCGGCTTTGGCCTCCACCTCTTCGGCCACTGGGTGCGCGAGCGCGGCGACCTGACGCTCGAGGAAGCGGTGAAGCGCGTCACGAGCGACGTCGCCTCGGCCTATCGCATCACGGACCGGGGCCGGCTGGTCCCCGGCGCGTGGGCCGACCTGCTGCTCTTCGATCCGAAGAGCGTCGCCCGTGGCCCGAAACGTCGCGTGCACGACCTGCCGACGGGCGCCGATCGTCTCGACACGCCCGGTCTCGGCGTCCACGGCGTGTGGGTCAACGGCACGCGAACCGTCGACGAGAAGGGCTTGATCGCGGAGTGCGGCCGTCCGGGCTTCGTCCTCCGCGACTGCGGCGACTGACGCCCTGGGGACGGAGCAACCTCACCGTAGGATATCTTCCTGGGACAGCGCGGCGCGTGGGAAGATGGTCGCGATGAGCTCGACCGAGCGCTCGCGATGGCCCATCGCGCGCTACCGCCTCGGCGAGGAGCCTTCCGACGACCTTTCGGAGCGCACGACGCCCGCCGAGCGCATCGCGATGATGTGGGCGCTCTCGGAAGCCGCCTGGAAGATCGCGGGGCGCCCCTTGCCGACGTACGAGCGTCGCAACATCCCGGGCGTGCTCTTCCGTCGGGGAACACCACGCCCATCCGACGATGACGCTTGAGGGCCTGAACGAGGATTTTCGCGACCTGCTCGTCCTTCTCGCTGATCTCGGTGTCGAGTTCCTCGTCGTCGGTGCCTACGCGCTCGCGTTCCATGGGGCTCCCCGGGCCAGCGGCGACATCGACGTCTTCGTCCGGCCTTCCGAGGACAATGCCCGACGCGTCTTCGAAGCCTTGCGACGCTTCGGCGCGCCGCTGCAAGCCGCGGGCGTCACCGCCGCGGAGTTCGAACAGGCGGGGATGGTCTCTCAGCTGGGACTTCCGCCGCGCCGCATCGATCTGCTCACGGAGTCTCTCGGGCGTCGGTTTCGACGAAGCGTGGGCCTCTCGGGTGGACGCCGAGGTCGACGGTCGCACGGTCTTCTTCATCGGACGCGACGCGCTCCTGAAGAACAAGGCGGCGACGGGCCGGCCGAAGGACATCGCCGACATCGCGCGATTGTCGAAGATGGGGGGCCCGAGACGACCTCCCCACGCCCCCGACGCTGCGGGCCCGGAATAATCCGGGCCCTCCGCGAGTGCCCTAGTCGAGCGGCCGGAACGGCGGAGGTGCGCCGTCCGTCCACCGGTCGGGCACGATGCCGACCGCCTCGATGAAGCGTTGCCAGCCGCTCGCGAACCCGATCGTCATTCCGAGGTCGAGGATCTCGTCCTCGGTGAAATATTGCTTGAGCTCCGCCTCCAGCGCGGGACCCAGCGTGGTCGGCGCGGGGCCCGTCATCCGGTCCGCGAAGCGCAGCGCGACCTTCGTGCGCTCCGGCAGGTCCGACTGCTCGTAGTCCGCGAGCTTCGCCACCAGGTCTTCCGTCGCGCCCCGGCTCACGGCCGAGGAGGAGCGCGCGAGGCTTCAGTGCACGCAGCGGTTGTTCCAGGCGAGCTTCACCCGCACCAGCTCGAAGAGCTCCGGCTCGACGCTCGAGCCCCCGCCGTAGATGTACTTGATGAAGCTCCACGTGGCGTCGAGAAGGCCCGGCCGGCGCGCCATCGTCAGGAAGAGGTTGTCGTCCTTGTACGCGTTCGCGTACCAGCGCTGGAGCTGGCGCTGCAGGTGGTCGTCGAGATCCTCGCGCCGCGCTTTCGGCAGGAGTCCCCGCTCGTTGGCCATGGCCCATGATAGCCTCGCCCCATGACGATCAAGCTCGGCATGTTCACGATGCCGTTCCACCACCCGGCGCGCGACTACACGACGATCCTCGAAGAGGACCAGGACGCGATCGTCCTCGCCGACCAGCTCGGCTTCAGCGAGGCGTTCGTCGGCGAGCACTTCAGCTCCTGGAGCGAGCGCATCACTTCGCCGCTGATGTTCCTCGCGAGCCTCGCGGCCCGCACGACGCAGATCACGTTCGGCACGGGCGTCATCAACCTGCCGCAGTTCCACCCGGCCACCGTCGCGGCGCACGCGGCGATGTTCGATCACCTCGTGCGCGGACGCTTCATCATGGGCATCGGGCCCGGCGGGCTCGCGAGCGATCTCGAGATGTTCGACCTCGGCCAGGCCGCGGATGCACGGCCGAAGATGGTGCTCGAGTCGATCGACACGATCCTGAAGCTGTGGCGTGAGGATCCGCCGTATCGTGTCGACGGCACGTTCTGGAAGTTCTCGCTCGAGAAGCACGTCTATCCCGAATTCAAGGTGGGCTGGGTGCCAAGACCGTATCAGCAGCCGCACCCGCCCATCGCGATCTCGCTGCTCACGCCGAATTCGCACAGCGCGAAGACGGCCGGCGAGCGCGGTTTCATTC
The DNA here is from genome assembly GCA_016866775.1 of Candidatus Rokuibacteriota bacterium. Taxonomy (GTDB): domain Bacteria; phylum Methylomirabilota; class Methylomirabilia; order Rokubacteriales; family CSP1-6; genus VGLJ01. The sequence continues at coordinate 94,536 of VGLJ01000004.1, read as the reverse complement.
CGGTGTCCGGCAACTTCTTCCACCGACGCTACCTGCGCGGGCACTGGGAGAAGTACGTCGAGGGCTGCGAAGCCGCGGGACGCCGCCCGGACCCGAGCATCTGGCGCGTGTCGCGCAGCGTGCTCGTGACCGAGAGCGACGCGGAGGCCGAAGACTATCTCGCCGATCCCGAGAATGGTCTGTCCTTCTACTACAAGTTCTTCCTGTTCAGCTTCAGCCAGCTCCGGAAGGCGCTGTTCATGGTGAAGCCCGATCTCGAGGCACCGGATGAGTCGATATCGGTGGACACGGTCAAGCGCGGCATGATCATCGCCGGCTCGCCCGCGCGCGTGCTCGAACAGCTCGTGGCGCTGCGCGAGGAGACGGGCCCCTTCGGCACGCTCTTGATGGCGGGCCACGACTGGGACCAGCCGAAGCTCTGGCGCCGGTCGATGGTGCTGCTCGCCCGCGACGTCATGCCGGCCTTCACGCGGGTCTACTCCTGATGCCGGTCAAAGGGATCGATCACTGGGTGATGGTGGTCGGCGACGTCGAGACGACGCTCGCGTTCTATCAGCGGCTCGGGTTCACGATCGCGTGGGAGCCACGCCCCGGGCGGGCCGACATGCCGACCATCCGCATCGGCGAGGCGCAGAAGATCAACGTGCACGCGCGCGACTGGCCGGACCGCCTCGGGTATCTGGGCGCGCGCCAGCCGTCGGTCGGCGGCGCGGACTTCTGCCTCGAATGGGACGGCACCGTGCAAGAAGTGCTCGACCTGCTCGCGCGCGTGGGCATCAAGCCCGAGGCGGGACCGGGCACGCGCTCGTGCGCGCGGGGCCCGTCGACCAGCGTCTACTTCCGTGATCCCGACGACAACCTCGTCGAGCTCACGGTCTACCCGCACGCGTAGCGTTCACGTTCGCTGGCACGATTGCTGCCCGCGGTCTCACGCCGATCGGCGGCGCCGGAGCCGGGCGGCGAGCAGGCGCCGTGCTTCGCGGAGCAGATCCTCGGGCAGGCACGGCTTCACCACGTAGGCGTCGCACCCGGCATCGAGCGCGCGCTCCGCCGAGCCCCCGAACGCGCGGCCCGTAACCGCGATGATGGGAATCCGCATGGTTCGCTGGTCGTCCTTCAACCGGCGCGCCATCTCCCACCCGTCGAGATGCGGCATCGAGAGGTCCGCCACGATCAGATCGGGGGCGTCGAGCCGAGCGTGGGCCAGGCCGCTGATCCCGTCGCTCGCGGTGTCGACCCGGAAACCGGCGGCGAGGAAGTACGTGGCGTAGAGATCGCGGAGGTCGCCGTTGTCGTCCACGACGAGGACCAGAGGCGACGGCTCTGGGCGCGGGTTCTGCATCCCGGGAAAAGGCTGCAGTCGCGCTGCCATCAACTTGCGCGAGGGACGCTGAAGTTTCTACACAGTGCGGCTGCGCGATCAGCCTTCCGCGAGGACGACGCACGCGGCGCGGGGGATCCGCAGGCCCACCAAACCGCCTGGACGGAGGCGCGCGACTGCCGGCGCGGCCACGCGCACGACGAGGTCGCTGTCCTTCACCGCGACCTGGTAGTCGACGGTCTCGCCGAGAAAGCTCGCGCGCTCGATCGAGCCCTGCAGGATATTGACGCCGTCTTCCTTCGGCGCGTTCGGCGCCACGAGCTCGATGTGGTGCGGACGGATCGACAGCGCGACGTGCGCGCCGGGTACGAGGGTGTCGCTGGCCACGCGGAACGTGAGCGGGCCATGGGCGATCGCGTCGGGCTTCACGGCCATCCCGTCGACGAGGTTCGTCTTGCCGATGAATTCCGCCACGAAGCGCGTGCGCGGCTGGTGGAAGAGCTCGTCCGCCGTGCCGATCTGCGCGACCCTCCCGCGCTCGAGCACCGCGATGCGGTCGGAGATCACCATCGCCTCGCCCTGATCGTGCGTCACGTAGAGCGTCGTGATCGCGAACTCCTCGTGCAGGCGCCGGATCTCGAAGCGCATCTCCTCGCGGAGGTTCGCGTCGAGGTTCGAGAGCGGCTCGTCGAGCAGCAGGATTTCCGGCTCGACGACCAGCGCGCGCGCGACGGCCACGCGCTGCTGCTGGCCGCCCGAGAGCTCGCCGGGATAGCGCGCTTCATAGCCGGCGAGCTGCACGACGCGCAGGATCTCGCCGACCTTCTTCTCCCGCTCCGCGCGCGGGAGGCCGCGCTTGAACCGCAGGCCGTACGCGACGTTCTGCGCCACCGTCATGTGCGGCCAGAGCGCGTAGCTCTGGAAGATCATCGCCATGCGCCGCCGCTCCGGCGGCACCACCGCGGACGGCGACGAGAGACAGCGGTCGCCGACCCAGATCTCGCCGGACTCCGGCTTGAGGAAGCCGGCGACGAGCCGCAGGGTGGTGGTCTTGCCGCATCCCGACGGCCCGAGCAGCGCCACGAGCTCGCCGGGCTTCACGTCGAGCGACAGGCCGTCCACCGCGGCCACGCCACCGTAGTGCCGCGCGAGGTCCTTGATCGCTACGCCCGGCACGCCGTCACTCCTTCACCCCGAGCACGTCGCGGCCGAGCGCCGCCTGCACCACCGACACGGTCGCGAACGTCATCGCGAGCATCGCCAGGCCGAGCACGGCGATGGCGCCGAACTGGCCCTCTTCCTTCAGGTCGAAGATCACGACCGACATCACCCTGGTGTTCGGCGTGAACAGGATGATGGAGGCGGAGAGCTCGCGGATCACGCCGATGAAGATGAAGCACCACGCGGCAATGATGCCGCTGCGCGCGAGCGGCGCGGTCACGTCGCGGAGGACGCGCAGGCGCCCCGCGCCGAGGATGCGGCCCGCTTCCTCGAGGTCGGGCGGGATGCTCCGGAAGGTCGCGTCGGACTGCGCGTAGCCGACCGGCATCTCCTTCGTGAGGTACGCGACGAACAGAATGGCGAGCGTGCCGTAGAGCACGAACGGCGGCCGCGTGTACGCGATGAAGAGCGCCACCGCGAGCACCACGCCGGGAATGACGACGGGCGCCAGCGCGAGGAACGCGACGAGCTGGTGACCGACCACGAGCCGCCGGTTCGTGACGTACGAGAGCAGCGCCGCCAGGCCCGCGCCCATGGTGGCCGTCGCCAGCCCGAGCTCGACCGTGTTGAGGATCGCGGCTTTGGTCGAGCTGTACTCGAACAGCGTGAACGTGAAGTTGGCGAGCGTGACGTTGCTCCACGTGAGCGGCTGCGCCCACGCCCTGGCGAACGCCGCCTTCGCGAGGACGGCATAGGGCAGGAAGATCGAGCCGGCCATCACGACGAAGACGGCCGCGAGCGCCGGATAGCGCCAGATCCCGAGCGCGATCGTCCGCCGCTGCCCGCCCTTGCCCCCGACCGTCGCGTACCCCCGGCGCCCGAGCAGCCGCTTCTGCATCAGCAGCAGGAGCGCGGTGGCGAGCAGCAGCGGAATGGAGACCGCGGCCGCCTGCTCGACCTTCGGCGGGAAGTGGAAGAAGGACCACACCTGGGTCGTGATCGTGTGAAAGCCGGCGGGCAGCGCGAGGATCGCGGGCGAGCCGAACAGCGCGAGCGCCTGCAACACGGCGAGGATGAACCCGCTCACGATCGCCGGCGCGACGAGCGGCAGCGTGATCGTGAGCGCCACGCCCAGCCGCCCGGCGCCGTGGATCGCGGCCGCGTCCTCGAGATCCGACGCGATCAGCGCCAGCGTGTTGGCGAGCATGATGTAGACGTACGGGAACGTGTACATCGTGACCACGAACACGAGTCCCGACATCGTGAAGATGTCGAGGAGCGGATCGGTGGCGCCGGTGAGGTCGCGCCACATCCGGTTCAGGAGGCCGGCGTTGGGCCCGGCCAGCATCACCCACGCGAAGGCGCCGAGGAACGGCGGCGTGACGAACGACGCCATCACCAGCGCCCGGATCAGCTTCTTGCCCGGCACGTTCGTGCGCGCGGTGAGCCACGCGAGCGGCGCCCCGAGCGCAACAGAAACGAGCCCGGTCCAGAACGCGAGCACGAGCGTGTGCCACAGCGCCTTGCGCAGGGCCTCGTCGCGAAAGACCTCGCGATAATGGCCGAACGTCGTTCCCTGCTCGGCGCCGACGCTCATGTAGCCGAGCCACGCGAGCGGCAGCGCCATGAGGGCGACGATCGCCAGCGCCGTCGCCACCCAGACCGGCAGCGAGCGGTCGACGCCCTCGAGGCGGCCGCGCAGCGTCGCGCCGGAGGCGCGCCTGTGTGTGGAGACGCTCACGCCCCGAAGAACTCCACGAAGCGCTTCTTGATCTCCTCGTTGCGCTTCTGCAGTTCCTCGGCGTCGGCGCTGAGGAGCTTCAGGTCACCGAGCTTCGGCTTGTCGGTCGGGTACTTCACGTCGGGATGCCCGGTGTAGAGGCCCTCGCTGTCCGCCATCACCTGCTGGATCTCGCGCGTGAACGTGAAGTCGGTGAAGAGCTTGGCGGCGTTCGGATGCGGCGCGAACGAGGTGATCGCCGTCGGCGAGACGATCAGCGGCACGCCTTCCTTCGGATAGATGATCTCGATCGGGTTGCCCTTCTTCTTGAGCTGGTAGGCGCTGTACTCGCCGCCGTTGACCGCGACGATGCGCTCGCCCGACACCACCGTGGTCGGCGTATCGGCCGCGGACTGCACGATCATCAGCTTGTTCTGCCCGAGCTGCTTGAAGTAGTCCCACCCGTACTGCTTTTCGAGCGCGAGGACGTGCGTGGCGACCACGCCGCTGTAGCTCGGATGCGCGGTGACCAGCTTGCCCTTCCACTTCGGGTCGAGAAGATCCTTCCACGTCTTCGGCGCCTCGGCCGCGGACATCAGCTTGGTGTTGTAGAAGATGGCGGTGACCGTGGCACGCAGCCCGAAGTAGTAGCCGTCCTTGTCCTTGAACCCCGGCGGGAACTTGTCGACACCCGCGGGCGTGTACGGCATCAGCAGCTTCTTGTCTTTCAGGAACACGAAGTGCCCGGCGTCCGAGGTGTGGACGACGTCGGCGTTCTTGATGTTGGCGGTCAGCTCCTGCATGACGCGCTGGAGGATGCGCTCGGAACCCGTGCGATGCACCTCGACCTTGACGCCGGGATACGCCGCCTCGAACAGCTTGGCGACCTTCTCGGCGCTCGGGAGCACGAGCGACGTGTACCAGACGACCTTGCCTTCCTTCTTCGCCGCCTCGACGCGCGCGTCCTGCGCGAGGACGGGCACGGCGACGGCGAGCATCAGCGCCACGAGCCCGGTGAGCGAGAGGATGCGACGGATCATGCGTGGGGGTCCTCCATCGTGAGCGCGGACACCAGCCCGGTCAGCGGCGGGTCGTTGCTCAGGTCGTCGACGTGTCGGATCACGCGCTCGACCTGCCGCTCGGGCAGGACGAGCGCGGCATTGCCACGGAACTTCGCCTCGAGCTCGGCGCGTGTGAGGGGCGCGTCGGGGCCGCCGCGCGGCCGGTCCTGGCGCGCGTGCAGCGTGCGGCCGTCGGCGAGCGCGATCGTGACGTCGCCGACGAACTGGCGCGGATAGTCGATCGTGGGGTCGAGCTCGTACGTGACGAGCTTCGCCACGCGCAGGACGTCGGGGTCGTGCACGGCGGGGTCCGCGAACTCCGCGAGACTCGCGCGGCCGCGCACGAGGATCGACGCGATCAGGTACGGCAGGCTGAACTTCGCGGCGTAGCCGTTCGGCGGCGCGTGCTTCGCGGCGAGCGGCTCCCAGAGGCGCGGCACCGGCCCGGGCGAGGTCTTGCACCGGATGCCCCTGATCGCGTCCGGGCGAATGCCGTGCTCGACGCGCAGGCGCGCGGCGCAGTCCATGTACGGCTGTGCGATCGATCCGCACGGATACGGCTTCAGCGTGAGCTGCGCGATCTCCCACTCGCGGCCGAAGCTCGCGAGCAGCGCGTCGAGCTTCGCGGCATCGTGGCCGCCGGCGAACGCCTGGTAGAGCCCGTGCGTGCCTTCGAACACCGTGGCCGGGCCCGTGAAGCCGGCGCGCGCGAGGTGCGTGGCGATCACGCCGGCGTGCGCGTTCCATCCCGGGTGCAGCCGCTTCGTCCACGAGCCGTCCGCGAGGTATTCGATGATCCCCGAGGCCTGGCTGCCGCAGATCCCGAACGCGTGCGTGAGCTCCGTTTCCGACAGTCGGTAGAGCTTCCCGGCCGCGGCGGCGGCGGCGAAGCTCGCGGTGATGGCCGTCGGATGGAAGTGACGCGCGTGCAGCGCGCCGGGCACGGCGAGGCCGACACGGCACATGACCTCGACGGCCGCGATCGCCGCCTCGAGCAAGCCGCGCCCCGTCGCGTGCGTCGCCTCGCCGACCGCGAGCGCGGTCGTCACGGCCACGCAGCTCGTGTGGACGATCGCGTCCTCGCGCGTGTCGTCGAAGTCGAGCCCGTGCGCGAGCGTCGCGTTGGCGAGCACCGCGTTGGCCGCGGCGGCGTGGTCGCGCGTGCCGAGCAGCGAGCTCTCGGGCCGGCCGCCGAGCGCGCGCGCGACGTCGAGGACCGCGACGCCGAAGTCGTCACGCGCGGCGGCGAGCGCGTTGCCCAGGGTGTCGAGGACGAGATCCGCGGCGGTGGCGACGGCGGGCGCCGGCACCGCGTCGAGCTTCAACCGGGCGACGAACCGCGCGAGTCGTTGCGCCGGCGTGCTCGCGGCTATCGGGAGTCCCGTTCCGGGGCCGTCAGGGACGTGCCGCCGTCGACCACGAGGACCTGGCCGGTGATGTAGCGCGCCTGCTCGGAGAGGAGGAACCGGACGGCGGCGCCGATGTCCCAGCCGGTGCCCTCCACCTTGAGCGTGGAGGCGTTCTTGCGTGTCTCGCGCGCCGCCGGGGACATGCCGCCGGCGTAGACCATCGGCGTGTAGACCGGGCCCGGGGCCACGCAGTTCACCCGGATGCCGTCCTTGCCGTGGTCGACCGCCATGGCCTTCGTGAGCCCGATCACCGCGCTCTTCGAGACCGTGTACGTCGTGAGCCCGCGCGGCCGGATGGCCGAGATCGAGGACACGTTGACGATGGCGCCGCCGCCGGCCTTCCGCATGGCCGGGATGGCGTGCTTGGACGAGAGGAACATGCTCTCCACGTTCACCTGCATGACGCGGCGCCACGCCTCCTCGCTCTCGTCAACCACCGAGCCGCGGCTGCCGATGCCGACGTTGTTGTCGAGGAGGTGGAGCGCGCCGAACCGCTGGACCGCGGCGGCGACCATGGCGGCGCAATCGGCACTCCTGGTGACGTCGGCCTCGAAGGCCATGCCCTCGCCGCCGGCCTCCTGGAGCATCTCGACGGTGCGCTTGGCGAGGCCGCCGTCACGATCGACGACGACCACCTTCACGCCCGCCCGCGCCAGCAGGATGGCGGCGGCACGGCCGTTGCCGATGCCGTCGCCGTGAGCACCGCCTCCGGTGACGATCGCGACCTTGCCCGAAAGCCCCCAGTCGTCCGGGATCGTCACTCTTGCCCCGCGACGACCCAGAGCGGCGCGCGGCCCGAGGCCACCCGCTGGATGTTGTCGAAGCCGTTGCGGAACCGCGCGATGTAGTTCTCCCACGTCGGGCCGGCGCTGTGCGGCGTGAAGATGACGTTCGGCAGCGAGAAGAGCTTGTGCTTGGGCGACGGCGGCTCCTCCACCATCACGTCGAGGCCGGCGCCGAAGATCTTGCCCGCCTTCAGCGTGTCGTGGAGGGCGTCCTCGTCGATGACGGGCCCGCGGCACGTGTTGATGATGATGGACTCGGGCTTCATCATGGCGAGCTCGCGCGGGCCGATCATCTTGCGCGTGGTGTCGTCGAGCGGCACGTGGAGGCTGACGACGTCGGACGTGCGCAGCAGCTCGTCGTAGAGCACGAAGCGGACGCCCAGCGCGTCCTCCTGGTCCTCGGTGAGCCGCTTGATGTCGTAGTACTGCACCTTCATGTCGAACGCCTTCGCGCGGCGCGCGACCTTCTTGCCGATGTTGCCGAGGCCCACGATGCCGAGCGTCGCGCCCGAGAGCTCGTGCACGCGGATGTCCGCCGGGTTGCCGACGCGCCAGTTGCCCGCGACGATGTGGTTGTGGAACTGCACCACGCGTTTGTAGACGGCGAGCATCAGCATCATCGCGTGCTCGGCCACGGCGATGGCGTTGGCGCCGCCGTTGTTCGAGACCGGCACCTTCGCCTTGTGCGCCGCCTCCGGATCGACCTGGTCGTAGCCCGCGCTGGTGAGCTGGACGAGCTTGAGATTCGGCGCGGCGCGGAAGAACTCGTTGCCCATCCGTCGCGCGAAGCCGAGATAGTACTCCGCCTGCGCGGCGGCCTCGTAGAACTCCGGCGTGTCGACGTCGGCCGGGATCAGCTCGAAGCCGGCCGGCGTGAGCTTGTGCACGAGCTCCATGATGACGGGCGGCTGCTTCGGGCAGAAGAGGATCTTGCTGGCCATCGGCGGCTCCTTATTGATTCGCGAGCGGGATGGTGGCGGTCACGCAGGGCTCGGGGCCGATCTGGCGCGTCGTGTGGCCCTGGCCGGTGGTGTCCTCGACGAGGCGCGCGTCGCCGGGGCCGAAGAGATGCTTGCTGCCGTCACCACAGCCGATCTCGAGCTGCCCGGAGAGGATGATCACGAACTGGCGCCGCGGCGCCGGATGCCAGTCGTAGAACCGGCCGACGTGCCACTCGCTGAACTTGATCTCGGTGACCGGGATCCCCTTCACCCAGTCCGAGTGATCCTTGTAGTCGATCTTCTCGACGTGCGACTGCCCGTCGCTTCCCGTGTAGAGCCGCCACGTTCCCATCCGCCGTCCTCCTGGAAACAGTCGACGGCCATGGGCCGTCAAGGTTCACGACCGGTTCGCAAAAGCGACCGGATCATACCACCCGCGGCGACGCGGCCGGTCGAGGTCGAGCGCCCGCGCCGGCTCTTCACCATCGAGGAATACGAGAAGATGGTGGAGACGGGGATTCTCACGAAGTACGACCGCGTCGAGCTCATCGAGGGCGAGATCGTCGAGATGAGCCCGATCGGTGACGCTCATGCGGCGTGCGTCGGCAGCTTGACCCATCTCCTCGTGACGCTCTTCGTGGGCCGCGCGTGGGCGTGGGTTCAAGGCCCGGTCAAGATTCCGCCGCTCTCCAAGCCGCAGCCCGATGCGGCACTCTTGCGCGTGCGCTCGTACAAGCGCCAGGGCGCCTCGACCGAAGACGCCCTGCTCTTCATCGAGGCCGCCGACACAACGCTTCGCTACGACCGGACGACGAAACTACGGATCTATGCGCGGGCGGGCGTGCCGGAATACTGGATCGTCGACACGAACGCGGAGGTCGTCGAGGTCTACCGCTCGCCGAACGGCGACCGATATGCCGAGACGGTGCGCTTCTCGCACGGTCAACGCGTCGCGCCGCTGGCTTTCCCCGACGTCGCCATCAGCATCGACGCGATCTTCGCGCGAGGGGGGCCCTCGCGGCCCCCCTCGACTAGATCAGCGCTTCTTGTCGGGCGTGCGCGGGCTCGCCGCCGGGCCGCGGTCCTCGCGATCCATCTTCGTCTGGTAGGCGTCGCGCAGCGCGCGCGGGTCCACGCTCACGTGCAGCTTCTGATCCTTCCAGTTGATCTTCAGGTCGTTCCAGGCGACGACCTTGTCCTTGCCGCCGACCACACCCATCGTGGCACCGATCGCCACGATCGCTTCCTTGATCTGGCCGGTCTTCGGGTCGATCCAGAACTCCTCGATCTTGCCGAGGTCCTTGCCGTCGGCGTCGTGGAGCTTCGCGCCGAGCAGCCACTTCGCCTCGACCAGCCCGCCCGGATGCGGCCGCATCTCGCGGCGATCGTCGCGCGCCGTGCTCTCCGTGCGCGTCTCCGCCGGCTTGTCGACGCTGGTCGCTCGCGACTTGTCCGCTGCCGTCGCCGTACCCCACGCGCCGGCCACGAGTCCGGCCAGCGCAAAGGTCGTGATTCGCTTCGTCATGGTCATGGCAGACCCTCCCGGCAACTGCTGAGGCAAGCGCTGTGCCTGCGAGGTATGCTTCGACCCCGGAGGGACGTCATGCAAGCGACGGTCGCGGGATTGCTCGGGAAAGACACGCTGCACGCGCGCATCGCGGACATCACGCAGGCGAAGGGCGCGCCGCCGTGGGTCGAGAAGCTCGTCGTCAACGATCAGATCGTCGGCACGCTGATCTGCCAGCCGGCTGGCCATAAGACCGACACGCACTATCACCTCACCGACGAGTGGTGGGTCGTGCTCGAAGGCGAGATCGACTGGGAGATCGAAGGCGCGGCACCGGTGCGCGCGCGCGCCGGCGATTTCGTCTTCGCACCCGCGCGCCATTACCACCACATCAAGCCGACGGGCTCCGGGCCGTCGATCCGCCTCGCGATCACGCCGCCCGGCGAGTTCCATCGCCTCGATCGCCCCGCGGGCGAGGAGCCGCGATGAGCGTCGCGACGATCGACCTCGCCGATCTCAAGCGCAGCGTCGGCCGCACGGAGACCGCCACCGACGTCGCCACCGCCGCGCAGGCGAATCTCATGCGGCTCGCCTTCGGGCGCCCCGAGCCCGAATTCAAGGACGCCGACGCGCTGCCGCCCGGGTGGCACGTCATCTACTTCACACCGCGCATCGCGCCGAGCGACCTCCGCCCCGACGGCACGCCCGCGCGCAGCGCGCTGATGCCGGACATGCCGCTGCCGCGACGGATGTTCGCCGGGCAGGCGTTCCGGTTCCATCGCCCGCTGCGCATCGGCCAGACGCTCAGACAGGAGAACGAGCTCGCCGACATCGCGCTGAAGAGCGGCAGCACCGGGACGATGGTCTTCACGACGGTCGTCAGCCGCATCTACGGACCAGAGGGACTCGCGGTCGAAGACGAGCGGCGCATCGTGTACCGCGAGGAAGTGAAGGCCGGCGAAAGGAACCGGGCGCCGAAGCGCGACCCTGCTCCTGCCGACACGCCCTGGCGGCGCACGGTGACGGTGGATCCGATCCTGTTGTTCCGCTTCTCCGCGCTCACGTTCAACAGCCACAAGATCCACTACGACCGCGACTGGGCGACGCGCACCGAAGGATACCCGGCCCTGGTCGTCCACGGTCCACTGACCCAGACGCTGTTGATCGACTTCGCGCGTGATCACGCCGCCGGGGGTGCGTTCAAGAGCTTCACCACGCACGCGCGCGCGCCGCTGTTCGAGGGCGCGCCGTTCGAGCTGCGCGGGCGGCCGACCGCGTCCGGCTGCGAGCTGTGGGCGGTCACTCCGGAAGGCACGGTCGCGATGAGCGCGGTCGCCGAGCTCGCATGAGCGGTCTCGCGGCGCCGATCGACTTCCACGCCTTCATGTACGTGACGATCGGCCGCCGGGCCGAGCTCGAGCGCGGCATGGCCGGCAAGGATCCCGTGCTGTACCAGCGCATGCTCGGAGAGATCGCAGACTACGCGCGGCTCTGCGACGCGAGCGGCTGGCAAGGCTACGGCATTCCCGAGCATCACCTGCAGATCGAAGGCTTCGAGCTCGGCCAGGACCCCGGACTGATGGCGATGTTCCTCGGCCAGCACGCGCCGCGGCTGCGCATCAACCAGTTCGGCTACGTGCTGCCGACGCACAATCCGCTGCGCGTCGCCGAGCACGCCGCGACGCTCGATCACTTGCTGGGCGGCCGGCTCAATGTCGCGTTCGTGCGGGGCTATCAGGCGCGCTGGTTCGAGAACTACGCCGCCGTCGCCGGGGCGAAGGCGACGGGCCCGTGGAACCGCAAGACCGACGAAGACGCGATGAATCGCGAGCTGTTCGAGGAGTGCGTCGCGATCATCAAGACCGCGTGGGCGCACGACACCTTCTCGTTCAGGGGCAAGTACTGGTCGTTCCCGCCCGAGGGTCAGAAGCAGCCGCATCTCCATCCGGTCTACCTGAAGTACGGGCGCGGCGTCGATCCGGACGGCACGATCCGCGAGGTCGGCATCGCGCCGCGGCCGCTGCAGAACCCGATCCCCATCTACTCCGGCTTCACGCACAGCCTCCAGACGTCGCTCTACTGGGCGCGCGAGGGCGGCAAGCCGATCGTGATGGCGAGCGAGATGGGGTTCTGCGAGATGCTGTGGAGCAAGTATCGCGAGGTGGCCGAGCAGCACGGCCGCGACGTGCCGCGCGGCGAGGAAGCCGCGTGGGGCGGCTACCTCGTGCTCGCCGACACCAGGGCCGAGGCCGAAGCCTGGGCGGAAGACTGTCTGTGGATGTGGGACACGTGGTCGGTGCCGTTCGGCCAGGACCGCCCGCCGCTCTTGATCGGCGATCCGGACCACGTCACGCGGATGATCGAGAACGCGCTCAAGCACGTCCCGTTCCGCGAGGTCTTCTGTCTCTTCGGCCAGGGCATCCTCGAGCCCGACCGCTGCAAGAAGACGCTCGAGCTCTTCGCCGAGAAGGTCATCCCCCGCTTCCGCTGAACCGCCGCCCCGCCTCGTCGCGCAGCTTCACCTTCTGGATCTTGCCGGAGCCGGTCATCGGAAAGTCGTCGACGAACGCGACACGCCGCGGGATCTTGAAGCTCGCGATCTTGCCGCGGCAGTACTCGACCACGTCGGCCTCGGTGAGCGCGCGGCCCGGCTCCACGCGCACGAACGCGACCGCCACTTCCGACAGGCGCGCGTCCGACAGGCTCACCACGGCCGCGAGATTGATCGCCGGGTGCGTCATCAGGAACGCCTCGACCTCCATCGGGTCGACGTTCTCGCCGCCGATCTTCAGCATGTCCCTATAGCGGCCGAGGAAGCGCAGGTGGCCGTCGGGCCGCATGACGCCCATGTCACCCGTGTGCATGAAGCCGTCGGCGTCGATCGCGCGCGCCGTCTCCTCGGGCTTGTCGTAGTAGCCCCGCATGAGCATGTAGGAGCGCACGAGGATCTCGCCGGGCACGCCGATCGGCTGGCGCTTGCCGGTGTCGGGATCGAGGATCGCGATCTCGTAGCCCGGCGCCGGCTCGCCGGAGGCTTCGACACACTGCTCCTCCGTCGAATCGAGCGCGCCGATCGACGCGCCCGCGCCGAACTCGCTCATCCCGTAGCCGGACACGAGCGGCCCGAACGCGGCGCGCGCCTTGCGCGCAATGGTCGTCGAGCTCGACATCCCGGCCGCGCAGATCCCCGTGCGGATCCGCGGCAGCGCGCGCGGCGCGCGTTCGAGCGCCTCGATCAGCCCCTTGTAGTGCGTGTCGAAGCCGTGGAGGATCGTCGCCCGCTCGTCGGCGAGCAGTGCGAGGCTCTCGTCGGCGTCGAACGTCTCCGTGAGGACCTGCCGCGCGCCGGTCACCATCGACATCAGCATCCCTTCGGAGAACCCGAAGAGGTGGAAGAGCGGCAGGTACATCAGGATCGTGTCCGAGGCGGTGATCGCCATCCGGAACGCGCGGTCCACCACGTTGCGGACGATCCGGTGGCTGTGCATCACGCCTTTGGGGAAGCCGGTCGTCCCCGACGTGTACATGAGGAACGCTGTCGCCTCGGGATCGACGGCCTCCGCTCGCGCTTCGAGCGCGCGTTGGCCGGCGGCCGCCGCGCCTGCGAGCATCGCGTCCCACGACACCGCGCCTGCCGCGGCGACGTCGCCGAGCGCGATCGCGCGCCGGAGATGGGGGAACCGCGTCTCGCTCACACGTCCCGTGCCGACGGACGGCGCGAGCTCGCGGAGCATCGCGAAGTAATCGACCGGTCCCGAGCGCGCGCCGAGGATGAGCGTCGAGGCATCGGACTGCGCGAGCACGTACGCGGTGTCTTCGGAGCGGAAGCGCGTGTTGATCGGGACGAGCACCGCGCCGACCTTCATCACCGCGAACGCGGCGGTGATGAACTCCGGCCGGTTGACCATCCACAGCGCGACCTTCTCGCCCGGCGCGATGCCGAGCGCCATGAGACCGCGGGCGGCGGTGTCGATCTCGGACGCGAGGTCGGCGAACGACCATCGCTTGCCCTTGAACAGGAGCGCCTCGCGCGCGCCGTGCTCGCGCGCCGCATCGCGCGGCAGCAGCCCGAGCGTCCGCTTGGGGAACCAGTCGCTCGCGGGCATGCCGCAGTGTAGCCTGTCGGGCATGGTCAAAGTCCTCACGTTCGTCACGCGCAAGGCCGGCATGCCCGTCGACGAGTTCCAGACGTACTGGCGCACGCGCCACCCCGACGCCGTGACGAAGCTCCCGGGCATCCGGCGCTACGTGCAGTCGCACGTGCTGCCGGCGGCCTACGCCAAGGGCGAGCCGGTGCACGACGGCATCGCGGAAGTCTGGGCCGACGACACCAACCCGCTCCGCGCGATGTCCCAGGGCCCCGCGTATGCCGACGTCGTGGCCGACGAGGCGAAGTTCATCGACCGCTCGAAGATGGGCCTCATCATCACCGAGGAGCACGTCGCGAAGGACGAAGGCGCGGGCGCGTTGAAGGCGATCGAGTTCTTCTCGCGCCGGCCGGATCTCAGCGTCGAGGACTTCCAGCGCCGCTGGCGCGGCGAGCACGCCGCGCTCGTCACGCGCGTCCCCGGCGTGCGCCGCTACGTGATCAGCGCCACGCGGCCGTCGGCCTACACCGGCGGCCGGCAGCCGGCGTACGACGGCGCCGCGCTGATGTGGTTCGAGTCGGGCGACGCGCTCAAAGCGGCGGGCGGATCGGCGGAGTACAAGGCTCTCGTGGCCGACCGGGCGCACTTCCTGGCGCCCGGTCAGCCCCCGTTCCTGCTGACGACGGAATACGTCGTGGTCGGCTGAGCCCTACCGATCCAGCCAGGCGACCTGCAGCCGGCCGCCGACGTCGTGGCCGATGTTCGGGCCGTAGCCCTTCACGTACGGCTTCCAGGCGCTGACACAGCTGACCGACGCGTTGTAGGCGTAGTAGACCTGCTGCGAGATCAAGCGCTGGATGTCGAAGATGATCTCCCGGCGCTTCGCCACGTCGTGCGTGCGCTTGGAGAGCGCGATCATCTCCGTGAGCTTGGGATCGTTCACGCCCGCCGAGTTGAGCGGCTCGCCGGGCACGAAGGGACGCAGGTAGCTGTCGATGTCGGACTGGCCGCCGCGCAACGTATACATGACCTTGTCGAACTTGCCGAAGATCGTGCTCGAGATGAACGCGCCGAACTCCTTCAGCTTCAGGTCGCCCTCGATGCCGGCGTCCTTCCAGTTCTTGAGCGCCACCTGAACGGCGTCCATCCAGTCCGGACCGTAGCCCGGCGTCGTCTCGATCGGCACCTTGATCCCGCGCGGATGGCCGGCCTCGGCGAGGAGCTTCTTCGCGGCGACCGGGTCGAACTCGTACAGCATGCGGCCTTCCTGCGGCAGCTGGCCGATCGGGATCGACCATTCCTTGAGCGCCGCGGGAATGACGGGATTCGGCGAGCCGTGGCCCTGCGACCACGCGTTCGTCTCGAGCACTTCCTTCCAGTTCTGCGCCATGGCGACCGCGCGCCGCACGCGCACGTCCTTGAATGGGTCCTGGTCGAGCTTCATCGCGGTGAAGCCGCCGAACATGACGGTGTAGTCACGCGTCTGCAGTCCGGAGATCTTCTGCTTCGCGAGGTCGAGGTCGATGCGGCGCACGACGAAGCCGTACTCCGGCGCGAGGTCGTAGCCGCCGTTCACGATGAAGTTGGCGAAGGCGGACGCCGGGTCGGACTCGATCGTGACGTCGACGCCGTCCGCGTACGGCTGGCCGGGGAGGAAGTAGTTCGGGTTCCGGACGTACGTGAGCCGCGTGCCGGGATCGTAGCGCTCGAGCATCCAGGGCCCGGTACCGATGACGGCTTCCGGCTTCTTCATGTCGCCGTACTTCTCGATCGACTCCTTCGGCAGGATCCAGGTCGCGGTCGACGCGAGCTGATCGGCGAACCACGCGTTCGGCTGGCTGAGCTTGAAGACGACGGTGTGTTTGTCGGGCGTCTCGATCTTCTCGACGGCCTCGAGCAGGTAGCGGTTGGGATTGCCCTTGATGGTGAGGAAGCGGTCGTAGGAGTACTTGACGTCCTCGGCGGTCAGCTCGCGCCCGTTGACCGGCGGCTTGGTGTGCCATCGCACGCCCTTGCGGAGCTTGACGACGTACGTCCTGTCGTCCGTCCGCTGCCACGACTCCGCGAGATCGTTCTCGACGGGCTGCGTGCCGGGGACGACCGACGGACCGGCCTTCACCTTCACGAGCCGGCTCATGCAGTACGACAGCGCCATCATGGTGGAGAACGCGATGGTCTGCTGGGGGTCGAAATGGACCGGCTGCACGTGGTGCCGTACCTTGAACACGCCGCCGCGCTTCGGCGTCTGCGCGTCGGCGGGCTGGATGTCCAGCGCTCCCACCGCGGCCGCCGCCGCCCCGAGTGCGATGAGGTCACGACGACTGAGGTCCATGGGCAATCCTCCCTTGTGGCACAGTATGGTGCACATGCTCAGCGCGGAAGACAACGCCCTCCTCACGCGCACCGGCGCGGGCACCGCGATGGGCGACCTCTTCCGCCGGTTCTGGCAGCCCGTTCTCCTGTCGCAAGAGCTTCCCGAGCCCGACGGCCCGCCGCTCCGCGTGAAGATCTTCGGCGAGGACCTGATCGCGTTCCGCGACAGCGGTGGGCGCGTCGGGCTGCTCGATCCCGTCTGTCCGCACCGCGGCGCCAACCTCTTCTTCGGCCGCAACGAGCAGGGCGGCATCCGCTGCGCATACCACGGTTGGAAGTTCGACGTCGCCGGCCGCTGCCTCGACATGCCGACGATGCCGCCCGAGAGCCGCTTCCGCGACAAGGTACGGGCCGGCGCGTATCCGGCGCGCGAGTGGGGCGACTTCGTATGGGCGTACTTCGGCCCGCCGGAGCACGAGCCGCCGCTGCCCGAGCTGGAGTTCGCGCTGATGCCGCCGTCGCACCGCTTCGTCTCCAAGAAGCTCCAGCAGTGCAACTGGGCGCAGGCGTGCGAGGGCGCGATCGACACCGCCCACTTCTCGTTCCTCCACATGCCCGTGTGGACCGCGCAGGACGGGATCGACACGGCGGTGCGCCGCTCGTCGGTCGACGTCGAGCGCACGCGGTGGATGCGGGACGATCCGCGGCCGCAGTTCGAGGTGGTGGCGCACGACGTCGGCTTCGTCGCCGGCGCCGCGCGCAAGGCCGACGGCGACGACCTCT
Source organism: Candidatus Rokuibacteriota bacterium (assembly GCA_016866775.1). Taxonomy (GTDB): domain Bacteria; phylum Methylomirabilota; class Methylomirabilia; order Rokubacteriales; family CSP1-6; genus VGLJ01. Next base: position 77,447 of record VGLJ01000004.1, on the reverse strand, counting down.
ACTGGCGGATCGCGCAGTACATGCTGCCGAACCACGCGCTCACACCGAACGCGCTCCCGGGCGAGAACATCCACAGCCAGAGCTGGGTGCCGATCGCCGACGAGCTCTGCTGGGTGTTCTGCGCCACGTGGAATCCGGATCGCCCCCTCACCGAGGCCGAGCGCGCGGGATTCCGCGCGGGCCGCAGCGTCCACGCGCAGGTCGACGCGCGATGGGTGCCGCTGCGCAACCGCGACAACGACTACCTCGTCGACCGCGCCGATCAGAAGCTCCGGACGTTCACCGGCATCCAGGGCGTGTCCGAGCAGGACGCGATGATCCAGGACAGCCAGGGTTTCATCGCGGACCGTACGCGCGAGCACCTGGGCCCCACGGACATCGCGGTGATCGAGTTCCGCACGCTGATCCTGCGCGCGGCCCGCGAGCTGCGCGCGGGCGTGGAACCGCCCGCCGCGCGTAACGGCGCCGGCTACCGCGTACGTGGCGGCAGCATCGTTGCCGACCGTTCGCTCTCGTTCGCGGACACGATGATCAAGCGCTTCGGCGACCCACTCGGTCGGGTGAAGCCGTGATCGTCACGGCGGTCCACCGCAGCGCGACGCACACGATGAGCAAGCCGACGCAGGCGAGCATCCGCTTGCTCGAAGGTCTCGGCGTCGAAGGCGACGCGCATCACGGCGCGACCGTGAAGCACCGCTCCCGCGTGAAGCGCGATCCGACGGCGCCGAACCTCCGCCAGGTCCACCTGATCCATGCCGAGCTTCACGAGGAGCTCGCGCGCGCGGGTTTCAAGATCGTCGCCGGTCAGATGGGCGAGAACATCACCACGCGCGGCGTCGATCTCCTCGGGCTGCCGACGGGGACGCGTCTACATCTCGGCGACAGCGCGGTCGTCGAAGTCACCGGACTTCGCAATCCCTGCCACCAGCTCGACGGGATTCAGCCCGGGCTGATGGAAGCGACGCTGGAACGCCACGCGACCGGCGCGCTGGTGCGGAAGGCCGGGATCATGGCGATCGTGCTCGTCGGCGGAGAGGTCCACGCGGGCGATACGCTCCGCGTCGAGCTCCCCCCCGAGCCGCATCGGAGTCTGGAACCCGTCTAGTGGAGCGGTACGGCGGCGGCCGGATCGCGATCGTCGAGTACGATCCAGCCTGGCCCGCGATGTTCGAGGACGAGCGCGCGGTGATCCGCCGAACGCTCGGCGCGCTCGTCGTGAACATCGAGCCCATCGGAAGCACCGCCGTCGAGGGCCTCCCGTCCAAGCCGATCATCGACCTGCTCGTGACCGTCCGCAGCCTCGCGGAAGCACGGACGTTCTGCGTCGCGCCGCTCGAGGCGCTCGGCTACACGTACATGCCCGAATACGAGTCGTGGCTGCCGGAAGAGCTGTTCTTCCGCAAGCGCATGCCCGCCCCGTGGACGCATCACGTCCACGTCGTGGAGCCATCGCACGCGCGGCGACAGGAGTGGCTCCTGTTCCGCGACTATCTCCGCGCACACGCGGACGTCGCGCGCGCCTACGCCGAGCTGAAGAAGACCCTCGCGGAAACGTGCGGCGAGGACATCGCGTGCTATCGCACGGGCAAGAACGCCTTCGTCCAGTCGGTCGTGGCGAAGGCGCGCGCCGAGATCGCGCAGCGCTAGGCCCCTCCGGTCACGACCAGCGTCTGGCCGCTCACGAAGTCGCTGTCCGGACTGCAGAAGAGATAGATGGCGCCGGCGGCTTCCTCGGGGAACCCGCCGCGCCCGAGCGGGATCATCTGGTTCATCGCCGCGATGCGCGCGCCCTGCACGCCCACCTTCACCGTGCGCCCGGCGACGTCGATCGTGCCGGCCTCGCCCTCGGCGAGCGGCTTCGTCAGCCGCGTCTGGATGTAGCCGAACGCCACGCAGTTCACGGTGCACGCGTAGCGCCCCCACTCCTTCGCGAGCGTGCGCGTCATGCCCGTCACGGCCGCCTTCGCCGACGAGTAGTTCACCTGCCCCGCGTTGCCGCGCACACCGGACGTCGACGAGATCTGGACCACCTTGCGCACGACGCGCTGGCCGCCCCTCGATTCCGCCTCGAAGGCTTCCTTGAGGAAGGGCTGGAATGCGCGCAGGATCCGGAACGGCGCGGTGACGTGCACGTCCATGATCGCGTACCACTGCTCGTCGGTCATCTTCTGGATCACGTTGTCCCACGTGTAGCCGGCGTTGTTGACGACGATGTGCAGGCCGCCGAGCTGCTTCACCGCCGTCTGGACGATGCGCTCGCCGAAGTCCTTCGCGGTGACGTCGCCGTTGCAGGCGACGGCGCGGCCGCCGAGCTTCTCGATGAGCGCGATGGTCTCTTTCGCCGGCGCGTCGTCGAGGTCGTTCACGACCACCGCGGCGCCGTCGCGCGCCAGCCGCAGCGCCACCTGCTGTCCGATCCCGCGCCCCGAGCCTGTCACGATCGCGACCTTGCCCTCGAGCTGTCCCACGCTGTCCTCCGGCCGAATGGTGTGCGCCGAGCATAGCCCAGGTTTGTCGTATCATCCTGGCACCTTCGCAAGAGGAGAGTCACCGCATGAAGAAGACGTGGATGGCCGTGATCGGTCTCGTCGCGCTGGCGGTGGGTGTGAGCGCCGTGCAGGGTCAGCAGGCGCTCAGCGGGGAGTACAAGATCGGCGTGCTGGAGCCGCTCACCGGCAACCTCGCGGTACGGGGCAAGGGACACCTCGAGGGCTACGAGATCATGCGCGACCTCATCAACGAGAAGTTCGGCGGCGTGATGGGCAAGAAGCTGGTCTTCGCGGTCGGCGACGGCCCCGACCCGACGGCCGCGACCTCCGAGGCCACGCGGCTCGCGACGCGCGAAGGTGTCAAGATCATCACGGGCACGTTCTCGTCCACGCTCTGCGGCGCCGCGAGCGAAGCGGCGTCCCGCCAGAACGTCATCTACTGGGAGACCTCCTGCGTCGACCCGCGCTTCACGCGCCGTGGGCTGAAGAACGTGTTCCGCACGGAGATCGACGGCACGGGGTTCGGCTGGTACAACATCGAGTTCATCGCGAAGCACCTCTCGCACCGCCTCGGCAAGAAGCCGAACGAGCTGCGCATCGCCTACCTCTCCGAGGACTCGTCGTACGGCCAGAGCGTGACCGAGTCCGCGCGACAGCGCGCGAAGCAGGAATTCGGGATGCAGGAGGTGGCGGCGCCCGAGTACTACACGTTCACCACGAACGACCTCACGCCGATCATCCTCAAGCTGAAGAACGCGAACCCCGACATCCTCCACCACATCGCGCGCGACCAGGACGCCATCCTCTTCTGGCGGCAGGCGCGCGAGCAGAACTTCCAGGTGAAGGCCGTCGTGCACGCCGGCGCGACGGGCTACGGCAACCCGGGCTTCGGCAAGGCGTTCGGCAACGACGCCAACGGACCGTTCGCGCTGCTCGAGCCCGGCCCCGGCCTGATCCTCGAGAAGCTGCGCCCGGAAGGCCAGCGGATCGAGCGCGCGTTCCGGGACGCCGTGAAGGCGAAGACGGGCTCCGACATCACCGGCGACCATCAGCTGGCCGGCGGCGGGCTGTGGGTCCTGAAGCTCGTGCTCGACGCCGCGAAGACCGACGAGCTCGAGAAGTTCCGCTCAGCCGTCATGTCGCTCGACCTGCCCGTCGGCTCCGCCGTCAACGGCTGGGGTGTGAAGTTCGACGAGACCGGCCAGAACTCGAACGCCCGCGTGCAGCACTACATGCTGCAGTGGCAGAACGGCCAGCTCGTGACCGTGTGGCCGGAAGAGTTCACGACCCATCGCGCCAAGTGGATTCCGCTCGGCGCGTGGGACCAGAGGAAGTAGCGGGAAGAGCGGCCACTGCAGGCGCTCCCGCAGCTCGTCGTCTCGACGATCCTCCTCGCCGGGATCTACGCGCTCATCGCCGTGGGTCTCACGCTGATCTTCGGCGTGATGCGCGTGGTCAACTTCGCGCACGGCGAGTTCCTCATGCTCGGGATGTACGTCGCGTTCTGGGCGTTCGCGCTCCTCCACTTCGATCCGTACGTGACGCTGATCGTCTCGCTGCCGCTCTTCTTCGCCCTCGGGTGGGTCAGCTATCGCCTCATCATGCGTCCCGTCGTCCACGCCTCGCACAACGTCCAGGTCTTCACCACGGTCGGGCTCTCGATCGCCTTGCAGAACATCGCGCTCGTGCTGTGGACCGCGGACGCGCGCTTCGTCCGCACGAGCTACTACGCGGTGGTGGTGCGCGTCGCCGACGCCGCGTTCAACGTCGCGCAGTTCGTCGCGTTCGGCGTCGCCGTCGCCTGCACCGCCGCACTGTTCGCGTTCATGCGGTGGTCCTACACCGGGAAAGTGATGCGCGCGACCGCGCAGGACCGCCAGGCCTCCGCGCTCATGGGCATCGACACCGATCGCGTGTACGCGCTCACCTGGACGATCGGCATCGCCTGCGTCGGTGTTGCCGGCGTGCTGCTGGCCCCGGTCTATCCCGTATATCCGACGGCGGGGCTGCAGTTCGTGCTGATCGCCTACGTCGCGGTCGTCCTCGGCGGGCTGGGCGACATGGCGGGCGCGCTGCTCGCCAGCCTCATCGTCGCCGCCGTGGAGGTCGCGGGCTCGTACGTGATCGGCACGGCATGGAAAGAAGTGCTCTACCTCCTGCTCTTCATCGCCATCCTGATGGTGCGTCCCGCCGGACTCTTCGGTCAGCGCGGCGCCGAAGCGCTCGGCACGTGAGCGCCGCGCCGGCGGCGGTCTTCTTCGCGCTCGCGGCGCTCGCGTCGTTCGTCGTGCGCGACGCTTTTCTCCTCGACAGCCTGATCCTGATCCTCCTGTGGGGCTCCGCGGCCGCGGCGTGGAACGTGGCAGGGGGCTACGCCGGGCAGATCTCGCTCGGACACTCGGCGTTCTTCGGGCTCGGCGCGTACGGGGCGGCGGTGCTCGGCACGCGGTGGGATCTCTCGGCGTGGATCGGTCTCGCCGTCGGCGCCGTCGTCGCGACCGCGGCGGGCCTCGTGCTGGGGTTCCTCAGCAACCGGCTCCGTGGCCCGTACTTCGTGCTCGCGACCATCGCGTTCTCGCAGGTCCTGCTGATCGTCGCCAGCCGCCTGCGAGCATTCACCGCCGGGTCGGAAGGGATTCCGGTTCCGTTCCGTCCGGGATTCTGGACGCTGGGCCTCGCGGACAAGCGGGTATGGGTCTGGATCGTGCTGGTGGTCGCGGTCCTCGCGTATCTGTTGCAGCGCTACCTCGACGTCTCGCGACGTGGGTACCAGCTCGCGGCCGTACGCGAAGACGAGGACGCCGCGCTGTCGCTGGGTGTCGCGGCACGACGCCTGAAGGTCGCGGCGATCGCCGTGAGCGCGGCGCTCACCGCCGTGACGGGCGCACTGTGGGCGCAATACGTCGGCTTCGTGGACCCGTTCTACGTCTTCTCCGTCGATCTGTCCGTCCGCTTCGCGCTCGCGTCCATCATCGGCGGGCTCGGCACCGCGCTCGGGCCGTTCCTCGGCGCGGTGCTCGTCACGACCGTCGAGACGTACCTCCGCGCGCAGTTCGGCGGGATCGGCGCCGGCCTCGTCGGCATCTACCTCGTCGTCTACGGCACCGCGCTCATCGTGATGGTGCGGTTCGCGCCGCAGGGATTGGTCGGTTGGCTGCGCCGGTCGTGAGCCTCCTGTCCGTCGCCGGCGTCACCAAGCGGTTCGGCGGCATCACCGCCAACCGCGGCATCTCCTTCGACGTGGCGCCGGGCGAGCTCGTCGGCATCATCGGTCCCAACGGCGCCGGCAAGTCGACGCTGTTCGAGATCATCAGCGGCTTCTATCGGCCCGAAGAAGGCGACGTGCGGCTCGACGGCGTGCGGCTCACCGGCCTCTCGCCCGACCGCGTCTGCCGGCTCGGCGTCGCGCGGACGTTTCAGAAGCTCAGACCGTTCGCCGGCCTGACCGTGCTCGGCAATGTCATGGTCGGCGCGCTGACGCGCACGAAGGACGTGCGTCACGCGCGAGAGCAGGCGCGCGAGATCGTGGCGCGCGTGGGACTCGAGGACAAGGCCGATGCGCACGCGCGAACGCTCTCCACCGGCCAGCGCAAGCGGCTGGAGCTGGCGCGCGCGCTGGCCACCCGGCCGCGTCTCTTGCTCCTCGACGAAGTGACCGGCGGGGTCGACCAGCGGACGATCCCCGCGCTCGTCCAGCTCGTGCGCGAGCTGCACGCGAGCGGCCTCACGCTGCTCGTCATCGAGCACAACATGCGGGTGATCACCGCCGTGACGCAGCGGATCATCGCGCTCCACCTCGGCGAGGTCATCGCGGACGGCCCGCCGGACGTCGTCGCCCGCGACCGCGCGGTCGTCGAAGCCTATCTCGGGCAGGCGTACACGCGGTGAGCGGGATGCTGACGGTCGAGGGCCTCGACGTGGCGTACGGCGACTTCCAGGCGCTCTGGGAGGCGGCGATGCGCGTCGAGGCCGGGGAGATCGTCGCGGTGCTCGGCCCGAACGGTGCCGGAAAGTCCACGCTGATGAACACCATCTCCGGGCTCATCACGCCGCGGGCCGGCCGGATCACGTTCCTCGGCAAGCGCATCGACGGCGCCGCCGCGCACGTCACGGTCGGCGACGGCATCGCGCACGTGCTCGAGCGGCGCCGGCTCTTTCCGTTCCTCACCGTCCGCGACAACGTGCTCCTCGGCGCGCACAACCCGCACGCGCGGCCGCGCCGCGCCGAGACGCTCGCGCGCGTCGAGGCGCTGTTCCCCATCGTTCGCGCCCGGCGCAATCAGCTCGCGCACACGCTCTCCGGTGGCGAGCAGCAGATGGTCGCGATCGCGCGCGGGTACATGGCGCGTCCGAAGCTCCTCATGATCGACGAGCCGTTTCTCGGGCTCGCGCCGGCCATCGTGCACGAGATCGGCATCCTCATCCGCCGGCTGCGCGACGAGGAAGGCCTCAGCGTGCTCTTCATCGAGCAGAACGTGGAGCTGGCGCTCCGGCTCGCCGATCGCGGCTGCATCCTCGAGAGCGGCCGCACGATCCTCGACGGCGCGTCGGCCGAGCTGCTGCAGTCGGCCGAGGTGAAGCGGATCTTCCTCGGCGACCTCGCGCTGTGACCGCTCCCAGCCTTCGTTCTGGTCGGGAACGTCTCGCCGCACGAGCTCGATGTCGGCGCGATCCTGCAGCGCCCTGCTGCGTCGCCGCGCCGGGTCGGAGGCCGCACGCTCCTTCATCGCGATCCGCCGTCGTCACGACGCGAATGCGTGCGCCGGCGATCGCAGGGGACTCGGCGCGGTCGGGCATGGGATCGAACCCGGCCTCGAAGATGATCTGCACGGGCACTCCGGACCGACGGCGATGCGCCAAGAGCGTCGAGGGCCCGCGCGACATCGGCGAGGTCCGCGAGCTCGTCGGCGGATTCGTCCATGGGTGTTCCCCGCAGCGACGCGATCAGTCGTCGTTCACGAGTCGTGAGCCGCCTGATCGTTTCCAGCGTCCGCGCATCCATCACTGTCAGGATAGGGCAGCGTCGCTCGATCACCTGCGCGAGAGATCATCGGCTACCATCCGGGAACGTGAGCCCTGCCGTCCCGCATCGCTCGGCCCCATCCTCGCGGTGGCAGCGGATCTGGCCCGCGCCGGATCCCGCGCTCGCGGTGGCGAGCGCGCAGGGCGAGATCGCCGTGGCGCGCGGGCGGCTCTGGCTCACGCTGATGGTGCTCGCGATTCCCCTGGCCGCACTGGCGAGTGGCGTCACGCCGGAGGCGGCCGCGGGCACCGGCTTCGCGGCCTTCGCGGTGCTCCTCGCGATCGTCGTCGACCGCGTGGTGGCGCGGCGCCGGCGAATTCCCGGGCTCGTCGGCGATCTCCTCATCGGCATGCCGACGGTCGCGGCGAATAGCCGCACGACGCGCCGACGGCAGGTGGTGGATCACGGTGGTCAGGTGGCGGAGCAGGAACTGCAAGTGGTCGACGTTGGTGGCGCTCATCGAGCGCCATCATACGGGCGCTTGGCACGGCGCGCGCCGTGTGAAAAGTTTTTCCCTCAAGTGGTCGGTCCCGTCGTCGAACAACGTGATCGCCGTCGTGAACGACGGATGGACCGTGACCGTGCCGCCCGAATTGTCCCCCTCCGGGATGGGAGTGCCGTTGAAGGACGAGGCGGAGACCGAGACGGGCGCTGCGTCGGCGGGCCAGACCCGCGCGGCGGCCAGAGTCCGGATCCGGGCTGTGACGCATAGCTCCCGCGGCTCGGCATTCGCCTCGTCGCCCGAGCACGGCGCCGAGGGAGGAAGTGGGGCGACCGGCCGGCGCCCGTAGGAGCGCCGGCCGGCCAGCGAAGCGATTCGGGGGTCGGGCGGCGACCCCGACCGGGGCGCGGCCGACGCCGACGTGGCCACCACCGCCTTCGTCGCCGTGTCGATCACTGGCACCGAGACATGATGGCCCGCAACGTCCACCTGGGTGCCCGCAGGGTTCACCGCGACGCCTATCGGACTGTTGACAACGTGAATCGTCTTCTCGATCTGGTTCGCCGCAGTGTCGATCACGGACACGCTCTGCTCCTGCGAATTCCCGACGTATACGCGGGTGCCCGCCGGGTTCACCGCGACGCCTCTCGGCCCCAACCCGACCGCGATCGTGTCCGTCACCTCGTTGGTCGCCGTGTCGATCACCAACACCATGGAGCTGCCCTGATTCGCGACGTACACGCGCGTGCCCGCCGGGTTCATCGCGACCCCGTACGGATTGGCGCCGACGACGATCGTAGCTACCACCGCGTTTTTCACGGGATCGATGACCGAGACCGTACCGGCGACGAAATCGTGACGTACACGTGCGGAGCGAGGATCAGTTCGAGCGAGGCCTCGAGCGAGGCCACGCGCTCCGTGAGCGGGCCGAGGTCGGCGGCGGTGCCGTCCTTCCCCGGCAGCCCCTGCTCGCCCTTGTCCCCCTTGTCCCCTTTGTCGCCCTTGAGGCCCTGGGGGCCCTGAGGGCCGGCTGGACCCGCGCCCGCCATGTGGGCGAGCACGGGTTCGAGCGCGTCGTGCTGGGCGCGCTCGACCGGCAGGACACCGGCCGCCTCGTCGAGGCCCTCGTCTCGGCCACGACCGCCGGCGCGATGCCGCGCGTGGCCGACGACGTCTGGGCCCTGAGCCTCGGCCATCCGTTCATGATCGTCGAGACCGTGCGCGCGCTCGAGCAGAACGCCTGGCCCGCGGCGGCTTACCGCCTCGCGTGCGCGATCTGGCGGCCCGGCGCCTCGCGCGACTCGGCGAGGCGAGCCACCGGCTGGCGGCGGTGGCCGCCGTCATCCGGCGGCCGTTCGACTTCACGCTGCTGCGCGAGGCGGCGGGGCTGTCGAACGACGAGACGGCGGCGCGGGTGGACGAGCTGATCAGGCGGGGCGTGCTCGGGGTGAGTGGCGAGAAGCTCGACTTCACGCACGACCGCCTCCGCGAGGTGGCGTACGAGGAGATCGTGCCGCCGCTCCGTCCCGCGCTCCACGCCGCGGTGGCGCGCGCGCTCGCGCAGCGGTCAGGCGATGACGAGACGCTTGCGCTAAACCTCGCGTTCCACCATCGCGGCATGGGCGCCTGGCAGGAAGCCGCCGACGGCTTCCAGCGGGCCGGACGCCGCGCCCTGGCGCGCGCGGCGTTCCGCACTGCGGCGGCGGACCTCGAGCAAGCGCTCACCATGCTGGAACGCCTGCCCGAGACACCGGCGCGCATGGCCCAGGGCGTGGATCTCCGCCTCGACCTGCGCCAGGCGCTCGTGCCGCTGCACGACGCGACGCGCATCCGGACCGTCCGCGCCGAGGCCGAGGCGATCGCCGCGCGCGTCGGAGACCGGCGGCGCGGCGCGTGGGTCACCGCGTACCGTGCGTACGCGCTCATGATCGCCGGCGATCCGGCGCGCGCCGAGGAGTCGGCGCGGCGGGCCGCCGAAATCGGCCAGAGCGGGCCCGACGACCGGCTCGTCGTTTACGCGGAGCACTGCCTGGCGTTCGTCGCCTACGCGAGCGGCGACTTTCGCGGCGCCGTCGCACTCGCGCGCCCACACGTGCGGCGGCGCGAGAGGTCGCGGCGAAGGCGCTCGCCCTCGGCACGCGGATCGACCACCGGTTCAGCCTCGTCGTCGCCGCCGGCACGGTGGCCGCCGTCGCCCTGCTCTTCGACGACGCCGAGGCCGCGCGCGAGGCGGCCGAGCGCGCGCTCGCGCTCTGCGGCGACGGCGACTTCCCCGAGCAGGCGCCCTCCATCTCCGCCACGCTCGGTCTCGCGAAGGCGCGGCTCGGGCGGGTCGACGAGGGACTCCCGCTCCTGGAATGGGCGGCCTCCGACGCGGCGGCGGCGCAGGAGTCGTACACTCTCGCCCATCGCGTGACGTGCCTCGCCGAGGCGTACCGGCGCGCCGGACGCTCGGACGACGCCCGCGCGCTCGCGGAGGCGCGCGGAGCGTGGGGATCTCGCGCGTGGGCGCTGGCGCTCCTCGGCGAGATCGGCCTCCAGGCGCCGTCCGAGCGCGAGCGTGGCCGAGCGGCGATCGGCGAAGCCCTCGCGATGGCCACGGCCGCCGGCATGCGTCCGCTCGTCCGTCGATGTTCGCGCCTGCTCGCGCTTCGACCCGCGCACTGAACGATCAGGCCGGTCGCAGGGGCGGCGCCGCCGGGCCGCCGGGGAGGTTTTCCATGCGCATGCGCGTCGTCGTCGCGCTGGGCGTCCTCGTCGTGGCCGGTCTCGGATGGTATCTCTTCCGCCCCGAACGGCTCTTCATCGACCGCACGGTGAGCGAGACGCTGCCGACCAGCGCCTCCCCGACCGGCGTGGCCGCTCCCGTCGAGCTCGCCGCCGGCCGGTTCCACAGCGTCGCCCACGAGACCCGCGGCCGCGCGACGATCTACACGCTGCCCGAAGGCAAGCGCCTGCTCCGCTTCACGGAGTTCGAGACCTCCAACGGCCCCGACGTGCAGGTCTACCTCGTCGCCGCCGACGATGCGAAGGACGACGCCACGGTCACGCGCGCCGGCTTCGTCCACGTCGGCGCGCTCAAGGGCAACATCGGCGACCCCAACTACGAGCTCGCGGCCGACGTCGACCTCGCGAAGTACCGCGCCGTCACCGTCTGGTGCCGCCGCTTCAGCGTGAACTTCGGCACGGCCCCGCTCGCCCCGCCCGCGCCGAGGAGCTGATCGAGCGCCTCATCCGGCGCACCTCGCTCTTGACGTCGTCGCCTGGCGCGGTGGCGTGTCGCGCTGCGACGCGGCCCACTCGCGGGGTCGCAGGCAGTCGTCTGCCAGGAAGCTGCCCAGCGTCTCGCTCGAACAGGACATTCCAGTACGCCCACGAGCGGGCATCGAACACGCCGGCCGGCGGATTTTCCAGGACGTCGCGAAAGGCGTCGGGAGGGAAGATCTCCGCCACGAAGCGGACCTCGTCGAACGTTCCCGTTGCCATCACGCGCGCGAGAAAGTGTCGCCGGTCTGCGATCGCCTCGGCGGCGGGCTTCCACCACACGATCCGCTCAGCGATCGCTTCGAGCGTGAGACTCACGTCGCGAGCCCGCCACGCGGAGGCAGCGCACGAATCGTCGCCAGCGGCGTCTCGCGCACCGCGCGCTCGAGGGCCTCCCGGATCTCCTTCGACAGACTCGGAAGATCGCCGTCTTCGAAATACGCCAGCGCCTTGAGCGACGGCAGCGGGTTGAACGTCGGCCCGTAGACGGCGAGCGCCGCGCCGAGTGCTTCGCGAAGCGCGATCCCCTCGGCGAGCAGGCAGGCGACATCGAGATAGTCCTTGGCCTCCGCACGATCCTGAACGACCTTCACCTTCGTTGCCGCCAGATCGAGCAACGACGCGACCAGCGGACCATCGCCGGCGGCGATGCCAGGATCACCGACACGGCGCAGCAGCAGCCGACCGAAGAACGACCCGGTCACCGGGCCACTGCGCTCCACGACGCTGACAAGCGTGTCGGGCTCCGACCGCGACCGCACGGCGCCGCGCAGCAGGGGGATCTCTCGCTCGAGCGCATCCGGCTGGAAATGACCGTTCGAGAAGAAGCCGAAGTCGAGCGATCGCCGATGGCCGAGGCGCAGCGTGATCGCCGTTCCACCGTAGAGCACGAAGCGGCGCGGCACGGTGCCGAGCTCACGGAAGACTCGCCGCTGCGGCTCGGGGAGCACGTCGAGGCGGGGCTCGAAGGCGCATGGGACGCTCACGAAGCGATCGTAGCAGGGCCCGGAGGATGACGGTGTAGAGTCTCGACGTCCGAATGATCCCCAGGCTCGCGGCGGCCGGCGCCTTCCTCGTCTCGCTCGATTCGATGATGAACATCGGGTTCCCCGCGATCGCGGCCGCGTTCGCGGTGCCTCCCGAGCAGATCCGCTGGGTCATCATCTGCTACACGGGCGTGTACGCCGTCACCGCGTTCGCGGGCGGCGTGGTGGCGGACCTCGTCGGGCACGGGCGCGTGTTTCGCGCCGGCCTCGCGCTCACGGCGCTCGCGTTCGTGGCCGGCGGGCTCGCCCTCAGCTTCGAATGGCTCCTGGCCGCGCGCGTCGCGCAGGGGGTCGCGAGCGGTCTCGTCTACGGCACGGCGCCCGGCATCGTCACGCTCGCGGTGGCGCCCGACCGGCGCGGGCGCGCGCTGGGATCGCTGGCGGCGGCGATGGCGCTCGGGCTCGCGATCGGGCCGCTCGTGGCCGGCGTTCTCGTGCACGTCTTCGGCTGGCGCGTCGTCTTCTTCGCGCGGCTGCCGGTGGCCGTGCTGGTCCTCGTCGCCACGCGCGCGTTGCCGGCCGTACACGGCGGGGCGGGAACGCGGCGGCTCGTCGGGCTCGCCGACCTGCGGCGGCGGCCGGTGCCGGTCGCGTGCGCGCTCGCCTTCCTCTCGCAGGCCGGCGTGTTCGCCATCTGGCTGCTCGCCCCGTTCCATCTGATCGAGCGCCGCGGATTCGACGCCGGCGTCGCGGGCGTGATCTTCACGCTGGCGCCGCTCGGGACGTCGATCGCGGCGCGGCTCGCCGGCCGCGTCGCGGACCGGCTCGGGGCGTTCACGCCCCTGATCGCGGGCCTCGCGCTCGAGACGCTGGGGCTCGGCGCCCTCGCGCTCGCCGACGTCGACACCCCGCTCGCGATCGTGGCGACGGCGCTCTTCGTGGCGGGCTTCGGGCTCGGCGCGTTCCAGGTGCCGATGATGACGCTGGTGATGGGCGGCTTCCCGTCGGCGCTCCAGGGCGCCGCGGGCGGCCTCATCTTCCTCGCGCGCACGCTCGGTCTCGTCTCGGGCGTGTGGCTGCTGGCGGCGGTCTTCGCGTCGCGCAGGCCGCTCGTCGGCTTCGACGCGGCGTTTGGCGACGCCTTCCTGGTCGCGACGGCCATCGTCGCCGCCGCCGTCGTGCTCGCGCTCGCTCGCCTGCGGTCCCTGCGCGCCGGCGCGCCGCCGGCGTGAGCGGCCGTCGGCTCCCCGCCGCCTACATCTGCCGCCAGTCGCCGGCGACCTCGAATGCCTGCGCGGCGCGGTAGATCGTCGACTCGTCCCAGTGCTTGCCGATCAGCATCATCCCGATCGGGCGGCCGTCGGTCTGGCCGCACGGCACGCTCATCGCCGGATGCCCGGTGGCGTCGAACGGCGCCGTGTTCGCGATCATCTCGAACGCGCGCTGGATGACGAGCTCGCGCGGCGCGTGCGCGGGCGGCAGCGGTGTCGCCTTGAGCGGCAGCGTGGGCATCAGCAGCAGGTCGTGCTCGGCGAGCGCGGCGTCGTAGGCGGCGCGCAGCTTGCGGGAGAGGTTCTGCGCCTTCGCATAGTAGTGGCCGCGGTAGTGCTTGATCGCGTAGTGCCCGAGGAACATCGAGAGCTTGAGCGTGTCGGACAGCTCGTCGGCGCGGTGCCGCCACGCCGCGTGCGCATCCAGCAGGCTCGTGACGAAGAGCCCGCGCCAGTTGGTGCCGAGGCCGTTGCCCTTCATCATCAGCTCGGTCGCGCCCTCGAGCGCGATCGGCGTCCAGATCGCGGGCCCGAGCCGGTGCATCGGCAGCGCGACCTCGGTGACCTTCGCGCCCATCTTGCCGAGCATCGCGGCCGCGCCGCGCACGCGGGCGTCGACGTCCGGCTCCGAGTTCGGGTGCCCGAAGCCCTCGGTGACGACGCCGATCCGGAGGCCGTCCACGCCCTGCCCCAGCGCCTGCGTGTAGGGAGCGACCTGCGGCGCGTACTGCCGCGGGTCGAGCCCGTCGGCGCCGGCGATCACCTCGAGGAGCAGCGCGTTGTCGCGCACGGTGGCCGTCATCGGCCCCGTGTGGTCGAGCGTCAGCTCGATCGGCATGATCCCCGTGTAGGGCACGAGCCCGTGCGTCGGCTTCATGCCGTAGATCCCGCAGTAGGCGGACGGGATGCGGATCGACCCACCCTGGTCGCCGCCGATCGCCATGTCCACCTCGCCCGCGGCGACGAGCGCGGCCGAACCCGAGGAGGAGCCGCCCGCGGAGTAGCCGGGCTTGCGCGGGTTCTGCACGGGCCCGGCAGCGCTCGTGTGGCTGCCGCCGGAGAAGCAGAAGTACTCGCAGTGCGCCTTGCCGAGGATGGCGCCGCCCGCGTCGAGGATGCGCGTGACGATGGTGGCGTCGACGTCGGGCACGTAGCCCTCGAGCGTCGAGGCCCCGTTCATCATCGGCACGCCGGCCAGGCAGACGTTGTCCTTCAGCGCGATCCGCTTGCCCGCGAGCTTGCCGCCGGGCGCGCCCTTCACCGTGGTCTTGACGTACCAGGCGTTGTGCGGGTTCTCGTCGCCTTCCGGCCGGTAGCCGGGCGTGCGCGGGTACGTGACCTGCGGCAGGTAGTCCGGCATCGCGTCGACCGCGTCGTAGGCGCCGAGGCTGCCTTCCATCAACGCGAGGTACGACTGGACGTCGGCGTCGGTCAGCGTGAAGCCGAGATCGTCGGCGACGGCGCGGAGCTGGGATGGCGTGGGCCGCTTGATGGCCATGAGTGTCTCCTTTAGCGCAGGTGCAGGAGGTTCGCCGCCCACACGGGCCGCGTCAGCCCCTCCATCCAGCCTCCTGATGGGCGTGGCGCCGGGCATTCCGGCATGGCCTCACGCCTCGGCCCGCGCCTTCCCGGCCAGGCGCTCGATCCGCGCCCACTCCGCGTCGGTGACCGGCATCACCGACAGCCGCGCGATCCGGACGAGGGGAAAGTTTTTGAAGGCCGCGTCGGCCTTGATCTCGGCGAGGCGGACCGGTCTCGCCAACCGCTTCACCGGAGCGAGATCCACCGCGACGTACTTCCCGCTCTTGTCGTCGGGATCCGGATACGCGCTCGAGAGCGCTTTCGCGATCCCGACGACCGCCTTCTCATCGCCGGTGTGGTAATAGAAGACCCGGTCGCCCTTCTCGATCGCGCGCAGATGCTTCTGCGCGAGCGCGTTCCTGACGCCGCTCCACACGGCTTTCGTGTCCGTGACGAAATCGTCCCATCCGTAATGGGTCGGCTCTTCCTTCACCAGCCAGTTCATTGGTAGAACGCTGGCGCGGTACCCGTTACCGGGCCCGTCTCCAGCACCCCCCTTTCAAACCGTGCGTGCCCTTTTCGGGCACACGGCTTACCGATGATCTCTTGGCGTCAGGCATGCGCAGTGCCGGGATAGCGTACGGTGCCGAACAGTCGATGGAGGCCAAGCTCCCGAAACCAGTCGAACGACCACCGGGAGATCGCTCCGTGCCGATACTGCAGGCCCCGGCGCCGAGCCAGAAACAGCCCGAGCCGTTGCCGCACGTAGTGATCGATCTGGTTGAACTTCAGGGAAGCGTTTCCTGTGCGAAAGTAGTTCCCCCAGCCCCGCAGCACGGGATTCAGCCGTGCGATCAGCTCTCGCACGTCCTTCACCCCGCTGTGCCGCGCGTCCGTCAACTCCCGAATGCG
This sequence comes from Candidatus Rokuibacteriota bacterium, assembly GCA_016866775.1. Taxonomy (GTDB): domain Bacteria; phylum Methylomirabilota; class Methylomirabilia; order Rokubacteriales; family CSP1-6; genus VGLJ01. The sequence continues at coordinate 61,539 of VGLJ01000004.1, read as the reverse complement.
GGCTCGTACCCGCTTCATGCTCCTCGGCGACGGCCAGCGCTGCAAGAACATCCGGCCGGGATACCGCACCGACCGACACTTCTTCAGCCGACACCCGAGAAACTCGAAGCTCTCCTTGCCGCCTCCGCGCGCCACCAGGCGCGTCTTCTCCGGATGCGCCTCCAGTCCGAGATGCTGGAGAATCAGCCCCACCCGTCGATGCGCTTCCCGCGCCGTCGCCTCCGTGCGACAGAGCACCACCAAATCGTCGGCGTACCGGATCAGTACGCCGAGGTGCCCGCACTTCCGCTGCCACACGCGATCGAGCCCATGCAGGTAGATATTCGAGAGCACCGGCGAGATGACGCCGCCTTGTGGCGTCCCCACCACCGTTTCCTCTTGCTGCCCCTCCTCCATCACCCCGGCCTTCAGCCAGCGCCGAATCAGCTTGAGCACCCGCCGATCCGAGATTCGCCGCCCCACTTCCCCCATCAGCCGGTCGTGGTCGATACGGCCAAAATAGTCTTTGATGTCGACCTCGACTACGTACTCGTGCCGCTGGTTCGCCGTGACCCGAATGGTCTCCAACGCCTCCGTGGCGCTTCGTTTCGGCCGGAACCCGTAGGACACCGGCAGAAAGTCGGCCTCGAAGAGCGGCTCGATCACGAGCTTCGCCGCCATCTGGACTACCCGATCCCGGACCGTCGGAATACCCAACGGTCGTTGCCGTCCGTCCGCCTTCGGGATGTACCGCCGCTCCACCGGGGCCGGTCGGTACCGCCCAGTCTTGAGGTCGGCCTGGATCTCGTGCAGAAATCCCTCGACCCCCCGCTGCTCAATGGCCGCGATCGTCTCGCCGTCCACTCCCGCAGCGCCTCGATTGGCTCGTACGCGCGTCCACGCTTCCCGCAGGATGTCACTCCTGTAGATCCGGTCGTACAGCGCGTGGAAGCGCCGCCCCCGACTCTGCTTGGCCGCTCGCCACAGCGTCCGCTGGAGTTCTCGCACTTTGCCTTCCGGGTGATTGGAGCTTGCGCTCATGCCCTCGCGCTTACCTCCGTGCGAACGCGCGATCAAAGCAGGGGTCCTTCCCTCCAAGCGGTTGTCTTGCCGCCCTTCGCCGGTACTACGACCCCCTCGGACTCCCTCCCGACGCCGCGCCGTTTCGGACTCGCCTTATCGACGCGGCCTTGCTCCGACGTGAGCTGTCGGGTAGGGCCTCTCCTGTTCCGCACCGGGCCGTCGACACGTGCCGCTCCCCATACCCCGGAGGAGTCCAGCGCCGCTCCGATCCCTGCGCGCTGTCTATTGCCTTCGCCGTGGCATGCCCGGCTCGGCCTCCCCTGCCTTTCGGCTGATAATCTGACGAGGCGGCAGGATTCACGTGATGTTGCGGCCCGCGCCTTCGCTCCCTCCGTAGAGGCTCTCGACGCCCCGCTCGGCGCTGACGATCTCGCATCAACGCTGGGGCCTGCTACTGAGCGCATCGGCGCTTACTCAGGCGGGACTTGCACCCGCAGGTCCGGTGCAGCTTCGCAGGACGCGACATGGCCGCATTGTAGGTCGAGCGCCGTGGCCAGGGCAGCGCCGGGGGTCTTGGAGGGCCGCCGGAGGCGCTGCGGCATTCGCGGAGGGCCCGGATTGATTCCGGGCCCGGAGCGTGGGGGCTTGGGGGGCCGCCTCTGGCGGCCCCCCATCTATCACGAGTGCCAACGGAACTGCTGCGGCTTGCGGGCGGATTCCTGCGAGATCATCACGTTCACGAGGGCCGGACCCTTGAACGCCATCGCCTCTTGCAGCGCGTTCTTCAGATCCTTCGGGTTCTCGACGAACCAGCCCTTGCCGCCGAAGGCCTCCATCATCTTGTCGTAGCGCGCGCCGTAGATCAGCGCGTTCGGCTTCAGGTTCTGCAGCGGGTTGTCCGGATGCTTCGCGTGGCCGGGTCCGATGCCGCCGTTGTTGAAGACGACGATCTTGACCGGGAGGTTGTAGCGGGCGCACGTCTCCATCTCCATGCCGGAGAACCCGATGGCCGAGTCGCCCGAGACCGAGACGATCGGCTTGTCGGGATGCACGACGGCGGCGGCGATGACGAAGCCCATGCCGATGCCCATCGTGCCGTAACTGCCGGCATCCAGCCGGTGCCGCGGCTTCGAGTTCATGAGCTGGGTGCGGCCGATGTCCATCGTGCTCGCGCCCTCGCCGATGATGATCGCGTCGTCCGGGATCCACGCCGAGACGTCCTTGAGCGCGCGGTAGTAGTTGGCCGGCGCCTGGTCGTCGGCGAGCTGCGGCGCGATCTGTGCCGCGTTCGCCGCCGCCTTCTCCGCGATCGAGCTCCGCCACGGCGTGTCCTTGGGATAGACCCACTCGCGCTTTTCAAGCGCGTTGTTGAGCTGCGCGGCGATCGCCTTGCCGTCGCCGACCAGCCCCACCGCCGCAGGCGCGTTCTGGCTGATCGTCTCCGGCGCGATGTCGAGCTGGATGAATTTGACGTCCTTGTTGTACCGAGGCGGCAGGCCGAAGTGCATGATCCAGTTCAGCCTGGCGCCCATCAGGAAGACGACGTCGGCATTCTGCAGCGCGTGGCTACGCGCCGCGCCGACCGACAGCGGATGCGTGTCGGGCATCACGCCCTTGCCCATCGGCGAGGCGAGGAACGGCACCTGGGTGCGCTCGATGAACTTGCGCACCTCGTCCTCGGCGCGCGCGTATGCCATCCCCTTGCCCACGATGACGAGCGGCCGCTCCGCCGACCGGAGCACGTCCAGCGCGCGTTCGACGTCGTCCGGCATGGCCTGGGTGCGCGGCGGATCCGGGACGCGCGCGGCCTCGAGGACCTGGGCCTCGTCGACCTTGCCGGTGATGATGTCGTCGGCGATGTCGAGATAGCTCGCGCCGGGCCGGCCGTAGATCGCGTTGCGCACCGCCATCTCGACGTAGAACGGAATCCGGTGCACGTGCTCGATCGCGTGCGCGAACTTGCAGAACGGCGTCGCGATGTAGACCTGGCGCTCCTCCTGGAACGCGCCCATGCCGTTGCGCCACGTCTCCGACGCGCCGCCGATGCAGATCATCGGCCAGCCGTTCTGCTGGGCGTTCGCGAGGCCGGCGAGAGCGTGAACGACGCCGGGGCCCGACACGACGAGGCAGACGCCGGGGCGTCCGGTCAGATAGCCGACGGCCTGCGCGGCATACGAGGCGGACTGCTCGTTGCGCATCCCGACGTAGGTGATCCCTTCCTTCTGCGCGGCCGCCGCGATCGGCTGCACCGGAAACCCGACGATCCCGAACATGTACTGGACGCCCTGCTTCTTGAGGTTCCTCGCGACCAGTGTTGCGCCGTCGACTTCAGCCATTGCGTTCTCTCCCCCTCTAGTTGATCAGCCCGTAGAGCTTCCCCGCGTTCTCGCACACCACCTTGCGGCGCGTCGCCGCCGGCAGGTGGCCGAGCTCCTTCTGGACGTATTCCTGCGAGTCCGGCCAGATCCCGTCGGGATGCGGGAAATCGGAGCCCCACATGATCGTGTCGGCGCCGAGCTCGTCGATGAGCTTCACGCCGATCGGATCCGTCTGGTACGTGGCCCAGCACTGCCGCTTCCAGTACTCGCTCGGCGGCATCGTGAGCGAGAGGTCCTTGAACTGGTCCTCCCACTCCGCGTCCATGCGCCACAGCACGTACGGGATCCAGCCGATGCCGCTCTCGCCGAGCACCAGCCGGATGCGCGGATATTTCTCCAGCACGCCGGAGAAGATCATCGACGTGAGGATGTTCGCCATGTTGATCTGGAAGTGCGTGATGTTCGTCGCAAACGCCGCGCGCGCGACGCGCATGGGCACGTTCGGCGCGTCGGGCAGGTTCGCGCGCGTCGGATCGCTGCCGACGAAGATGATCTTGCGGATGTGGTCCGGCAGGTAGCCGCCGACCGTGTGGAAGTGCAGCGGCAGGCCGGTCGCGTTGATCACGTCCCACAGCGGCTCCCAGTACGGATCCCACAGCGGCTTCAGGTCGGACGAGTTGGCGATGTCGACGCCGCGGCACGCGCCGCGCTTCGCCACGCGCTCGACTTCCGCGATCGCCGCGTCGAGCGGGTTGTTCGGAATCGCCGCGAGGCCGACGAATCGGCCCGGCTTGGACTCGACGAAGCCCGCGAGCCACTCGTTGTAGACGCGAATGACTTCGACCGACGCTTCGGGATCGTTCAGCCGGCTCGTGGCGCCGAGGATGCCGTACAGCACTTCCGCCTGCACGCCGTCGCGGTCCTGATCCTTGACCCGGAGATCGGGATCGGTGAGCCGCCGAATGCCCTTCTTGCCGTCGTCGTAGAGTCCGGTCGACGCCATGCGGTCCGAGCGATGGATGCGGCCGGGGATGTACTCGCGTCCCGCCGAGCCCATGCCGTTCACGCGTCCGAGGCTGGCGCCCTTCTTCGTCACCCACTGGGGCCCCGTCGGCCCGTCGGTGACGTACGGCATCCGCTCGCGCAGCTCCGGCGAGGCGTTCGTTGTGAAGAGGTCGGGCGGCAGCCAGCAGAGGTCGACGTGGCAGTCGGCGGAGATCATCTCGTAACGCAAGGCGTGCCTCCCCTACGGATCAGTGGACGCATCCTACCCCATCGGCGCGAGACTCGGCAGCCGCCCCGCCGCGCGGTACCGGGCCAGGTCCTCCCGGGCGCGCTCGCTCAGGCGATAGACGCCCCGTTCCACCCGGTGGAACCAGCCGTAGACGTCGCGCCCGAGGATCTTCGGCGCGTTCGGCACGAGGCCCGTCGCGCGGAGCGCTTTGAGGCTCCTGCCCCCGTCGTGATCGACGAGCAGCGCGCAGCGCAGCGCCTCCTGGCGGTAGGCGGTCATGATCGGGGTCTTCGTCACGCCGCCCTGATTGGGATCGCCCTGGCGCCGCGCGTGCTCGCCCAGCAGGAGCGCGGCCCGTCGCGCATGCGGCCGCGGGCGATACGGTCGCGGATCCTCGAGAACCTCGATGTCGTGGAACGGCGGTGGCCCGACCGTCAGCAACCCGAGCCCGAGGCGGCGGCAGAGCTTTCTGACGTCGCGGCGATAGACCGAGGCCGGCGCGCGGCGCGAGCGAGGACGCGCGATGGCGAGGTACACGCGGTCAGTGAGCGCGAGCCGATCGACCCCCTGGAGCAGCAGCGAGAGGCCGAAGGTCAGCTTGAGCTCGACGATGACCGGCCGCTCGCCGCGGCGGGTGCCGACGACGTCGCAGCCGCGCACCTCACCCTTGACGTCGTAGCCCTGGCGCTCGAGGAACGCCTTGACGGCGAAATAGAGGTCCGACTCGCGGCGGGCACCCGCGTCCAAGCGTGGAGGCACGGCCCTACTATGGGGGAGGACGTACACGCGCCCGAAGCAATCCGTGCCGCCCGAGGTCCGCTGACCCTATTCGCGCTTCGCCTCGATCGCGGCGGCAAGCAGGGCGGCAATGTCGCTGATTCGCTTGGCGATCTCGTAGCGCCAACGTCCGTACGAGCCGTCGGCGTTCACGGCCGCGACCCAGCGCCTCGCTGCTCCTACTTTCACCTCCTCCAGCGGATCGAACCCCTTCGTCTCCAGGATGAGATGAACGGGAGGATCATGTTTCAGCCTGACAAGAAAATCGGGGACATAGTCGTGAGGCTGGCCGTTATGCACGTAGGGAATCGCGAAGCCGAGCCCCGCATTTTTGACGAACGCCTCGACCAGCGAATGGGTATCCAACACATAGGCGGCCGACTGCTCCCACTTCGCCGTGTCGGCCACGACGTAGTTGAGGTGGCAGCGCACGACCTCGCGGACGTCACGGCTGGTCCAAAAGTCGACCTCGGCCGTCAACCCCGAGCTTCGACGGGTCTCGTAGCGCGGCAGCTCCGGCTCCTCGCCGCCTGCTGCGTCCGGTTTGATGGCGCCGGTCAGGGCTTCGATCACCCAGCCGTAGTACGGGGAGAGAGCCACGTCCAACACGTTGGCCGGCGGCAGCGGCTTGACGATCCGCGACCGCCCGTCTTACTCGTCCTCCGCCTCGGGCTCGCCGTACAAATCGTCGACGTCATCATCGGGCGCATCGCGACGGATCCGGTAGGCGTGCGTCCGCGCGCCGTCGTCGTCTTCGGGCCGATGGTGATCGTCTCAATCGTTCGCAACGGGACGCCGGCCCGGCTGACTTTGGCGCTAACCCCGCCGGGCGTCACGCTCTGCGGTTCGAAGACGTGCCAGTTCGTGACGAGCACGCGGCCCTTCACCAGATCAGGCATGAGATGCCGAGGCACGAGGTCGCGTGTTCGGTAGAGGCTTGCGTCGCCCTCGCGCGGGTCCAACTCGCCCAGCCGCCGCCGGATCGTGACGGTAGGACAGACCACCAGCACCACGTCCGAGAACCGGGCGTCGGCGCGCATGGCCACCTTGTTAAGGATGCTCCATGCCGCCAACATCGCCATGACTGTGGTCTTGCCGGTGCCGGTGGCCATCTTGCACGCGATGCGCCGGAACCCGGTGTACCCGTCCGCTTGCCGATCCTCGCTCGGGATGTCGGGCGGGATGTCGATCCCCTGGAGAAAGTCGGCGCGCGCTTCGGTCAGGAAGATCACCGACTCGGCTGCCTCGCGCTGGGCGAAGAACAAGCGATGCTGCCGTCCTTCTCGCATCCAATAGTCCAGCAGTTCCATCGTCGTCCGCTCAGCAGCATGAGCACCTGCTGGAACCCGCTCCCGGCGCTCGCGATGTCCAGCCGAGGCGCGTCCGCTCGCTCGCGGTACTCAGCCAGCATGTGAGCGCCGGTCGCATCGGGGGGCAGCAGCTCGAAGCCGAACAGGCGGCCGATCGAAACTTGCAGCGCGCCCAGGCCGGATCGGACCTCGACGCCTCAACGAGCAGGTTGCGCAGGACGTCGCCCGGCTTTGCCTGGCCGAGGAGTTGATCCACCTTGGGGCGTTGGTAGAGCGGCTCCTCGGTGCCGAGCCCGCTCATGGACGGCACGAAGACCGCCGAGAGGTTCGCCTGCCTCACCACGTCCGGCGCTGCGGCGGGGCGAGGTCGCACGTAGATTTGCTCGGTGCTGTCGGCGATCAACTCCATGGAAACCGTCCAGCCCGTCGTGTCCTGGATCTCGATCTCGACGCTGCCGGCGTATTCGCGCTCGCGCCACAGCAAGTCGACCGCCCGCAGCGGAACTGCCGCGAAGGCCTGTCGCGCGATGGGCGCTCGCGTGTAGGCGCCGCCGTGTCGGTGGAAGTCGTTGAGCTGCTTCCAGCGGTCCAGGGCCAGCGACCACGCCGCAATCGCCTGCAGCACGGTCGTCTTACCGGTGTTATTGGGGCCGGCCAGCACCACGTGGCCGGGAAGGACGAACTCCACGTCGCCGAACCGCTTGAAGCGGCGCAGGCGAACGCGATGGATCACGCGCCGGCGTCTCGCAGACTCTTCACGACCAGCAGCTCGTTGCCCCGATCGTCGATGACCTTGACCGCGACCTGTCCGTGCTCGCCGCCCTCGAATGGCGCGCTGGTGGTGCCCGCCAGGTGGTCCCACACGGCATCGTCGTATTCGCCGCGGAGGGCCCGTCGCAAGTCGTCCCACGCGGCCGTGCGCGGGAAGAACGCCTGGCTTACATGGAAGCAGAGCCCGTTATAGTCGATGTCGAGAAACCAGGCGGGGACGTCGCCGGCCTCCATGTGGCTCGCAGTCATCGTGGCGGGTCGAAGACGTTCAGCTTTGCCAGCGTGACCTCGTACTGGCCGTCAGGCCGCTTGCGGATGTCGAGGTCGGGGAGCCCGCACACGCTGAAGATCTGGCTCGACCGCATGTTCTTCAGCAGGTCGCCCATCATAAGGTCGGGCGTGGCCTGCACGTAGCTGGCCGGCGGTAAGCCCATGTCCGCCGCCTTCTCGATCAGCAGCCGCGCGTCGGCTTGGATCGCGAAGCCGACAACGTAGAGGTGTGCGTACCCCTTGAGGCTCGCCTCTTTCAGCGCCTCGTGCACGGCGCGCTGGGTGACGCCGCCGTTCTCAGGACCGAACAGCAACGCCACGGGACGCTCGTCGCCGTTGACCACGACAGCCTCCGCCGACAGCGACAACGTCCGCGCTGGCGGCCGCACGTTGCGCAGCGTGACGGTCTTTCCGCCGCCGACGTGCAGCACCGGCGACCGGCGGAGTATCTCCAGCATGCGATCGAGGAAAGACGAGTAGGCCTGGGCGCCCTCCTCGCCGTTGTCGGCGACGCCGTCGCTGTCCCAATCGATGGGCGTGGGAATCGTGGCTTCGACCGTGAAGGGCCCGGTCACGCGAACGATGCTCTCGTCCTCTGCCGGGCGTTCTGGCATGACTTCTTCACTCGGAGATTCGCCCTTGGCGATCTCTTCGAGTTGGACGTGTGGGACGATTCCGCCTACCTCCTCGCCTCTCCTGTTTTGACGACGGACGTAGACGAATCCCCCGGCGGGACCTCGCTCATCCTCAAGGAGGCGGTAGTAGGGAAAGGTTGCGGTCAGTAGACGCTGCCTGGCAAGTGCTAGGGGCACACGGCTTACATCGACGGTGATCCATCGCCTTCCCCACCGCTCCGCGACGTACGCGGTGGTCCCGCCTCCGCACGTCGGATCAAGTACGAGATCCCCAGGCCGTGTGGTCATCAACATGCAACGCTGAATGACCTTGCTGCTCGTCTCAACGGCGTATGCCTTGTCGGAAGCAAAGCCAGCGATAGTTGTGTCCTGCCAATTGTTGCCAACAGGCTTAGCCGGAAAGTCGTCGATGTAGCGAACGTAGTAAAGACCGCCTTCTGTTGCTTCAAAACGTCGCGCAGCTTTGAGTCGAGCCATGCCCTCTTCGTTCGTTTTCCAACGCGCGCGGAGACTCGGTCGCCACTCGCGTCCCTGAAATTCGACAGGGAACCGACTAGCGGCCCCCTCACCCTTCTGGCCGCCGACACTTTGACTCTGAAGGTTGTCTAACCGAAAGATTCGTGCGGCAGCAGGAATCTTGGTGGGATCCTTCCGCTCCTCCCGGCTCATTCGTCGGCGTGAGCCGTCCGGAAGCTCGATCCACTGATATGGACCTTCAGGCTCGCGCTCGACTTCCTTGAGCACGAAGGGTTGACTGTAACGCTCCCGCAAGCGCTCTCGATCTCGCGCATAGAACAGGAGATAGTCCGCTGTGCCCGGCAAGTAGTCTCCTGTCGACCCACTGGTCTTGGCAAACGTGATGAATGAAACGAAGTTCTTCGATCCGAAAACCTCATCCATGAGTTCGCGCGCGTGATGAAGGTTCTCATCGCCAATCTGCACGAAGATGCTGCCGCTCGGCGCCAACAGTTCGCGACACAGCAAGAGACGGTCGCGCATGTACGTTAGGTACGAGTGGAGACCGAGCTCCCACGTGTCCCGGTACGCTTTCACCATCTCGGGCTCGCGGGTCATGTCGGCGTCGTCGTTGTGGCTGACGTCGCGGCGGCGGACGAATGGCTGGAAGTTGGAGCCGAACTTCACGCCGTACGGCGGGTCCATGTAGATCATCTGGACCTGGCCGCCGAGGCCCTCGTAGTGCAGCAGCGAGTTCATCACTACCAGCGAGTCGCCGAGGACGAGGCGGTTCACCCACTTGTCCGGGTACTCGTACGCGCGAAGGATCTGATCAGCTACGGGATGCTGCGGATCGCCGAACAGTTCGAACATCGTCTGCTGCCTGTCCCGCCGGTGGCCGGTCAGCGTCTGCACGATCGCTTTGGTTGAGAGGCGCTCGTGGATGAACAGGGGGAGCGTCGGGACGTCGAACGACAGGCGCACGGCTTTGCCCGTCCAATCGAGAAACGGCCGGCCTAGGCGCCGAAGCAGACCGACCGCCTCGTGGAGCGTCGTGACCGCCGCTACGACGGTACCGTCTGCGGTCTTGAACTCTTGCGCCCGGTCGAAGGCATGCGGAGCGGGAAGCGCGGCGGCGCGCTCGATGACACTCAGGAGCCATTCGCCAAGCTCCCGTCCCGGATTCTGCCCGTCCCAGTTCAGCGCGGGTGATAGCGAGGAGTCGTAGCGGTAGGTCGCGGGCGGCTTCCTCTTCCGAAACTGCGGTTGCGTCCCGACGTCCGGACGCATCGGGCTCTGCGCCTCGTAGTGGGCGTAGCTCTCGGCGACGCGCCCGGGCCGAGCCGCCTTCCGCTTGCGCCCAGATCCGTATTTCACGGCCCCGAGTCGACAGCAACAACCGCGCGAAGCGCGTCTATCTTATTGGTGTATCAGATAAAATCCACTGCCGTGCCGCAGCCGGCCGCGAGCCCGTACCGGTACGCTCAGCGCTTGCTCGCCGGCAGGTCCTTGAACGCGACGTCCTTGTCCACCCGCACGTCCGCCGGGAGGCCCAACACGCGCTCGGCGATGATGTTCTTGAGGATCTCGTCCGTGCCGGCCGCGATGCGCGAGCCCGGCGACGAGAGCACGGCGTCCTGGAACGCCGCGCGCATCGGCGCGAGCTCCGGATCGCTCACCATCCCGCCCATGTCCATCAGGTCCATCGCGAACGCGGCCATGTCCTGCGCCTGCGCCGCCGCGACGAGCTTGCCGATGGAGTTCTCGGGCCCCGGCGTCTCGCCGCGCGAGAGCGCGGTCATCACACGGAAGCGCGTCCAGCGAAGGCCCTGGCGCTTGACGTACCAGTCCGCGAGACGCTCGCGCACGCCGGCATCCGCGAGTGCCGGGCCGTCCTCCAGCTCGGTCGAGCGCGCGATCCCCAGCAGCTCGTCCCAGTCCGGCCCGCGCAGCTCGCCGGACGTGAGCCGCTCGTTCATCAGCGTGGTGATCGCCACGCCCCACCCGCCGCCGACGGCACCGAGCCGCTGGCTGTCGGGGATCCGCACGTCGGTGAAGTAGACCTCGTTGAAGTTCGACGCGCCCGAGATCTGCTTGATCCGCCGGATCTCGATGCCGGGCGACTTCATGTCGAGGAAGAAATACGTCAGGCCCTTGTGCTTCGCCGCGTTCGGATCACTTCGCGTGACCACCACGCCGTAGTCGGCGCGGTGCGCACCTGACGTCCAGATCTTCTGGCCGTTGATGACCCAGTCGCTCCCGTCCTTCACCGCGCGCGTGCGCAGGCCCGCGAGGTCGGAGCCGGCCGCGGGCTCGGAGAAGAGCTGGCACCAGATCTCGTCGCCGCGCAGCGCCTTCGGCGGATAGCGGCGCTTCTGCTCTTCGGTCGCGTACGCGAAGAGCGTCGGCATGATCATGCCGAGGCCGATCTCGAAGTACCCGCGCGGCGCGATGTACTCGAGCTCTTCCTGGCTCCAGATCACCTGCTCGATGGCGGTGCCGCCGCGGCCGCCGTACTCCTTCGGCCACGTGATGCCGGCGAAGCCGGCCTCGGCCTTGCGGCGCTGGTAGTCCTTCGCGCGCGGCAGCGCCTCGTCCCCGTACCGCGCGTCCCACGTCTCGAACGCGCCGCGCTTGGGCTCGGCGTTCTTCGCGAGCCACGCGCGCGCCGCCGACCGGAAGGCCGCTTCGTCTTTGGTGTCGGTGAAGTCCATGTCAGGCCGCCTTTGTCAGTCGCGCCATCAGCTCGTGCTTCCATCGCCGCGCGCTGCCGAGCTGCAGCGCGAGCAGCTTGGCGCGACGGTAGTAGAGGTGGCAGTCGAACTCCCAGGTGAACCCCATACCGCCGTGGGTCTGGATGTTCTCCTTCGCCGCGAGCCAGAACGCCTCGGTGGCGCTGACGCGCGCGGCGGCGGCGGCGACGGGAAGCTCGGCCGCGTTCGTCGACAGCGCCCACGCGCCGTAGTAGGCGTTGGAGCGCGCGAGCTCGAGGGCCACGTACATGTCGACGAGCTTGTGCTTGATCGCCTGGAACGACGCGATCGGCCGGCCGAAGGCGAAGCGGCCCATCGCGTACTCGCGCGCCATGTCGAGCGCCGCCTGCGCGCCGCCGACCTGCTCGAAGGCGACGAGCACCGCCGCGCGATCGAGGAGCTTGCGAACGAGCGCGGCACCGGCGCCGGTCGCACCGAGCGGCTCGGCGGGGGCGCCGTCGAAGACGACGCGGCCGTGCGAGCGCGTGGGATCGACGGTCTTCACGCTCGTGCGCGTCACGCCGTTCGCGCGCAGGTCGACGAGGAACAGCGACAGCGCGTCGTCGCCCGCGCCCTCGGACGTGCGCGCGACCACCACCGCGAGGTCCGCGACGTCGCCGTCCGGCACCGGCATCTTGGTGCCGCTGATCCGGCCGTCGCGCGCGCGCGTGGCGATCGACTTCGCCGTCGGTGTCCCCGGCCCTTCGGCGAACGCGAAGCACCCGATCGTCTCGCCCATCGCCAGCTTCGGCAGCCACGCCTTCTTCTGCGCGTCCGAGCCCGCGAGCAGCAGCGCTTCGGCGGCGAGATAGATCGACGACGCGAAGGGCGTCGGTGCCAGGCTGCGGCCGAGCTCCTCGGCGATCACGCACAGCTCGAGATAGCCGAAGCCGGCTCCGCCGTAGCTCTCCGGGATCGCGGTGCCCGGCCACCCCTGCTCCGCCATGCCGCGCCAGAGCTCGACGTCGTACGGCGCGTCGCCCTCGAGAACCTTTCGCACGCGGGCCGGCGCCGCGTGCTGGCCGAGGAACTTCCGCGCCTGGTCGCGAAGGACCTTCTGGTCGTCGGAGAAGTCGAAGTTCATGGCCGGAACCTTATCACTGGAATAAGGCCTTTGGCGCGCCTGTCGTAAGGCGGAGGTTGATCCTGGCTGTATCTCGCGGCGTCGCCACGCTGGTCTTCGCGCTGCCGATCTTCGCTGCCGCCGCGCTCGAGGCGGCCGCTGACGTCACCGCGATCGAGCGGGGCGTCGTCGACGCGGTGAACGACGCTCGCCGCGATCGTGGGCTGCCCCCGCTCACGGCCGATCCGCGGCTCACCCAGGTTGCTCCCGGCCACAGCTGCGCGATGGCCGAGCGCGGGTTCTTCGACCATGCGGCGCCGGACGGAAGCACGATGGGCGATCGTCTGCGCGCGGCCGGTGTCCGGTATCGCTCGGCCGGCGAGAACATCGCGCGCATCCAGTCGCGCGGCGACCCGGCGGTCCGCGCGGTCACCGGCTGGTTGAGGAGCGAGGGACACCGCGAGAACATCCTGAGCCCGCGGTTCACGGCGACAGGTGTCGGCGTCTGTCAGGTCGGCCGGTCCGTCTACTTCACTCAGCTCTTCCTGCTCCCGCGGTAGCGCGCCGTCCGCGTGGTACGATCGCCTCCGCACCGCTTTCAAAGGAGCGCGTACATGGACGGTCACCAGCGGCTCATCTCCGGCGACAACCACATCGACCTCACCTACCTGCCGCCCGATCTCTGGGCGAATCCGCCCGCGAAGTGGCGCCTGCTCGCGCCGCGCGTGGAGGAGCTCGAGGACGGCTGCCACTGGTTCGTCGAGGCGCAGGACAAGGGGATGTGGAACGGCGTCGGCCCGGGATTCCTGCCGTACACGAAGGGCGCGCTCGCGCGCATCGACCTGATGAAGGATCTCGGCTTCGAGTGGGACTATCGGCCCGGCGCGAAGCCGCGGCCGACCACGCCGGAGCTGCGTCTCGCCGATCTCGATCGCGACGGCGTCGACGCGGAGATCATCTACGGCTGCCTCATGATCAACGAGATGATCGCGGACCCGAAGCTCCGCCTGTGGTGCGATCAGCGCTACAACGACTGGGCGGCGGACTTCGCGAAGCGCTCGGACCCGAAGCGCGTGTTCCCGCTGGCACTCGTGCCGAACAACGACCCGCAGGACGCGGCGGCGGAGATCCGCCGGTGCGCCAAGATGGGACTCAAGGGCGGTGACTTCGCGTTCAAGCGCATGTCCCTGCCGCTCTACACGAACCTGTGGGACCCGATGTGGCAAGCCGCGGCCGAGTGCAAGTTCCCCATCTCGTTCCACTCCACCGGCTTCAAGGCGCTGCGCGCGCCCGACAGCCCGGAGCAGGAGAAGGAATACTTCCTCCAGTACCGCCTCGTGCGCAGCTCGCTCTTCCAGCTCGACACGATGGAAGTGCTGGTCTCGGTCCTCGCGTCCGGCGCGTGCGAGCGGTTCCCCGAGCTGAACTTCGTGCTCGGCGAGTCCGGCGTCACCTGGCTGCCCTACGTGTTCGACCGGCTCGACACCGAGTACTACGACCGCGCGCGCGGCATCGGGCTCAAGATGCGGCCGAGCGACTACTTCCGGCGCCAGGGCTTCGTGACCTATCAGCAGGACCAGTACCTGGAGCCGATCGTCCCGCTCATCGGCGAGGACAACATCATCTGGGGCGCGGACTACCCGCATCCCGACTGCCTGTGGCCGGACTCGCGCAAGATCCTCGAAAAGAATCTCGGCGGGTTCCCGGAGCGCGTCCGCCGGAAGATCACCTGTGAGAACGTCGCTCGCCTGTACAACATCTAGGGAGAAGACATGACCAAGGCCGCCGCCCTCGACATTCCGTCGCTGAAGGACAAGGTTTCGCCCGAAGAGTGGGCGGCCCGCGTCGATCTCGCCGCCGCGTACCGCGCATGCGCGCTGTTCGGCTGGGAAGACCTGGTCTTCACGCACATCTCGCTGCGCGTGCCCGGCGCCGAGGAGCAGTTCCTCATCAATCCCTACGGCGTGTTCTTCGACGAGATCTCGGCCTCCAGCCTCGTGAAGATCGACCTCGAGGGCAACAAGGTCGAGGAATCGCCGTTCCCCGTGAACGCCGCGGGCTTCATCATTCACAGCGCGATCCACCAGGCGCGCCACGACGCGAAGTGCGTGCTCCACACGCACACGCTGAACGGCGTCGCGGTCGCCGCCCAGCACGGGGGCCTGCTCCCGCTGTCGCAGCACTCGATGTCCGTGCTCGCGAGCATCGGCTATCACGACTACGAGGGCCCGGCGCTCAACGCCGACGAGAAGCCGCGGCTGGTCGCCGACCTCGGCACCGCCGGCAACCTGATCCTCCGCAACCACGGCCTGCTGACGGTCGCCGAGACCGTCGCCGACGCGTTCGTGCGGATGTACTACCTGGAGACGTCGTGCGCGATCCAGGTCCGCGCGCAGGCGGGCGGCGGCGAGCTGATCCACATCGGCAAGGAGATCCTCGAGACCGCGTACGGGCAGATGCAGGCCGGCGGCGGCGCCGGGAGCAAGGCGAGCCGCCTCGTGTGGCCGGGCATCCTCCGTCGCCTCGATCGCCTCGATCCCTCCTACAAGAACTGACGCCGGACAACCGCCAGGGCCCGTGATGCCGCGACGCTTCACGGGCCTCTGGCGGCATTCTGAGTTCCGCAGGTACTGGACCGCGTCCGCCATCTCCGACGTCGGCTCGCAGGTCACCGCGCTCGCCCTGCCGCTCATCGGCGCGCTGACCCTGGCCGCCACGCCGTGGCAGATGGGCGTCCTGAACGCGGCGAGCAGCATGCCGATTCTCCTCGTCGGTCTCTTCGCCGGCGTCTGGGTGGACCGGCTGCGCCGCCGTCCCGTGCTCATCGCCGCCGACATCGGGCGCGCGGTGCTGCTGCTCACGATCCCGCTCGCGAGCCTCCTCGGCGTGCTGACGATCGAGCTGCTCGTCATCGTCGCGCTCGTGGTCGGCGCCCTCGGCGTGTTCTTCGACGTCGCGCACCTCGCCTTCCTGCCCGTGCTGGTCGCCCGCGACCAGCTCGTCGACGGCAACGCCAAGCTCGAGGTCACGGCGGCGGCGGCGCAGGTCGTCGGCCCGAGCTTCGGCGGCGCGTTGATCGGCCTGCTCGGCGCGCCGTTCGCGGTCCTGCTCGACGCGCTGTCCTTCCTCGCCTCGGGGTGGTTGATCAAGCGGACGCGCGCCGTCGAGCCGGCGCCGGCCGCGACGGCAGCGCGCGCGAGCGTGTGCGCGGAAATCCGTGAAGGCTTCCGCGTCGTGTGGGCGGAGCCGATCCTCCGCGCGCTGATCGCGGCAGCGGGCACGATGAACTTCTTCGGCCGCATGTTCCTCGCGGTCTACGTGCTCTACATGACGCGCGATCTCGGCCTCGGTCCGATAGGCGTCGGCCTCGTGCTCGCGACGGGCGGCATCGGCTCGCTCGCGGGTGCGCTCGTCACGGGCCCGACCACGCGGCGCTTCGGCCCCGGGCCGATGCTCGTCGCCTCGCAGCTGGCGTTCGGACTGACGGGGCTCCTCGTCCCGCTCGCGATCCTGTTCCCGCGCGTGGCGCTCGTGATGATCGTCGCCTCGGAGTTCGGCCAGTGGATGGCGGTGATCGTCTACTACGTCAACGCGGTCAGCGTGCGCCAGACGATCACGCCGAGCCGGCTGCAGGGGCGCGTGAACGCCACGATGCGGTTCTTCGCGGGCGGGCTGATGCCGATCGGCGCGCTCGTGGGCGGCGCGCTCGGCGGCGTCATCGGCCTGCCGTGGACGCTCGTCGTCGCGGAGATCGGCACGCTGCTCGGCTTCGTGTGGCTGGTGTTCTCGCCGGTACGATCGCTCCGCGCTTTGCCGAGTGCCGCGTGATCGTCCCGGCCCTCGCGCTCGGCTCAGCCCTGCTCTCCGCGATCGCGACGATCTTCGTCCGGCAGGGCCTGCGCCAGAGCGATCCGTACACCGGCGCCTGGATCAACATGATGGTCGGCGCGATCGGCCTGTGGATCTGCGTCCTCGTCACCGGCGGGCCCGGGCCGATCTCCATGCGAAGCCTGCTCCTGTTCGCGGCCGCGGGATTGATCGGCACGGCGGGCGGACGCGTGGCTCGCTTCTTCGCCATCGAGAAGGTCGGCGCGTCGGTCGCGTCCGCCGTCGGGAACCTGACGCCCCTCATCGCCACGATCCTCGCGATCGCGCTGCTCGGCGAGCGCGTCACCCTGCCCGTGGTGCTCGGCACCATCGTCATCGTGATCGGGACGGTGCTGCTCTCCGTGAGCGGGCACGATCTCGGCTTCCGTCCGTGGATGATCCTGCTGCCGCTGCTCTCGGCGACGTGCTTCGGCATCGTCCAGATCATCCGGAAGGTCGGGCTCAGCGGCATGGGACCGATGCTCGGCTCGGCGATCAACTTCACGACCGCCGCGATCGCGTTCAGCGCGTTCATCGCCGCCACGCGCCACCGCGGCCTCGCGTCGTGCCGCGGGCGGTCGCTGGTCTGCTTCATCGCCGCCGGCGTCGCCGAGAACGCTGGCGTGTTCCTGCTGATCCTCGGCCTGAGCCTCGGCGCGGTGAGCGTGGTGACGCCGCTCACCGCGGCGTCACCGCTCTTCGTGCTGCTCTTCACGCCGTTCTTCCTGAAGGGCGTCGAGGTGCTCACCACGCGGGTGGTGATCGGCACCGTGCTGATCGTCCTCGGCGTCTACCTGATCACGGCGTTCGGCGCGGGCTAGAGCTTCCCCCAGTACTTGCGATCGGACGGGAACACCGTCGTGGCGTCGACGCGCTCCGTCGGCCCGTCCAGGCATTCCGCCGCCGCCTCGCGCCACACCGCGTAGTGCGGCGCCGCGCGGTGCGCCTCGATCGCCGCCTGGTCCTTGTAGACCTCGTAGAAGTAGTAGAGGTTCTGGTCCTTCTGGTCCTGGAGCACGTTGAAGCGCAGGCAGCCAGGCTCGTCGCCCTCCGAATGGATCTGGTCGTGCTCGATCGCCTTCAGGAACTTGTCGCGCTTGTCCGGCTTGATGCGCACCTTCACGAAGATCGCCAGCATGGAAGTCTCCTCGTCAGCGGTTGAGATGATGCAAGGGTAGCCCCGCGCGGGGCCACTCGAACGACACGAGCGTGCCGCCCATCGAGAGCGTGGCGTAGGCGGTGCGCAGCCCGGCGCCGCCGAAGCACACGTTGGTCACCATCATGTCCGGCAGCGCGTACTGGTCGACGCGGCTGCCGTCGGGCCAGATGTCGCTCACGGCGCCGGTGATGAGCGTGGCGACGGCGATGTGCCCCTCGGCGTCGATCGCGAGCGAGTCGAACATCTGGTAGCCGCCGAGCCCGAGGACGCAGCGGCCCTTCTCGCCGCGGTACGGGCCGTTGGCGGACTCGATCTCGCCGGGCCCGGAGAGCGTGAACGACCAGACGCGCGCCGTCGGCGTCTCGACGACCCAGAGCGTGCGCTCGTCCGGCGAGAGCCCGATCCCGTTCGGCCGCTCCAGCGGGAAGATCGCCTCCTTGATCGAGGAGCCGTCCGCCTTGGCGTAGTAGACGATGCCGCGGTCGGCGTCGCGGTCGCGCGTCTTGCCGAGGTCGGTGAACCAGAAGCCGCCGGCGCGGTCGAAGACGAGATCGTTCGGACCGTTGAGGCGCCGTCCGTCGCAGGAGTCGTACAGCGTCTCGAACTTCCCGGTCTCCGGATCGACGATCTGGATGCTGCCGGTCTTGTAGTCGTCGGCCTGGGCGATCGGAAACAGCTTCCCCGGCCGGTCGACGAACTTCAGCCCGCCGTTGTTGGTGACGTAGATCTTGCCGCCCGGGCCCATCGCCGCGCCGTTCGGCCCGCCGCCGAGCGTCGCGACGACGTGAATCTTCCCGCCGGGGGTGACGCGCGAGAGCGTCCGTCTCTCGATCTCGACGAGGACGACGGACCCATCCGGCATGGCGACGGGCCCTTCGGGGAAGCGCAGCCCCGACGCGAACTGCGTGACTTTCGGCGTGATCGTCATGGTCATGGCCCGCTGAGAGTAGCGCACCGTGAATGCGGTTTCGAGCGCCGGCTTTGCCGGCGCAATTTCTCGGGGGGAGGCAGCGAAAACGGAGCGGGCCGCGCGGCCCGCTCCGTTGCAGCGCCGGAAGGGGGATGAAATCCCCCTCCGGGTCAGACCTTCGGGCTGAAGCTCGGCGTGCCGACCCAGCCGGTCTCCGAGACGTCGACGGTGACGCCGTCCGGCGCCGTGTACTTCACCTCGACGTTGCCGCCGTGGCGCAGGCCCTGGCCGACACCGAGCGCCTCGTTGATGTCGTCACGGCGCGGAGCGCCCGCCGTCTTGAGCTTGTCGGCGATGTCTTCCAGGTTCTCGACCTGGAAGCCGAAGTGGTGGATGCCGCTCCATCCCGTGCCGCGCTCGACGCCGGCCACCGCGTCGTTCTTGAAATGCAGGATGGCGAGGTTGAGGTCGCCGTCGGTCAGGTAGTACCCCTTGGCGCCCATGCTGTCGATCTTGCCGACCTCTTTCAGCCCGAACACCTCGATGTAGAACTTCGCGGTCTTGTCGACGTCCTGGCACGAGATGGCGATGTGCTTGATCTTCGGCATGGCCTCTCCTCCTGAACTGGTGCCCCGTAGTCTACTTGGTCACGGCTTCCTGAGCTTCAGATCCTCGTACGGCCCCGAGTAGGCGAACCCCTTGATCTTGTCGACGCCCGGATCCTCCACGCGCGGCCCGACGGCCCAGAGGAACGCGAGCTCGTAGACGGGCACGTGGGTCACGCGATCGTAGATCGCCTGCTGGATCTGGTGGAGCAGCGCCTCGCGCTTCTTGCGGTCCAGCTCGCGCGCCTGCCGCTGGAAGAGATCGTCGACGTCCGGCATCACGCCGGCGGCGTAGATCCCGTTCCTGGCCACGTACGCCTCGAGCCGCGTGGCCGCGTTGCCCGCGGCGCCCGCGACGCCGAGGATGACGCCCTTGATCCGCTTCTCGCGCCACTCGGTCAGGAACGTCGCCCGCTCCATCGCCCGCGGCCGCGTGCGGATTCCCGCTTGCTGCAGGTACCCGGACACGGCCTCGCCGAGCGTGTTGTACGGCGGCAGCGGCGTGAGGTCGCCCGCGTCGAACCCGTTCGGATAGCCGGCCTCGGCGAGCAGCTGCTTGGCCCTCGAGAGGTCGTACGCGTGCGGCGGGAACGACTTCGAGAACTCGAGGCTTCCGTGCAGCAGGCTGCCGGTCGGCTTCGAGAACCCGAGCGTCTCGGCTTGGTTCAGCGCCTGCCGGTCGAGCGCGTGGCTCGCCGCGAGACGCACGCGACGGTCGTGCCAGGGCGACTTCTGCTCGAACTGCTCGGGGAAATCGAGCCAGAACACGCCCGGCGGCTGCGCGGCGACGAGCTTGAGTCCCTGCGTCCGCTTGACGTCCTCCGCGACGGGTCCGCTGAGGAGGTACACGATGTCGACGTCGCCCTTCTTGAGCGCCGCCGCGCGCGTCGTCTCCTCGGGCAGGCTGCGGAACACGAGGCGCTTGACGTTCGGCTGCTTGCGCCAGTAGCCCTCGAACGCCTCCATCACCAGCTCGATGCCCGGCTGGAAGCTGACGACCTTGTACGGACCGGCGCCGATCGGCGCCTTCTTGAACCCGTCGTCGCCGACCTTCTCCACGTATTTCTTCGGCACCACCCACGCCGCACCGGTGGCCGATGTGCCGTAGAACGTCATGAAGTCGGGCCACGGCTCCTTGAGGGTGATCCGCACGCGGCCGGGATCGACGATCTGCACGTCCTTCACGCGGTCCTTGAGCAGCTTCGCCGAGGCGCCCTTGTAGCGGTCGAACGAGAACTTCACGTCTTCCCCGGTGACGGGATCGCCGTTGTGGAACCTCGCACCTTTCCGCAGGACGAAGTCGTAGCTGAGACCGTCCTTCGATACCGTCCACGACTCGGCGAGGCTCGGCGTGTTGTTGTTGCCGGGCATCGGCTTCACGACGGCGTCGTGGATCGCGTAGAGGACCATGAACGGCGTGATCAGCGCCTCGGTCTCGGCGGGGTCGAGCCACCGCGCGGCGAGCGTCACGTGCACGCCCCACGTCAGCGTGCCCTCCGGAGCGGCCGCCACAGGTCCCGCCGTCGCCGCGATCATCGCTAGCGCCAGAGCGAATCTCCTCATCGCAAACGCCTCCTCGAAGATCGACGTCACGCGTCCGGCGCAGGGTACACGCTCGGCGGGCGTGGCGCCAAATCCCCCGGCCTGTCACAGCCGTAGTAGACGGAGGAACGAATCGGCCGGGCCCCAGGGAGGACCAATGAAATTCATGCTGACGTTCGCCTTCAAGCCCGAGGCGCGCGGGCGGGACGAGGCCATCGCGCGATTCAAGAAGACCGGCGGCCAGCCCCCGCACGGCGCGCGCCTGCTCGGCCGCTGGACCGCGGCCGATTTCAGCGGCGGCTTCGATCTGCTCGAGAGCGACGACGCGAAAGCGCTCACCGAGTTCGCGCTGATGTGGAGCGACGTGATGGAGCTGAAGGTCGTGCCGGTCGTCGAGGACGCGGAGCTCCAGGAAACGCTGCGCCGCTCCGGGCGGTAGCGCGAGGGCGCGCGGCAGGCGTATCCTGTCGCGCCATGAACCTCCTGCGCCCGCACGAAAGCGATCTCGCGGTCGACGGCCGAAAGCTTCACCTCCTGGACTGGGGCGGCGCGGGCCGCACGCCGCTGCTCCTCTTGCACGGCTTCACCGGGCATGCGCACGCGTGGGACACGCTCAGCATCGCGCTGCAGCCGCACTTCCACGTGTACGCGCTCGATCAGCGCGGCCACGGCGACAGCGACCCGGCGGACGTCTACAACCCCGCGGTCGCGTTCGACGATCTGAGCGGCGTGATCGATCAGCTCGGGCTCTCCGCGCTGATCCTCATCGGGCTCTCGATGGGCGGGCGCAACGCGATCTACTTCACGGCGAAGCGGCCGGACGTCGTGCAGAAGCTCGTCACCGTCGACATCGGGCCGGAGATCAGCGCGCGCGCCGCCGCGGCGCCGCCGGGTCCGCCGGAACCCGACACGTGGGAGAGCATCGAGCAGGCCGCGCAGCATCTGCTCCGCGGCAATCCGTATCCCGGCATCCACTATTACCGCTGGGTGGTGTCGCACAGCTTGCGCCAGCGGCCCGACGGCGCGCTCGTGTGGAAGTGGCATCCCAGCGTGAAGGAGCGCCGCACGCAGATCGACTTCGACTGGTGGGGCGCCCTGCGCTCGATCCCCTGCCCCACCCTCGTCCTGCGCGGCGAGCACAGTCACATCCTCGATCGCGACGTCGCGGAGCGCATGGGCAAGGAGCTGCCGCGCGGCCGGTTCGTCGAGATCCCGCGCGCCGTGCACACGCTGCACGAGGACAACCCGGACGCCGTCGTCGCCACACTCAAGGAGTTCCTGCTATGAAGCTCGTCCGCTACGGCCGCGCCGGCGCCGAGAAGCCGGGCGTGATCGACGCCGACGGAAAGCTGCGAGACCTCTCACGCGTCGTGAAGGACATCACGCCCGACGTCCTCGCCGGCGCGGGTCTCAAGAAGCTGCGGAGCGCCAACATCGCGCGCCTCCCGGTGATCGGCAGCCGGCCGCGCCTCGGGCCGCCGCTCGCCGGGATCGGCAAGATGGTCTGCATCGGCCTCAACTACACCGACCACGCGCGCGAGGTCGGCCGTCCCGCGCCCTCCGAGCCGACCCTCTTCATCAAGGCCAACAGCGCGATCAACGGCCCCCACGACGCGATCGTGCGGCCCCGCGGCGCCGAGAAGCTCGACTACGAGGTGGAGCTGGCGGCGGTGATCGGCCGCGACGCGCGCTACGTGAGCGAGGCCGACGCGATGAAGTACGTCGCGGGCTACTGCATCGTCGACGACGTCTCGGAGCGCGCCTTCCAGATGGAGCGCGAGGGCACGACGACCAAGGGCAAGAGCTGCGACACGTTCGCGCCGATCGGGCCGTGGCTCGTCACCGCCGACGAGGTCCGCGATCCGCACGCCCTCGAAGTGTGGACGAAAGTGAACGGCGAGACGCGCCAGCACGGCCACACGAAGGACCTGATCTTCGGCATCGCCAAGCTCGTGAGCTACGTCAGCCACTTCATGTCGCTCCGCGCCGGCGATCTCATCTCGACCGGCACGCCGGCCGGCGTCGCGCACGGCATGAAGCCGCCGCGCTACCTGCAGCCGGGCGACGTCGTGGAGATGGGGATCACCGGCCTCGGCACGCAGCGCAATCGCATCATCCAGGCGCGGTGAGCGAGCTCAGCGCCGGCCGCGCGGTGATCGAGCTCCTGAAAGCGGAGCAGGTGCGCCACGTCTTCGGGATCGTCGGCTCGACGTTCCTCGACGTGCTCGACGCCCTCTACGACGAGCGCGGCGTCGAGTACATCAACGTGCGCCACGAGCAGGCCGCCGCCTTCATGGCCGACGGGCTCGCGCGCGTCACCGACCTGCCCGGCGTGTGTCTCGTCACCAGCGGGCCCGGCGCCACCAACCTGCTCACCGGCATCGCCGCGGCGCACGTCGCGCATTCGCCGGTCGTCGTCCTCGTCGGCGGGCCCTCGCTCGACCACCTCCAGAAGGACGCGTTCCAGGAATACGACCTCGTGTCGATGTTCAAGCCGGTGACGAAGTACGCGGTCCAGGTCACCAAGGCCGATCGCATCCCCGAGCTGCTGCGCGCGGCGTTCCGCGCGGCGATGACGGGGCGCCGCGGCCCGGTCTTCGTCGAGATTCCTCGCGACGTGCTGAACGACCAGACGATCAAGGCGCCGATGCTCGGGGCCGAGCGCTATCGCCCGATCCACCCGCAGCCGCCGCATCCCGACGCGATCCGCGACGCCGCGCGGCTGCTGGGCGAGGCCGAGCGTCCGCTCATGCTCGTCGGCGGTGGCGCCACGCGCGCCGGCGCGAGCGACCTGGTCGTGCGGCTCGCCGACGGGCACGGCATCCCGATGATCACGGCGTACGGCCGCAACGACGCGGTGCCGAACGCGCATCCGCTCTATCTCGGACCGCTCGGGCGGGCCGGCGCCGCGGAGGCGGCCGCGGCATGTCGCCGCGCCGATGTGCTGCTCGTCATCGGCTCGCGGCTCGCGCAGTTCACCAGCCACTTCGACGATCGGTCGATCAAGCCGGAGACGGCGATCGTGCAGATCGACCTCGAGAGCCGCGACATCGGCCGGTACTACCCGGTGGCCGTCGGCATCCAGGCCGACGCGCGCGAATCGTGCGCCGCGCTGCTCGAGGCGCTCGCCCGCAGCGCGCCGCGCCGACAGACACCGGCGTGGCGCGCGGAAGTGGCGAAGCTGCGCGAGCAGCGGCAGCAGCGTCTCGCCGGGGAAGCGCAGCTCGAGACGAAGCCGATGAAGCCGCAGCGCGTGTACGCGGAGCTGCGCCGCGCGCTGCCGGACGACACGATCGTCGCGCTCGATGCGGGCGCCGCGCCGGCGTACGGCTACGACCGCCTGCACTTCAGCCACCCGCGCACGTTCCTGACGCCGCTCGACCTCGGCGGCCTCGGCTTCGCGTTTCCGGTCGCGCTCGGCGCGAAGCTCGGGCGTCCCGACGCGCCCGTCGTCGCCATCCACGGCGACGGCGGCTTCCTGATGAACGCGCAGGAGCTCGAGACGGCGGTGCGGCACCAGATCGACGCCGTCACGATCGTGATGAACAACAACTGCTGGGGCTCGGAGAAGGCGTACCAGAAGGCGTTCTACAACGAGCGCTACATCGGCTGCGACATCGGCAACCCGCGCTACGACGAGTACGCGCGGCTGTTCGGCGCGGCCGGCTTCTACGCCGAGCATCCCGATCAGGTCGGCGACGTCGTCATCGCCGCGCTGAAGGCCGGCACGCCCGCGATCGTCGAGATCCCGATCGACCCGAACGAGTTCCCGGCGCCGGCCACGCAAGCGCGGAAGCGCTGACGCGCGATGTGGCGTGTCGGCGTCGACGCGGGCGGGACGTTCACGGACGTGTGCCTCGTCGACGAGGCTACCGGCGCGATCCGGGTCTGGAAGGTCCCGAGCACGCCCGACGATCCATCGCACGCGATTGCGCGCGGAACCGTCGAGGCGCTCGGCGAAGCGCGCGCCACGCCCGGCGACGTCGGCTACTTCGGACACGGCACGACGGTCGCCACGAACGCGCTCATCCAGGACCGCGGCGCGCCGACCGCCCTGCTGACGACCGAAGGCTTTCGCGATCTGCTCGAGATCGGCCGCCAGCGCCGGCCGCACCTCTACGATCTCCAGGCCGACAAGCCGCGCGTGCTCGTGCCGCGGCGGCTGCGCCTGGAGATCGCCGAGCGCCTCCGCCACGACGGCCGTCTCGACAAGCCCCTCGACGAGACGCAGGTCCGCGCCGTCGTCCGGCGCCTGAAGAACACCGACATCCGCGCGCTCGCGATCTGTCTCCTCTACTGTTACGTCGATCCCGCCCACGAGCAGCGCGTGCGCCGGATCGTCGAAGAGGAGCTGCCCGGCGTCTTCGTGACGTGCTCGCACGAGGTCGCGCCCGAGTTCCGGGAGTTCGAGCGCCTGTCGACCGTCGTGGTGAACGCGTATCTCGGTCCGGTCATGGCGGGGTATCTCGCCGGGCTCGGCCCGCGACTGCGCGAGGCCGGGATCCGCGTCACGCCGCACATCACGCAGAGCAACGGCGGCGTGATGTCGTTCGAGGCGGCACGCGCCCAGCCCGTGCGCACGGTGCTCTCGGGCCCCGCGACAGGCGTCGTCGGCGGCCTCGAAGTCGGACGTCTCGCGGGCTTCGGCAACCTCATCACCTTCGACATGGGCGGCACGTCGACCGACGTCGCGCTGATCGAGGACGGCCGGCCGAAGCTGGCCGGCGAGCTCGACGTGCACGGCTACCCGCTCAAGACCCCGGCGCTCGACATCCACACGGTCGGCGCGGGCGGCGGCTCGATCGCGTTCGTCGACGCCGGCGGACTCCTGAAGGTCGGGCCGCGCTCCGCCGGCGCCGTCCCGGGCCCGGTCTGCTACGGCCTCGGCAACGACGAACCGACGGTCACCGACGCGAACGTCGTCCTCCAGACGCTGAACCCGACGCATCTGCTCGGCGGCCGCATGCCGATCGATCGCACACGCGCCGATGCGGCGATCGTGCGGCTCGCGAAGAGCCTCGGCCTCGACGCGACGGCGACCGCGCAAGGCATCGTGAGCGTCGTCACCGCGACGATGGCCAAGGCGATCCGCGTGATCTCGGTCCAGCGCGGCCATGACCCGCGCGACTACACGCTCGTCGCGTTCGGTGGTGCCGGCCCGCTGCACGCCGCGCGGCTCGCCCGCGAGCTGGAGATCCCGCGCGTGCTCGTGCCCCGACATCCCGGCATCCTCTGCGCGCTCGGGCTCCTGCTCAGCGATCTCAAGACGAACTACGCGCAGACGCGCCTGATGCGGCTCACGCCGGATGCCGTGACAGCGATGCTCGACACGTTCGCCGAGCTGGAGGCGCGTGCGGCGGCATGGTTCGATGGCGAAGGGATCGCGCCCGGGGCGCGCACGCTCCGGCGGACGCTCGACATGCGCTACGCGGGGCAGAACTACGAGCTGCCGGTCCCGTGGCCGGACGCGCCGTCGCCCGCCGCGCTCGTGAAGGAGCTGACCGCGGGCTTCGAGCGTGCGCACGAGCAGATCTACGGCTACATCGCGGCGGAGGAGCCGATCCAGGCCGTGACGTTCCGCCTGGAAGCGGTGGGCGCGGTCCGCCGCGCCGAGCTTCGCCCGTTCCCGCGCGCGACGACGGCGGTCAGCGCCGCGATCGTGTCTCACCGCGAGGTGTGGCTCGACGAATCGGACGGGCTCGTCGTGTGCCCGGTGTACGACCGTGAGCGCCTCGGTGCCGGGCACGAGTTCGTGGGCCCGGCAATCATCGAACAAATGGATGCGACAACGTTGCTGCTGCCAGGCCAGCGGACGCGTGTCGATCAGTTTGCGAACCTGGTGATCGCAGATGAGCACTGATCAGCCGCTTTCGAGCGCCGGCTTCGCCGGCGCAATTCCTGTCCTGGGGGGAGGCAGGGAGGAGCACGCCTCGGGGCGTGCGACGACCGCCGGAAGGGGGGCAAAGCCCCTCTCCGGGGCAACCGTCGAGGTGATCGGATCGGCCTTGTCGTCGATCGTCGACGAGATGGGCGAGACGCTCGTGCGCGCGGCGTACTCGACCAACGTGAAGGAGCGGCGCGACAGCTCCACCTGCCTCTTCGACGCGCGCGGCCGCACGCTGTGCCAGGCGATGCACATCCCCATGCACCTCGGCTCGCTCATGGGCGTCGTGGAGCACGTGACCGCGCGGCATCCGATGGACGAGATCCGCGCGGGCGACGTCTTCCTCGGCAACGACGCCTACACCGGCGGCGGGACGCACCTGCCCGACATCGTGATGATCGAGCCCATCGTCGTCGACGGCGGGGTCGTCGCGTGGGCGACGAACATCGCGCACCACGCGGACTTCGTGGACCGCGGCCACGCGCACATCTACCAGGAAGGCTTGCGCATACCGCCGGTCCGGCTCTATCGCGAAGGCGTGCTCCAGCAGGACGTCCTCGATCTCATCCTCCTCAACTGCCAGGTGCCGCGCGAGCGGCTCAACGACCTCCGCGCGCAGATGGCGGCGAACCGCCAGGGCATCCAGCGCTTCCAGTCGCTGTGCGCGAAGTACGGCACGGCGCTCGTGCTCGCCGCGAGCGACGCGCTGCTCGACGCGACCGAGCGCATGACCCGCGCGGGCATCGCGACCATTCCCGAAGGCGTGTACACCTTCGAGGACCGCTTCGACACCGACGAGATGCCGGAGGAGAAGCTCTTCAAGACGCGCGTCGAGGTGAAGGGCGGCGAGATCTTCCTCCACTTCGAGAGCCCGCCGCAGGTGCGCGCGGGACTCAACCTCGTGTGGACGGGGCTGCTCGCCACCGTCTACTACGCGGTGAAGACGCTCGTCGGCCCGGACATCCCGGCGAACGCGGGCGCGTTCCGGCCGGTGCACGTCTCAGCGCCGGAAGGCACGATGCTGAACTGCGTCGCGCCCGCCGCGGTCAACGCGCGCACCGAGACGTGCCAGCGTGTGGTCGACCTCATTCACGGCGCGCTCGCGCCGGCGATTCCCGACCGGATCATCGCCGCGTGCAACGGCGCGTGCGCGATGGGCACGTTCAGCGGCGTGAACCCGCGCACCGGCGCCTACTACGTCTATCTCGAGACGATCGGCGGCGGCTTCGGCGCGCGCGCCACGAAGGACGGGCTCGACGGCGTTCACGTGCACGTCACCAACACGTCGAACCTGCCGGTCGAGGCCCTCGAAGCGGAGTATCCGCTGGTCGTCGAACGCTACGCGCTGGTCGACGACTCCGGCGGCCCGGGCACGTGGCGCGGCGGGATGGGCATCGTGCGCGAGGTCCGCGCCGAGGACCACGACTGCCACGCGTTCGTCCACTCGGCGCGCCGACGCTCCGCGCCGTGGGGTCTCTTCGGCGGCCACGACGGCGCGCCCGCGCGCATCGAGTACGGACCCGACGTCGAGCCGGCGGTGCGCGCGCGAGCGATCCTGCGGCCGGGGCAGAAGGTCGCGATCATCACGCCGGGCGCCGGCGGCTACGGCGACCCGCGCGCGCGGGATCGCGCGCTGGTCGCGCGCGACCTCGCGGACGGTGTGATCTCGCCGGCGGTGGCGCGAGACACCTACGGCATCCGCGACTAGCGCGGTCGACGTGCTCGTCGTCGGCGCGGGCCCGACGGGGCTCGTGCTCGCGCTGTGGCTCGCGCGCCTCGGCGTGCGCGTCCGCATCATCGACAGGACGGAAGCGCCGGGCACGACGTCGCGCGCGCTCGCGGTGCAGGCGCGCACGCTCGAGTTCGAGAGGCAGGTCGGGCTCTCGGACGCGGTCGTCGCGCAGGGCGTTCCGCTGATCGCCGTCAACCTCTGGGTCGCCGGCCGGAAGGTCGCGCGCGTGGAGTTCGGCGCGATGGGCGTCCGCCTGAGCCCGTTTCCCTACGCGCTGATCACGCCGCAGGACGCGCACGAGCGCGTGCTGATCGCGGGGTTGGACGCGGCCGGCATCTCCGTGGAGCGCAAGACCACGCTCCGAGGCTTCGAGGACCTGGGGGACCGCGTGCGCGCCCGCGTCGCGCGGCCCGACGGCCGCGAAGAAGAGGTCGAGGTCGCGTATCTCGCCGGATGCGACGGCGCGAGCTCCGACGTGCGCGAGGCGCTCGGCATCGGCTTCCCCGGCGGCACGTACGAGCACCTCTTCTACGTCGCCGACGTCGACGCGAGCGGTCCGGTGATCAACGGCGAGCTGAACGGCGCGCTGGACGAGGCGGACTTCCTCGCCATCTTCCCGCTGCGGGGAGAGGGCCGCGCGCGGATCGTCGGCACGATTCGCGCCGAGGCCGCGGCGAGACACACGGCGCTGTCGTGGGACGACATCGGCAAGGACGTCATCGCGCGGCTCGGGCTTCAGATCCTCCGCGTGAACTGGTTCTCGACGTACCACGTCCACCATCGCGTGGCCGACCGCTTCGGACGTGGCCGCGTCTTTCTCGCGGGCGACGCCGCGCACATCCACAGCCCGGTCGGCGGCCAGGGCATGAACACCGGCATCGGCGACGCCGTGAACCTCGCGTGGAAGCTCGCGAACGTCGTGCGCGGGCACGCGGAGACGGCGCTGCTCGAGACCTACGAGCCCGAGCGCATCGCGTTCGCGCGGCGCCTCGTCGCCACGACCGATCGCGTCTTCACCGGCATCACGCGTCGCGGCCCGCTCGCGCGCCGCGTGCGTCTGCGCGTGGTGCCGGTCGTGCTGCCGGCGCTCTTCCGCCTCCCCGCCGTGCGGCGGTTCATGTTCCGCACGATCTCGCAGACGGTCATCACGTACCGGGGGCAGCGCCTGAGCGCCGGGCGCGCGGGCCGCGTCCACGGCGGCGACCGCCTGCCGTGGGTGTCGCTGGGCGAAGGCCACGACAACTTCGCCGCGCTGGCGTCACTCGCGTGGCAGGCGCACGTGTACGGCGAGGCGTCCACGACGTTGCGCGAAACGTGTCGCGCGCGCGGGATCGCGCTGCACGCGTTCACGTGGCGGCGGACGATGCGGCGTCCGGGGCTGCTGCGGAACGCCTTCTATCTCGTCCGCCCGGACGGCTACGTCGCGCTCGCGTCGACGGACCGGGCCGGCACCGCGCTCGCGTCGTATCTCGACGCGCGCGGGCTCCGCGCCGCGCGCGACTAGTAGCTGCGGCCGGGCGTCGTGATGGGTGCCGGGACGATGCCCGGCAGCACGCCGCCCATGCCGGGCGGCGCCGTCGACTTCCACTCCATCGGCGGCGGCGCCTTGTCCTCGGCGCGGCGCTCGACGACGCCTTGCGTGCGCTGCAGGGCGCTCGTCAGCTTCTCGAGGTCGACCTTGTGCTCGCGAACGATGCCCTCCCAGGTCTTGCCGCCGCGATACGCGGCGAGCACCTCGTCGAACGTCATCCCGATTTCCTTGGCGAGGCGGTTGGCGATGAAGATCGCGCCCCAGTCGAGCCCGCTGCGCAGGCGCTGCGCGCGCAGCTCGTCGACCGGAAGGCCGAGCTCGCGCGAGAGGTGGCCGACGACGACGCGAAAGCCGTCGGGCGCCGTCGACGCGCGCTCGATGGCGGCCGCGCGCTCCGCGAGCGTGGCAAGATCGGCGCCCCACGCCTGCGTGACGACCAACGCCAGCGCCAGCGCGACGAGCGTGACTCGCATCAGCGCGCGAGGCTCTTGCAGGCCTCGGTGACCGACGGCGGCGTCGGCGCGTCCTTCCACTGAGCGAGACGTCGATAGACTTCGGCGCCGGCGTCGTGGAACTCGCCGGGCACGGCGGCGGCGGCGAACGCCGCGGCGAGCTCCTCCATCTCGCCCACGAAGCGCCACGCCTTGCGCGCGGTGCCTGCGACCGCGTGCTCCGAGCGCTTGGGAAGCTCGGGCTGGGAGATCGCCCACTCCTGCAGCAGCGTCTCGTCGACACCCTCGCGCATCGCGTACGCGCGCACCGCCATCAGCAGCGCCTGCTGCGTCTTGTTCCATCCCGCGTACGCCATCTTGATCGCCGACGCCGCGCCGATCGGCCCGTCCATCGCGATCGCCTGCAGCAGGCCGCCGTTCAGCATGTCGGCGACTTCCGCGGCTCCGGCGCCGGAGAGATAGAGGCGCGTGACGCCCGGCTTGCGCGGCGGCGGGCCGATGATGCCGCCGTCGATGTAGGTCGCACCGGCGGCGGTGATGATCTCGCCGACCTTGCGCGTGGTGGCGGGCGCGATCGCGTTGCCGTCGACGTAGAGGCCGGTGAAGCGCTGCGCGGCGACCTGCTTCGCGACGTCCATCGCCGAAGCGGGCGGGCAGACGGAGACGATCACCTGCGCTTCGCGCGCGAGCCGCGCGAGGGTGCCGACGTCCTCGAGACCGTCCGCTTCCGCGCGCTTGCGCGTGGCCGTGCCGCGGCCTTCCGAGACCCACATCACGCGGGCGCCGGCCACGCGCGCGCTCGCGGCGACCCCGCTTCCCATCTCGCCCGGATGCAGCACGCCGATCGTCACGCTCATCGGAAACCCCCTCCTTGGCCCCTCAGCCGATCACCCGGCCGCCCATCACCCGAATAGTATCGCCGGTCACGTACGACGACGCGTCGGATGCGAGGAACACGCACGCATCGGCGATGTCCTCCGACCGGCCGAGCCGGCGCAACGGAATCTCCTTCAGGTGCTCGGGCGAGTCGCGCGGCTTCTCCTTGAACTCCGGGTACCAGTCGGCGTAGCGCCGCTCGGTGTCGATGAAGCCGGGGATCACCATGTTCGCGCGGATCCCGAACGGTCCGAGCTCGGCCGCGAGCGAGCGGATCAGGCCGAGGAGCCCCGACTTGGCCGCCGTCACCGCCGTGGTGTTGGGCCGGCCGGTGATGGAGGACTGCCCGCCGAGCGCGATGATGCTCCCGCGCCGCCGCTCCTTCATCCCCGGGACGACCGCCTTCGAGAGATAGAACGCGGAGTGCAGGTTGACCGCCATCACGCGGTGCCAGTCGTCGAGCGACGTGTCGGCGATCGACGTGTGCGGGCGAATCGCGGCGTTGCACACGAGCACGTCGATGGCGCCGAACTCCGCGAGCCCGTCGCGCACCATCGTGTCCACGGAGGCCGCGTCGGCGATGTCGCCCAGGACCGGCAGCGCGCGGACGCCGGCCTTGCGGCAGTCGGCCGCGACGCTCTCGAGCTCGTCCTTGTTGACGCGGGTGTTCAGCAGGAGGCTGGCCCCCTCGGCGGCGAACGCCAGCGCGATGGCGCGGCCGATGTTGCGGCTGGCGCCGGTCACGAAGGCTGTCCTGCCCTTGAGACTCAGGCGGTTCGTTTCCATGCGGCCTCCTTGATCACGAGCCCCGCGGCGGCGAGCACGCAGAGCCAGGCGAACCAGTCTCCGTAACGCGCGTAGACGGTGGGATCATGCCGCACTTCCACGGGCGCCGCGAGCAGGGCCATGGGCGCGGCGTCGCTCCGCGCCGACGCGACGAGGCGGCCTCGATCGTCGCGCAGGGTCAGCAGGCCCTGCTTGGCCGCACGCGCCATCGCAAAGCCGCTCTCGATCCCGCGCATCGCCGCCATGCGGTCGTGCAGCCACGCGTCGGAGACGAAATCCCACGACGGCACGAGCAGGAGCCCGCTGCCGCGCGCGCCGTACTCGCGGCCGAGCGACGGGAAGTCGAGGTCCTTGCAGATCGCGACCCCCCACGGAGCCGTCGCGGCCGGCACGATCAGTGGACCGTCGCCGTCCGCGTAGCCCGCTTCGATGCCCGGGATGTGATGACGCTTGCGATACCGCCCGGCGATCGTCCCGTCCGGCGCGATCACGAGCGCGACGTTCCGGCGCCGCGGCGCGGCGATCTCGTTCACCCCCGCGACGACGGTGACCCGGTTGCGCGCCGCCGCGGCGGCGATCTGTCGTTCGACGTCGTCGCGGTACGCGTCGGTGACGCCCACGATCTTCTCCGGAAGAACGACCACCGCGGCACCGCGCGCGGCGAGCGCGTCGACGGCCTCGGCGTGCGCCTGGATCACGGCGAGCGCTTCGCCGCGATCCGTGGTGCGGAACGCGGCGATCGGGACATCGGACGCCGCCAGCCCGATGGTGACCGCGGTGCCCGCGACCGGCCGCGCGAGGCGCCACGTCCCGAACGCGACCGCCGTCGCGACGAGGAGCGCGGCGGCGAGCGCGACGTGGACGCGGGGCCGACGTGGCGTCGACTTCGCCATCGCGACCGCCGCCGCGGCGGGCACCGCCATGAGGAGAAACGTGATGCCGGACAGGCCGGTGACGGACGCGAGCCGGGCGATCGGCAGGACATCGGCCTGGCTGTACGCGAGGCTCCCCGCACTGCCATGTGGCGATATGCGCGTGCCGGCGAACTCGAAGACGACCCACAGCACGGGGACACACAACGCCGCGGACCACGGGGCGCCGCGGCGGACGAGCGCGCGGAACGCGAGCACGACGAGCACGAACACCACGGCGGGCGGACGACCGCGAGGACCGGCAACGGCGCGACCCAGGCCATTGGCCAGAGCGGCTCGAGGCCCGTGCCGGACGCGAAGCCCACCGCCCCGGCGAGCCCCGCGAGCGCCGCGCGCCTTCGGTTATAGTCCGTGGTCGAAGGGGAAGGAGTGGCCATGCGCATCCACAATCTCTACACCGACGCCAAGGGCGAATCCCACTTCCGTGACATCGAGGTCGAATGGGCGGAGGAGACGCGCGCCGGCAAGCTCTCCAAGCGCCTCCCCGCCACCGGCATCATCTTTCGCCAGGTGCAGCCCACCTACGACCTCGACTGGCATCCGGCCCCGCGGCGCCAGTACATCATCAACCTCGACGCCGGCGTGCGGATCACGGCGAGCGACGGCGAGGCGCGCGTGATCGGAGCCGGCGAAATCATCCTCGTCGAGGACACGACGGGCAAGGGCCACCTCTCCAAGGCCGTGGACGGCAAGATGCGCCACTGCATTTTTGTGCCCGTTGATTGACTTGGGGGGCGCGAGGCGCGCCCCCCACGCCCCCACGCTCCGCGCGCGGCGTGAAGCCGCGCGCTCCGCGAGTGCCGGGACGGGAGATCCGATGAAGGTCGCGTTCGGCATCAGCTTCGGCTCCGCCACGCCGCTCATGCGCCGCGCCGACATGCAGAAGTTCATGGACCTCGTGCGCATGGCCGACGACTACGGCGCGACGGCGCTCGGCACGTTCGACACCGCGTTCATCGGCGGCGACGCGTACGTTCGCGCGACGCTGCTCGCCCAAACGTCGTCGCGCGCGTCGGGCTCAGGCCGACCAATCCCCTCACCCGCGAGCCGCAGGTCATGGCGTCGTTCCTCGCGTCGCTCGACACGCTCACCGACGGCCGCGCGTTCATGGACATCGCGAGCGGCGACAGCGCGGTCTTCAACATCGGCCTGAAGGCCGCCACGCGCGCGCGGATCGAGGACTACGTCACCTGTGTCCGCGAGCTGATCGCGAAGGGTGAGGCGACGTATCAGGATCGGCCGCAACGCGTGCGCTGGTCGTCCACCGTCGTCAGGCCGCGCGTGCCGATCTCGATCTGCGCCGAGGGGCCGAAGACGCTGCACCTCGGCGGACGCATCGGCGACGGCGTCGTGGCCGGCACCGGGCTCCTGCCCGAGGTCATCAAGGACACGCTCGCGCGGGTTCACGCCGGCGCGCGCGAGGCGGGCCGCGCGCCCGAGGACGTCGAGGTCTGGTTCACCGCGCGCAGCTCGCTGCACGACGACAGCGCAACCGCGATCGAGAACGTGAAGGCGTCCGTGTCCTCGATCCTCAACCACTCGATGCGGTTCGGGCTCGAGGGCAAGAGCGTGCCCGACGACCTCCGCGCGAAGATCCAGGCCTACGTCGACAACTACGCGCTCTACGACCACGTGCTCCACGAGGGTCAGAACCCGAAGCGGATGGAGGCGCTCGGGCTGACACAGTACGCGCTCGACCGCTTCGCGCTCGCCGGCAACGCCCGCGACTGGATCGCGCGCATCGAGCAGGTGGCGTCCGCGGGCGCGACCCGGCTGTGGCTGACGGCCAGCGGCCGCGGCTTCGACGAGCAGGCGAAGTATCTCCGGATCCTGGGCGAGGAGATCATGAGGAGGGTCCCGTGAAAATCTGTTTCTTCGACGACTGGAAGCTCGGCGTGCTCAACGGCGACAGCGTGGTGGACGTCTCGGACGTCGTGAAGGACATCCCGCGCATCGGCCCCGGCGACGTGATCAACGGGCTCATCGCGCGCTTCGGCGACTACCGCGCGAAGCTGCAGGAGGCCGCGAGCAAGGGCAAGGGCACGCCCGTCGCGAGCGTCCGGCTCCGTCCGCCGCTGCCGAAGCCCACAAACATCGTGGCGATGGCCGTCAACTACATGGAAGACGGCACGCGCACGGAGCCCGCGCCGATCAACGCCTTCCACAAGTCGCCGAGCGCGATCATCGGCCCCGCCGAGACGATGGTGCTCCCCGACGTGCCCGCCACGATCTTCGAGGGCGAGGCGGAGATGGCCGTGATCATCGGCAAGCGGGCCACGAAGGTGAGCCAGGCCGACGCGATGAGCTACATCTTCGGCTACTGCAACTTCATCGACGGCTCCGCGCGCGGGCTGCCGCCGAGCGGCAACACCTTCTACCAGATGAAGTCGCGCGACACGTTCTGCCCGATCGGCCCGTACATCGTCACGGCCGACGAGATCGCCAACCCGCACAAGCTCGAGATCAAGCTGTGGGTGAACGGCGAGCTGAAGCAGAACTTCAACACCGACGACATGGCGCACAAGATCCCGCGTTGCATCGAGTGGGTGACCTCGAT
This sequence comes from Candidatus Rokuibacteriota bacterium, assembly GCA_016866775.1. Taxonomy (GTDB): domain Bacteria; phylum Methylomirabilota; class Methylomirabilia; order Rokubacteriales; family CSP1-6; genus VGLJ01. Next base: position 26,117 of record VGLJ01000004.1, on the reverse strand, counting down.
CCACTCGCTCGAGCCCGGCGACATCATCGCGACGGGCACCAACCACCGCGGGCTCAGCGGCTTCCAGGACGGCGACCGCATCGACCTGGAGGTGGAAGGGCTCGGCAAGCTGACGTTCGGCGTGAGGGATGAGCTGAAGCGGACGTGGTCGCGCGAGACGCGTCTCGACCGCCAGAACAAGGGGCTCGAGGGCACGACCCCGCAGATCACGGGGAAGCACGCGCCGAAGAAGAGCTAGTGTTTCACACGGCGCCGCGGCCGGTGTTTCATAGCGTCAGGAGGATGCTATGAGCACCGACCGCGGCTACATCGCGCGCAACAATGACGAGCGCGCCCGGCTGAAGGCGCTGGTCTCGAAGTGCTCGGACGCCGATCTCGCGACGCCGATGCCCGCCGGCTGGACGGTGGCCGGCGTGCTGGGCCACCTCGCGTTCTGGGATCAGCGCATCGTGCTCCTGCTCGACCAGTGGGAGAAGAAGGGCATCGTGCCGACGCACGAAGTCGCGGCGGACGTCGACTGGATCAACGACGCCGCCAAGCCGATGCTGCTCGCCGTCCCGCCGCGCGCGCTCGCGCAGATCGCGGTCGCGAGCGCCGAGGCCGCCGACCGCAAGGCCGAGACGCTCTCGGACGAGCTCGTCGCGAAGAACGCGGCGGCCAGGCTCCTCAACCTCGCGCGCGCCGATCACCGCAAGGAGCACCTCGACGACATCGAGCGCGTGCTCAGCGGGAAGGCGTGATCAGGTCCTTCGCCGTCCAGCCGTCGAGGTCGTATTCGGCCATGCACGATTCGGCGAACCGCTTGAAGCGGTCGTACTGTCCGGAGCCGAGGGCGCCGAACAGCGCGTAGCGCCGGATCTCCTCGTGGCTGCCCGAGTAGTTGATCTCGTAGAGCTCGTGGCGCCCGCCGAACTCCGTGCCCCCCGCGTCCCACAGGAGCTTCATCAGCTTCACGCGCTCGACGGCGTCGACGCCGTTCGAGCCGCGCAGGTAGAGGTCGAGGTACTTGCGAAGCTCCGGCGCCTTGAAGTCGCGCGCGTCCGAGTTCAAGTAGATCAGGCCGCTCGCCACCGTCTTCTCGACGAGGTTCTTGATCTGCACGTACGCTTCCGGCGCGAGCACCTGGTACGCCGCGGCCGCCTCCGCGCCCGGCAGGATGCAGCCGCCCGTCCACGGATCGGCGCTCTTCGCCATCGCGTCGGACAGGGCCCAGATCATGTTGCGCCAGGCGATCACCTCGCCGATGTTCGCCTCGACGCCGCGGAACGTGCGCGCGCCCGTCGTCCCGGTCGCCTTGATGAGGAGCCCGGTGATGAAGTCGAGCTTCACGGCGAGGCGCGTGCAGCCGTGGATCATCGCGCGCGGGAGGAAGCCCGTGCGCGGGAAGAAGTTGTTCGCCTTCTCGACGTCCGCGTAGACGAACACGTCCTCCCAAGGCACGAAGACGTCGTCCATCACGAAGATCGCGTCGTTCTCGTCGAGGCGGCTCGAGAGCGGGTAGTCGAACGGGCTGCCGAGCGCGGCCGCGCGCATCTCGTTCGACACGCGGCAGATGAGCTTCACGCCCTTCGCGTTCGTCGGGACCATGAACACGACGGCGAACTTGCGATCCTGCACGGGCAGGAGGCCGTGGTGCGCGACGAAGGTGAAGTGCGTCAGCGCCGAGCCTGTCGCCACGACCTTCGCGCCCGAGACGTGGATCCCGCCGTCGGTCTCTTTCACGATGCGTGCGTACACGTCAGTCGCCCCGCCCGCAGCGCCCGGGGCGATGTTCCGGTCGACGGGCGGATGGATGATCGCGTGGTTGATGAAGGGCACGCGCTCCTGCGCGAACCGACACCAGCGCCGCGCGTTCGCCTGGTACGGATCGTAGAAGTCGGCGTTCGCGCCGAGCGTCGCGAGGAAGGCCGCCTTATAGTCCGGCGAGCGGCCGAGCCAGCCCCACGTGAGGCGCGCCCACGCGGCGATCGCGTCGCGCGCGGCCACCTGCTCCTCGACGGTCGTCGGCGCGCGGAAGTAGCGCTGCGTGAAGCCGCCCCACATCCTCGTGGAGCGCGTCGGAGAGGCGCGCGAGCATCCGCGCGACGTTCCGGAACGCCGGATGCGCGGTGATGTTCTTCACCCGCTCGCCGTAGATCCAGACTTCCCGGCCGTCGTCGAGACTCGCGAGGAATTCCTTGCCCGTGTACGGCAATGTCGTCATGGACCCAACCCCTCTCAGCGGAGGTGCGGCAAGACCTTCGCCGTGAACTCTTCGAGCTGCGCGAGCTGCTTGTCGCCGACGAAGCGCAGACACAGGTCGGTCGCGCCGGCCGCGGCGTAGCGCCGCAGCGCTTCGACCACGACCTCCGGCGGCCCGAGCCCCATCGTGCCGCGCGAGTGCACGCCGCCGCCGTAGTAGGCGGCGAGGAAGTTCTCGGTCTCGCGCCGGACGCGCGCGGGATCGTCGCCGAGGCGCACGGTCGTGTAGACGCACAGCGGGAAGTCAGGCGCGCTGCGGCCGTACTTCACCATCGCCTTCTCCGCGTGCTCGCGCACGGTCTTGCACTCCTCCGCGTGGATGTACGTGGTGATGATGCCGTCGCCGAGCCGCGCGAAGCGGTCGAACGACGCGGGGATCATCTCGCCGCGATTGCCGGCGGTGATCAGCACCGGCGGCCCCTCGGCATTCCACGGGAGCGGACCGATCGTGTGCTCCGTCAGCACGACGTCACCGTCGGTGTGCGTGACCGGCTCGCCGCGCCACAGCATCCGCCAGACCTCCACGTGCTGGTCCATGCGGCGCGCGCGGCGCTTGTGGTCCGCGCCGCACGCCGCCCACTCGCGCGCCGCCGCCGGGAGGCTCCACCCGACGCCGATGCCCATGACGACACGGCCGTGCGACATCTGATCGAGGTTCGCGATCTGGTGCGCGAGCACCACGGGATGACGAAGCGCCGGGAGGAGGACCGCGGTGCCGAGCCTCACGCGCTCGGTGATGCCGGCGATGTAGGCGAGCGCCGTCAGCGGCTCGAGCCGCGGCTTCATCACCACGCTGTCGCCGACCCACACGGCGTCGTAGCCGTGCGCGTCGGCGTGCCGCGCCATGGCCCATCCCTCGTCGACGGGCGGCCGCCGCGCGGACTGCATCACGCTGCCACGGGTCGGGATGAGGATGCCGATGCGCATCGCTACGCCCTGACGAGATGGCGGCCGATGAAGTCGCGCATGCCGGCGATGGCCTTCGTCGTGTCGACGCTCTCCTGGCCGAGGAACCCGTGCTTGGCGACGGGGAACTTCTGCCGCTCGACGTGGCCGCCGGCCTTCTCCCACGCGCTCACGAGCGCCTCCGGGATGTCCTCCGGCACGTTGTCGTCGAGCTCGGGCTGCGCGATCCACGCCGGCAGCACGCGCGCGCGGCCCGATGCCACGACGCGCGTCACGCTGGCTTCGCTCATCACCGCGTCGCTGCCGAAGTAGCCGACGCTCGACTCGACGAGCCGCGGCGCGTTCGGGAACTTCGGATCGTCCCTGTGCTCGGCCATGAAGCGATGGCGGCGCAGCGGGTCGGCGACGGGATACGCGGCGAGCACGCAGGCCACCGTGTCGTCGCCGCCGGTGCCGAGCGACCCGTCGGGCATCACGACCGGCGTGCCGCCGAACACGCCGGGCTGCACGGCCACGAGCAGCGCGATGTGACCGCCGCTCGACTGACCGAGCAACGCCACACGCGTGGGGTCGACCTGAAGTCGCTGCGCGTGCGCACGCACCCACCGCACGCCCGCCGCGGCGTCCTGCGCCATCGCCGGGTGCTTGTGCGTCGGGCCCTGACGAAAGTCGAGCGACACGACGACGAGCCCGCTCGCGGCGAGCCCGCGGCCGTGGTGCACGCCTGCGGTGCGATCCAGCCGCGTCCACGCGCCGCCGTGCACGTCCACGACCGCCGCGAGCGGCGCCGCCGGCGTTCCCTTCGGCCGATAGACCCGCGCGAGGAAGTCCTTGCCGTCCACCTTCGCGAACGGGACGTCGCTCTCCTCGACCTCGTACGGCGCGGACGCGTCGAAGCGGATGCTCATACCTGGCCCTCCCAGGACGCCGTGGCGACTTGCGCCCACCGTGTGCGGATCGCGTCGAACTCGTTCTTCGGAAGCGTACCCTTCTTCACGATCGCCGCGTTCTCCTGCCAGCGTTCGGGCTTCGCGGTCCCGACGATCGCGGTGTGGACCCCGGGCACGCTGAGCGTGAAGCGCAGCGCCGTGGCCGCGGCCGTGGCCGCCTTTGAAGATGGGGGCCCCACAGCTGAGGACCTCCAAGCCCCCCTCAGGAACGGATAGTCGAGCGCGCGCAGGCGCTCATAGTAGTCGGCGTAGTACGGGTCGGGGCGGCGCGTGTAGCGCCACGCGACGTTCGCGAGCGGTCGCTTGGCGATGACACCCATCCCGCGCTCGCGGGCGAGCGGCAGCGTCAGCTCGAGCGCTTCCTGATCGGCGATGCTCACCGACGTCTGGAGCGCGTCGAACCGGCCGGTCTCGATCGCGTAGCGCGCGGCCGCGCCGTCGCCGCTGTAGCCGATGTAGCGCGTGACGCCGCGCGCGCGCGCGCGTTCGAGTGCGACGATCGCGTCACCGCGCTTGAGCACGTCCAGCGAGCAGCTGTGGAGCTGGACCAGGTCCACGTAGTCGGTGCCGAGGCGCTTCAGGCTGCGCTCGACACTCTTGAGCAACGGGTCGAGCCGCCAGTCCGCGCGGCCCCACCCGCCCGCGTGGCCGCACTTCGTGAAGAGAAAGAACTCGCGCCGCCGCGTGCCGACGGCCTTGCCGATGAGGACCTCGCTGTCCTCGTAGCACTCCGCGGTGTCGATCACGTTGAGGCCGGCGTCGAGCGCGCCGCCCAGGAGCGTCGCGACCGTACGGGCGCTCGCGCGCTCGTAGCCGATCTCGGAGCCGCCGAAGCCGAGCGCGCTCACGGTCATGTCGGTTTTGCCGAGCTTGCGCCGATCCATGGACCGCGAGTATATGCTCCCATGATCGAAAAGCGGCCGTTCGGACGCACCGGGCATCACAGCACCGTCACGCTCTTCGGCGCCGCCGCGCTCGCGCGCGTCGACCAGGACGCGGCCGACCGCGCGCTGGACATGCTCTTGCGCTACGGCGTCAACCACATCGACACCGCGGCGCGCTACGGCGACTCCGAGCTGCGGATCGGCCCGTGGATGGCGCGGCATCGCAAGGACTTCTTCCTCGCGACCAAGACGGGTCTCCGCGACGCGAAGGGCGCGCGGGAGGACCTCCATCGCTCGCTCGAGCGGCTGCGCGTCGATCACGTCGACATGATCCAGATGCACGCGCTCTGGCATCCCGACGATTGGGACCGCGCGATGGGACCGGACGGCGCGCTGGAAGCGCTGGTCGAAGCGCGTGCGCAAGGACTCGCGCGCTTCATCGGCGTCACCGGCCACGGCTGGACGATCGCCGCCATGCACAAGCGCAGCCTCGCGCGCTTCGAGTTCGACTCCGTGCTGCTCCCCTACAACTGGTTCATGGCGAATGACCCGCGGTATCGCGAGGCGTTCGAGTCGCTGCTGGCGACGTGTCAGGGGCGCCGGGTGGCCGTGCAGGTGATCAAGTCGATCGCGCGCGGCCCGTGGGCGACGACGGCGCGCACGCACACCACGTGGTATCAGCCGCTCGAGGACCAGACGGACGTCGACCGCGCGGTGCACTGGGTGCTCGGCCTCCCGGGCATCCACATCAATACGGTGGGCGACCTCTCACTGCTGCCACGCGTGCTCGACGCCGCCAGCCGGTTCGAGCGTCGCCCGTCCGACGCCGCCATGACCGCGATGGCGGAATCGCAGCGCATGACTTCCCTGTTCGGTCTCGCGACATGAACATGGGGGCCCCACAGCACAGGACCCCCACCCCCCCCGGTGATCCATGAAAATCACGCACGTCACGACGAAGATCATCCGCACGCCCGCCGACAACCCGCTGGTCGTCGGCCTGCCGCCCACCACCGACACGCGCGAGTTCGTCACGCTCGAGCTCGGCACCGACCAGGGGCTGGTCGGCATCGGCCTCACGTTCTTCGGCGGCGCGCTGACGCCGGCGCTGCGCTCGGCGGTGCAGACGCTCGGCGAGCTGATCGTCGGCGACGATCCGACGCAGACCGAGGCGATCACCGCGAAGTGCCGGAAGGCCGCGGGCAGCTGCGGCCCGGGCGGCATCTTCTCGCTGGCGCTCGCGCCGGTGGACATGGCGTGCTGGGACCTCAAGGGCAAGGCCGTCAACCAGTCGGTGTGCGCGCTGCTCGGCGGCCTGCGCGGCCGTGTCGCGACGTACGCGAGCGGCGCGCTCATGCGCCCGCACCCGATCGACTACCTCGCGAAGGCGGGTCCGCGCCTCAGAGACATGGGCTTCCGCCAGATGAAGATGCAGTGCGGGAGCGAGAAGACCATCGGCGAGTCGATCGAGCGCGTGCGCGTGATGCGCGAGGGCATCGGCCCCGACGTCGACCTCATGTGCGACATCAACCAGCTCTGGAGCGTGCACCACGCGATCGACGTCACCCGCCGGCTCGAAGAGCGGGGTCTGCATCTCTACTGGCTCGAGGACCCGACGACGGCGGACGACTACCAGGGGCTCGCGCGCATCGCGGACGCGCTCAGCACGCCGGTCGCGGCGGGCGAGTACGTCTACGGCATCGCGCCGTTCCGCCAGCTCCTCGAGCACCGCTCGGTCGACATCGTGATGATCGACCTGCTGCGCGCGGGCGGCATCACGCACTGGATGAAGATCGCGGGCATGGCGGAGGCCTACAACCTCCCCGTGGTGAGCCACCTGATTCCCGAGATCCACGTGCACCTGATCGCCGCGATCCCGAACGGCCTCACGGTCGAGTACATGCCGTGGACGCTGCGTCTCTTCGAGGAGACGCCGGATATCAAGAACGGCCAGATCGTGGTCCCGTCGAAGCCGGGGCTCGGCCTCGCGTTCGATCAGGCGGTGCTCAAGAAGTTCCAGATCGCATGACGGAGCCGCTCACGCCGTCGCGACTCTGGAAGCGCATGACCGCCGAGCAGCGGCGGCGCGCGGCGACCGCGCTCTACGGCAACCCCGAGGCGAAGAGCGAGCAGCAGCAAGGTGCGCAGCTCATCGCGAAGCATCTGAAGTTCCGGCCGAAGAGCGTCAGCAGCCTCGACGCCGACAAGAAGGCGCGCTCCCTCACGAACGTCCCGGAGATCCCCGAGGACCTCGCCGCGCGCCTGCTCGTTCTCTATCACCTCGCCGAGCAGCGCCCGATGATGAGCGCGTTCCTCGACGCCGCCGGCATCAAGCACGACAACGGGATGATCGAGGACGACGCGTTCGCACCGGATGAGGCCAAGGTGCGCGCGGCGGCCACGACGATCGCTGGCGCGTACCCGAAGGACGACGTCGCGCTCTATCTCACGACGCTGTTCTGGCAGGATCCCGCCGCGTGGGCCGCGCTGGCGGACGCGCCCGAGCTCGGATGAGGCAGTTGACAACGCCGCGCTAGCCGTCCGATCATCGCCCCACCGTCGCGACCGTCCGGACCTCGGGGGGACCGCTCCATGCCCCTGGATCGGGTTCGAGGACGCAGCCCGCCGCCCGCGCCGCACGCTCCCATGCGCTCACGCCGATGACGAACCTCTCAACGAAGGAGGTTCTATGGCCACGACGACCGTGGCAGGCCGCGTGACGGACACGCGGACGATGCACAGGGTCCCCGACCCATTCCCGCTGACCATGGCCGGGATGATGGCGATGCTCGGCCCGCAGGCGATCAACTTCGGCATCTCGGTGGGCGGCGGCGAGGCGTACCTGCTGCCGAACATCGGCGCGCGCGGCACCTTCCACATGCACTGGCTGATGCTCGTGTCGGTCGTGCTCGAGGCCGCGCTCGTCTACGAGTGCATCAAGTACAGCATGAACACGGGGCGGTCGTTCTTCGCCGCAACCTCCGAGCTGAGCCCGAAAGGCCTCTGGCCGTGGTACTGGGCCGTCATCACTATCCTGGTCGCCGGCTGGCCGGCCTGGCTCGGCGGTGCGGTCATCGCCGCCCAGCGTTTCACCGGGATCTCGACCCAGACACTCCTTCCGGGCTCGAGCTTGCCTCCGCAGTATCTCTGGGCGGTGATCGCGCTGGTGCTGGTGCTGGTCGTGTTCTATCTCTCCGACCGCACCTACAACTTCCTGCAGAAGTTCTTCCTGTTCATCATGTGGGGCAACATCATCCTGGTCGCGGCCGTCGTGGCCATCGCCGCCAAGCCGCATCACTACTGGGAGGTGTTCAAGGGACTCATCGGCATCACCTTCATCACCGGCGGCGGGTACCCGTCACAGCTGCCGCTGACCGATGCGCTGGCGCTGTTCGGCCAGCCGGGCGGCAGCATCATGTACGTGAGCTTCTGGATCATCGGCGCCGGGTTCGCCATGGGCAAGTTCGCCGGCCAGGTCACGGGGCCGCTGCGGCCCCCCGAGAACGTGACCGTCGAGGAGCTGCGGTGGGACACGAACGACGCCGGCGAGCGCCGCAAGATGCACCAGTGGGTGAAGCTCGGCGGCTACGGCCTGTTCCTCTGGTGGGCGCTCATCGGCGGCATCCTCATGGTCTACCTCTACTCCGTCGCCGGATACGCGTACCTCCACGAAGGATTCCTCAAGACGGGCAAGGTCCCCGCCGGCGCGGAGGTCGCCGTGCAGATGGCGACGGTGGCCGGAGGCGTCCTCGGAGGGATGGCCGGCTGGCTGATGCTGCTGTTCATCATGGTCACCCTCTACGACGCGCAGTTCCCGATCTACGACACGTTCATCGGCCGCACGACGTGTGACGCGATCGCGACCACGCGGTTGCGGAAGGGCCGGCTGCACCGGGTCTTCCACAACATCCTGCCGTCCGGTCTTCGCGACCGGCCGTATCGCTTCTGGTACTTCGTCGTCGTGACCGTGGCGGTCCTCGCCGGCCTGTGGATGGTGCTGCAGACCTCGCCGTTCATCATCTGGCTGGCCGGCTCCGTCATGTATCTGATCAATCAGGGCATCGGTTGCATCCAGATCATGCGGATCAACAACACGCGACTCCATCCGGAGTTCCACATCGGCCGGATCAACATGGTGCTGCTCCCACTGGCCGTCATCACGCGGTGGGCCGCCGTCGGCATCTGGCTCTACGCGGGCGGGCTGGCGGAGATCATTCGCCGCTGGCAGGCCGGCAGCTAGGTCTCAGATGACGCCGCGCCGACGCAGGTCGGCGCGGCGCTCGCCGGAATAGCCGATCCGGCCGTAGATCTCGTCGTTGTGCTGACCGACCGTCGGCGCCGGCGTCCGCAGCACGCCCGGCGTGCGGCTCAGCTTCGGCACCGGCGCGTGCATCGGCACCTCGCCCATCTCCTCGTCCGGCGCGTCGACCACGATCCCGCGCTCTTGCACGTGAGGATCCTCGAGGAACTGCGCGATGTCGTAGACGGGCCCCGCCGTCACACCCTGGTCCTCGAAGAACGTGACGTTCTCCGCGAGCGTGCGCTTGGCGATGAAGTCGCCGACGATCGCGTCGACCTCCGCGCGGCGCTTGATCCGCTCCGCGTTCGTCTTGAAGCGCGGGTCGGAGTTGAGATCGCCCCGGCCGATCGCCGCGAAGAGGCGCTCGGTCATCGACTGGGTCGACGCGGAGATCGCCACCCACCCGCCGTCCTTCGTCGCGTAGACGTTGCGCGGCGACGTCGATTCCGACGCGCTGCCGACCCGCGCCCGGATCTTGCCGGAGAGCCGGTGAATCGCCGCCTCGGGCCCGAGGATGGAGAAGATCGAGTCGAGCAGGCTGAGGTCGACGACCTGGCCGCCGCCGCCGTTCTTCTCGATGTCGCGCACCGCGACGACCGTCGCCAGCGCGCCGTAGAGGCCGGCGATCATGTCCGCCATCGCGAGCGGCGGCAGCACGGGCTCGCGATCCTCGAAGCCGTTGCGCGAGGCGAAGCCCGACATCGCCTCGACGAGCGTGCCGAACCCCGGGCGCTTCGCGTACGGGCCCGTCTGACCGAAGCCCGAGACGCGGACGAGCACGAGCTTCGGGTTCCGCTCGTGCAGCCGATCGGGCCCGACGCCGAGCTTCTCGAGGTAGCGGTAGCGGAAGCTCTCGATCATCACGTCGAAGTGCGCGACGAGGTCGAGGATGATCGCGGGCGCCTCCGGCGCTTTCAGATCGAGCGTGATGCTCTTCTTGTTCCGCGCGTAGACCTTCCAGTGGACGCTCAGGCCCTTCTCGCGCCAGTCGCGCAGCGTGTCGCCGCGGCCCGGCGCTTCCACCTTCACCACTTCGGCGCCGAGGTCGGCGAGCTGCAGGCTCACCATGTTGCCGGCGACCAGCCGCGAGAAGTCGAGCACGCGCACACCACGGAGCGGCCCTTCGGCCGTCGGATCGAATCGCGCTTTCGGGATCGGCATGGCTCTATCATGCACAGCCATGACCACCTTTGCCCGCCGCTCGTCGCTGATCCTGCCCGTCAACCAGCCGCGCTTCGTGGACCGCGCGTACACGCGCAACGCCGACGCGATCGTGCTCGACCTCGAGGACTCCGTCCCGACGGCGGAGAAAGCGCACGCGCGGACGCTCGTGAAGGACGCGATTCCCGTCGCCGCGCGCGGCGGCGCGGAGGTCGCGGTGCGCGTCAACAACGAGCACGGCCTGCTCCACGACGACGTCGACGCCGCCATCCAGCCGGGCCTCGACAACCTCAGCATCCCCAAGGCGGAGTCGGCGGAGCAGATTCGCGATCTCGCGGCGCGCGTCGAGCGTCTCGAGCGCGAGCGCGGCCTGACGCCCGGCCACGTCCGCTTCACGCTCGCGCTCGAAACGCCGGTCGGCCTGCTCGCGGCGCGCGAGCTCGCGGTCGCGAGCCCGCGCGTGCGCAGCATGAGCGTGGGCGTCGAGGACTACTGCCTGGCACTCGGCGTCGAGCCCTCGGCCGACGGCACCGAGCTGCACTTCCCGGTGTCGTACGTGGTGGCGGTCTGCAAGGCCGCGGGCATCGAAGCCACCGGCCTCGTCGGCAGCATCGCGAGCTTCCGCGATCTCGCGACGTTCGAAGCCGCGGCCGAGCGCGCGCGGCAGCTCGGCTGCGAGGGCGCGGGCTGCATCCACCCGGACCAGGTGACCGTGCTCAACCGCGTCTTCACTCCGGGTCCCGCGAAGGCCGAGTACGCCCGCCGCGTGGTCGAAGCGTTCGAGGAAGGTGTCTCCAAGGGCACGGCGTCGGTGAACCTCGACGGCAAGATGGTCGACGTGCCGGTCTACAAGCGAGCACTCGTCATCCTGGAACGCGCACGCGCCGTCGCGGCGACGGAGCAGCGGAAGGCCGCGGCGCTGGCGAAGCTGAGGACGTGAGGCGAGTCGTCATGTCGCGACGCGGGCTCGTGCTGCTCGCGTGCCTGCTCGTCAGCACACTTGGCGACGACCGCCCCGTGCGCGCGCAGCCGGCCCCGCACGAGCCGACGATCGGCATCCTGCTCGGCCCGAGCGGACGGGGTGACAGGGGCTTCAACGACAACGCGCTCGACGGGTTGGCGGCCGCCAGCAAGCAGGCCCGCGTGAAGGTGCTCGAGCGCGCGGCGCCGGCGGCGGACGCGTACGGCGCCGCCATCGACGAGCTCGCGACGGCCGGCGCCGACCTCATCATCGGCGTCGGCTTCCTCTACGCGGAGCCGTTCCGCAGCGCGGCCGCGCGTCACCCCGCGCGACGATTCCTGCTCCTCGACGCCGAGCTCGCCGGTCTGCCGAACGTGCGAGCAGTGACGTTCCGCGCCGACGAAGGCAGCTTCCTCGCCGGCGTCGCCGCCGCGGCCGAGTCGAAGCGCGCCAAGGTCGGCTTCGTGGGCGGCATGGACATGCCGATCATCCGCGCGTTCGAGTGCGGCTACGAAAGCGGCGTGCGATGGGCGGCCAGGGAGCTGGGGCGCGAGGTGCGCGGGTACGCCGTCTACGTCGGCGCCACGCCGGAGGCCTTCGCGAACCCCGCGATGGGCGCCGAGCTGGCGCGCGAGCTGATCGTGCAGAAGGGCGTCGACGTGCTGTACGCCGCCGCCGGCGCCTCGGGCCTCGGGGTGATCGAGGCCGCGCGCGCGGCGAAGCTGAAAGCCATCGGTGTCGACGCCGACCAGAGCCTCCTGGCGCCGGGGACCGTCGTCACGTCGATGCGCAAGCGCCTCGATCGCGCGGTGGAGACCGCGGTGGCGGATCTCCGCAGGCAGTCGTTCACCGGGGGCACGCTCGTGATGCGCCTCGCCAACGGCGGCGTCGACCTCGTGCTCCCGGGCGCGCTGGCCCCGTCGACGCGTACGCTCCTCGGGGAGGCGCGCGCGGCGCTCGTCGCCGGCCGCGCCACGCCCTGCGCGAAGCCGGAAGAGCGCTCCGCCCCGAAATTCCCGCCGCGGCGCTGAAGCGCGTCAGCTCGCCACTTCGATCGGCCGCGCCGGCCGTCGCAGCAGTCCGACCGCGATGGCGACGTTCAGCAGGTTCCACAGGATGCCGTTGACGAACGCGGCCTGGTAGGAGCCGGTCGCGTCGAAGAGCACGCCGGACATCCAGCCGCCGAGCGCCATCCCGAACACGGTCGCCATCAGCACGGTGGCGACGCGCACGCCCGCCTCGCCCGGAGGGAAGAACTCGCGCACGATCACCGCGTACGACGGCACGATCCCGCCCTGCGACAGGCCGAACAGCGTCGACAGGACGTAGAGCGACCCGAGGCCGTCGAACGGCAGGAAGAGCACGAGCGCGAGCGTTTGCAGGCTCGAGCCCAGCAGCAGCGTGCGCCGCCCGCCGATGTGGTCGCAGATCCACCCCGACGCGAGCCGGCTCACGACGCCGAAGCCCAGCATCAGCGACAGCATCTGCGCGCCCCGCGCCGCGCCGTGCCCGAGGTCGCCGCAGTACGCGACGATGTGGACCTGCGGCATCGACATCGCCACGCAGCAGCTCAGCCCCGCGATCACCAGGAGCGTCTGCAGCGCCGACGGTGACATGCCGAGCGGCCGCGGGGCTCGCGTCACGCGCTGCGACGTCGTGGACGCGGTGTCGGTCAGCGGCGAGCGCCGCCGGAGCGCGAGCAGCGCGAGCGGCACCATGGTCGCGACGCAGAACACCGCGATGCCGAGATAGGTGCGCCGCCAGCCGACGGCGTCGATGAAGTGCTGGACGACCGGCGGCCACGCCGTGCCCGCGAGGTAGCTCCCGCTCGCGATGATCGCGACCGCGATGCCGCGCCGGCGCGTGAACCACAGCGACGTGTCGGCGATGATCGGCGCGAACGTCGCGGAGCTGGCGGCGCCGATCAGCACGCCCTGGAGCAGGATGAACTGCCAGAGACTCGTCGCCTGGCTCGCGACGGCATAACCGAGTCCGAGCGTCACGGCGCCGCCCACCACGGGAACGAGGATGCCGAAGCGGTCGGACAGGCGGCCCATCAGGATGCCGCCGAAGCCGAAGCTGATCATCGTGAGCGTGTAGGGCAGCGTCGCGGCGGAGCGCGCGACGCCGAACTCCGCCTGCACCGCCGGCAGCGCGACGATCACCGACCACATGCCGACGCCGCCGATCGCGGAGGTCAGCAGCGCGGCGAAGAGCCGGTTCCAGGCGTAGGCGGACTCCGGCCCGTCACGCAACGCGGATTCCCCGGCCCCTGGCCTCCTCCACGAAGTCGTCGGGAAGCGGCGCCGCCACGCGCAGCGGCTCGTTGGTGAGCGGATGCGTCATCGCGATCTCGGCGGCGTGGAGCATCGGGCGCGCGGCGTTGCGGGCGCCGTAGAGCCAGTCGCCGGCGAGCGGATGGCCGATGGCGCTCAGGTGCACGCGGATCTGGTGCGTGCGCCCCGTTTCGAGCGTGAGCTCGAGCAGCGAGCCACGGGGGGTCGCGTGCACGGGCCGTACGTGCGTGATCGCCCGCCCGCCGCCCTCGCGCACGCCGAACGTGATCGCGCCCGTCCGCGCGATCGGCGCGTCGACCGTGCGCGGCGCCGCGAGCGCGCCCTCGCAGATCGCGACGTAGCGTTTCTCGATCCGCTTGCGCTGGAACTGCCGCGTGAGGCGCGCGTTCACGTCCTCGCGCTTGGAGAAGAACATCACCCCGCTCGTCCCCCGATCGAGCCGCTGCAGGAGATACGCGGGCGAGGTGTGGCGCTCCACGTCGGCGTGGAGGTACGGCTCGTCGGGATGGTGCATCCGCTGCTGGACGACGATGCCGGCGGGCTTGTTCACGAAGAGCAGCGCGTCGTCCTCGAAGAGGATGTCTAGCAGGACGGGAGCCTGATCGGGAACGGCACGTTCGGGTGGCGGTCGACCAGCTCGCGCCAGACGCGGCGGCCGATCGCCTCCGCGCGCGTGACGACGTCGGCCTCGTCGATCGTGAGCACCTTGCGATCGCGCATCAGCCAGCGGCCGTCGACCATCACCGATTCGACGTCACTCGCCTGCCCGTTGTGGATCCACGCTGACACGATCCGCAGCGCCGGCACGAGGTGCGGACGCCGCGCATCCAGCACGATCAGATCGGCCTTCTTGCCGATCTCCAGGCTGCCGACGTCGGCGCCCAGGCCGAGCGCGGCGGCGCCGTTGCGCGTCGCCCACTCCAGCACGTCCTCAGGCCACGGTCGCTCGGCATCCTGCCGCGCGATGCGCTCGACGAACAAACCGGTCCGCATCGACTCGAGCATGTCGTGCGCCATGTTGTCGGTGCCCATCGCGATGGTGCAGCCGGCGGCGGCGAGCGCCTGGATCGGCGGCGCCGCCGCGCGGCGCGCGGCCATCGCGGCGTTGTGCGACACGGACGCGCGGCTGCGGCCGAGATGCGACACCTCGCCCGGCGTCATGAACCGGCAATGCGCGGCGACGAGGCGCGGCGACAGAAAGTCGTGCTGGAAGAGGTACTCGGCCGGTCGCACGCCGCGGACCTTCGTCACCGACTCCACCTCCCAGTGACTCTGGTCGAGGTGGATGGTGGTACCGACGTCACGCCGCTCCGCGAGCGCGCGTGCCGCGCGGAGCAGCTCCGGCGAGCACGCCTCGGGCGCGTGCGCCGCGACCACGCAGGTGACACGCCCCTTCTCCGCGCCGTGCCAGGTCGAGATCACGTCGTCGACGCCGCGCAGCGTCTTCTCCGCGAGCGCCGGCGAGTAGACGAAGCGGTTCTCCCGGATGCCCGCCGGCTCGAGGTCGCTCGCGCTCTGCCCGAAGACGGCGCGGAGCCCGGTCCCCGCGACGAGCTGCGCATAGTCGGGGACGCGGGTGCTGATCTCGAGCATCGTGGTGTTGCCGCCGCGCAGGCACTCCAGCGCGCCGAGCATCGCGAACACCGCGTTCTCTTCCGCGCTCAGCATCGCCTGCACCGTCGTCGGAAACCGCAGCGTCGACGGAAAGCCGAAGTCTTCCTGGACGCCGCGCGCGACGGTGAGGGTCAGATGCGTGTGGCAGTTGACGAGCCCGGGGAGCACCGCCTTGCCGCGCCCGTCGACACGCTCGGCGTGGGGAAAGCGACGATCGATCTCGGCGGTCGGGCCGATTGCGGCGATGCGATCGCCGTCGACGACGATCGCCGCTTCGTGGTGAACGGTACGGGCGGCGTCGGAGGTGACGACGGTGGTGTCGCGGATCGCGGTCGGCACCCGCCGATCTTACTTGGTCTTCTTCGAATCGTCCTTCGGCGTGGCCGAGTCGCCCTTCTCGCTGCTGCGGTTGTACGACGCGCCTTCGCCCGCATTGGCGCCGGTCTTCGTGGCCTCGGCGGGATCGACCGCCGACGGCTTCGTGTCGCCGCCGGTCGTCGGCGACGCGCTCGGCTCGCCGCTCGGCTTGGCGGCCTCGCCATTCAGCTTGGCCGGCTCTTCGATCGCCTTGTCGCGATCTTGCGCGAGAGCGGGCATCGCGCTCAGCGTCAGCCCGGCAACGAGGGCTGCCAAAAACGTCTTCATGGGGACCGTCCTCCCTACGAAGGACGGGGCAGCAAGGACGGTGCCGCTCAGTCCGGCGCGTTGACCTTGATGGCGTAGACCTGGACGGGCTGGACGCGGTTCTTCACCTGGATCGGATCCAGCCGGACGGCGGTGACCTGGCCCTTCACTTCCAGGCAGGTCGACTCGCTCAGGTGGACTTCGCCGCCGCGGCCGTTCGACTCGATCCGCGACGTCAGGTTCACGTTGTCGCCGATGACCGTGTAGTCCATGCGCGTCTGGGAGCCGATGTTGCCGGAGACCACTTCGCCCGTGTTGATCCCCACGCGGCACGGGATGCCGGTCAGCTCCGGCCGCGTCGTGCGCCAGGCGCGCTCGAGCTCGCCGAGGCGCTGCTGCATGCGAACGCCCGCGCGCACCGCGCGCAGCGCGTGATTGTCGTCGGCGGTGGTGGGCAGGAACTCGGCCATGATTCCGTCGCCGATGAACTTGTCGACGATGCCGCCCTCGTCCTCGATGATCGTCGTCATCGCCGTCATGTACTCGTTCAGGAACGAGACGACGGCCTGCGGCTCCATGTTCTCCGAGAGCCGCGTGAAGCCGCGGATGTCGGAGAAGAGGATCGTGCCGCGCACCAGCTTGCCGCCGAGTGCGAGCTTCTGCTCGCGGTTGCGCGAGATGTCGTCGACGAGCTGCTTGGGGATGTACGCCCCCATTTTTTTCCTTCTCGATGGAGAGCCGCCGCTCGGCCTCGAGCGCGGCGCGCGGGTCCTCGGCCTGCTGTTTCGTCTGCTCGAAGAGCCGGGCGTTCTCGAGGGACGCGCTCGCCATGCCCGCGAACGACTGGAAGAGCTTGAGATCGTCCTGATCGAACCGGGCGTCGCCCCGCTTGTTGATGACCTGCACCACGCCCTCGACCTCGTTCTTGATCCGGATCGGCACGGTGAGGATGGACCGCGTGCGGAACCCGGTCCGCTTGTCGTACGACGGATCGAACCGCGGATCCTGGTAGGCGTCCGGAATGAGCACCGGCTCACCCGTCTGCGCGACATACCCGGCAATCCCCTGGCCGAGCTCGACCGTCACGGACTTCAGGGCGGCGCCGGCTTCGCCGCGGCGACGTGGAACGGCAGCTTCCCGATCTCCGTGTCGAGCACCAGCAGCGAGCTCGCCTCGGCGGTCATGACCTGCTTGAGGTCGAGGATCTGCTCGAGCACCACGTCCACGTGGAGCGAGTTGATGGCGACGGACACGTCGGAGAGCGCCGTGAGCCGCTCGGTCAGCGTCTCGTTGAAGCCGACGAGCTCGCGCGTATACGCCTGCTCGTGGTCGCGCATCCGCTTCTTCGTCAGGCACCCGTCGACGCGCGCCCGGAGCAGCGCCACGTTGAAGGGCTTCGTGACGTAGTCGTCGGCGCCCATGTCGAGGCACCGGGTGATGGCTTCGACCTCGCCCAGCGACGAGATCACGATCACGGGCACGTGGCGGAGGCGGTCGTCGGCTCTCATCCGTGCGAGGACGCCGTAGCCGTCGAGCTTCGGCATGACGATGTCGAGGAGGACGAGGTCGTAGGGCCGCTGCGTGAGGATGCTCAGCGCCTGCTCGCCATCGGCCGCCTCGTCGACGGTGTGTCCCTGCTGCTGGAGCCGCCGCGACAGCAAGTCACGCTTCGGCTCGTCATCGTCGACGACCAGCACACGCGCGGGGTCACGTGTCGCGGCCACGCCGAACGGATAGCACGGCCGGACGGCCCGGGCAAGGTCGCCCGCGCGCCGCCCGGGAGGGTCGGGCGCTGGGAAGATCGTGCCTAGCGCCTCGTCCCCGCCGCGGCCGGCAACCCGTGAAAAGCCCAGCATTCAGGCCGCTTTCATCCGGCGTGGCGTGGCACGACGCGTGCGTTTCGATCGCGCGATGAACCGTCATGAGCGGCGCCGCGCCGCCGTCCTCGAGGCGAAGCGGCGCCCGGCCCGCCCCCGGCCTGGCGACGATCCCGTCGTGGCCTCGGTCACCGCCGAAAACCAGCGTGGCGTCGCCCTCCACGAGCGCGGGGAATACGACGCGGCCGTCAAGGTGTTCCTCGAGGCCGCCGCGATGGCGCCCGACTTCGCGATCACGCACAACAATCTCGGCAACACGTTGCAGGCGCTGGGCAAGCTCGACATGGCCGTGCTGTGCTATCGCGCGGCGATCGAGCGCGACCGGGGCTTCGTCGCCGCCTGGAACAACCTCGCGAACACGCTCTCCGCGCAGGGCAAGCACGACGACGCGCTCGCGCACTATCAGCACGCCGTCTCGCTCGATCCGGGCTCGGCCGAGCTGCTGACGAACCGCGGCAGCGCGCTGCAGCGTCAGGGCCAGCTCGACGAAGCCGCGGCCGTGTACGTCAAGGCCCTCGAGATCGATGGGAGCTTCGCGGTCGCGCACAACAACCTCGGCGCGATCATGCTCCAGCGCGGTCGCTTCGACGAGGCGGTCGCCGGCTTCGAGCGCGCGACGAAGCTCCTGCCGCTCGCCGACGCCTATCACAATCTCGCCGAGGCGCTGCAGATGCAGGGCCGGCACGAGGCCGCGATCGCGAGCCAGCGCCGGGCGAACCAGCTTCGCTACGACCCGGCGCGCGAGATCACGATGGCGACCGCGCTGGCGGTCATCCCGGCGTCACGCGACGCGATCGCGGCGGATCGAGCGCGCGTCGCGGCAAACCTCGACAGGCTCGCCGGCTCCACGCCGCCCGCCGCCGACTTCGACACCCCGCCGCCGCTCGTCGCGAACTTCTTCCTCGCCTATCACGGCCAGAACGACATCGAGCTCCAGCAAAAGCTGGCGGCGGTCTGTCTCACGATGTCGCCGTCGCTGGCGTACACGGCTGCGCACCGCCGCGCGCCGGTCACGCGCCAGGGCCGCCGGATCCGGCTCGGCGTGATGTCGAGCTACGCGGGCGACCACACCGTCGACAAGCTGACCCGCGGGCTCATCGAGCGTCTCGCGCACGACCGCTTCGAGATCGTCGCCTTCACGACGCGAGACTTTTCCGACGGCACGCCCCCCGGCATCGTTGCCGCCGCCGACCGCGTCAGTCGCCTCCCGCGCCGCCTCGGGGAGGCGCGGCGAGCGGTCGAAGCGGAGGCGCTCGACATCCTGCTCTACCCGGACGTGGGCATGTCCCGGCTCGCCTACTTCCTCGCGTACGCGCGCCTGGCTCCGGTGCAATGCGTGACCTGGGGCCATCCCGTGACGACCGGGCTCCCGAACATCGACTACTACATCTCGAGCGAGAGCCTCGAGCCCGAGGGCGCCGACGCGCACTACACCGAGCGGCTCGTGCGGCTCTCGAGGCTTCCCGCGTACTACTACCGGCCCCAAGCGCCGGCCGGCAACGCGGACAAGCGCGAGTTCGGCTTCGATGACCGCGACGTCCTCTACGTGTGCCCGCAGTCGCTGTTCAAGCTGCACCCGGACTTCGATGCGATCGTCGCCGACATTCTCCGCCGCGATCCACGAGGCCGGTTCGTGCTGCTCGACGGATTGTCCCGCCACTGGCACGAAGTCCTGCTCGCGCGCCTCGCGCCGCTCGTTCGCGATGCCGGCGCCGCATCTGCCCTCCTGCCTCGGATGCCGGAGCGGCGCTTCATGGATCTGCGGCGTGTGGCCGACGTGATGCTCGATCCGGTGCACTTCGGCGGCGGCAATTCGACGTACGAGGCGCTCGCGCTCGGCGTCCCCATCGTGACGTGGCCCGGAGCGTTCATGCGCGGTCGGGTCACCGCCGCCTGCTATCGCCAGCGGGATGTCATGGATTGCGTGGTCGACAGCGCGGATGCGTATGCGGAGCGGGCGGTGCGCCTCGCCAACGATCGCGCATTCCGCGACGGCGTCAGCGCGCGCATCCTCGCCACGAGCGGCCACCTCTTCGAGGACCTGCGGGCCGTCGAAGAGCTGCAGACGTTCCTCGAGCAGGCGGTCGCGGCATGACCCGTCCGCCGCTCGGGCCCGCGGGACTCCGCGAGGTGCCGTGCCCCGCGTGCGCGCATCAGGTCGCCGTGTCGTTCTTCGACGGCGGCGCGCAGCCGCTCGCCACGCTCGGCTGGCCGGGCAGCGCCGAGGAAGCGCACGCGATGGAACGGTTGCCGCTCGACTTCGTGCGCTGCGTCGAGTGCGGCCACGTGTTCAACGCCGCGTTCGACTATCGCGCGGTCCCGTACTCCACGAAGCCCAACCTCATGTTCAATCGCGCGCCGGGCTGGTCGCAGCATCTCGAGACGACCCGGCAGGTCCTGCTCGATCGCCTGCCGCCCGCACCGGTCGTCATCGAGATCGGGCATGGCGACGGGCATTTCCTGAACGCGCTGGCAGCCGCCCGGCCCGAAGGGCGATACATGGGCTTCGATCCTCACGGCGCCACGACGTCAGCCCGCGAGCAGGTCGACCTCCGTCCGGGCCTGTTCGTACCCGCACGCGATCTCGCGGGGCTGAAGCCGGACCTCATCGTCAGCCGCCACGTGCTGGAGCACCTCACGAACCCCGTCGGCTTCATCCAGCAGCTCTCGTTCGCCGCCGCGTGGGCCGGCTTCTCGCCCGCGTTGTTCGTCGAGGTCCCGTGCATCGACCGGGCGCTCGCGACGGGCCGCACGTTCGATTTCTATTACGAGCACAACTCCCACTTCACGACCGACTCCTTCCGGCGGATGCTGGCGCGCTGCGGCTGCACCATCGAGCATCTGGGTCACGGGTACGACCGCGAAGTGGTCTACGCGCTCGTGCGTCTCAGCGCTCGTCCGCCGCAGCTCGCGCACGCGACCGCGGCGCTCGGCTTCCGCGACCGTGCCGCGCGCGCGCGCGACACTCTGCGCGCGGAGCTTCGGGACCTCGCCGAGACGGGCGAGACGGTGGCCGTGTGGGGAGGGAGCGGAACATCGGCGGCGTTCATGGGCCAGGCCGGCGCCGACGCGGAACGATTCCCGCTCGTGGTCGACTCCGATCGGGACAAGGTCGGGACGTTCGTCCCCGGCACCGGTCAGGAGATTCGCTTTCGTGACTGGCTCTCGACGCATCCCGTGGACGTCGTCATCATCCCCACGCACTGGCGCGCGTGCGACATCGTGCGCGAGATGGCGACCCACGGCATCACGTGCTCGCGGGTGCTCATCGAGTTCGAGGGGCGGCTCGTCGACTACTTCTCGAGCGCGCACCCCTATCCGGTGGACGACGCCGCCCGGGCGTCAGTCGTTACCGCGCATAGCCCTGCCATCGCCGGGGGTTCTCAGGGATAGGCTTCCCTGCCGCGGCGAGCCGGGCCTTCTTGAGGTCGGCCTCGCGCCGCCGGCGTCCGTGCCGGCGCTTCCGCTTCACCGCGTGATCGGTCTTCGAGTGCGTCGCCATGGCTATCCTCCTGGGCGTCAGTCTACGAGCACGGTCGCGTCGACGCCGGCGATCCGCACGGTCAGGCGCTCGAGGCCCGTCGCGCCGGCGAGGCCCGCCACGCTCTCGGTGAGATAGACGCGGCCGAACTGGCCCGTGTCCTGAGCGATCTTCGACGCGACGTTCACCGGCATCCCCGCGATGTCCTCGCCGCCGGCGGGAAGATCGAACACGAGGACCTCGCCGCGATCGATGCCGATCCGCACCGCGACGCCCTGGGCCTGGAAGAGCGCGCGGAAGCGGCGCGCGAACGCGACCGCGGCGGGCGGGTCGACGAACGTGTAGATGCCGAGGTTGCCGATCGTCTTGATCTCCGTTCCGCCGGTCTCGCGCAAGAGGTCGGCGCCGACTTTCGTCATCGCCGCCGAGAGCGCGAGGTCGTTGAGCACGGCGATCTCGGGAACGTCCGGCTCCTCGCGCTCGTGCTCGACCAGGACGACGGTCCGCGTCTGCGCGAAGCGCTCGTGCAGCCTCCGCAGCTCGGCCGCGTCGATCGGCGGACGGAGCCGGCGCAGCTCGTCGAAGAATTCCCGCGAGTACGGATACGGATAGCGCCCGTCGGCCGCCCGAAGCTCGGCCATGCGCGGGCCGTCGGTCACGGTCCACGCGCGGTCGCCGCCCGGCAGGTCGGCGCGCTCGGCCACGGCAAACGGAGTGCCATCGCCGAGCGTCTTCAAGAACGTGTCCGTCACGATGACCTCGCCGCCTCGCGTGGACACCTCGGCGAGCCGCTCCACACGATCCGCATCGTTCCCGTAGAGACCGCCGCCGAGCCGGAAGAACGATCCGGTGTGCACGCAGAAGCCCACCTGCACCTCGCAGTCGTGCCGGATGCGGTCCCGGGTCTCGAGCAGGGCCGACAGCACGCGCGACGGCTCCACGCCCCGATAGAGCATCTGGGTGTTGTCGGCCGCCCAGACGCCGATCGCGTCGCCGCCGATCGCCCTGCCGCACTCGGAGACGATCTGCTTCGGCTGATCGAGCAGCGCGAGGATCTCGATCACGGAGCGCCTGCGGCTGAGCGACGTGAGGCCGGCCGCGTCCGTGGAGACGACCGCCCCGCTGACCAGGTGCGCGGAGAGCAGCCGGAGCGCGGCCTCGCGCGAGCGATCGCCGTGGGTCCAATCATCGATGAGGTCGAGCGGCAGCTCACCCGCGAGGTCCTGGCTGACGTCGAAGAACCCGGCGGGAAACCGCTCGATCGAAAACTTCGCCATGGGCTCCCAGCATTCTACCCGTCAACCTTGACAGGTCCGGCGCAGTGGCCCAAGATTCCGTTACTTCCGCGGCCGTATCGATCGCTCGCCAGGAGGAATCCATGGCCCATCGCTGGCCGTTCACGCTCGCCGTCGTCCTCATCCTGCTGCTCCCGATCGTCGCCGTCGCGCAGACGCGGGACGAGACCATCATCTACGCGGTCCAGAGCGACCTGCCGAACTGGGATCCGCCGAATTCGGTGCTGCGCGAGTCGATCATCATGGGCTACCACGTGTTCGACCACCTCGCCGCGCGCGACCTCAAGACCGGCAAGGTCGGGCCGAGCCTCGCGACCTCGTGGAAGGCGCTCGACGACACGACGTGGGAAGTCAAGCTGCGCACCGGCGTGAAGTTCCACGACGGCTCGCCCTTCACCGCCAAGGACGTCAAGGCCTCGTTCGACCGCGTGCTCGATCCGGAGAAGAAGCTGACCGCGCGGGGCAACCACCTCAAGATCAAGAGCGTCGAGATCCTCGACGACCACACCGTCCGCTTCAAGACGGACGGCCCCTATCCGCTCTTCGCGGAGCGGCTCACCGCGCTCGTGATGCAGTCCGAGAAGGTGATGAAGGAGAAGAGCCACGAGTGGATGCAGGAGAACCCGATCGGCACCGGGCCCTACAAGCTCGTGAAGTGGAGCAAGAAGCAGGAGCACGTCCTCATCCGCAACGAGGACTACTGGGGCACGAAGCCGGCATTCAAGCACATGAAGCTCCGCATCATCCCGGAGCAGGCGACACAGATCGCCGAGCTCCTCTCCGGCGGCGTCGACGTCATCAAGGCGGTCCCGCCGGACCAGATGGACGTGATCAACAAGTCGGGCACGTCGCGGACCACCACCTCGCCGATCCTGCGCACCGCGTTCTTGCAGCTCGACCAGGCGGGCCGCAGCGGCGACAACCCGTTCAAGGACAAGCGGGTCCGCCAGGCCGCGAACCTCGCCGCCGACATGGACGGGATCATCAAGCACGTGCTCAACGGGCTCGCCGACCGCACCGCGACCGCGGTCAACCCGATGGCGTTCGGGTACGACGCGAGCATCAAGCCGTTCAAGCAGGACCTGGAGCGCGCCAAGAAGCTGATGGCCGAGGCCGGCTTCCCGAACGGGTTCGAGGTGCGCTTCCTCCAGA
Source organism: Candidatus Rokuibacteriota bacterium (assembly GCA_016866775.1). GTDB lineage: Bacteria > Methylomirabilota > Methylomirabilia > Rokubacteriales > CSP1-6 > VGLJ01. Next base: position 2,374 of record VGLJ01000004.1, on the reverse strand, counting down.
CGGCGCCCATCGTCGAGCCCGCGCTGCCGCAGACGTCGGAGGCGATCTCGTCGGATCTCGCCAAGATCGGCATCAAGACCAAGAAGCACTACATCGGCGACGTCAACCCGTTCGTCACCCTCGTGAAGGACGGCAAGGGCGGCCCGATGTTCGAGTGGTCGTGGGGCTACTACTCGATCTTCGACGCCGACGCGATCCTGTTCGACACTATGACGTGCGGCCAGGCCTACAGCTACTACTGCAACAAGGCGTTCGACGATCTCGTGCTGCAGGGCCGCTCCACCCTCGACCCGAAGAAGCGCGCGGAGATCTACGCGAAGGCGCAGAAGATGATTCACGACGACGCCGCCTACATCTACAAGTGGGGCCTGCGCGGCGTGTGGGGCGTGTCGAACCGCGTGGACTACGAGGCGCCGCGCGACGAGATCGACCGGATGTTCGTGGCCAAGCCGCGCAAGAAGTAAGAGGAGACAGAAAGGCGGCCGAGGCAGCGGGATGAGGCGCTATCTCGGCCGCCAGCTCGTCCAGCTCGTCGTCGTCATCGTCGGCATCTCGATCCTCGCGTTCTCCATCCTCCACGTGATCGGCGACCCCGTCGTGCTCATGGTCCCGGAGACCGCCCCGAAGGAGGAGCACGAGCGCATCCGGAAGGTGCTCGGCCTCGACCAGCCGGTGTGGGTGCAGTACTGGAAGTTCGCCAGCCGCGCCGTGCGGGGCGACTTCGGCAAGTCGTGGTACGGCGACGTGCCCGCGTTCGGGCTCGTGCTCGAGCGGATGCCGCCGACGATCTATCTCACGCTCGCCGGCCTCGGCGTGGCGATGCTGATCGCGCTGCCGCTCGGCACGCTGGCGGCGCTGCGGCGTCACTCCATCGTGGACAACCTCTGCACGACGGTCGCGGTCGCCGGCCAGGCGATGCCGATCTTCTGGCTCGGCATCATGCTGATCATCGTGTTCGCGGTGCGGCTCAGGCTCTTGCCCGCCTCGGGCTACGGCACGTGGCAGCACTTCCTGATGCCGGCGTTCACGCTCGGCGCGTTCCTCGCGCCCATCACGATGCGGCTGGTGCGCTCGGGGCTCATCGAAGTCATGAACATGGAGTACATCAAGACCGCGCGCGCGAAAGGGGTCGGCGAGCGCCTCGTCGTGCTCAAGCACGCGTTCCGCAACGCGTGCATCCCGGTGATCACGGTGCTCGGGCTGCAGTTCGGCCAGCTCCTCGGCGGCGCCATCGTGACCGAGACCGTCTTCGCGTGGCCGGGCGTGGCGACGCTGACGGTGGAATCGATCCGCAACCAGGACTTTCCGGTCGTGCAGTGCGCGGTCGTGCTGCTCGCGCTCATCATCGTCGCGGTGAACTTCCTCGTGGACATGATCGTGGGCCTCATCGATCCGCGGATTCGGGTCGGAGCCTGATGGCGACCACGGCGCAAGGCGAGCGTGTCCGGCCCGTGGCGGTCACGAGCGAGCCCGACCCGTCGCAGGTCCCGCTGCGGCGCCTGTGGCGCGTGAAGTGGGGCGTCGCGGCTGCGGTGATCCTGCTGCTGATCGTCGCGAGCGCGATCTTCGCGCCGCTCGTGGCGCCGGCGGATCCGCTCGCGGTCAACATCCGCCATCGCCTCGCCCCGCCGGTCTGGATGGACGGGACCGCCGCCCACCTGCTCGGCACGGACCAGATCGGACGCGATCTCCTGTCGCGCATCATCTGGGGCGGACGCATCTCGCTGCTGGTCGGCGTCGCGGCCGTGCTGGTGTCGACGACGATCGGCGTGCTGCTCGGCCTCGCGGCGGGCTACTGCGGCGGGCGAACGGACTGGACGATCATGACGATCGTGAACGTGGTCCTCACGTTCCCGTTCGTGCTGCTCGCGCTGTCGGTCATCGCGGTGCTCGGGCCAAGCCTCGTCAACATGATCATCGTGCTCGGGGTGGCGGGCTGGCCGATCTACTGCCGCGTGATCCGCGCCGAGACGCTCGCGATGCGTGAGCGGGAGTTCGTGGTCGCGGGCCGGGCGCTCGGCATGAGCCACGCGCGCATCGTGTTCCGCCAGATCTTCCCGAACGTGCTCTCGCCGATGGTGGTGATCGCCACCCTGCAGGTGGCGCAGGTCATCATCCTCGAGTCGTTCCTGTCGTTCCTCGGGCTGGGCGTGCAGCCGCCCACGCCCGCGTGGGGCAACATGCTGGGCGAAGGACGGGTCTACATGCTGAACTCGTGGTGGATCGCCGCCTTTCCGGGCGCCGCGATCTTCGTCACCACGCTCGTGATCAACCTGGTGGGCAACGCGCTGCGGGACTGGCTCGACCCGCACATGAAGCTCTAGAGCCATCCCGCCGTCGCTTCACTTCGTGTGCTAGGCTCGGTGCGCTGTCA